>NZ_JAINWA010000003.1:1326002-1989004 GCF_021021555.1 Teretinema zuelzerae | reverse complement strand
TTGGTTCTGGTTGGGCTATTCAAATGGAAGTTCAACGGTTTTCAACACAAGAATACCCGGAGGAAAGTTTACGAATCTCGCTCCGTATCTAATTGATAAAGAACGAGAAGAAGCTTTTCGATCTTTCGGAAAGCACTTTGATCTTCATACTATTTAACCTTCACATATCGGCCTCCGAGAGAAATCACAAAAAAAGCAACAAATCTCTTTATACTGAAACTGGACACAGTAACTCTCTTGAAGAAGACATTTCCTATTTTGAAACCACTACAGATGATATCGTTGGAATCCTCGCAACTAAAATACTCATCGCTCCTTTGAGTGATTCTCAGACCTGTGAATATCTTCATTCAACTATATCTAATAATAGGCATTCCTTAACTCTGCCCGATAATCCTTTTTTTATTGATCGACTTCTTCCGGATGAAGTCCTTGATATTGGGCTTACTATGAAATTAGGGGAGAACTATATACCAGTAATGGTATTGTCGATTTTCCTCAGAGTACGTATCCGGCTATATTCGACAAGCTCAATAAGGCAAAATTGGAGTATCGATGGAGCACACGATATATCTGTCTTGATAAAGAGGAAGCGATAAAGAAGACTGAAAAAGCTCAACAAAACCATCGTGGTAATCAGGTTGGTTGGTTCCAATCCTTTATTGCTTCTGCAACAAAGGAGCCACAAAGCAAATAAACGGTGGCGCGATTGTGAAGGAAGAAGACGCTGCTGCCGCTCAGATTGCTCTTGATACAGATGAAGTCTCTCTTGGCCTGTATACCTCAAATATAATGGTATGGGATACAGATTTAAAAAAAGCACATAGAAGCTCAAGAAGTCAAAAAACTGGTTCAGAGTGTTGGTTTTGTAGCAAAGGAAGAGACCTTTAATGCATTCGAAGCATGGAAATCTATGATGCCAGGGGATGTTGTTAGTAATATCCGCTCCTTCCGGTTGTATCAAGTAATTTTAGTCATGTAGTACTTTGTCTGCAATCTGGGCAGGAATGATTGAAAATGAACATGCAGGTAATGTAAGCGGAATTGATCTACCTCATGTTACTTGCTCGACTCAAGATGGGACTCCCTTTTTTCTTAGCTTAAATCCTCGGTGATGTTGGCCATACAATCATACTTGGACCGACAGGAGCTGGAAAATCAACGCTTCTTAACCTTCTAGAATTACAGTTCTTCAAATATACTGACAGCCAGGTAATCGTACTTGATAAAGGACGATCTGCCAGACAGCCAACCATGGCCTTCGGTGGTCGCTACTATGAGCCGGGAACGAATGGTGTGTGTTTTCAACCGTTAGCACACCTTGAAACAATTCTTGATCGTACCTGGGCAACTGAATGGATTGAGTCTCTAGTAGAAATTCAAGGAGTAACAGTCACTCCTTCGATGAGTAGTGCTATTACCGATGCAATTGAACGAATGGCCAGTATTCCAAAGTCGAAGCGAACGATTACTACTTTTGTCAAAGTGTTAACTATCTTGATCCTGAAACTAAACAACCGTTACTACGCGAAACATTACGTCCGTATCAACTTGGCGGTAAGTATGGAGCAATATTTGATGCTTCCTCCACTTCAATCTCCCTTGATAGCCGGTATATTACACTTGAAATGGAATATCTCATGCAAATGGGAGAATCGTGTGTAGCTCCAGCTATATCATATATTTTCCATTACATAGAAAGCCTCTTTACTGGCCGTCTTACGTTGCTTGTCCTTGATGAAGCATGGCTTTTTCTTCGTCATCCAATATTCAGAGCAAAGATCGAAGAGTGGCTCAAAACACTCCGAAAGAAGAATGTTTTTGTTGTATTTGCTACACAGGATGTTGCTGATGCAGTTAATTCGTCCTTGTGTTCAACGATCATACAACAGTGCCATACAAAGATTTTCCTTGCAGATCCGGAGGCTGAAACACCGGCCATGCATCATGCCTATTCTACCTTTGGTCTTACTGATGCAGAAATCAGCTCTCTTTCTCATGGGATAATGAAACAAGACTACTTATACACCTCAACGATGGGAAGTAGAAAGTTTCAGCTTGATCTGAAGCGTGATAGCATTACACTCGCACTTATAGGAACTCCAGATCATGAACTTCTTGATAAGCTTGTCGCTGAACATGGAGACGAGAGTGGATACGAATATGCTGCTGATATCTTGAAGGCAAAAGGACTCGATTATTCACGGTACATGAAGGAGAGTGCGTAAATGAAGAATACGGTATTAAGAGTAGTACATGGCGTGTGCCTGTTGGTATTTTTCTGTAGTCCTCTGAGAGCAAATGCGCCAGTAATCGATATGGCACATATTCTTGAAACAGTTCATAACGGATATCAAATGTACCAGTCTGTATTGAACTCGATAAAGCAGGTTGAGTACGCCTATGTAACCACTCAGGCACAATTGAAGCAATTACAGCAATTGGATATGAGCGAGATTAAGTCATTTAGCGATGCTGTCTCTTATGTTGATAAACAAATTGATTTTGTGAGAAAGACAGAGAATCGGTTTAAAGCAATCAGTGTTGAAGTCGGTGGGAAGAAAGTCCCGATAAGTCAATTCTATAGACTCCCAGGCGAAGCAATTGACATGGTTGAAAATGATATGACCTCAGATATGAGTGATTGGGAAAAGCAAGAGCGTGGAGTCACTATGGTCTTAATCCTGCTAACTATGCATATGCGGTTGCATGGAAAGGCAGAATTAATGAGGCAGCAAAGCAAATGACTGTTATCGGAGATGTAATCGAAGAAAACAATAAGGTTGCTGCACAGGAGATGGATGCAATAATGAAAGAAGCAGAGAAATCTGAAAGTAATCTGGCTGTCTTACAATCCCTGACTGCGCTCATGCAAATACTTATTGGCCAACAAATGGAAGCGAACCGTATTAACGCGTTAAATGTTCGTTATCAGGCTGATAAAGATATCGCAGCTGATATGCCTGTTCAACAAAAAGGTCGCTTTTCAAAGATTGGATCGAATAAATAAGTTAAAGAGGATTGAGCCGTCAGTTTAGACGGCTGGATAGAATCAAAATGATAAATTGTAGAAGGATCAGTCTTCCAGAAACCTTTTTCAAATGAATATAACTGAATAGAATTTTTATTGACAGTTGCAACGATAATATTTCCCAGAACATTTGTCAAAGAAATACCGGTACAACCAACCGGTAAAGTCAAATTAGCAGAGGGATCAGACTTCCAGGAACCTTTTTCAAAGGAATAGAAACGAACAGTATTTCATTAACAGTTGCGACAACAATATTTCCTAGAACACTTGTCAAAGAAACATCGGAACAACCAACCGGTAAAGTCAAATTAACAGAGGGATCAGACTTCCAAGAATCTTTTTCAAAGGAAAAGAAACGAACAATGTTTCCATCAACGGTTGCGACAACAATATTTCCTAGAACACTTGTCAAAGAACATCGGAACAACCAACCGGTAAAGTCAAATTAGCAGAGGGATCAGACTTCCAAGAATCCTTTTCAAAGGAAAAGAAACGAACAATGTTTCCATCAACGGTTGCGACAACAATATTTCCTAGAACACTTGTCAAAGAAACATCGGAACAACCAACCGGTAAAGTCAAATTAGCAGAGGGATCAGACTTCCAAGAATCCTTTTCAAAGGAAAAGAAGCGAACAATTTCATCATTAACAGTTGCAACTAGTTCTGTACTAATAAAAAGAGGTGTTGAGTAATTTTCTGTAAAACTCATATATCCAGTAAGAATAAATATCAGAAGCATAAATATTTTTTCATCTACATCTCCTTACTAAAAAGTATAACACTTCTAGACACTGAAAAACAAGGTAAGTTAAGGATTCCCTTAATTAAATATAACTATAGAACAGGAGTTATCGGATGCAAAAGCACAAAAGGCACAGGAGGACAAATGGAACCAAAATGGCTTGATGCCCCATTCTTTACCTTGTTAGAGGACTTTTCCAGTCTTCAAGGGTATTTCATGGGACAAGCGATGTTTATTGCAAAAATTATCCTAACACTTAATCTTGGGTTTATCGCGATTAAGTATATTGCTAAAGGTGAAGGATTATCAGAGCAGTTAATCAAGACATTCACATCTGTGATTTTCTTCTTAATTTTCATTAATGCTTATCCTTAATGATTCAAGGTATAAACAGAATTATCTATGCCTGGAGTTATGGTTCAAGCTACGGGAAGGTTGCCGCGATGATCCAGAAAACTACTTCTGATGGCGAGGCAACTGAGTTCTGGGAAAAGAAAGCAAACGACCCTGATGCATATTCAGACATCATTAAAGTATTGGAAGAAGAAACTGGGAAAGGTAATGTCGCAAAAAAGTATGTGCTTGATATCTTTGATAAAGGCTCTGATAAACGTCCGGGTATGTTCATAAGACCAAACGCGGTTATGCGCCTACTGATGCTTACCTTTGAAAATATCTGGAGCAAAGCACTTGTTTGCTTAAGTGTAAGTGTGGTTCCACCAAAAGGTCCTGATATCGGAGGTTTTACATTACTTGCACTTGCTTCACTTGCGGTTCTTCTTGGTGGAATATTCTGTTCCATTCAATATTTCATTGGTGCAATTGAATTTACACTTATCACAAGTGTTGGATGTATTATGCTTCCCTTCATGCTCTGGGATGGAACAAAGTTCCTTACAGAGAAACTGGTGGGAGCAATAGTCGGTCAGGCGTTAAAACTTCTCTTTGTAACCCTTACGTTCATGCTCGCAATAAATGGGTTTCTTGCGCTCATGGTTCGACCCTTTGATAACTTCATCGACCAGACGATCTATACGCTATTCACCATCTTCCTTCATTGGCTTCTTTGCCAAAACGGCCCCGCCCTTGCGACAGCTCTGTTGACCGGTACGCCTCAATTATCAATGGCTGAAGGTCTTCGGACTGCTGCCTCTATGGCAGGAGCCGCCGCAGCCGGTGGAGCTGCCGTTAAGGGTGCAGCTTCTGCTGGAGTCAAAACCGCTGTACAAGGGAAAGCAGCGGTTGATCAGGCTGTTGGTGCTGGAAAGGCTGCCGCCGCTGATGGGAAAGGAAAGCTTGGCTCAATTGCAGCAGGTGCGCGCTCGATGGGTGATTCTGCCAAAGAGTCTGTGAAGTCCGGTGTTCATGGACTTGCAAAAAGTCTTACGAATGGTAAAGGAGGAGGCGGAAGTAATAGTGGCGGCGGAAATCGATTCTCATCTCTTGAGGCTCGGAACAAACCAAAAGAAGATGGGAATCGGAAAACAAGCGGTGAATTTGCTCAGGAGAATAAAGCAAAAGGAGCGGAACGATATGCACAACATAAGCAAGAAACTAAAAATGCTGAATCTTCTGCATGGAAAGCACAAATAGGCGGAATGCAAAAACCTGTTCAGCAAGATACCAAAAAGTATGACGGTGGAACTCCGTTAGGACAACAATCCCACAACGTACTACACCACCTACACCACCTACACCACCATCTGGAGGAAATAATGGCAAGTCATCATAAGAAAGTAATCTACACAGAATTTGATATTGATAACCCTATGAAGCGAAATGAAAAACTATACTGCGATTTAGTGGCTCGGGAGAGTAAAGGCAAAAAAGAGTGGCTTATTATAGCGATAGTGGAACTCGCTGTGATCATTGTTCTTGCAGTGTCACTGTCATGGGCAATGACACTACCGAAGAAGATCCCGGTTGTAATTACTGTTCTACCATGGGGCGAAGCAAAATATGTAGGGGATGTATCCAGCTATTCCTATCAAACGATGAACATCCCTGAAAGCGCATATATCTACCAGGTGGAAACATTCCTCCAAAACTTACGTACGCTTCCCACCGATGGAGAAGTTCTCACTTCAAATATCAGCTCCCTCTATAACATCATTACTCCTTCCTGTGCAGATCGAATGACCCCTGCAATCCGTGAGGATAATCCCTTCGCAGATATTGGATTCAAGAAGCGAGTAGTAACAATAGAATCGACAATACGGGTATCAGGTAGTACCTATCAAGTTGATTTTATTGAAACTGTAACCGGACGGGGAGCGGGAACTAAACGTTTCCGCGCATTGGTTACGACAACCCGGAAGACGCCGCCCAAGAAAGCAGAAAAACTCAATCCACTAGGTATTTACATCGAAGAATACAATCTCACTGAAATCACTCGCATACAAGGAGCACAGTAATGTACAAAAGACATGAGATCCGCGCCATTTTTTTACTCGCTATCAGTATTATTCTGGGAGTTTCCTGTAAAACAATGGACATGGAGCCGAGAAACGAAGTTGTCAAAGACAAACTTGTTGAAATGGAAGAAAAGAGCGAAGAAGAAGTTGCAGTTGAAGAACTGAAAGCCTCCATCGATGTTCAAAATCAAATAGTCTATGTTGATCGCCCTGTGTATATTCCGACTCCTGAGCCAGCGGTAAAACGGACTACCGGTCTTGATTCAGTCAAACAATCTACTGAAGAGGGAACTATCAAACCAACTGAGTACTCACACGCAGCGAGAATCTATGATTATGATCCAGATCAGGTGTATGAAGTATATTGTCAGATACTACGCACAACAGATATACACCTACAGCCCGGTGAGATAGTCATCGATAGTCCATTTGTTTCAGATACCGAGCGATGGATTATTGGTGCAGGTGTTAATCAGCAGAACAATGTTGTCGTTCAACATATCTATGTTAAACCGAAACAGGCCGGACTTGATGCCACACTCATCATAAATACAAATATGAGAGTATACCATGTGGTTTTAAGAAGTTATTCAAACGTGTATATGCCTATTGTGAAATGGAAATATCACAATCAAGGGATGCCACAGATCTTTGCTAAAGACATAACCAAAGAAATTCAAGTAGCAACAGAAATGGATACAATAGATCCACGCTTTCTATCATTCGACTACAAGATTACTTTCAATGTTTTCAAGAAACCTCGATGGATTCCAACAAGAGTCTATGATGATGGAAAGAAGACCTATATAACCTTCGGTGAAGAAGTCTTACAGATGGAATTACCAGGGATCTTTGAAAATAAGGCCGACGTGGTAAATTATCGCCCACAGGGGAATTTGATTGTCATTGATAAGCTTATCGAGCGTGTGACAGTCAAGTACAAAAAAGAGCGAATTACAATCGAGAAGAAAAAGGGGTAAGTAATGAGTCAATATGACGAGGAAACCGGCCTTGTTCTTTCGGATGAAGATGAAATTGCACGAGAAGCAGCGCTGGAAGAAGAAAAAGGTACCGAAGATGTTTCTTCAGAAAAAGATGGTGCTTCAGTTGAGCCGAAAACAGTTGTTCCGAGGATTAACAAAAAACTCATTTTGTTGTTGGCCGGTGGGCTTGCTTCCCTCATCGTTGTTGTTTCGATTATCTCCCCTTCTGAGAGCAAAAAAAAGAAGAAGATGGAAGACGGCGTCGCTTCTGAATTGAATGTCCCTGACTTTTCTGTGCAACCTAAGCCCTACGAGGAACGTACGGAAATACGCAATTCGTCTCCTCCGGCCATTCAGGAAGAGAGTCCGGTGTATATACCTCCCACTCAGCAAACGAAAAAGTCACAACCGACAGGTGGTGGAAGACCGGCTCAAGTAGATGAAAGTGCGTTGAATGCCTATGGATCTGCAATTATACCAGTGGTTCAAGGAAGACTTCTCGGCCAAGAAACTCAAGGAGCGTATAGGGGAAATTCTCAAGGACAAGACCCGTTAATGCAAACCATCTCTGCTTTTGGTTCTGTTCCCATGGGTCAGGACGAATATACGGCACATCGGATCGCGGCTCTTGGGGGAATTGGCTCCTCTGGCGGCACAGGAAGTGGAGAATCGATGGGATACCGTGAACAGAATATGCAAGACGACAAGCAATCGTTTTATAGTTCTGGCCGAGAGGATGAGGCAACGGGGTATTTTATCGGAAATGATACTCTGTGGAATGGATCAATAATTCCTGGTGTTCTTATTACCGGTATAAACACTGACCTTCCGGGTGATATTCAGGCACGAGTAACTGAAAACATCTATGATTCACTGACAGGCAAGAAACTTCTCATCCCTCAAGGAAGCATACTGATTGCATCGTATAATTCTTCTGTTTCTTTTGCACAAAGCCGTGTTCAGATAGCCTGGAACACGTTAATCCGGCCGGATGGATTTCAGGTTTCACTTGGGAATATGAATGGCGTAGATGATAAAGGATATTCAGGAACCAAAGGCAAGGTTGATGAGCATCTTTTCCAGTACGTGAAAGCGATGGGGATTATTTCAGCATTTACATTGGTTAATGGTGAGTTTGCTGCAACTATGGCTACTACTCAAAATGAGACAGCACAGAATCTCATAGCTGCAAACCAGAATGTCATTAACCAACTGGGAGCCAAAATTATTGATCGAACAATGAATATTCAACCGACACTTACGGTGAAAAGCGGAACAAAGATCAATATTATGCTTAATAAAAATATTCGCCTTCCACCTGTTTCATCTCCACCTGTTACATCTGTATATAAAAGATGATGCGTAAAGGCCGCTGATACAGGCGGTCTTCTGTATTCTAGTAACGACAATCACATATTTCCTTCTATTATCCTCACCTTTTTTTGATTTCTCTTTAGAAACACAGAATATAAAGAGTCTTCACTCTTTATACATACATGTTTGAACAAAAGGAGTTCACCGTATGCGACACTCAAAACCTAACGCTTTTCTAGCTTTTGTGGTACTCATTTCTTTTCTGATGGTACTCATTTCTTTTCTGACTGCTTCGTGTAGTTTGTTTTTATCGAATGATAAAGACGAGAGCGTTACTGTCAAATCGTTAGCTTTTTCAAAAACTACACTCTCTCTGGGTATTGGTGGAATTGAGTACTTAACTCTTTCCATAAATCCGACTGAAGCAAAGAGTAATGCGCGAATAGAGTACACATATGATGAATCAGTCATCAAAGTTGATGGAGACTCTTCGGGTGCAACCGTTTCAGGTCTTCGAAATGGAAATACGGTGCTCATCGCAAAAGCAAATGGTCAGGCGGCCGCCTGCGTCATTGGTGTGTCTGGTATTGATCCGATTACCGAGAACGCTCCCTATATATCCACAACCATGCCAGTGGTTGAAATGGAAGCAGGAACCACAAAGAAAATACTGGTATCTTTATCAAAGGGTTCATCCGCTGAGATGTCACAATTTTCTTGGAGTATTGATAAGTCCAGTATTGCTACAGTAGAGGCTTCCGGACAGAATGGAATTATCAGTGCGAAAACAAATGGGGTCGCGCGAATTACTGTCTCTCATCCGTCAAGCACCTATCCACTAGAACTACTTGTATTCGTCAAGCCGGAGAATGAAAAAGCGATATACCTTACAACAAGCCAGAATATTATCTCGCTTGCTCACAATGGAGCAGACCGAAAAGTCTCTGTCTCCCTTGTCAATGGGGATGGAGCAGATCAAAATAGTTTTACCTGGGAAGTGCTTGATTCGGAAGAAAGTGCTCCTGGCACTATCTCGCTAACTGCAAATGGTGCTAATGCAGAAATATCCCCACGAGCTGATGGACGGGCAACAGTCAGGGTGAGCCACCCTCGAGCCCTTTATCCTCTTGATATAAAAGTCCGTGTTGTTACCATTATTGAGAATGTGTATATCGATGTTATTGAGAGTAAGGTTACCGTAAATGGTTCAACTCCTGCAAACTTGTCGGTTTCGTTAAAGGGCTCTACTCGTGTTAATGAACTCGATCCTTCTCAATTTCAATGGACGATTGATGATTCGTCTATTTGTGATTTTGCTTCTTATCATAATGAAGTTGTCTTGAATGGCAAAAAGAATGGAATAGCAAAGCTCACGGTATCTCATCCGGCCGCGAAATATCCGCGAGAAATCATGATTTTTGTGGAGAATCAAGCAGATGGCGCAGTGCATTCTGGTGCGTTTATTACGACGAGTCAGAATTATATCCGGACAAAACTAGGACTCGAGGAAAGCGAACTCCTTGTTTCTCTTGTTGGTGGTGAAGCCGGAGATGAGAAAAATTTTGTTTGGTCAGTTGATAATCCTGATATCATTTCTCTTCGTACAACAAATGGAACAACTGGAGTTTGGGGACGTACCGCCTCTATCATTACGCAGCGAGCAAATGGAACTGCCTTTATTGAACCTAAAAAAGAAGGTTCTGCTGTTATCTATATCACGCATCCAAAGGCTTTGACCCCTACAGAGGTATTGGTAAAGGTTTTCCCTTCATACGCCTCCTTTGAAGAACCCCTTGTCATCAAGGGTCAGTCACTCCTGGGACTTGTTCGTGGAACGTCTCAGAAACTTGCAGTGACCCTTCAAGGTAATGTGACAATAAATGATGAATCGTCTCTTGACTGGTCAAGTGCAGATTCAAATATTGTAACTGTTGCAGGTGCAGGGAAAGAACAGCTGGTAACAGCCGTCGGAAATGGACAAACCTTTATAACTATAACTAATCCTCGGGCTGATAATCCGAAAAAGATTCTCTGTTATGTTGCAGAAACTGCTGAAGAACTGGAGGCTATGCAGGTTCTCTACTCAGAGAAAACATACTACAATCTAATCGCTGGAAAATCAGATCAACTGTATTTAATGACACGGAATCTTTCGCCGGAAGAACTTACTGCCATTCAATGGAGTTCCAGTAATTCTTCTGTTGCAACTGTTACACCCAGTGATAAAAATACAGTATCTACGATAACTGGTGTTTCAAGTGGAACAGCGATTATAACCGCTTCACTAGCTGGATTACAGTCAGTACGATTCACTGTTACCGTATACCCAGTTGGGACTGATTTATCGGTACTGCCACCTTCAATATTCTTTACCACAGCTCAGAATGTTGTGCAGTTTCCATCGATCAATACGGATAAGGTCGTTTCTGTAACGCCAGTAAATCTTCCTCTTTCAGACTATTCTGGAATATCTTGGATCTCTGATTCTCCTTCCATTGTAGAAGTCATTCCGAACGGAAATACTGCAACTATTACATCAAAAAGCAAGGGTACAGCGGTCATCTCGATATCACATCCAAAGGCTGACAATGTACTTAAAATCACAGTACGTATTGGTGATGAATATATTATCGTAAATCCAAAAGATCCCTTTATTAGTACAAGTAAGGATGTTGTTGGTCTTATTTCTGGGTCTCAGGGGGAGCAGATCACTGCTAAACTTGAAAATGGGGCTGATACAACGTTATTCTCATGGGAAATCGATGATCCCTCTATTGCAGCGATAAGCCCTCTTGGAAACAAATGCTACATTGTTCCAAAAGTTCCCGGCCAAGCACGTCTTATCGTTCGTCATGCTAATTCCACCTATGATAAAAATGTCCTTATTTTGGTTGGGAACACTCAAGCAGATATTGATGGACTTTCCTATCTTACTACAACACAAAACGTTGTTCGGATGGTAACCGGTACTCAACAAACCGTAAGTGTTCGTTTATCAGGTACATCTGAAACAAGTGCTGCGGATTATGCTTGGACTTCTGACAACCCCTCTATCCTGCAAATCGTTGATAATGGTGGAACTGCGGTATTATCAGGAATCAGTGCGGGTGTCGCTCGTGTTACAGTGAAGCACGCCTCCTGTGTTTATCCGCTTGATATTACTGTAATTATATCAAATACACTCCAAGACGCAGCCTCAAGTCCTTACATCACATCAAGCCAAAACATTCTTTCCGTTACCAAGGGAGGATCTTCTAAAACGCTTTCAGTGACACTCGCTGGTGGAAGTGAATCGGATAACCAACATTTTGTGTGGACGGTTGATCGTGGAGATCTTATTCAGCTTACCTCGAATGGTCAAAGCGCAGTCGTGAAAGGTATTTCCGCTGGAGAGTGCCGTCTTACTGTCACTCATCCAAAATCGACATATCCATTCCCCTTGGTGGTAATTGTTGATGAAGCGGCCCCATCTTCAAACCTCTATATAAACCCTTCGCTTCCAATTGTATCAATGAAACCTGCTGATTCAGCACAAACTGTCACAGCTACCTTAGTTGGCGGTACAGCTGAAGATAAATATGGCTTTGTATGGAGCGCGGATAACTATAATGTTATAGACCTTACCTATTCTGCAAATACAGCGGTCATAACGCCCCGACAAGAAGGAAAAGCTGAAATAACTATCTCGCATCCAAAATCTCCGTATGATGGGAAGATAATTGTCAGGGTCACCGAATATTCTCAATTTGCTTTTTCTCAGTCATCAATGACGATTGCTGAAGGTACGACTCAATTTGTTGCAATGCAGGTTCCGGCTATCGAAGGAGAGTATTCCGGTAGAGTTACCTATGCAACTGACAACTCAAAGAT
Source organism: Teretinema zuelzerae (assembly GCF_021021555.1). Lineage (NCBI taxonomy): Bacteria > Pseudomonadati > Spirochaetota > Spirochaetia > Treponematales > Treponemataceae > Teretinema > Teretinema zuelzerae. The sequence goes on along the minus strand of NZ_JAINWA010000003.1, from coordinate 1,976,648 downwards.
TGTAACAATCACTGGCACTAATAAGGTCGCTCAGGTAACTGCTCTTGCAACTGGAACAGCGATTGTTACTGCTACAAGCCCTTCCGGAGCTAAAAGCGACTTAATGATTTATGTTAAGAAAGCTACTGAGATGACAGCTCCTTATATTACGTCTCAAACCAATGTCCTTGCGATGAAAATTACTGATTCTCAGAGATCTGTGAGTGCTTCGATTGTCGGAGAGGGAATCTCGACTCCAGACCAGTATAATCTACAATGGAAAATTACTGATCCATCTATTGCAAGTCTTATAGGCACCTCTGGATCAAATATCATCGTTAAGCCGTTAAAAGCCGGTGAAACGTCCATACGGATTTCTCACCCGAAGACATCAACTATCTATACCATACATGTACAGGTAGAAGGATCAAATGCTGGAATCTCGCTAAACAAGAACTATATAGCAACAGAGACCGGTAAAACGGTTGAAATATCTGCAAATATAGATCTTGGTACAAGCGAGGACTATAAAGCTATTACATGGAGCGCTGATAAGGTCGGTGGTGCTGAGATCGTGTCAATTCTCGGAAGCGGGAAAACAGTCGCCCTTTATGCCTTATCTACCGGAAAAACCACGGTTACGGCCGAGTTCAAGGGAAAAACAGCTAAATGTGATGTGTTGATAGCTGCATCAAGGCAATTCAGTTTTGATACCCAGTCAATGCGTCTACAACCTGGTCAAAAGAAGACTTTCAAGTATGTCTTGATTCCTGAGGATGCTTCGATAAATTGGATGACCAATTCAAATGATTTTGTAACGTACGCTGTTGATACGAGCTCAAAAACAGTGACCGTTACAGGCCTTTCCGAAGGAGTTACAAAACTTTCCGGAACAGCGAACAGTATGAGCGCAAGTATCAATATTACTTGTGCTTGGGATTATAAGCTGAGCATAAATAAGACGCTTATTAAGACTGAACCAAAATATGATTCATCAAACCCACAATTGTACATAATTAGTTATGAGGTAAACCCTGCTGATGCTCGCATTGATTTGCTCATTGATAATGATATTGCAACATATACCATTGATAAGACTAAACGGGAGATTTACATACGTCCAACAAAGGAAGGAACCGCTAATTTCTCGGTTTCAGCAACAAATGTGTATAATAATTACAAATTCGGAACACAGACCTGTAGCCTAAATTTCGGATATAGCCGCCTTACAGTAAAACCAGTGATAATCTCCAAGCAAGGATCGTATTCAAGGTATAACGCTGAAGGTGGTATGTTGGTCTTAGGTGATGGAGAAGATGTATCAGTCTCTTTGTCCGTTGTAGAAGAGAACGCTTCATACTCAATTAGCAATGTGCAATATGTTAATGCAACTTCATCTCCGACTCCAATAGTGCTAAGTCAACCGTCAACAGGACTGTGGAATGTCAAGCATACGGTAGATTACATTATTTATGAACGGCTTGTTACTCATGATACATATTTCAAAAAAGATAATGACCGGCTAACAGTAAGATGGGAACATGCAGTGTATAATGGTGATAACCAATACTGGTATGCTTCATTCGGAAATAACTTGTATTTTGTTCGCTATAAAGATGATGGCGGGACTCATACTGGGTATAATGCCTATATTTCACCAAATCTTCCGAACGGAAACGGTAACTCAAGCTGGACTCCAATTACAACATGGTCTCCAACTTTTGTTAGGCAAGAGCGTTCTACTCCGTTACGAATGTCTGAATCTGACTATAAAGCCAATACAGATTATTATTGGCCAGAACATGAACAAAGATATTCGTATAAAAGTTGGGGAAGTTGGTATGATCATCATGGAACCTGGTCTGCATGGGATATAAATGAAGCTGCAAAAGTACCATCACTTGATAAGTCGATTATCAGCACAGTAACAGCCGGGTATATTAATGGAACGGTTGTACGGCCAAGCGGAAATCAAGCCTTCCAGATTCCGATTGTTGTAGAGACAAGAAAGTGTACTAAATAGTAAGTACTACCTTATAAGGCCGTCCCAACAGGACGGCCTTTTTTGTAACCGTAATACGCAAATTACTTAGTTCAGAATTATAATTCTGAGTTAAATATGTAATTTCATGTCTTAATTTCGATTTTTGTATTATTATCTGCTGAACATTTGCTTAACCTGCATTGCGTACATTGGCGCACTTTTTGCCGAGGAGCAAAGCGACGACTAGCAAAAAGTGTGACAATAGCAATGTCAGGTTGAAGCAGTTGTTCGACGATATTATTGGCCTATTATATAGTTTCACATCCTTATAAATTCAGATATCCAATAAATCTTACAATTGATAGACCACATATATACACTTTATTAATCGTGAAAAAATATTGGTCTGAGTTAGAGCTTATTTTCTGTCTTCAATTGCTTTTTCAATCCAGTCTGCAAGATTTTCTTTTATATCATTATAAGCGTCTGTACTTTTAGGATTATAACATTCTACATAATCAGATAATTTTTTACCACTATTACAAGTAAATTGTTCAAAAGGGTTTGTTCCCTTATAGCAAGTTCCTGTTTTTGGGTCTTTCAAATTATGTATGTAAATACCAACAAGCCCTCTTTTTTCATTCCAAGCTTTTACAATTTCATGTTTAACCCACGGTCTTTTATAAGTATCTTCACCTATAAGAACAACTACACAACTTTTTCCATCCATATTTTCATCAATCCATTTTTCAATTGCTTTATCCCCACCTTTCTTTACTGTTTCCCAGTCATTCTTCGAGACAGGTTCATCTCCATCAATAGCACCCATGTTCCTAATTTGTTGAACTCTAAAAACATCGTTGTCGTAATGAAAACTGTAAAAAACTCTTCTTTTTGTTGCCATATAAATGCTCCTTTTTGTGTTCTATTGCCTTGAATTCAATGTATTGATTATTTTTAAAACGGTTTTAATTATCACTGAGTTATCAATAGTAGTATCACCAAGTAGTTTGAAATCGTCAAGTAAATATTCATGATTAGGAAAGAAATCCTTAAATGAAGCAATAATTTGATCCCAAAGGCATTTTGACACAAATCCTGTGGCTCCAATAGGAATTAATAAGAGTCCATTCTCAAAAGCAATGTTGAACTCATCAATTACTCCAGTTGCTTCTTCAAGAACTCCGGTAGTTTTGTTCTTTCTGTTTCCAAAAACAAAAATTGCAATACCAGCTAAGGGTATAAATCTTTTTCGATATTCGACCCATAATTCTTTTAAGTTTTTTCCGTGAGTTTCAAATTGAGGGAAAGGTCTCATAATTAAGTAATTGTCCATGTTTTGATTTCTTTCACTTTCCATATTATCTAAAACCCCGTTAATTACAGCACTACCAACACCCCAGCCAAAGCCTGTCAGAATCTTGTATGAATTATTTGAAAGAGACTTGCTAAGGTCATGTAGAAGTTCTACAGCTCTTTTTTCACCAAAACTTCCATAATTTTCAGCGCTACCTGATATTAAAATTGTTGTCCGTAAAAATCTAGATTCTACTTCCTTAAGAATTGTAGTTATTTCGGGATATTCATTTATCCATAATGGATTTAATCCGTATTTTTTTAAGGAGTTCGCTCTAAGTTCTTGCCTTCTCTGCAATCTTGTATCCGTTTCTTTTTTTATGAAATAATAGTCTGGTTTTATATTCTGGCCTAATGTTGTTCTTATACGACTAATTAAGTAGTCAAGATTGGGATCAGTAAAACTGAATCCGATAAATAAAAATGTTCTAGAAACATAGTCACTTTTAAATGCATTACTAAACAATTCTCTTTTTTTATTATAATCTTCATACTCATGTTTTGTTAGAACTGTTTCAGATACAGTTTCAATATCTCCATGCATTTTGTATATAATTGCATCTCGCTTTGGTAGATTTACTGTCAAATCTGATTGTGCTTTTTTAATATCAGGTGTTTTACCCTGTTCTAATAATGCGTTTTCAATTAGTCTATCATAATTGGTGGTCCAATATATTTGAATTGGAAGTCTAGCTAGAATCCGATGATTATCAGAGACTGACATTTTTGTTTTACCATATTCTTCGACAAGTATTTGGTCTAGTTCTCCCCTAACTCCTCCATGATCGTCAACAAAAAATTGAGCCAATGAAGTTAAATCATGTTGCTCATCATTAATGTCAAGCCCAAGCTTATCAGCAACTGGTTTTAATAGTTTTTTCCAATCGAAAAAACCTTGAGATACCGACATTCCTGATCCAATAAACGCTACAGCATTTTTTTCTTTCAACGCTTTTACATAGTTATTTATAAACGATTCAATATCCCTATCTAATTTCATTCTATTACTCCTTCATTTAATACAAATTTTCTATAATCTATTGAGCATAAAGCGGAAAACAAAATAGGTGTAATTTTTTCATCTCATTGCGCCGCAGGCGTCCGTCGAACAACTATTTGGCTGTTCTCAATAAATAATATGTTTATGTTAAACAACAAGATAATATGATAAATATAGATTGAAAAAATAAGATTGATAGAAACTACGAATCTAACAATTCTCGTATGTAGCTTGTCTGGAGTGATAGATTCACAGTTGCTTGTTTGTCCATGTAGAATCTTCTTGTGTACATGAAAAGAATCAATATTATCTTGTTTTAGGACATTAATATGGTTTTGATAAAATATGTTAAAAGAAACTAGTAAAGAACCACAAAAAATCATTAGTTAATGAATAGTTATTACATATAGTATCCTCAAGTAAATCTTTGTTGTGAATTCATACACTTCAAAGGGTTTTCTACTGATCAGTATAACATGATCTAAAAAAATGTCACTGATTTTATTTTATATAGTTATTCTTTGTGTTGACTTAAACCTAAGTTCTTCATTTTGATCTTTGAATTTCCACTATTTAGAATATTTCTAATGCCTTATTAGTCTTATTACTGATATCCAGAAGATTCGATCTTCTTTTTTTCAACTATTCGGAGTATGTATTAGTTAACAAGTGTGCTTTCTTAGGATTCTTACTCCCTATAAGAAAAGTAGGGTTTAATTTAACACTGCCTTTTTGAAAAACCAGATTGTTTTCATCCTTGTTGATTGAGTGAATTCTATTGCATGAACAACAAGGGTATCGTATTTTGGCACATTGTGGGTATTATTGTAATTCTTACTTCTGTAATAGGTATTTGAGTGATATTCAAGTGGTTCGTAAGTGTTATCAACAAGAAAGGCCAGTACCTATGTACTGGCCTTTATATGATAGTACCTACATTAAAGTTGGGTGATCAAAGATTCTCCAAAGTGATGTTTATACACTATTTTTTGGTATAAGTAAGAATGATTGGATATTTAAGCTGATTATACTCATCTCTTTCTGGCGATTCTGAGAAGTATACCTCCTTTGCTGTTATGCTTTTTTTCTGCCTGAGATATGATTCATTACCAGGAAGTCTGTCTTCGGGAATAATATCATTATCTGAGAATCCTCTTGTCGTTTGAAGAGTTATTTCAGTATCTGAAAATGTGTATGTACCAGAATATGAAGATATGGAGACTGTATCATCGACATATTGTAGAATAACACTTTGTTCAAAGGTTCCGTCATCGTTTACAGTCATCACGTGCTCTACAAGTTTAATTGCGACTGGCATAAAATATGAGTTTGTATATCCAGATTTATATACATATGTACTCATCCATGTTCCTACATACGGATTTTCTTGTGAAGAGCGACTTTGAAATTTCTTACACCCAATGTTTAAGAGGGAAAGACATATGAGTAATAGCACAAGAGGTCTGTTTCTCATAATTGCAGCTCCGCATCGGTTTTACTTCGTTGTTGACTCAGGCTAATTGTCTTAATCTTGATAGGTGGTACCCCTTCAACATCTTTCGCATTATAGAAAAATCGTGACTTACCATTATCAGAGATAACCAAGGGCTCTTTTACAGCCTCTTTTAGTTTTAATCCGGCCTTCAATATATCGGAAAGCTCTAAGAATCGTGGATCATGAGAATTGCTCATCCCCATAACATGCTGAGCTTTTTTTGCGGCCAAACCAACAAACTTCTCCCCTGTAACCGGGTTGTATGGCTCATATCTAGATCTGCTTTCACTCACCTTTTGCCTGATTTTTTCTCCGTCACGTGCTTGTTGTCCAATTTCACTCATGGTATTTTGACAAATCACGCTCGCTTTATTCCCAAGCTCGAAAATTCTGGTATAACACTTCTCATCATAAGATCGTTTGAGATCTTCCTCAAGGTTCTTCTGAAATGCCTCCATCGTGTCTTTCGTAGTTTCAAATCGAGCACCGAGAGATGTTGCCGCTAGATACTTACCAAGATATTTATCTGGTGTTGTTTCATTACACTCGACAATAATTTCAGGATTCTTGTTCTGTTCTGGTAATTTTGGAAGTTTTTCCTGATTATATACAGACGATTTAGGATAATAGCGATAGACATTCTGATGTTTGGTTGCAACATCAAATGTTGTAAGATTTATCCCTACAGAACCTTTCTTAATACCTGCCCCATGCCGTTTTGCCTGTTCGTAGGTAATAAGCTCGTAGTCTTTTCCTCCTGCTTCCTGTGTCATAATTTGCGCAATGATTTGATTCATTCCACGAAACGCTCTTCCTGTTTCTGCAGAACGGATTGCTTGTGGTACAAGTGTTATGGAAGCATTCTTAGCCGGTTGACCAAGGAAGGGGGCGGAACTTGACTTAAGCGAAGCAAGAATCCGTTCTGTGTGTAGCTGATTATACGACTTTTTAGGTTCTTCTATCGCTTCTTTAACTTCAGTCTGTTGAGGGTTTTTCAGGTCTTTCTGTATTTCGAGGTATCTCTCTCTTTCAGCGAGCGCTTTATTGAATAAGTAATTTCCTTGTTCTATACCATCGAGACTGAAGTTTTTTTTGACTAGAAAACTATCAAGTCCGTGTATAGACGAAAGTGGCGTACCCTGTTCATGGTCTATATCAGAAACAAATGCTGCATATAAAACGTCATCTGCTGATAATACATATTCTTTCTGGCTGACAAAGCCTGACTCATCATGAGCTAGCGGCCCCGCCATAACCGAAGTAATGTCTTGTAATGATTTCCCTTCGGGAAACAAGGGTTCAGCAGGGTCAATACCGATGCTTACATAAAAATGCTTTCTGTCCTGCTCATTGGTTAACACAAAAGACTCCAATGAATTTGCTTCTTTTCTGTTATCTTCCATCGTTCTTCCTCCATTTCCTCTTGAATATTCTTGTTGTGATTCTTGTACAAAACCACTGTTGACAAGCTCAGATTTACGTATTATATTTTTACTGTAAGCGACTGAATTGGACTTAACTCGCATTTGGAGCGTAAAGGTCAATTCAGTCGCTTTTTCTTTGTCGTTTACATATCGTAAAAGACCATCCTGTGCCCATCGTTCAATTCCCGCTTCATTTTTCCCATAGAGCGAAGTGATCCAGTTTGCCTCTACTTGGTGGTCTGCATTTTTATGTCGGAATGAAATAATAACGGGCTCGCCGTTTTTATCTTGAATGTCATACACCCCCACCAGTGAAGCTCCATCTCTCGACGCAAACACGTAATATGGGTTTGCAAGCTCCTTGAAGACCCTCTTAATGATATTTTTATCCAGTCCATCGGAATGCCCATGTTGGAACCGTTGGCCAGGCTGTACCGGCTCCAGATACAACGCACGTGCAATTTTATCGCGGTACATAGCTATTTTTGTGTCAGGTAACCCATTTACTGTAAGGGCGAAAGGTGTCTTTTCTGTGATAGTGATAAACACATTTGGTTTACCTATATCCGCTCGTGAGATACCCTCAAGAGCTGCAAAAAGTCCAGCGGTAATGTCCGTTCGGAAGAGGTTCTCATTACGTTCTTTTCCGTTATATTCTTCCAAAACTTTTGATGCTACAGACTCATCCGTTGTTTGTGTAATTACAGTTAGTCCTTCAAGCGCGAAAGTCGCATCGGTCGTTGTTCGCTCCTTTACCTCTGCTTGTGACATAAACGAGAAATAAGAGCCTCTATAATGATGGAGGTCAAATTCTTCTGATGTGGCTCCGGCAATATAGAAGTCCATGAAACACCCTTCTTTCATGTGCTCTTTGATAGCAGTGCATAAAAGGGTGTCCTGAGCAAGTTCATCTGAAAGAATTGGAAATGCCCATAGTGCACCTGTTTGAACGCTTATAGTCTGAAATTGTCTCGCCATGTCATTGGAAGAGACGGTTTCAAACCATTCTTTTGAGTAATACCGTATGCCTCCAATTCGAGCATCGGCACTGGTAAATGCTACAGGAACCCAGTCCGTATTATTCCATCTATCATTTTCATTGATTTTTTCGGCTATATCGCGCAATACCATCGGATTAATGATTTTCTCTTGAGTAAACTCCGGTAATCGTGTTTTTAGTAGTGGATCACGCCCCTGAGTCTTAACATGAATGGTATCCCAGGTATTCGATTCGTATAATCCAAAAGAATCATGGTCAAGAATAATATGACCAAGTAAAAGAGGCCGCCCATCTGTCCCGATCAATGTTGATTCAAGGTCTTTGGTGATTGCTTCATCTTGTGGTGTTTGAGACACATTCCCTGAAGGATGATTATGGACAAATACAATTTTAGTATTTGTTCGTACAGCATAGTCTTTAACGTGCTCTCCCAGTTCACTAGTGAGTGAAAAAAGAGCCACTTTTGTGGGTAAATAGCTGGAAATCGCTAACTGGTCAGTGATAACCCCATCAGGGGTGACGAAAAGCACACGGAATGTTTCAAATCGTTTATCGCGATAAATATGTAATGCTTGGTGAAGTTGCTCCCATCCTTCACGGGTAATTTTTCCATCTTGACCGGTTGCCACCTGAGCGCCTTGAATATCAAAAATACCGTGCTTTTTGAAATCTCTAAAGGCTGTCCATAATCCGCTTTTTGTTCCCTTGAGAATCCCCTTGGTATATTTTCTTTGCGCTGCCTTTACCTCTCGAATATGCTCCCTCGTTATCGTGGGATCTCCTTCGATTATTTCAGTAACACTTCTCCCTTCTTCCCTCTCTTGCGCACTATATTCTGCCGCCTTTTCAAATAACTCTAGCTGAGTAAACGTACCCGTCAGTAGAGAATGTTCCTTTTCTTCCTTTTTTCTTTCCTCTTCCTTCTTCTCAAGTTCCATCAACTTGAGGGTAAGTCGCATACCTTCTTTATCGATTTCTTGTAGGCTTGAATGTAGTTGCGTTTCCTTTTCACGATACGCTCTTAGGCTTTCGCTTTCTGGAGTAAAATCATATCGAACGGCATTGTATCTTTCAGCAAGTTCCTTTTTTTGTCCTTCGAGGTTGCGTGCTAGTTCTTCAGCACCGCCTGATTCACTTTGCAATAATAGCTTCCTATCAATGGCTCCTATTTCTGTACTGATTCTTTTCAATTCCTGCTCGAAAAGAATTCTGCGTTCTTCATTTATTTTTTCAGTTATACTTCTCGCTTCTTTCTCAAGTCTGTTTTTTTCCACGGCCAGGCTATAGATCTCTTTTTGAAGCTCTTCGATAGTGACTTCCTGAGGAATAGCAGGAATAGCTTTGCTCGTAGTATTTTCCAGAACAAGACCGGACTTACTCACCTCTTGCTGTTTACTTGTATAACGCTCTCTATACTGCTCTAAAAGTCTATTAACCAAAGGTTCTATATTTTCTTTGAAAGGAAGATATTTCACACTACCGGGCTTCGCTATTTTTTCATTGATTTTGTTTATAGAGTCTATCGAAAAGTTGTCAACCACCTCTTGTTCACGAATATGCGTGATCTGTGCATACTCTTCTATCGCACGGGCAAAACACTCACACGTTCTGCTCCAATATGCGCCTTTTACATCTATCATCTGTCCACGGAATTCCACCGCAATTTGGTTTTCAAGAGTTCCTGGAATATCGGAAGCGTGCCATGCATTTAGTTCTTTGCCGGACAAATGATCCATAAAGTGCGCATATTCGTGAATTGCCGTCAGGCTTGCTTCGGCTTCACCTCCAGCAAAGGAAATACCGATTGCCCGATAGTACGGGGTAAAAAGACCGATATACTTTGAAGCGTGCATCTTTGTGTTTCCTGCATGGCTTACTTTTAGCCCCCATGCTTGTGAAACATCAGAGATATTTCCAAATACTGAATGAACTCGATCAAGAGCTATTTTTAGCTCCTCAATCTCCTTTTTGGATATATTCTCACCGTTCTGTCGTTTAACCCGTATGCCATACGTTTGCAGCAACGAATCATCAAGATTTGTATCCCCATACGAGGTTTCCCGACCCTTAGTCCAGGTCGATTCCCAGTCGGCCTTCTGTAGCTCCATATCGAGTATTTTCTGGTTAACATCATCAAGGCATTCACGGTGCATTCTAAATATGCCGCCCCGATTTAATGTTCCTCCATACGCGTTATTCATGTCTTGAATGAAATAAAAGGCTTCTACCCCCATTCGTCCGCTTTTAGTGCTCTTTAAGGAAACCCTGGATGGTTTATGTTCTATATGCGGGTATCTATGGGTGTACGTGTTACTTATTGAACGTGCATCAAATCTACCAGGGATTATTGGTATATCTTTTTCTCTTATTGCAGGGTATTCATTTATTCCCTCTTTTAACGCTTTTGCACGTGACTCTTCGTTTAGCTTTGCGACTGCTACGAAGGCGGCACGGTCAAACTCAAGATGATAATTGACCAAGGCGGCATATACATCAAGCGAGACTTTATAGATACGTGGATTATGGAGTTTGCCATTCTCATCACGCCGTAATTCATCGGATTCACGAAGTAAATACACATTATCACGTACCTTGTACGCAGGAATGTCATAGTTGGTATTTCTTCGTATGTGTACTGGTGGAAGATAGGAAGGGTATTCTTCTTCCAGTATTGTTTTCCGGTTTGCAAGGTAAACTTTATCCGGTTCTACTCCCGTGTAATCAATAAAACCATCAGCTCCGACTGAAGGGATATATTTATAAGTATTGCTTGAAGCTTGTCTAAAGTCAGAATCGCTCATTGTATTTTTGCTCCATCGAACAGTTGTTAAAAGAATGATTGCTCAGGTGGGATAAAAAAATAATTAGCTTCATATGAAGCTAATTATTTAAATTGTTACATTTCTTACAGTGAAAGCCCTTGTTGATGTTCTTGTTGTCTAGTTCGTGCGACTGTTCGCACTTTATCATTTTCAAGATTCATACCTCGGGAGATAAAACGATCTTTTGCAACTTCTGCGTGATATAAGGTTGTAAGAAGTGTAGCTCCGTGTGTTTTAATTGAAGCATCCTTCATGGCAAGTAGTGGAGCCTGTGGAATAAAATTTCCTTTGAATTCTTGAGTCATACGATAACGTGAAAGTTCTTGAGCGATAAGCCGTGCTTTTTCATCCGTTATCTTCTGTTCTGCACTACTACTTACCTTATCAAGTATTTCGGGAAACCGATTTGTCTTGGTATTCTCTACAACTGTTTTAATCTTTTCTTGAACCAGTGCTCGATCAAGTGTTAAGCCTGATTCTCGTATTAAAGAATACTCTTTCAGTTGTTCAATATTGTACATGTAGTAGTATTTCTGTTTCGGATGTTTTTCGTCGAATGCTTTTCCAGTTGAAGGATGTACATCAGTTGCATGAGCGTAACGGTTTACATAGGCAATGGGTGTTGGTTCCATTCCTGGGCGAACACGTAATTTCAGATTATTGACTTCGCTTTCTGATAACCATCTGGATTCTTTGAAGCCTTGCTCAGCAGCACTCATTTCGAGCATGAGTGCATTAACGCCTTTAAATATAACTCCGGAAGTTGGATTGTACGCTATATCACGTTCAATCTTTCCTTCTTTGAGCCATGGTGCTTTTCCGGTTAATGTAAGATTTTGATAAGTTCGTTCAAATTTTTTATAGAACAGTTCGTCAGTGATCTGCCGTTCTCTGATACTCATAGACACCTCTCTGATGAGGAAATCAATCAATGCTCACGAATAATGTTTCGTAAGAAAAAACGAGTGATTGATTCTGTCGTTGAGTTCAGCTTGTAGTTAGTATAACAACAACCACTTGTATGCGTCAATGTCATTGTATTGCACTTTTTGTTATTCGCTGTATAGTGATTTATATGAACAATAGAATTCTGAGTGTTGAGATATTGAATGCACCTCATTTTTATACTCTCTATGCTGATGGTCATGAGGACACCATGATTGAAAAACCAAACGGTGTTGAATTACTCTATCCCCCTCATGCTGTGTTATTTCTGTATTACACATTCCCTGCTCATCGAAGAGTATATTGTGTAAGAAATTCTGAAACTGGGAAAAGCTCTTTACCTGGCTTATCCATGCCAGTATCGATACTATTTAAGCAGTATGCCTCTCGGGTTGATAAAACAAAACGCGCAGTCTCATATCTTCGGGAACACTATCCTGATTATACATATTCATTATCTGATTCGTTTTATACACGACTTGGAATACACTTGCTCACAAAAGGCAAGCTATCGTATGAAGCGATTGATTCATTACTTCAAAGGAGTCTTTCTCATGGATGTTTTACTCACACCTGATGTTATATCTCGTCTTGATATTGCAAGTGTATCAATTCATAGTACGAACACAATACAACCTTCCGTTGTATTTGCTTTTTCAAAATCTCATATCTCGTTCATTTCAAAAGAAAAGCCAGATCAATTCATTGATCCCACCTTCGTGAAGATTACAACCAGATTGGATTCATTTTCACTTCCGGTATCATATGAAACGACTATGCAAACAAAAACAAGACATTGGATATTCACCTTTTCTTATTCACCGGACACAATCGAGCCGCCTTTGCATGATACATGGATGACCCTTCTCGATATTACACACGTTCAGCGGTTGCGCGCCGATGTACGCGTGAGCGCATCTAAGAAGAATATAGATGCGCTTCGCATGAATCCAATGGCGACTGAAGTCTTTTTTCATGAAACAAAATTGGATTGTTCTATACAGAATATTTCTTTTTCAGGAGCACGATTGCTATGCATTGAAAACAACTTGATCGAAGGCGACGACAAGCTAGTACTTAAAATTCCATTTACGTCTCCCAGTGAAATTGCAACCCTTCGCGCTGTCGTATTGCGAAAACAGATAATTGATATTGCCGGAACTTCTTGTGTTGATATTGCGGTACGTTTTTTTGAACCAATCGATTTAGTACTTCGCTCACGTCTTGCCGACTACTTTCAAAAACAATCTATCGAGAATTAGCTTCATGTGAAGCTAATTCTCTCAAGCCATAAATTAGCTTCACATGAAGCTAATTAACTGAGACCGATTAAGCCCTGAACACTCTGGTTCAGGGCTTTTTTTTCTTCTAAACTTGTCTAGCTCTCTCTAATCATAACTTTTCTGGTGTGTGGTACAAATAAGTCCATACCATACAAGGAAATATATCGCAAGTGTGGTACTAATGAATCTATGTGGTACAGATATATCTATATATAACAAAGAATTAACCCGCCTTGTACCACGCCCTTTATCTTGCCCTGTATGCGGGCCAGTAGGATATCATTGACAAGCCCACATCTTCTTCATTGATGAGAATTAGCTTCATGTGAAGCTAATTTAATTAGTAGCTTGATAACCTCGAATTTGGGAAAATAGCTTCATGTGAGGCTAATTCTTTCTTGTCTGTCGCGGAACTTAATTTTTGCTCTAGATACTATCCACATGAGGGAGGCCATTAAAGAGCCGGACGATTGTGGATAGTATCTCGCATGCTACTATGATTTTTTTGTATAGAAGATTAAGCAGCAGGGCAACAGGTGTTATAAACACCTGTTGCAAAAGAAATATATGATTCTATTTTTCCGTTCTTAGTAATGAAGTTGAAATCCACGCAGTGCCAGCAAATAACTCTTCCGACTCAACATTTGCCCAATTTCCTTCAACACTTAATATCGTTACATAGGAATCTTTTTTTATCACTTTTAGTATTTCAAACGTTGACCCTGGACCTGTTCGTAAATTAGCATCTTGAATAACATGAACCTTGCTTCCTACGTCGGACGAGGATATTGTCGTTTTCGGTGTTTCTGAAGTTTTTGCCTTTTCCGAGGGAGTACTGGATTTGCCACCATTATGATAATGGTAGGTTCCTGTCTTTCTGTTATAGTGTCCTCCATTCGCATCAGTTCTCCCACTATGACCAAATGTTAGTGTTGCACATACACTCAGAAATAATAAAACCATTAAAGACTTTTTCATAAGTTCCTTCCTTAACAAGCAAAAGATTCTTTATTATCTATTCAAATATTGAACAAATCTATTATAAAATAATTTATGTTCTTAACAGCCAAAATAGCTTCATGTGAAGCTATTTCATGACTACGGCACGTAATTTTTTTCGTGAATCCTTCCATTCAGAACTAATTTGGTGATAGTAACAGAGAGCTTGCTCTTTGCTTCCTTGTTTGTAGGATTCTGGATACTGCTCTGGTTCTTTCATTTTTCCTGTTATTAAATCGATTATGATGTGATTGGTTTCAGTTGCCCTTTCATATGCTTTAATTACCCCAGAATAATTATTGTTTATTTGAAGTTCTATAAATAGCTTTCCAAAAATATAGTGATATGAGTTCTTAGGAAAAAACAACAATTCTTCTGTCGCTTCCATATATTGCTTGCTACTCGCAAACCAGTACATCAGTTTTACGCGTGCCTCCATGTGATCCGTTTCATCAAGTGTGAGCAAATATTGAAACTGTGATATTGCATCAGTGGTTAGATTCTCATCCCACAATGCTGTTCCATATCCATATATACTACGAAGATATGGGCGGAATTGTATGCTCCAGAAATTCCCTATGTATTCATCAAACTCGGTTTGATTTGTACGTTCAAGAAAACTCTCCAACCCTTTTTTATAAAATTCTAAACGTTTCTTATTACTTTTTGCATACAAGGCAAGGATATTGTATGCATCACAACATAAGGGATCGAGTTGAAGCGCTCTTAACGCCATAGTTTTTTTTTCTTCAGTTTTTATTGAGTCCCAGGCATCCCATACATATTCACGGGCTTGCTGAATCGGGTCAAAGAGGCATTTTATTTCTTCTGCCATGGCCGTCTCCTTACGTTAACTCACCTTGCTATCCTTTTTCGCATTTACTCGGAGGTATTTATCTATAAGAATTTGAGTGACTTCTGGCATATGAGTATATAAATGACGATTGTCATAAAAATCGCAGAAACGAATATCATAAAACGATTTACCGCACATAGCTTTTATTCCAATTTTTTCGCTCATTACAATTGTAATTTGCTTGTTTCGACATTCCGGTGCATCGATAACGAACTTAAAGTTCTCGAATGAGAACACTCCCTGGCTATTGGTTTTCCGAATAACTCGTGCTGTTAAAAGCGTATCCAGGAATGTGGTGTCTTCCAAAGGTACAAATCGGCTATCATCTTTTGCAGGAGGAACAGAAAATTGTTTATTAAATTGTTCTATATATACCTGTGTTAAGAAAGAATTTGCTTCTTCAATTGTCTTAATTCCTCGTATTCGAAATTCTGTCGGTAAACGCCCTTGAAGTGTTTGCCATAATCGCTCAATTCTTCCTTTAGCTTCGGGTGATCCCGCTGGAAATAAGGAAATATCTAATTCTTCAAGAATTTCTCCCATTTGTGTTTTTGCTTCAGATTTCCCTTTTAATTGTTCCTCTATACTTATTTTGTCCCTATCTTTTCGATTTACAAAGAACACACCTACACGATCCGGGTAAATATTTAAAGGTATTCCATGGTTTTCAAGTGTTTGACGTGTTACTTCAAGATATCCTAGAAGACATTCATTTTTGCACAAGTATAATCCAGTGATTTTTCCTGTTGCATCATCTTGATATCCGTGGAGCGAATACTTTTCTCCAGTATTAAGCCAATCATAAGGACTTGCATCTGCTTGAAGCAATTCTCCAAAACACTCTCTTCGTGGTCTTGGAGGATGCGGTTGCTTTAATTTCCTTGGCCGCCGTCGTTTCGGACTTTTTATACCTGCATTTTTTAAAATATTCGTTATTGTTGTTTTGCTATAACGAATTCCTTCATATTCCGCTAATAATTCTCTAAAGTGAACAAAATTTGTTGTTCGGTATGCATCAGACTGTTTTAACTCGACTATTCGTTTTTTAATTTCCTCAGGGATTTTTGATGCAGGCGCTCGTCCTTTGTTCCCATGAATAAAAGCTGCTGCGCCGATCGTTCTATAGGCTCGTTTTAGCTGTTTAACCCGTTGTTGAGTAATTTTCAAACGATCAGCGCATTCAGAAACAGTAAACATTCCTTCGCATGCACCCTTGATGAAATACGCTCGTTCAAAGGTTTTTTGTAATTCATTTTCCATAACTTTACCTCTTTTCAAGAATTTCATATAATTTACAATAACTAGTAAAAAGAATCTTTATTAGTTATTGGTAAATTATCAAAAGTGCTTGACAGACTTCGGCTTCCCTTTGCGTATGCTCTCTTTCAATTTGGAAAAAAGATCCTGAAGTTCATCGGGTAGTTCGGCGTTTACCGATACATCGGTTTCCTCTTCGCTATTCCGATGCAATCCTTCGCCTATTGGCGTCGCTTCTTTTACATAGGGCGTACTGCATTCCGACAATACCCTGATTTGTATATTCTGTATCTGCAGTTCCGGAAAACTGCGTGAAAGAGAAGAAACAATCCTCTTTTTTTGAAGCAATATCTGTTGGCTCCATCCCGGATGATCGACTTCAACAATGATGGAACCTCTGTCCAAATCGATTATTTTACTATGTGCCGCCAGTTTATCACCGACAACGCTTTTCCATCCTCTGATAAAGGACATGGATTGATTCATTTCTTTATTCATCATGCCGTCGAAAAGGGCGGAAACCAGATCAGCGGCCTTTCTATAGTCAGCGCACATTAAATTCTCCTCCGCTCACATCGAATACGCGAGTTGTCGAACGTTTATACCGCTCATACGGCTCTCCCGGCAAAAATGTGCAAAACAATTGATCGTATTCCGGAAGCACGGAAGTAAATCGCTGCCGTTTGTCCGGATCCAATTCAAGCATGACATCGTCCATCAGTAAAACCGGAAGGCGTCCCGTAAGCTCCGTATAGAACTGAGCCTGAGCCGTTCTTAAAATCAACGATAAAAGCCTTCTCTGTCCGGTAGAAGCTGTCGGCACATACGGCGTTTTTCCTATCACATATCGAATTCTGTCCCGATGAGGGCCGGTTAATGTCGTATTTATCAACAAATCCTGTTCCCGTCTTTCAATGAGCTGTTGAACAATCGAATGTTCGTCTTCGCTTTTCCAGGACGGAGAATACTCGATATGCACTCCGGAAATTCCCGACACTTCCTGATATAGTCGAGCAAAAACCTGGTTGAAATTGGCTATTGTTTTTCGCCGTTTTTGAATCACCTGCAATCCGGTTTGAGCCAGCTGAACATCCAAAACGTCAAGCAAATCGGCTTTTTTATCTTTCAACAGACAGTTTCTGCTTTTCAGTATTTTTTTGTATTGCCGATGTATGTCGATATAAGAACTGTCGTACATCGACAAAGACTGGTCTATGAAAAACCTCTTGCGTTCCGGCGTGCCGATGGCAAAATCCAGATCGTCGTGGCAAAAAAGCACGCAGGGAACGGTATCTACCAGTTCTTTACGGTCTATTATCTGTTTTGCGTTTTTTTCAATTCTTTTTTTTCCGTCTTTCCATGATACATGAATCGTATTCGTCCGTTCTTTTTGATCCCGAAAAATCGCGCGTATTCCATACTGGGAATTGCCTGTTCTAACAATTTCGCTATCGTCCCTCGTTCTAAAGGATGATCCATACGATGCCATGTACAAGCTTTCGAGAATATTGCTTTTACCCTGTCCGTTATCGCCAATAAAATAGACCTCCTTCGAAAGGAGGTCTATTGTTGTATCGGCAATATTTCGAAAGGACGTATAACTAACAGAAAGAAAGGGCACTTGTAATCTGCTATTCCATCTGCATCGGCATAACGATATGGAAAAAGTCTTTATCCGGATCGGCTTTAATCGTTATGGCCTTCATAGCTTCGGTAAACTCGAAGGTTACCCGTTCCGTTCCGATAACTTTGACCGGCTCTTCAACATATAAATAATTCAACGCTATAGTCAGTTCTTCTCCGTCGTATCTGCAGGGAATTTCTTCGCGGGCGGTTCCGATTTCTGTTTCCTGCGAACTGATTGTTAGAGTTCCCGGTCCGACGTTGAGATAGATTCTTCTGGATTTCTGCTCAACAAGCAAAGCGACACGTTTCAACGCTTCCAATAAATCCTTGCTGTCGACGCTGAATGAACTGGATTGGGATTCAGGAATTACCCTGTTATAGTTGGGAAACTGTCCCTCTATGAGAACGGAAGAAAATTCGTAATTAGCAAACCGGAAGAAAATATTCTTTTCACCTACGCCGATGGCTATCGGACCTTCGTCGGTAGCGCGCTTATTGATGATCGATAAGATTTTCGGAGGAATAATGATTCCCTTGAAATCAGGCAGCGAAAATCCGAAGTTCTTGGAAATATATGCCAGACGGCGTCCGTCAGTAGCTACTAACAACAGTTCATCGTTTTTCTTTTCCATGAAAACGCCGTTCATGAAATAACGCGTTTCATCGTCAGAAACGGAAAAAACCGTTTGATTTATCATTTCCTTGAATTCTTTCACCGGAACGTCGAAAAAACTGATTCCTTCGGAAGAAGTCGTTTCAGGAAACTTATCGCTTGTTATGCTTTTTAATTGAAATTTAGCTTTTTTGGTGACGGGCTTGATGTTGATCTTGATGTCGTTTTGTTCAAATTCGATTTCGCCGGAAGGAAGAGATGAAAGAATGCTCATGAATTTGTCGCAGAATACCGTAGTTGAACCGGCTTCCTGGACATCCACGGGAATTCGAGTTTCAAAATGAACTTTAATATCAGTCGCCCTGATTATGAGAGATCCGTTTTGTGCTTCCAACAACACATTTGATAATATCGATATAGCGTTTTTAGTCGCGATAATTTCTTGAGCAATTACTATTTCCTTTAATAATGAATCCCTGTCAAAGCTAAATTTCATAATTCCTCCGAATATCGTTCTCTATATATACATATATATAAATAATAATAGTAATAGTAGTAATGCCTGTTAAATTCTTAATAAGAGGCTTATCTCGTTTTGATATAAGCATTTGTTATTCATTTAAAGGCAAGCCTTACAGTTGCATAGTTATCCACAAATCAACAGGATCGTCGGTTGTACACGATCTTTTCACAACATAGTAGCATAAAATACACAAGAAAAAAACAATAATCTCAGCTGTTATAATCCTTGATCATTTTATTCAATTTATTGATCGTGGTTTCTAAAGAAGGCTCTGCTTTCAATCTTTCTTCGATTTTTGGCAGCCGTGCATTACAGTGGTATGGTCTCTTCCTCCGAATTCCATGCCAAGCTCAGTTGTGGAATATTCGGTTATCTCCCTGGCAATATACATAGCAAGCTGGCGGGGAAACGAAACCGCTTTTGTTCTTTTTTTCCCCTTTATATCTGTCGAAGACAGGGAAAAGTATTCAGCTACTACTTTTTGAATGGTATCAATCGTTACATTATTCTGTTTTGGGGCGCCGAACGAGTCTCTTAATTGCTGTTGGGCGGATTCAAGAGTGACGGGTTTTTTGGTCAACTCAGCGTACGCAATCAATTTGGTCAAGGACGCTTCCAGATCGCGGACGTTGGATGATATGTTTTTGGCGACCAAATTGATGACTTCCGAAGGAATCAAAGTTCCGCGTGCTTCGATTTTCTTAGCGAGAATCGCGCAGCGGGTTTCATAGTTTGGAGGAAGCAGATCTACATTCAAACCGCGTTCAAATCGAGATCTCAATCGTTCCGACAGATTCTTGAGTTCGGAAACCGGGCGGTCGCAGGTGAATATAATCTGTTTGCTTGCGTCGTATAAGGCGTTGAATGTATGAAAAAGCTCTTCCTGCGTTTCGTTTTTCTTTTGCAGAAAGTGAATATCGTCGATTAACAGCATGTCAGTCTTACGATACTTATTCTTGAAATCCTGCGTTTTATTGTTTTTTATCGATTCAACGAACTCATTGGTGAAATTTTCTGCGGTGATATAAATGATTTTACAGTCTCTTTCTTTCCAGGCCATATTTCCTATCGCCTGCATAAGATGCGTTTTACCCAAACCAACTCCGCCGTAAATAAGACAGGGGTTGTATAAGGTTCCCGGGTTTTTTGCGATGGCTATAGCCGCGTTCGCGGCGAAGGAATTGTTTTCGCCTATTACGAAGCTGTCGAAGGTATAATCCTTCCTGAGCTGAGGGTGTGTTTCCCTTGGAGCTTCCTGAACAGGCGCCGCCCTGTGGGGCTGAGAATACGTTGAGCGCTGTACTTCAAACGTCGATTCGTTTCTTTGCACAGGTTTGTTCGCTGCGGGAGATTCTTCTCTTTTGCGCGGCTTAACCTCGAATTCTACATCGATGTGCTGTCCCGATAGTTCAAAAAGTTTGGCTTCGATCCGGTTTTGATATCTTTGCTTTACTTGATCTCTGTAAAAGGCAGAGGGGACCGATACGAGAAGGGATGATTCTCCCGAAGTCTCGTATTCAATATTAAACCACATGCTGAATTCTTGTTCCGTCAATTCGGATTTGAATTGATTCAATGCTTCTTTCCAAAATATACTATAATCCCAGCTACCCATAGTGGGGCATTATACTCCTTCTTTACTTTTTTTGACAATGACGGTATTATAACGATTAATTGTTTCTACCATATAAGGATACAGAATGACTTCTCCTTCCTATTCAGCCAATAATATAACAGTATTAAAGGGTCTTGAAGCTGTACGAAAGCGCCCCGGCATGTATATCGGCTCAACCGGTCCCGACGGACTTCATCACCTCGTGTACGAGGTAGTCGATAACTGCATCGACGAGGCCATGGCCGGACATTGCGATACGATACTTGTGGTTCTCGAAAAAAACGATATTGTCAGAGTCGAAGACAACGGACGCGGAATTCCTGTCGATATTCATCCTGCGGAAGGAGTCAGCGCGCTTGAGTTGGTTCTTACCAGGCTTCACGCGGGCGGTAAATTCGACAAGGGTTCGTATAAGGTTTCCGGAGGACTTCACGGAGTAGGCGTTTCCGTCGTAAACGCGTTGTCGACATGGATGGAAGCCTTCGTATCCCGCGATGGATTCGATCATTACATCAAGTTTGAAACAGGAAATACAATCGCCCCGGTTAAACAATTGGGCGAAACCGATAAACGCGGAACGACGATCCGCTGGCAGGCCGATCCGACTGTTTTCACAGAAACAACCACGTATAATTTCGATGTCCTCGCCAACCGCATCCGCGAACTTGCCTTTTTGAACAGCGGCATTAAAATCGTATTGCGAGACGAGCGCCTTACGACTCCGAAAGAGGTTGTTTTCAGCTTTGAAGGCGGCATACGCTCTTTCGTCAGCTACCTTAATGAAAGCAAGAATGTCCTGCATCACGAGCCGGTGTATATTTCGGGAGAAAGAGACGATATCATCGTAGAAATCGCTCTTCAGTATAACGACTCCTACAGTGAAATCATGTTCAGCTTCGTTAACGACATCAATACCCGCGAGGGCGGAACGCACCTCGTCGGATTCAGGAGCGCTCTTACCAGGGTTCTGAACGAGTTCCTGAAGAACTCCAAATTGATGAAGAAGATGGAAGAAACTCTTTCCGGAGAAGACGTACGCGAAGGTTTGACCGCTGTTCTTTCCGTAAAGGTTCCCGAACCTCAATTCGAAGGACAGACAAAGACGAAGCTCGGTAACTCCGAAGTGCGCGGCATAGTCGAAAGCTTTGTAAACGATCAGCTCACTTTATATCTTGAGCAGAATCCCGATGTTATCAATAAAATTCTTGAAAAAAGCGTATTGGCCGCCAAGGCGCGCATTGCGGCCCGGCAGGCTCGAGACGCAACCCGAAGGAAAAGCGCTCTTGATTCGACCGGTTTGCCGGGAAAGCTGGCTGACTGTTCCGAGAAAGATCCCAGCCAGTGCGAAATTTACATCGTAGAGGGAGACTCTGCAGGCGGATCGGCAAAAATGGGCAGAAACCGCCGCTTTCAGGCCATTCTTCCCTTGTGGGGCAAGATGCTCAATGTCGAGAAAACCCGCATCGACAAGGTTATCGGTAACGATAAGCTGCAACCGGTTATCGCAAGTCTCGGGGCGGGAATCGGAGAAACGTTCAATACCGAAAAGCTTCGATACCACAAGATCATCATCATGGCCGACGCCGACGTCGACGGATCGCACATCCGCACGCTTTTATTGACTTTCTTCTATAGATATATGTTTGATCTGGTTAAGGACGGCTATGTGTATCTCGCCATGCCTCCTCTGTACAAGATAAGCTGGGATAAGAAAGTTCAGTACGCATACGACGATGCTGAAAAAGAAAAGATCATGAAGACCATCGATAAAGATCCTGAAAAGATAAATATCCAGCGATATAAGGGACTCGGCGAGATGAATCCGGATCAGCTATGGGAAACAACCATGAATCCGGAATCCCGCATGATGATGAGAGTAACCCTTAACGACGCGGTTGAGGCGGACAGAACCCTGTCTACATTGATGGGAGACCAGGTTGAACCGCGTCGTAAATTTATTGAAGAAAATGCTGTATACGTTTCGAACCTGGACGTATAACGAGGAGTTGAATTTCCATGAGTGATACAAACACGCCTCTTCCCGGTGGTAAACTTATATCTATTTCCATTGAGGATGAAGTAAAGACCGCATACCTTAATTACGCGATGTCAGTCATCGTCAGCAGAGCGTTGCCCGATGTACGCGACGGTTTAAAGCCCGTGCATCGCAGAATTTTGTATTCAATGGAAGAAATGGGTATTCGCGCCAACACTCCTTTTAAGAAGTGCGGACGCATCGTCGGAGATGTTCTGGGTAAATACCATCCTCACGGAGATCAGTCTATTTACGACGCCTTGGTGCGTCTCGCCCAGGATTTTTCGCTGCGATATCCGGTTATACAGGGACAGGGAAACTTCGGTTCCGTCGACGGCGATCCTCCCGCGGCTATGCGTTATACCGAAAGCCGCCTTGCGAAAGTAGCAGAAGCTATAATAGAAGATATTAAAAAAGAAACCGTCGATTTCGGTCCGAACTACGACGACTCGATGAAGGAGCCCTTGGTTCTCCCCGGAGCTTTTCCGTTTCTTTTGGCGAACGGAGCGAGCGGAATCGCCGTCGGCATGGCGACGAACATGCCTCCTCACAATTTGAATGAAATCATCGGCGCCGTTTCCGAATACATAGACAACCCCGAATGCACGATCGAAGATTTGATGAAGCATATGAAGGGCCCCGATTTTCCGACCGGCGGACTCATTTTCGGCAAGAAGGGAATCCGCCAGGCGTATAAAACCGGCCGGGGCAAAATCATTGTCCGCGGACGCTTTACCCTCGAAGTGGACAAGCGCGGAAAAGAAACCATCATTTTTACCGAAATCCCGTATGCGGTTAATAAGGCTACCTTGATAACCCGCATCGCGGAGCTTGTCCGGGATAAGGTTATCGACGGAATTTCCGAAATCAGGGACGAATCCGACCGCGACGGAATGCGCATCGTCATTGAACTGAAGCGCGGTTCAATCGCCAAGGTTGTCTTAAATCAGCTTTTCTCCCATACGTCGCTGCAGTCGTCCTTCGGCGTAATAAATCTCGCCCTGGTTAAGGGCCGGCCGGAAACGCTTACGCTCAAGCAGATGATTAAATACTATGTCGAGCACCGGGTCGACGTAGTAACCAGGCGAACCCGCTATGATCTGAAAAAAGCCGAAGAGCGGGCGCATATATTGCGCGGACTCGTCATCGCACTCAACAATATCGACGAAGTCATCGCAATAATCAAAAAGTCGCGAAACATCGATACGGCGAAAGCCGCTCTTATGGAGCGCTTCCAGTTTTCGGATCCCCAGTCTCAAGCCATCGTCGATATGCGGCTTGGAAAGCTTACCAGCCTCGAAATTGAAAAACTCGAGCAGGAATTGAAGGAAATCGAAGCCCTTATCGAGTATTACAAAGAACTCCTCGCCAGCCCCGCAAAGCTCATGGCCCTGATTAAATCCGAAGCCCAGCTGTTGGCGGAAAAGTACGGAGACAAGCGCAGAACCGATATCGTCGCCGACGAAGTCGAAGAGATCAACATCGAGGATCTGATCCAGAACGAAGAGATGGTTCTTCTCATCTCCAATCTCGGATATATCAAGCGCGTGCCTGCTTCTTCCTATAAAAGCCAGAACAGGGGAGGAAAGGGATCTAACAGCGCCAAGCTTGCCGAAGATGATTTCGTTAACCAGATTTTCACTGCATCAACACACGATCATGTAGTTTTCATAACCAGTATAGGAAAGGCCTATTGGTTGAAGATTCATGAAATACCGGAAGCCAGCAGAACCAGCCGCGGCACCCATATCAAATCGCTGCTGACGGTAACGTCCGATGAAGAAATCACCGGAGTAGTAACCCTGAAGGATTTCAGCGATACCGAGTATCTGTTAATGGCTACCGCGAGCGGAGTCGCCAAGAAGGTTAAGACAAGCGACTTCCAGAACGCAAAAACGCGCGGAATCATTGCTATAAAGCTCGACGAAGGCGATCGCCTGGTGAGCGCGATTTTGACCAGCGGTTCAGACGAGGTGATGCTTATCACCCGCCAGGGCCAGGCGCTCCGCATCAATGAAACGGATCTTCGGGTTCTCGGACGCGCGTCACGCGGAGTTACCGGGATCCGCCTCTCGGGAGGCGACGAGCTGGCCGGCGCGCTTCGCGTCGATAACGAACGGTGCATGCTTGTGATGTCTGAATGCGGATACGGCAAGCGCGTTAAGTTCTCTGAATTCTCTCCGCACGGACGAGCGACCGGCGGCCAGAAGATTTATACGATCTCCGAGAAAACCGGGGAAATCGTCGGCCTGATCACCGTATGCGATATCGACGAAGTGGTGTGCATTACCGGTCAGGGAAAGACGCTGCGCGTGAAGGCTTCTACTATCGGTCTTATGGGTAGAGCGGCTCAGGGCGTTCGCATTTTGAATATCGAACGGCCCGACACCTTGATCGGCATCGATACCGTCGCTACGGGAGATACCGAACAGAACGCGGATAAAGAATCGTCAGGCGAGATTCAAATCGCCGGCGAACTGGATCTTGACGGATCGGACGATGTCGCGCTTACTGTAAGCGATGCTCAAGACGATTCTGAATCCGATGATGAAGTTCAGGACGCCGACGCTGAATCCTCAGAGGATTCAAACGAAGAGTAAGTAAACGGTTTAGAAAGGACCGTTTAAATAAAGGAGGACCGTTTGACAGGCCGGTAGCAACCGGATCTGTCAAACGGTTTTTTTTTATCCTTCTTCGATTGACCGCTCAGTAGAAGTAACTGTATTATAACGATAACGGTTATAAAATGGTTAATATCACAGTACGAAATATTCCAACTGAAATCCTCAAAAAAATTAGAATTCTTGCGGCCAAAGAACGGCGAAGCTTGAACAGCGAATTATTGATAACTCTTGAAGCAGGCCTTTGCGCGTTGGTGGAGGAAAAGGCTATGCAAGAATTCGCCGAAGCCGAGACCGGCGCCAAGAAGGTAAGCTCTCCGGAAGTTCGGGCGCTGTTGTGGAAAAATCTGTTCGGGGCCTGGGTCGATGAAAGATCCGTATCGCAGGTTATTACCGAACAGATACGCAATAGAGAAGGACTGTCATGATTTTATTGGATACCGATATTTGCTTATCCCTTTTTTTTGGAAAAATAACTCCTGAGGATATTCTAAAGGGTAGCATTAAAGAAGTATGCATAGCTTCTATCACTGTTGAAGAACTGTATAGACACGCAAAAAGATCTTCCGATGTCGAAGGAAACAGTCTTCTTATTGATCAGTTTCTTCTTACTGTTCGCGTGCTCTTTCCAGAGCTTGCAACGCTGAAGCTTATGGCCGATGTCCGACATGTTTTACAGAAAAAGGGCAAAACCATATCGACCGAGGATCTAACTGTGTATGCCCTTTCTAAAACGCACGGAGCGAAGCTAATGACAACTATGGGCAAAAGGTATTGTTTTACATAATTCATTTTTTCTGTTTTGGGGAAGACAGAAGTCCATCATGCGGCTGCCGGAGAAATCCGGCAGCTTTTTTTGTGTCTACGGCTTTTTTCAATGATATCTGTTGTAAACAGAATTTCCTGTTAATAAATCCCAGCAAAGATCTTTTATTTGTTTCACGTGGAACAAATAATAGTAGCGGATTGTTAATAGCAGGGTTATAAAGGTTGTTTGTTTCACGTGGAACATTTGGCACGATTTAATGCGCCTTATGAACGCGAATCTAAATGTTTCACGTGGAACAAAAGGACTTTAGTCAGTGATAGGCTTTCTACGGAGGTCCTTAATAGAACCCTTTTGCTTTTTAGTTTTAAGACGGTCGAGGACTGATCCCCTGGTCGGTTTCGTGGCTTTTCTCTTTTTCGGAATATGCGCTGCCTGGACAAGTAATTCTTCGGCGCGTGCTAAAGCTCTTTCTCTGTTAATAAGCTGGCTTCGGTCCTCGTCTATGCTCAAGAATAAGCAGTCTTCTGAGGAAATTCTGTGTTTAAGCTTGTTTTCTATGCGAGAACGTTCTTCTTCGCTTAGGCCAAGAAGAAGACTTATGGGAATCTCCAAGCTGGCTTTTGAGTTTACCTTATTGACGTTTTGTCCTCCTGGACCTCCTGATTTGCTGAACGAAAAGCGAGCGTTGCTGAGTATTGATTCGTGGAGAAGTTGAATGTTCATGGCATGATTCTCCTGTTTTCCTCAATGGTGGTCAATCACTCAGAAGCAAGGCATTGTATCGCTGCGTCGGTAGTTTTCTTATCTTCTTGTTTGCGGTACAATATAATCTGGTAAGTATAACTTTATGATGTGCCTTGATAAGGAGATCCTGATGAAATCTGATGTAGCCGACTACTTGCGGAGAGTCGAGAGTTTCCTGCCGGATCGTTCAGACTCTTTTCCTGAAATGACTTTGTATATGGAGCAGCTTTTAGGTTGGATTAACGGGCGCTCAACGCCTTTTGAGCCGATCGGTGCGAGCGGCGACCTTCTTACCTCGAATATGGTAAATAATTACGTTAAGGACAAACTGATCAAGCCGCCCATTAACAGGAGATACGGTACGCATCATCTTGCGGCTCTTTCGATATTCCGGATGCTGAAGCAGGTATTATCCGTTGGCGATATCTCCGCCGCGATCGACTCCCTTGATACAGTTTCCGAAAGCGATGTCTGGTATGATTCCGTCGTATCAGGAATGATGACGCAGATGATCGAGCTATGCCGAACCGCGGCGTCGCGTTGCGAGGGTGTGGATTTGGATTCTGCCGAGGAGCGGGCGAAGGCGGCCCTGGAATTTGCGGGAGCGGCCCGGCTGTTTCAATCGCTTGCGGTTCTCCTCATCGAGGGCGGGGCGTAATCGTTTACCGTTCCGGATACGGATGCCGATTAAGCGAAAATTCTTCTTCCGGCCATAGATCCGGATCTAATTCGCCCTCTATTTCGTTTTCTATGAAATCAGGAAGAGACGAGAAGAAGTCGAGTCCTGTTAGGTCTTCAATTTCATCGACGGTCGTCGAGAAAGCGAATACCGAGTCTGTCTGTTTTTTGTTCGGGATAAGAAAGGCGATCGCCTTTCTTTGGGGCAGGGACCAATCGGCGATCACGCGATAGAAGGCGTCGGGGACCGATATCGCATTCGGGCCGATAGTTCTTCTCTCGTGTGAAAGAAAAACCGGCCCTACGGCGATTAACAGCGATTGGTCCAGTACAGCCCAATAGCGCGTCATGGCTTCCAGATCGGCCCAGATTCCTCTGTTAAAAGAAGGTTCCTGGGGACTGATGTTGCTGTATAAAAAAGAATCTTTCATCGCTTCCGGAGAAGCTTTCATATCCGCCGCCGGCGCAAGGTGGCCGCGATCGTAACCTGATTTATAGTAGTCTTCATTACTAGCAGTGCCGGTTACTATCTCTGCGTCGGCTTTGAATGCCGATTCGCGCTTCGCCTGCGATCCGTAGACTTCTTCCAGGGTTAATTCGTACGCGATCCACGCAGGTTGCTTGGTTTCTGCATTCCAACCGACAATAAACCCTGATTTCGTATATTCGGGGATGTTTTCTGTTTGAGACGGGCGTGCAAGAGAATCCGAGGATACGATGGATTCGGGAAAGGGGAAGGTTTTATTCTGGGGCGTGAAAAAAGCAATGAATAGCGAGCAGATGGTTCCGGGGATCAGCAATGGATCAAGCATGAAAACGAGTATAGCACAGGTGATTTTTCTGTACTCGTTGTTAGTTAATAATTACATTTCAAGTAATAGAATTCAGGAGGTCGTTATGGCTCGTTCATTTATAGAAGCAGTGAAAAACAGAAGAAGCATTTACGCGTTGGGACGCATGGATGCGGTAACACAGGGCGAAGTGGAGAAAGCGGTACATGAAAGCATTCTGCATGTTCCTTCTGCCTTTAATTCGCAGTCGGCTCGGATAGTCGTTTTGTGGGGTAAACAGAGCGACTCTTTTTGGAAGGCTGTCGGAGATGTATTGAAGAAGATTGTTCCGCCTGAATCGTTCGGACAGACCGAGGCTAAGCTGCAGAGCTTCGCGGCGGGACTAGGCACTATTCTGTTTTTCGAGGATCAGGAAGTCGTGGAGTCTCTCATGACATCGTATCCCTTATACCAGGATAACTTCCCCGTATGGTCGCTGCAGTCTTCAGGAATGCTCCAGTTTGCCGTGTGGACGATGCTTGAGGACTTGGGTCTGGGCGCGTCGCTCCAGCATTATAATCCGCTGGTCGACGATTTCGTTCGCAAAGAGTGGAATGTTCCGGCCTCGTGGAAGTTGTTGGCTCAAATGCCCTTTGGCTCCGTAGAAGCGCCCGCGGGAGAAAAAACCTTTACTCCCTTGGAAGGCAGAGTGCTGACGTTTAAATAAGCGCATCTGGTCAGCGAGGCGTCCTGGATATCGGGATGCTTCGCTTGCGGATGACGCTGTTGAGGCGAAGGGCTTTTTTTGCTACTCTTCCTGCGAGGAGAGTCCTATGCATGTTGTGTGTCTTGACCTGGAAGGCGTATTGGTTCCCGAAATTTGGATTGAATTTGCCGCGGCGACCGGAATCGATGAATTGCGGATAACAACACGGGACGAACCCGACTACGATAAGCTGATGAAGTATCGCATCGACATACTTGAACGCAAGGGCTTGAAACTGGGCGATATTCAAAATGTCATTGGAAAAATGGATCCCTTGCCGGGGGCGAAAGAGTTCATGGACGAGTTGAGGGAAAAAACGCAGGTTGTTATTCTTTCGGATACCTTTACCCAGTTCGCCCAGCCCTTAATGAAAAAACTGAAATTTCCGACTCTTTTCTGCAATGAGCTTGATATATCCGATGACGGTTTTGTCCAGGGATACAGGCTGCGACAGAGCGACGGCAAAAAGAAGGCGGTGCAGGCCTTTCAATCGATCAACATGAAGGTGTTGGCGTCGGGCGATTCGTATAACGATCTGGGGATGATCTTTGCCGCGGATAGCGGAGCCCTGTTCCGTTCCCCCTCAAGCATACGTTCTCAATACCCCGCCGTTCCCGCCTATGAAGAATACAGCGAGCTGCTGAATCATGTTTCAGGTTTCTTAAAGAGCTGATTTCAGCGTGTTATGATTCGGTACATCGGATCGCCGCCGGGAAGCAGTTCAAGAATGTTTGTTTCGCAGGGCAGGTATTCGTCCGGATCATGGGTAACATGAAGCAGGGTCGAGTGTCCTGTTTCCGCGATTCGCTGCATGAGTGAAAGGGTTCGTGCTCGGTGCTGCTCATCCAGGCCGTGGCAGGGCTCGTCGAGAATGATGAGGGGCGGCAGTTTAACGGCTGCCCTGAGTATGAGGACGCTTCGCTGGTCTCCGTAGGAAAGAGCGTTGAACGCCTCCTTTGCCAGATTTTGCAGATTTCCCAACTCAAGCCATCTCGCCGCTTTTTCTCTTTCTTCCGTAGAAGCTCTTTCGTATAATCCGATCGAGTCGTAAAAGCCTGAAACGATGACGGTTTCGACTGTGACGTCTCCGACGCGCCGGTATTCCTGATGGAGCCGATGCGACACAAAACCGATTTTTTCCTTGATTTCCCAGATCGTTTCTCCGGATCCGCGTGGGGCGCCGAAAAGGGATACCCTGTTTCTGAACACTTGAGGATTGTCTCCGGTTATTAATTCGAGCAACGTCGTTTTTCCGGATCCGTTCGGGCCCCTGATGATCCAGTGTTCGCCCTTGTTCACTGTCCAGCTTACATCATCCAACACTTTCCTGCCGGACCATTCTACGGAGACCCGCGTCATTTCGATTAAAGGCTTTGTGTCGTCGGAAAGAGTCTTTTCCGTATCGAGGACGGCCAGCTCTTCGTCCAGATCGGCGGGAAAGGATGCGTTTTGGGGTTCGCAGGCCCCCAGAAGAGTTCTTTCCGCGAGACGCTGCTCGAAATCCTCGCGGGTTCCTGAAAATACGGTTTTTCCGCCCTCAAGTTCCAGGACATGGGTGCAGGATCGCGGAACAGAGATATAGCGATCGAGGACGATCATATACGCTGTCTTATTGCTGGAGGATGCCGATCCGATGAGCGAATCGAGCAGCGCGGATAGAGTCGCGACTCCTTCCGAGTCAAGTCCGTCGAACGGATCATCGAGAATGAGAAGGTCAGGAGCTCCGGCCAAGGCTTGAGCCAGGAGTGTCCGCCTGATCTCGCCGGTGGACAGGAACTTTAAACCCCGATGCAGTATATGGCTAATGCCGCAAATAGAGGCGTACCGTTCGGCCTCCGGGCATCCCTCCAATAACGCGGCCGGAGTTCTGCCCGGATCTATGCCTCCTTCGACGAAGTCAGAGTCGTCGTTTTTCAGTTCATTTTCTATGAAGGCCGCTACAGCTTCGAAAGAAAGAAGCGTGATTTTTGAAAAGGCCGAGAAGAAACCGTCGGCAGACGACGGAACCATCTTTTCGGAATCGATGATCGCATTGATCAGCGTTGTCTTGCCCGAGCCGTTTGACCCGGTTATCACCCAGGCTTCGCCCGGCAGCACTGTCCAGGAAAAGTCGCGGAGAAAAATCTGTTGCTGGTGGAGAATCGACGCGTGTTGAATCGAAAGCAGGGGATGTTCGCTCATGAGAAGCACTGTATCGCGAAACCGGAAAAATGTGTATGCGTTGCGGTTTTACGCGAGATTGTAGACCCGGGTAATGAGATCGGCTATCGCTTGTTTTCTCGAGTCCGGAAGTTTTGACGGTTGCTGGATGAAGCCTATGTCGTAGTCGCCGAAGTGCGATCCAGCCTGGTATATGGTAAGTCCTTCCGAAAAAGGGCTGTTATCCAACACAAGATGCGGGATGAGCGCAAGGCCGAGGCCGAGGCGGGCCAGGGCGAGCAGAGCTTCGTTACCGCCGGTTTCAGCCGCAATGCCCGGGCTAAACGGTTCGCCGTGCTGCTGGATTCGATGCACCCAGGCATTGAAACGCTGCCGGGAAAGGCCGGCCCGGGGGAGGAGGAGCGGCGTTGTCCGAAGAGTTTTCAGCAGAGACGATTCGGTATTGCGAGTATCGAGCAGGGCTTTGATATTTCCGAAGGGCCCTGTTTTCGCGGAGACGAAGACGAGCGGGGATTTTCTGACGGAAAACGAGAGCAAATCCGGAAAGCCGTTGACCGGAATCGCTGTCACTGCAAGCTCCGCCCGTCCTTCCCTGACAGCCTGGGCTGCGCCCGCGGGGTCGCCCGTTTCGACCGACAGCTGGGCTTCCGGATATTCTTGAGTGATAGCCTCCGCCAGGGGAGGCAGTATCGAATAACAGGCGGTAACGGAGGCGTATATCGCGAAGGGGCCCCGCAGCCTGGTTGCGTTGCCCTGGAAGTTGAGAGAAAGCTCTTTTTTTTTACCGATGCAGTCGCGGGCGAATCGCAGGAAGTCTTCTCCCTGCCGGGTTATTCTCACCTGGCGGGTATCTCTCTCGAACAGCCTCGCTTCGCATTCGTCCTCCAGCCTGCAAATAAGCCTGCTTACGGCGGAAGGGCTGAGGTGTATTTGTTGAGCGGCCTTGGCGAAGTTCTGCGTTTCCGCCAGCGCGATGAAGGTTTCCAGTTCCGAGAAATCCATGTCGAGATAGTATCGTTATGATGCATATTATTCAATAATTAAGTGATTTTATTTCACTTTACGCATTTATATGAAACGTGTATAACAAGACGAGGAGAAATCAAATGAACTATTTTAATTCAATACCGTGGCGAGTCGCCCTGCAGCAATTGGGCACCTGCCGTTTCATGAACCGCGAAGAATTCAACGACGGCGCGAACGCCCTGAAAGGAAAGAAAATCGTAATCGTCGGATGCGGCGCCCAGGGCTTGAACCAGGGTTTGAACCTCCGGGATTCCGGTCTCGACGTCAGCTATGCGCTCCGCAAGGAAGCGATCGCGGAAAAGAGAGCGAGCTGGAAAAATGCGACTGAAAACGGTTTTACGGTCGGAACCTACGAGGAGCTTATTCCCTCCGCCGACGTAGTCGGAAATCTGACTCCGGACAAGCAGCATACTCCGGTCATCGGCGCGGTCATGCCGCTGATGAAAAAAGGCGCCGCTCTCTGGTACAGCCACGGATTCAATATCGTTGAAGAAGGAATGCAGATCCGCAAGGATCTTACCGTCGTGATGATGGCGCCGAAGGGTCCGGGATCGGAAGTGCGCGTCGAGTACAAGCGCGGATTCGGTATTCCGACCCTTATCGCCGTTCATCCCGAGAACGATCCGGACGGCCGCGGATGGGCGATCGCTAAGGCTCTCGCCGTCGGAACCGGCGGTTCCCGCGCGGGCGTTCTTGAATCGAGCTTCGTCGCGGAAGTAAAATCCGACCTGATGGGCGAGCAGACCATCCTCTGCGGAATGCTTCAGACCGGCTCTCTGTTGTGCTTCGACAAGATGGTCGCCTCCGGCATCGACAAGGGCTGGGCATCGAAGTTCATCCAGTACGGATGGGAAACGATCACCGAGGCCCTTAAATGGGGCGGAATCACCGGCATGATGGATCGTCTTTCCAATCCCGCAAAGATCAAGGCGAACGAACTGTCCCGGCAGCTGAAGGCAATCAT
Organism: Teretinema zuelzerae; assembly: GCF_021021555.1. Lineage (NCBI taxonomy): Bacteria > Pseudomonadati > Spirochaetota > Spirochaetia > Treponematales > Treponemataceae > Teretinema > Teretinema zuelzerae. The sequence goes on along the minus strand of NZ_JAINWA010000003.1, from coordinate 1,943,338 downwards.
GGCGCCTCTGTACCAGAAGCACCAGGACGACATCATTTCCGGCGAATTCTCGTCCACTATGATGAAAGACTGGGCCGCGGACGACAAGAACCTGCTGACCTGGCGCGAACTTACCGGAAAGACTGCGTTTGAACAAACGCCCGCCGGAGACGTGCAAATTAGCGAGCAGGAGTACTTCGACAAGGGCATTCTGATGGTCGCAATGGTGAAAGCGGGCGTAGAGCTCGCCTTCGAAACCATGACCGACGCAGGAATCAAGGCGGAAAGCGCGTATTACGAGTCTCTCCATGAAACTCCGCTTATCGCCAACCTCATTGCCAGAAAGAAGCTGTACGAGATGAACAAGGTTATCTCCGATACGGCCGAGTACGGCTGCTACCTTTTCGACAACGCGTGCCGCCCGCTGCTTAAGGATTTCATGGCGAAAGTGGATACCGACGTCATAGGAAAAGGACTTTCCGTCAAGGACTCGTCCGTTTCGAACCGGGAGCTCGTGAAAGTAAACGATGCAATTCGCAATCATCCGGTTGAAAAAATCGGAAGCGTATTGCGCGCCTATATGACTGCTATGAAAGAAGTGATCTAATCGGCGTATAGGGTATTCGGAATTAAATTAAAAACCCGTCGCTGGCCTGTGCCTTCGGCGGGTTTTTTTATTGCAGGTCGAGTATCTTTTGCATATCAGGCGGAATCGGCGCGGTAACTTCTATCAATTCTCCGGTGAGCGGATGCGGGAAGGAGAGGGTTTCGGCATGAAGCATGGTTCGCGTTATGTCGAACGGAATTCCCTGCAACTGTTTGGGCCCTCCGTACAGTACGTCTCCCAGCAGGGGGAGCCCGACCGAAGAAAGATGCACCCTGATTTGATGCGTCCTTCCGGTGAGCGGAGAGGCTTGCACTTCAAGATAACAGGAACGTCTGTTGCGAACGACAAAATCGGTTACGGCAGGATCGCCCCCCGTTTGAACGACTCCCCACTTTCCCGCAGAACTTTTGGGGGTAATCCGGTCTATGTTGTTCGAGAGAACGAATCGATCTTGTTTTTCGTACGCGCAGGCGCGCACCGGAACTACGGTAAGGGCCGTATATACTTTATGTATTCGCTGTTCCAGGAATAGCGCGTGGATCGCCGGATTAACTTCTCGCGTTTTGGAAAACAGAATGACGCCTGAAGTTTCCCTGTCCAGACGATGATGAAGGCCCGCATAGGGTTCGTTTCTGGTGTTGTCTCGCCGGTGCAGGAATTCCTTTACCGCAGCGTGAAGGTGTTTTCTGTCTGCGACGATAGTCGCTTCGGTTGGAAAGCACGCGGGCTTGTTTACTACTATGATTGAGCTGTCTTCGAAGAGAATCCGGTCTTGCGTCATTTCGAAGTCGATGTCGTCGGGTTGCTTTTCGCGGAAAAATCTGGAGGAGTCGAACTTGACGGCCACAAGGTCTCCGGCCTTCATGCGGCGGGCGGGCTGTCTTTCCTGAATACCGTTGATCGAGGCCATTCCTGCTATGACAAGCCGGCGGACTTTGGAATTAGAAAGTTCGGCCGCCGGGATTCCGTTGGTTGTCAGGCACTGCCGGCAGGCTTCCTGTAATGAAGTGCCGCCTTTTGCCGAAATTGATAAGCGAAATATCTGGAAAGACATGAAAGCATCCTACTGATATGGAGACGCAAAAACAAGCAGGACTCCTGCGGCCGCGGGTGTCGTTTTATTACTGTTTTACTAAACGAAATTTGACAATTGCGCCTCCGGGTACAACACTTTTCTTCAGGCGGTATGCGGAAATGTCTAATAAGATTTCAAATTCCGAGGTTGTGTTTACTATCGAAGAAAAGTGCGTTGGATGCAATAAATGCATACGTAATTGTCCTGTGCTGGGAGCGAATATTTCTTATGTCAAGGACGGCGTTACCCGGGTTCGCGTAGATCAGGAAAAATGCATACGTTGCGGCGCTTGTTTGGATGCCTGTTCGCATAAAGCTCGGGATTATACGGATGATACTGAAGATTTCTTCAATGATCTGAAAAGAGGCTCTTCAATCACTGTCGTCGCGGCCCCTGCGGCTCGGGTAAATTTCAATACACACCGAAAAATGATCGGTTATTTGAAGTCTCTCGGCGTTCGTTCTGTGTACGATGTATCTTTCGGCGCGGATATTACGACCTGGGCCTACTTACAAGCGATACAGCGGCGGAATTTGCAATCCGTGATAGCGCAGCCCTGTCCTGCCATTGTTAATTATATCGAGAAATATCAGCCGAAACTGATCGATACGCTGGCCCCTATACATAGTCCGACGCTCTGCACCGCGGTGTATCTGCGGAAATACGCGAAAAACAGCGATAAAATCGCATTTTTATCTCCGTGCGTAGGAAAAACGGATGAATTTACCGATCCGAACACCGAAGGACTTGTTTCGTACAATGTTACGTATAAAAAACTCTATGAATACATCGAAAACAAGAAAATCGATCTATCCCGGCAGCAGGATGGTTCTTACGATGATATCGGATGCTGGCTCGGCGCATTATTCAGCCGTCCCGGCGGATTGCGGGAAAACGTCGAAGCTCTCGTTCCCGGCGTGTGGGTTCGCCAGGTAGAAGGAAGCCGCCACGCGTATCCGTATCTGCAGGAATATGAAAACCGCGTGCAGAAAAATAAACCGGTGCCTCTGCTAGTGGATATTCTCAATTGTTCTCACGGATGCAACATCGGAACCGGCACCTGCAAGAACGTGCAGATCGACGATGTCGATAAGTCGTTGAATGAAATCAGAAACGCGAAAATGAAGGAACGCGCTTCGTTCGGGAAAACGAAGCAAAAGGAGTTGTATCGATATTTCGATAAAACCCTGGTTCTGGACGATTTTCTCAGAAAATATACGCCAAAGACTGTGCAGTTGGGGAAGCCGAACGCCGCAGAGAAAGAGAAAATCTGGCTCGAACTTCATAAAGAAGCGGAAGCTGACCGGTCGATCGATTGTTCGGCCTGCGGATACCACACCTGCGACGACATGGTTACCGCGATATTCAACGGGTGCAATTTTCCCGGCAACTGCATCGATTACAATCGGAAGGAAATAGAGCGCGAGTCGCGAAACATCGGCGAGAAAACAGGAATAATCGAAAAAATGTCCCGGTATACCAACGAAATCGTTTCGGTATTGGACGAGGCCGCCGCTTTGAATTTACAGGTTTCGCTGGACGGTGAATTCGAAGGCGATTTCGCGAAGATCAGCGGCTCGATAAATCAAATTCTGGAAACATTCGACAGAACGCTTTTGGAAATCCGTCTTGCGGCTGATGAATTTACCGCGGGCGCCGATCAGGTATCCCTGGGAAGCGCGGATCTCGCGGCGGGTACGCAGGAGCAGACGACGGCAGTGGATAATCTGGCGGCCCAGGTGAAACTGCTTTCGGAGAAAAACAATCTGACGGAGAAGAACGCGGCCGGCGCGCGGGTCATGACAAGCGAGGCTCAGGAATTCGCTCAGGAGGGAAATTTCAGAATGAGCGAAATGCTGAATGCCATGAAAGAAATACAAGCGTCGTCTGAAAACATCACCGGCATATTGAAGACGATCGACGATATCGCCTTCCAGACGAATATTCTGGCTCTCAACGCTGCAGTCGAGGCCGCGCGGGCCGGAAAATACGGAAAGGGCTTTGCTGTCGTCGCAGACGAGGTCAGGAATTTGGCGGGACGATGCTCCGAAGCCGCCCGTGAAAGCGCAGGCTATATCGAAACCTCTTTGGCGACGGTAAAAACCGGATCCGATATCGCGAACCGCACGGCGGAGGTGCTTCGGCGCATTGCGGACAAGTCGCGAGAGATCGCCGGCCTTGTGGAAGAGGTTGCTCATTCCTCTGCGGATCAAACGCACGGTATAAGGGATATAACTGAAAACCTTCAGCAGGTGTCCCGGGTGGTTATGGCGAACGCGTCGGTTTCGCAGGAGAGCGCCGCCACGAGCGAGGAACTTTCGTCACAGGCGGTTTCCTTGAGGGGGCTTGTATCGCGCTTTCAGCTTCGCGATGAGTGATCAGAAAAGCGTGGGTACGAGAAGGTTTAGCGAAGCGTAGAAAACCGGGCGATCGACCGTCTCGATAAGGTCGGCAAGGTCCTGGTGCCAATTTTTTCTCGCGCCGATGGAGAAACGCACAAGATCTTCATAACAGAACTGCAGTTCCGCGCAGTATCCGATAGCTTCCGTGTTTCCCTGGTAAAAATAGGCCATGCGCGGGTCGGCAATGTACGAAGCGCCGGCTGAGATCTGAATTTCGTCCGAGAGGTTCCAACCGGCTTTTCCATAGCCGTACCGAAAAAGGCTGTCTGTTTCTTCCCTGATTTCTTTGCCGGCAACAGAAAACCCTGAAAAGAGAACAACCCGTTTTCCGGGCTTGAAGGAGAAATCGGTCGGTATCGTGTAACGTGAAAGGGTGAATTTTCCGTCGCCGGCGTTGATCCATCGAATCCCTGTCGAAAGGTCGAAAGATCCCTTCCCCGGCATCCCCATCGCGCGGTAGACGATGCGCGTCGGATGTATTCTTCCTTCTGTTCTGAGATGTGCGCCGGTTTCTGTGGCGAAGGACTCTACCGAGAGGGCTCCCCCGAGTGCTAATTCACCGCCGAAAATAAATTCGGAAACTTCCGGTTTATATATGTCGACGACTCCCGAGTCCGGAGCATACTGCCTGTTTTGATTTACGAAGGCGGTAAGAAGAACTTCTTTACGAATCAATAGGCCGATCGCGTAAATGTCCTGGAAAAACTGAGTGCCGGTGAAGTCTGTTACGAAGGGATTCCCTGCGGGATCTCCGGCTGGAGCGGGGAGCGATATGTCGGTAAGAAATACGCCGTACCGGAATCCTCCCGCGCCGAACAGAAGGGAGAGGTTTTTCCCGACTCTCGCGCCGAATACATCTCCGTATACACGTCCCAGAGATCCGGTCTCGCTTCCGAAATCCGTAGAAATCGAGTAGTTCGTGTACCAGATCGCCTGAAGACTCGCGGTTTGAAACATATCTTTCGATCTGCCGCCGAGCATATCCGCAAGGCCATGGTAGCGGGGAAGGAAGGCCTCGGTGAGGGAGATCGATCTTCCGAGCCTGTTGCCAAGATCGCCGGGGTCGAAGGAGATGGTTTCGGCTGATACTGTGCCGCTCATAAGGGATATGGCGAGGGCGAAGGCAAGCTTCGACGAAGCGCAAAAAAAGGCTTTTTTCATTGATTTTCCGCCGCGGTCCAGCCGCTCGTTTCTGTATGTTCCAGGGAATATTCGATGTCTGTTACGGTTGTTTTTGAATCAGAAATGGTGAATTCTCGTTCTGTAACTTCCTTTCGCAGGCGTACCCTGGAAACCCGGTAGTATAGGGTCGTTCGCGGGGCATTCTCATCGATGAAGTAACTTGATGCGTTTGAGTTTTGATTTTGCACTGTTTCCGATCCAGAAGCATTTAGGCGGGACAGCGTGAAATCCTTATCGCTGGATGTTGTTGCTATATATTGATCGCCGTCTTCGTCGCTGGCAAGGCGGTGTCGTCTGTCTGTATAAACGCCGAGCGCTCCCGGCCGGTACAGCCTGCCGACGAGAGCCATTCCCTGGTAGGGGGAAATTTCGGAGCGGTACACGTACCACGCGTAGTCGGTTTCCCAGCTTCCGTCTTTATCGGTTGTTTCATATTCTGACGACAAAGAAAGAGGTATGAGCACGCTACCGTTTTCAGCGTGCGCTTCCGGGAGAAAATCCGGAGCGAAAGGCGAAATTACTACGTTGAGCACATTGGAACACGAGGTAAAAAGAAGGGACAGCGATAAAACCGTCCCTGCCGTGATTCTTGGTAATATAGTTTTTTGCGGCACGTTTATTTTACGGCTTTTTTAAGCTCTTCCACCCGGTCGAGTTTTTCCCAGGGGAACTGGGACCGGCCGAAATGTCCGTAAGCCGCTGTTGCCTGATAAATAGGTCTGCACAAGTCGAGCGTTTTGACTATTCCGGCGGGAGACAGGTCGAAAACAGCTTTTACCGCGTTCGTAATCGCCGTTTCGTCGGCGAGGCCGGTGCCGAAGGTATCGACCATAATGGATACGGGGAAGGGAACTCCGATCGCGTACGCAAGCTGTATTTCGCACCGTTCGGCAAGTCCTGCCGCGACTATGGTCTTAGCGACATATCTGGCCATATACGCCGCGGATCTGTCCACTTTCGACGGATCCTTTCCCGAGAACGCTCCGCCTCCGTGCCGTCCCATGCCGCCGTAGGTGTCCACGATGATTTTTCGTCCGGTCAAGCCGGTATCGCCGAAGGGCCCGCCTATGACGAAGCGTCCGGTCGGGTTGATGAAGAATTTAGTATCCGCGTCCAGTAAACCGGTGGATCCGAGAACCGGCCGGATAACTTCTTCGATCATCGCTTCTTTGATTGTCGCATGCGAAACATCCGGATCATGCTGGTGGGAAATGACGACTGTATCGACCCGAATCGGTTTGTGGCCGTCGTATTCTACCGTAACCTGGCTTTTCGCGTCCGGCCTGAGCCAGGGGATTTGCTTGCTTTTCCGAAGAAGCGTCGCTTTGTGGAGAAGCGCGTGAGAGTACATTATGGGCGCGGGCATGAGCTCGGGCGTCTCGGTGCACGCGAAGCCGAACATCATTCCCTGGTCTCCGGCGCCCTGCTGGCCTTTGTATTCTTCGAGCCCGGATCCTGCTACGCCCTGATTAATATCGGGAGATTGAGAGTGGATCATGTCCATTACCGCCATCGAATCGCAGTCGAGGCCGTAGTCAGAATCCGTGTAGCCGATTTCACGGGCAATATCGCGGGCGATTTTTTGTACGTCGACGTAGGTGTTCGTTGTAATTTCCCCGCCGACCAGGACGAGCGCCGTCGACGCGAAGGTTTCGCAGGCGACATGGCTCGTAGGATCGTCGCGGAGACAGGCGTCGAGAATCGCGTCCGACACCTGATCGCACAGTTTATCGGGATGTCCTTCTCCCACCGATTCCGAGGTAAATAGATGTCGTGCGTTATTCATAGCCGGTCTCCCTTGCAATATAGAAAAAATATGATTACGCTGAAAATATACACAAGTTCATCAATAAATGCCAGAAGAAGGAGATATTTATGGCGTTATATAAGGCGTACCCGAAGAAGGGCAAAACCTGCAAGGTGACCTTCGAATTGCCTGCGGAAGCGACAATGGGGGTGAAAAAAGTCGCGTTGGTCGGCGATTTTAATAGCTGGGATACAAAAGCCCATGTGTTGTCTTTGAACAAAGAAGGCTTGTATTCCATCACTGTTGCTCTTGAACAGGGTAACGAGTATCAATTCCGCTATTTGATGGACGACATTCGCTGGGAAAACGATTGGGCAGCCGACAAATATATGCCCTCCAACTTCGGAAACGCTGACAATTCCGTTGTAATAGTGTAGACGCGTCTTATTCCGGTTGGAATCGCTCGTCGAGAACCCTAACGAGCGATTTCAAGCCCGGCGTTATGAGAACTTTTCTGTCTTTAGTGATGAGAATTCCTTCCGTATTATCGGCTCCGTTCAACAATTCAAGCCCTTTTTCAGCTCCCAGGAGAAACACCGACGTGGAAAGAGCGTCCGCCATCATCGAGTTTTCCGATACGATTGTGACTGATATTAAACCGGTGTCGGCGGGGAAGCCTGTTTTCTTGTCGAGAATATGATGATAGAGAATGCCGTTCGAAAGAAAATTGCGCTCGTATACGCCCGAGGTTACGACGGATTGGTTCTCCACCGGTATCGAGAGAACCGGATCGCCTTCGGATTCTTCAGGATCGCGGATTCCGATCGTCCATTTCTGGTTTTTTGCTTTTTTGCCGTACGCATATACGTTTCCGCCGAGATCGATGATCGCCCGCTGTATTCCGTATTTTTTTAAAAGTTTTACGATTTCATCAGCCGCATACCCTTTCGCGATTCCTCCCAGGTCTAACCTCATTCCGGGTTCTTCCAGCGTAACAGCGTCTCCGGATATTGAAACCTTTCGATAGTCGATCAGTTTCAAGGCCTCAAGCCGATCCGATTCATCCGGGACTGCCGCATAGTCTGTGCCGATATTCCACGCTTTCACCAGCGGTCCTATGGTCGGATCGAAGGCTCCGTCGGTAAGGGAGCTTATTCGGAGCGCTTCGGTTAAGACGGTATGAATTTCTTCAGGCGCCTGAACCGCCTCCGAACCTGCAGCTTTGTTGATTTTCATAAGGAGGGAATCGTCTCTATTCGCGCTGAAAATCAATTCAAGCTCGCGCAATCTCGAGAAGATTGTATTGTGAATCTCCGGAGTTCCTTTTTCAAACAATTGAACTGAACAAACCGTACCGAGAACGAACTCAGTTCGAATCGGTTCTTTTACCGTACAGGAAGAAGCAAGTACGAAGGCGAAAAGACTAAAAAGCAAGAAGAGATGTCTTTGATTCTTTTGTTCGGAGCGTGAGCGAATGAAAGTCATGCCGATAGTATATAAAGATATGACCGGGGAAAAAAAGAGGTACGGAGCTTTTACTGCGAAGATCTTTTCTTTTTCTTGTGCTGATACAAAATGGCGTCGCTTTCCTCGATCAGCGATTCAAAAGTTTTATCGACGTCTTCTTTAGTGCGCATGGAAAAACCCCAGCTCGCCGAAAGGGTCCACGGATATGCGCCGGTTTGGTTGAAAGAGTCGAGTTTTGCCGAAATTCGCTCCAGGGTTCGAATCACGACGTTTTCCTGCACATTTATCATGAGAACGACGAACTCGTCGCCTCCGTAGCGCGCAACCAAGTCGCGTTCACGAAAACTGGCCTTCAATATTTCCGCCAGGGAGAGAATCGCCTGATCGCCTTCTTTGTGTCCCCATGAATCGTTGATTTTTTTTAGACCGTCCATATCGAGAAAGATGAAGCAGCAGCTTTGCCTCGACTTAACCGCCTGGTCGAACATCGATTTTCCGGTGATGTCCAGGGCTCTGCGGTTGTATAAGCCGGTGAACTCGTCGATCATCGAAAGCCGGGACAACGTGGAATTGTTTTGTGTAAGCGTCTCTATATGGCAGGAAAGGATCTCGTTTCCCATGGCGGCGTCGATAATCCGGGAAACAAGGTCCTGTATCATGTCGAATTGGGAAAAATGTTTGTCGGTTATCGAGACGACGAGATAGCCGTAAACGTAATTATTGAAGGCGAGAGGAAGGGCGGCGAGGGGATTCCCGCTTTTCATCTGTTGTTTGGGAAGCAATTCCTCGACCGGGAAGCGGGTATACGGCTCCTCGTATACTTCCGTATATTGCCCCGCATAAAAGGAAAACCGGAGGTCTCCTTTTTTCGGGTCGTGCTGATTCAGGAACACGAGGTGGCATTCTTCTATGCCCAGTATCGGGAGATTCGCGCCGATTCCGCGCACAGCGTCCTTAATGGTGATTTTCTTGCTTAAAAGCTCGTTACCTTCCCGATAAAAGGCGAGGCTGCCAAGATCTTGCTCGCGTATTTTTCTGAAGGATTTCTGTTTTGTTTGTATTAGCAATCGGAACGCGTCGAGAAACAGCGAATTCAAAAGAATCTGAGATTCCTTATCGTTGTGTTTCAGCAGGGTGCTTGTCCATTGGGTAGAGAACAGGTCGATGAACGAGTCCGATAAGTGACCCGAACGGGACAGGGTTTGGATTATTCCCTGCATAAAGGATGTAAAGGCGCCGTAGTCTCCCGATTGCAGGCATTGATCTATGATGCTTTCCAACGACCGGCGCAACCCCGAAAGTTTCTTTAAATTTCTCTGAGGCGTGCGGGTAAGTTCCAGCGGAGTGAAATTTCCCTGTTGGCGATCGGCATGATCGAACCATGACGAACATCCGCAGGATTCGCGGTGCATGAACTGGGCGGGACGAAAAATCTGCTCGGGGAAATAAGAGGTGATGCCGTTGAGATCGGAGACGACTCGGTCCATCATGATGGAGACCATTTCCCATATGGGAAAATTTACGCTGGTGAAGCTTGTCGGCAGCGAGCTGTTTTCTTCTACGTCGTCGAATCCGACTACAGCGATGTCGCCGGGTACGGAGATTCCGTGGTTTTGAAATTCCGTCACCGCGCCGATCGCCATTTGGTCGTTCATGCAGATAAGAACCTCCGGCGTATCGCCGTCGAGTTTCAATATCTGCGCCGCGGTCGTTTTTCCGTCGTGTTGCGAGTATGTGCCGGGAAAGATCCATTCATCGGGAATCGTTATTCCGATGCGGTGGAGCTCCTTTTCAATTTGAAGCTGCCGCTCTCTGGACGTCGTCCCCGGCGCGTCTGGACCGGTGAGCAGCGCGAATTTCGTATATGCATGATCGGCGTGAAGGTGGTGAATTATTTCTTGAATTGCGCGCGAGTTCTCTGGACCGATGCTCCATATCGCAGGGAGATGGCCGAAAAAAGAGTACACCGGAAGGTCGGGGATTCGCTCTATCAGCGTGCGGACTGCTTCAATCGGGTCGTACGGGGCAATTGAATGAGGAAAAACGATTAAAGCGTCGATGAATTTCGAATTCGGCAGGCTGTATGCATAGGAATATCTGCCGGCAGAAGAGCTTCTTTCCAGAGATCCGCCGAAAAAGAAAACAGGGCGGATGGAACGCTCTTCGCATGCATCGATTAAGTCCGAGATAGCGCGGGAATTAAAAAATGTATCAACTGAATCCAGCATGATTCCAACGGTTTTAGGTCCGTTGGAATCATCCGGATTCGATTTAAAGTTGGACATACCGAAAGTATCGGTCTTCCGTTTCTATTTTACAATCTTAAGATGAAGCTCATCCAATTGTTTTTGGTCGACTTCGCTCGGACAATCGTCCATCGGGCTGATCGCGAAGCTGTTTTTCGGGAACGCTATGACTTCTTTTATGGAAGTTTCTCCCGCCATGAGCATTACCAGGCGGTCCAAACCGGGCGCGATGCCTCCGTGGGGAGGCGCTCCGTATTTGAACGCTTCGGTCAGGAATCCGAACTTCTTCTGGCCTTCTTCTTCGCTGAACCCGACGATCTTGAAAATGCGTTTTTGCAGTTCGGGATCGTGAATTCGGATAGAGCCGGAAGCGAGTTCGTAGCCGTTGAGGACGAGGTCGTACAAATCGCCTTTTACGCTGCCCGGATCGGATTCAAGCGTGGCGTGGTATTTGTCCTGGGGCCAGGTGAACATATGGTGCGCGGTGTCCCATTTGTTTTCGTCTTCGTTCCACTCGAACATGGGGAAGTCCACGATCCAGGCGAATTCGAATCTTCCTTCTTCGCAGAGCCCGAGATCCTTGCCGAGCCTTGTTCTGACGGCTCCGAGCGCCGTGCAGGCGATCTTCGCCTTTGAATCGGCGACGAACAGAAGGAGATCTCCCGGTTTCGCGCCGAGGGTGTCGCAGACGGATTCCGCTTTTCCTTCGAAGAACTTGGAAATTCCGCCCTCGAGCGCCGGGGCCTTCTCTGCTCCCGAGACCTTCATCCATCCAAGACCTTTCGCCTTGTATATTTTAGCGGTCGATTCAAGTTCTTCTATCAGTTTGCGGCTGTATTTTTCAGCGACGCCCGGCACGACGAGGGCTTTGACTTTACCGCCGCCCTGGATCGCGTCCTTGAACGCCTGGAAGGTCCCGAGGTCCGCGAGGAATGCTCCGTCCTGCATTTGCATTTCAAAGCGGAGTTCAGGCTTGTCGGTGCCGTACAGTTCGATCGCGTCGTCGTAGGAGATGCGCCTGAAAACGGCCGGCAGTTGAACCTTGAGCGTTTCCTTGAAGATGTGGCCCATCATGCCTTCGATCAAGGACAAAACGTCGTCTCTTCCGACAAAGCTCATCTCGATGTCGATTTGGGTAAATTCGGGCTGTCTGTCGCCTCGGGCGTCTTCGTCCCGGTAGCAGCGCGCAATTTGGAAGTACTTATCGAATCCGGAAACCATGAGAATTTGCTTGTACAGCTGCGGAGACTGGGGCAGGGCGTAGAATTTCCCCGCGTATAGCCGGGACGGAACCAGATAATCCCGGGCGCCTTCGGGAGTCGAGGCGATAAAGGTCGGCGTTTCTATTTCAAAGAAGCCTCGATCGGTGAGATACTGCCTGGTTGCGAAAGCGACTTTCGAGCGAAGCGCGATGTGGTTCTGCATGTGAGCGGAGCGCAGATCGAGATATCGATACTTTAACCGCAAATCTTCGTTCGCATTCGATTTTTCGTCGATCATGAATGGAAGCGTATCGGAAACCGAGAGAATGACGATTTTGCTCGCCGCGACTTCGATCTCTCCTGTGGCCATGTCTGGATTCACCATTGTGTCAGGACGCGCGCGCACTACGCCTTCCAGAGCGATGCAGTATTCCATTTTAAGCTCTGCCGTCGTCGCTGAAAGTTCGGCCGCGGCGTCCGAGTCGACGACGACCTGGGTTAATCCGTAGCGGTCCCTGAGGTTAATGAAGGAAATGCCTCCATGGTCGCGCTTCCTGTGTATCCAGCCGTTGAGAATGACGGTTTTTCCCGTATCGCTTTTGCGTAAATCCCCGCAAGTATGGGTTCTTTTCATGGTTTCCATTGAACCAGTATATGCAGAAGCGTCGGTTCATGACAAGAAGAGCCGTTGAATTTTGCAATTGCGGATGAGTGAACTATACTTGTCAGATGGGCGCTTCCCGGATACCTGAGAAAATTGAAAAAATGATGAAAAAAATGGTTCTTCTCGTGTGGCTCATTGTGTGTCTTGTCTTTGTGTTAGGCATTGTATTTCCGGTATTATTTTTTTATTCCATCCAAAAAGCGTATCTCCAGGAACAGGAAATCGTTCTCAATTTAGGCAAACAGCATATCGAAGAGTTTTTGGCCGATAAAAGCGCATTGCTTCGCTTGGCCGCGACGAATCAGCTTCCGGATATCGAATTTCTAAAGAAAAGCGCAAGCAGCCGGTATAAGGGCATTCCGTCTGCCGAAGCTTTGGAATATCGTACCTTTTTGTCCAAAATACATCAGGAATTTCCCAGTTTCCGGTTTTTTGCCCTGTTGACTGCCGAAGAGACCAAGCTCCTGTTAACCGAACCCTATGAGGCGCAGGAACAATTGACCGATATGCAGTATTTCATGGGCTATAACTGGAGAAGGTGGGCGCAAGAAACGAAGCGTCTGTTTTCACTTTGGAACGGATCCGGGTTTCCCGAGGTTCACGTATCGGATGTGTTTTTGTCGCAACCGGGGGATTATCCGGCTGTTTCAATGTCTGTCGGAATTCCGGGTGAAGAGGGAAATCTTGAAGCCATCCTCTACGGCAATATTCTTCTCGACACCTTGTCCCTCTATGTTTCTTCGTTGCAGTACGGCAAAACAGGACAGGTCTATTTGATCGACTCGCAGGGTCGCGTCGTTGCCCATCCCCGATTCGGAGATCTGAAAGGTTTGGACGGCGATAAAGAGACACAGGACTTTCACAGCATGGAGAATAGTCCGATTTTCAAGAACGCGCAGAAAAATATATATAAAGCGGGACTATACGCGGATCAGGAATCAGGGAGACAAATTTTAGCCTCGTATGCCAAGCTAGAAAGCAAGGACTGGATTCTTGTCGTGCAACAGGACGCCGGGGAAGCATTTTCTCTTGTGCAGCTGTACGTGATATCTATCATTGTCCTTGTTTTATCGTCCGTGTTCGGAACCATCGCCATGTTCAGCTATATGGCTAAAGAAGCCCGGGAGTATTCGAAGCGTCATCAGGAACTCGAGCTCATTTCGGAAACCGATCCCTTGACCGGCTTGTTGAACAGGCGCAGCATGCTGAGCCGGGTTTCTACTTTCATCGATGAATATAGACGGGATGGAATCGGTTTCGTCATAATAATGTTCGATATCGACGATTTTAAGAAGATTAACGATTTTAATGGGCATGTGTTCGGAGATCTGGTGCTGCGAGAAATCGCGGCTCGTTCGCTCGGAGTTTTGCGCGTCGACGATTTGTTGTTCCGCTGGGGCGGCGAGGAATTTCTCGTGGTAATCCGCAACGCGGACATAATTCGAGGCAAGGGCATCGCGGAGAAGATCAGGCGCGTTATTGCGGATACGCCGATTAGCGACGGAAGCCGTAGCGTTTTTGTTACGGTGACCCTCGGCGTTTCGTCGTATGCCGGAACTAATATAGAAAAAATGATAATCGCCGCGGACGAGGCTCTCTATGAAGGAAAGAAAACCGGAAAGAACAAGGTGGTCGCTGGAACCTGAGCGTTTCCGGTTTCAGCAAGGAATCAAAAGATAGGGTTAAAAACTCTTTAGTATTGAAAAGAAGTGGAGGATCGTTCCTCCCATTACAAAGAGATGCCATACCGGGTGAGTCCACTTGATCTTTTTAAGCGCATATACTCCGGCGCCGACTGTGTATACGATGCCTCCGGCAAGCAGGAGGACCCAACTGTCCTCGCTTACGACTGCTTTCAGCGGATCGGCGGCGAAAACGATTATCCATCCCATTCCGATGTAGGTGAAAAGCGATATGTATCTGAGCTTCGAGCCGAAAACCGCGTACAGCGAAATTCCGGCTGCGGCAAGTCCCCAGATGATTCCGAAAATCCACCATCCGACCGTTCCCCTCAGCGCCGTCAGACAGTAAGCGGTGTAAGTTCCCGCGATTAGTACGTAAATAGCCGAGTGGTCCAGCCGTTCGAATACGCTGTATGCCTTTGTTTTTAACAGCGAATGGTAGAGAGTGCTCATCAGGTAGAGAAATACCATCGAAAAACCGAAGATGCTGAACGCGGTGACGTAATACGCGGTTTCGCCTTCAGGCGCATGCAGGACGGCGCGGGTTATCAGTATGACGAGTCCGGCTATTGATAAAAAAGCGGCGATGCCGTGCGTTATGGCGTTCGCAATTTCTTCGCTGAGGCGATAGGGTTTCGGGAGTTTATTCATGGCGCATCCTTTTCTGTTTCTGGTTGTTAGACTCCCGTCAAACAGAAAAGGTTGCGAAAAGGCGCGTTAATTATTTTCTTGTAATTTCGTAGAGAATTACTCCGGCTGCCACGGAAACGTTCAAGCTGTCGAGGCGGCCGCGAGTCGGTATCGAAACGATCGCATCGCATTTTTTGGACAACAGCTGGGCGATGCCCTTTCCCTCGCTGCCCATGACGACGGCGGCTTTGTCGGCGAACGCAAGCTGACCGAGCGGCGTTCCGCCCGCGTCCGCGCCGTAGAGCCAAAAGCCTGCTTCTTTAAGTTGTTCGGCGGCGCGCACGAGGTTCGTAGCCAGGACTATCGGAACCCAGGCCGAGGCGCCCGCGCTCGTTCTGGCTATCACTTCGAAATCGGTAGCGCTTCTGTGTTCGGGAATGATGACGAGATCCACCCCGAACTGGTCGGCGCTTCGGATTATCGCGCCGGTATTATGCGGATCGGTAATCGAGTCCAGAATAATCACAATCGCTTTTTCTTTGACGGCAAGCTGTTTTATCGCGTCCTCGAGGCGCAAGGGCGCTTTTTCATCTGCATGCGCCATCTGGAAGACGATGCCGCGGTGATCGCGGGCGAGCGGCGGCAACGCAGAGGCGAGCGCGTCCAGTTTTTTGGGATCGGTTTCTTCCGCCGCGATTCCGAGTTTTCCTGCGAGCTCAAGTATTTTCTTTACGCGGGGTCCGGGCTTTGCGTACAGTATTGTAAGACCCTCTGGCAGGGGCGTTTTTTTCCCTTTGGAGTTTTTTCCTTCAAGATTCGACTCTAGAACCCGCAGTTCTTCTTCGATTGCATGGAAGCCGGTGATGATTCTCATAATTCGTAGTGTTCTCCGTATTTGACGATCTGAACGGACTTGAACCCGTTTTCCTCAAGGTGATCTTTAAAAACCACCTGAACTTCAGGTTCTCCGTGAACCATGAAGATTCTCTTTAAGCCTGATGTATCCATAGACTGAAGCCAATCGGTAGCTTCCTGATAGTCTGCATGAGCGCTGAAAGCGTTGATCTGGGTTATCTCCGCACGTACGTTATACCATTGATTGAATATTCTTACTTCCATTTCGCGATTTAAAATCCGCCTTCCGAGCGTATGTTCGGCCATATAGCCCACGATAAGAATCTGGTTGCAGGGATCTCCGATGGTATTTGCCAGATGATGGGTGATGCGGCCGGCTTCGCACATGCCGTCGGCGCTGATGATTATCATCGGTCCTTCCATCTCGTTCAAGCTTTTCGATTCTTCGACGCTGGTGACGAACCTCAGCGAATTAAAGCCGAAGGGGTTCTTGTGATGCTTTATGAAGGCTTCATGGGTCGCTTCGTCGTAGCACTCCGGATGAACCTGGAAGATGCTCGTCGCGTTCACCGCCATCGGCGAATCGACGAATATGGGAATCTCGGGGATGATCTTCCGGTCGACGAGGACATGGAAGTAATATACCAGCTCCTGGGTGCGCTCGATCGCGAACGCGGGGATGACGATCTTGCCGTTCATTTTTATGGCCTTTGTCGCCACGTCGGCCAGTTTCGCAAGCGCGTCCTCGGTGGTTTCATGCAGACGGTCGCCGTAGGTGCTTTCTAACACGATGTAATCGGCCGGGGGGAGAATCTCGGGATCGCGGATGATGGCTTTTCCCTTCCTCCCCAGATCGCCGGTGCAGGCGATCTTTTTCGTGTTTCCTTCGCCGTCTGTTACGGTAATGAGAGCCATGGCGGAGCCGAGGATGTGGCCTGCGTCGAAGAATTCAAGCAGTATATTGGGCGTGATCCACGTCGGCCTTCTGTAGGAGATGGTGATGATCTGGTTTGTCGTGTTTATCGCGTCCTGTTCGTTGTATAACGGGCGCCAGGAAAATTCCTGGCCGTGCTTTCTCGCCTGCTTTTGCAGGTATTCCGCGTCGCGGGCTTGAATGCGCGCCGAGTCCATCATGATGATGTTAGCAAGGTCCCTTGTAGCCGGCGTAGCGTAGATATTGCCGTTAAAGCCTTTTAGTCCGAGCAGGGGGAGGAGTCCGCAATGGTCATAGTGCGCGTGGGTGAGTACGACCGCGTCCATTTTATCGGCCGGAACCTCGAAATTGCGGTTTTTTTCGTCTGCCTCGGCCCTTCGGCCCTGGAATGCGCCGCAATCGACGAGAATCATCCGTCCGTCGACCTCGATGATGTGCTTAGATCCTGTTACCTCTTCTGCCGCCCCGAGGGAATAAAAGTATATGCTCATATAGAAAGGATAGACGCATTGGAACTGTTCCGCAAGTCGGGAGTTATGGTATAATCGAGATTCGAGGTGTTCATTGTATACACGAGAGATGGGGCCTGCTCCTGACTATCCGGTAAAAAACGGAAAAGCGTGTTTCGGATCGTTCAACGGCGCATTCGGCCATTTTGATATCCGCGGCATGAAGCGTCCTTTCGGGGATTTACCCCTGCCTGTATCATTTACCAATCTCCGGATCATGGAAACTCTCCGTTTCCTCTTTTGCGATTCTGAAAACATCGGCGAGATCGAGATATTCAACTCCAGCTTCTTCGGTTTCATGGAAACGACGCTCTGGAACCGGAAAACCGGAAGGCGAATCGCGTACCGGCGCATAATTCCGCCGGGTTTGACCCGCATCCCCCGCAGCTTTTTAAACGGCGTTACCGCCTGCCGGTCCCATCGCAGATACGTCCGGATCCATTCCCGCATGCAAAAAAGCCTCATCCATGTCGATTTCGATTTTCTGGGAGACAGCGTTCGTCCTCCGTGCGAGGGCCGCCTGGAAATGAATCCTTCTGAACATGAAGGCGGAGAGTGCTCGTTTCTGGTTCCCTACGAAGTGCGCAGGCGCTGCCAGGGTTCGTATATGGCGACCGGCCCTCTCCATGGGTGGATAAGCACCGGCTACGACGACCGGCAGATTTCAGCGGATCAGGGAGTCGGTTTTTTCGATGTCCGGAAAACCTATCTGCCGCTGCGGTCTAAAAGCAGCACCCTCGTCGGAATGGGGCGGATTAACGGCAAGCTGGTTTCGTTTCATCTTGCGAATTCGCTTTCGCGCGACGATTATCGGTATAACGACAATGTTCTTTTTATCGACGGCAGGGCGTGGCCTCTTCCTCCGGTTAAAATTACGCGTCCCTGGGGCGTTACAGGCGATTGGATTATCCAGGACACGGAAAGCATGATCGATTTGGTGTTTACCCCGATATCGGACAGCTCCCGCGCGTTGAGCGCTCTGATCGTGCGCACGATGTATCATACGGTGTACGGCGCGTTCGACGGGGTGCTGTTGACCGGCGAGGGGGAGCGAGTCGTATTAAAAAACTTTCCCGGCATCGGAAAAAAGGTTTTGTTGCGTATTTAAGGATGATATCATGGATGTAAAGACAGGCTCGATTTTGCTGGCGACGCAGACAGATAAAGAACTTCAGGCGATGAATCAGCTGTTGTCCGATCGCCAATATCGAATCAAGGCGCCGGTTAATTTCCTGAAGCCGGACAGGACCGATAAAGTCAATCCGGATTTCCTTCTGTATACCTTGAACGATTACATCGGTCATATTCAGCAATGCGTAACTTCTACCAGAAAGATGCTCCCGCTCGATAGAAAAGACGATTTTATTCAGTCTCTGGCCAAGGCCGATCCGATAGCCTCCGGCCTGCTTGTTCTTACCGCTTCAATGGATGTTCCTGCCATGACACGGCTGCTGGTAGATCTGCAGCATCGCGCTTCCGAAGCAACGATTCCCGAGGTCGCTCCCTTCGTGAAAACCCTTTTCCGTTTTTTAATCAAGGGCTGCTATCTCGGCGGTCCGGCGATAACCCGCAAATATAAAAACGCCTACGCCTGCCTGATTAACGACTTCGTTCCTTCCGATCCCGACGGCCTGCGGCGCCAGGTTTCCTCGGCAACGGAAGAGTGGTACTACATTCTGGACAAGGTGATTCCCGGCCTCTATCCCCTGGTGCTGCGGTACGTTTCGCCTGAATATCTTTCCTTCCAACAGCTTTTTTATGCCCATGGTTCGAAGGTTCTTTCCTGGCTCGATGTGTCCCCCTCCGAGGTGTTGATCCAGCGCGGCAACGAACCGGAAATCGTGTATGCTTCTTCCGGAACCGCAGCGGCAGATGTCGAGGAAGAGCGGCCTCCTGAGATTCCCGAAGAAGTCCAAAAAGGTTTGCATTTGCTTGAACGCCTGTTTCCCGAGGCCGGCTGGAACAATCTGGAGAACTATCCCGATTTTTGTCCGTATTTTCTTTCGATGCTGGAATTTCAGGATGCTTTTATTCAGTTGGCTCCGGATAATCCGTTGCATTTCGCCATGATACTCTTCTGGATTCTCGAGGAACTGTTTCAGGGCTTGCGCCTGATTAAATTCGAACGCCTTGAACCGGAATCGGCCGTCGACGATATAGAAGACATTAATACGATTCTCGACGATTGGATTTTGTATCAGGAAAGCATCTTCGATAAGCAATTCAGCGTCGATTTAAAATCCTTTACGCACCAAATTTATACGCAGCCTGATTTCGGCAAGTCTCCCTACGGACGAAAACTGTTATCCAATATGTATTCGCTGATTAAGAATATGTTTTTGCCGTATTTCGACATCAGAATGTACGGATCGAGCCGATTGCAGAAAGACGACCGGATTCCGCCCTTTTACGTTCGAGTTCGCCGCCTTGAACGGCTTCTTTCCCGATACTCCGCCGAAATCCACGAGTTCTCCGTTCCTGACCCCGATCCTGAAAGCTCCGTGCCCGGGATCGGCAATCCCTGGATGCCCTACAAGTTCGCCATTCCAAACGCTCTCTCGGTGCGTCTCGACGCCCTGTGCGGCGGAAGGCACTCGAAAAAGGGAAATAACGCGTATCTCATCGAGACGACGTTCGGCGTGTTGTCTGTGCTTGACTGGTGGGTGAACGATAAGGAAAGCCCGGCGTACCGAAAAAACCCGGAACATCTGTATCGGGTTTTGGAGCCGGGAAGCTCCGTGCCGGCCTTCGGAGTGAAGGCCCGCACGGATATCGACGCTCTTTTCGCAAAAACGCTGCGCGCTAAATAATTCGCTTAGAGCTGCTTTCCCGAGCGGATTTTTTCTTCGAGCCGTTCGAGCGCTTTTCCTTCAAGCTCCGGTTTTTGTCCTTCGAGCATGGCCCGAAGCGCAACCATTTCTTCGCCTGAAAAGTTTACGCCGTTCTTTTGATGCCTCTCGAAAGATGCTGTCGCCATGGGCGCGACCGCCCGGCAGACGGAAAGCATGGCGTTCGCGTAGTCGCGTATTTCTTTTTGCGCGTGCTCGTCGCAGCGGAGACGCAAAAAATGGAAGAGATTATGCAGGTCGATCTGCCAGTACCATTCGGTGTAGGTGGAAACAGGGAGGTTTATGCGAGCGATTTCCCGCGCGAGATTCTGTTCTATAAGGGAATCGTAGCCGGAAAAGGCCTCTTCCTGTTGAATCCTCATTTCTTCGCGTATTTTCAATGCCTCTTCCCGGGCCACTGGTTCCGAGGCTCTCCCCTGTTTGTTGTCCGAGCTTTGCAGGGCGATATCCGCCGGGTCCGGCAGATAGCAGTCGTTTTTCAGGATCGAGTATCTTCCCGAGATTTCATTGACGCGGGCCATTCGGTGGCGGATCCACTGTCGGGCGACGAAAATCGGCAGTTTTACGTGAAAGGTGAGTACCACCTGTTCGAAGGGCGATGTGTGCTGATGCCGCAGCAGATAATCGATGAGCGCGCCGTCTTCCCTGACGGTCTTGGTTCCTTCTCCGTACGAAACGCGCGCTGACTGAACGATGCGGGAATCTCCGCCCAGATAATCGACCAACCGGATGAATCCCTTGTCTAAAACCGGGATTTCCTTATCCAAAAGTGCTTCTGCTTCGGGGACTATACAATGTGCCATGTGAAGGAGTATAGAACCAAGGAAGATTCTGCTCAAGTAAAAAGTGGATTTTGAGGGGAGTTCATGCGTCGAGGCCTTCTTGACACGCGCAATGCTTTTACTATACTGTGAGGAGCATCTTTATGGAGCGGTGTCCGAGCGGTTTAAGGAGGCGGTCTTGAAAACCGTTGTGCCGAAAGGTACCGGGGGTTCGAATCCCCCCTGCTCCGGCTTTGATACTCCGCCGCGTTAACCGGGCGATGCTTACTGAAAGATTCCTTGGAGCGGTGCGAGAGTGGCCGAATCGGGCTCCCTGCTAAGGAGTTAAACCCCAAAAGGGTTTCGGGGGTTCGAATCCCCCCTGCTCCGTATGAACAGCGCTTGATAAGCGCAAATGCGTGTGGAGTTTTTTTGCAATGCGAAAAAACTCCAAGCGAAATGGAAATCGTCAGTTTTGACGATTTCCATTTCGCGAGACTATAGCTCAGCTGGATAGAGCGTCAGATTGCGGATCTGAAGGCCGGTGGTTCGAACCCACTTAGTCTCATAAAAAAACTGTCTATCGGGTGCTACTCGGGAAAGTTTTTGACTTTTCGTGAAGGGCGGCGACGCCTTTTGGAGAGATGCGAGAGCGGCTGAATCGGGCGGTCTCGAAAACCGTTATACCGCAAGGTATCGGGGGTTCGAATCCCCCTCTCTCCGCTTCGCTTGTTTTGTTACTTTGGAGAGATGTCCGAGTGGTCGAAGGTGCACGCTTGGAAGGCGTGTGTGCCCAAAAGGTACCGAGGGTTCGAATCCCTCTCTCTCCGCAAAAAAAGCGCATGGGCCGTTCCTGTTAAGGCGCGGTCCATGTTTTTTTCCGGACCTTTCCGGATAGCCCAGGTCCTATGCAAATTGCGATTTCCGAACTCCGCCAGATCCGGAAGGAAGCAACGGTAGGAGCTTCGCAGTTGTGCCGTAGTGTACCTGGGCTTCCCGGAAAGGTTTTTTTTATCTAGTCCCTTTTTCCGTCGGATGCTATTCTACCCCTCGCATGAAAGTTCTCCTTGTAGGCATAAACGCCAAATATATTCAAACCAATCTCGCCGTGCGTCTTCTTACCTCATGGGCTCACGCCCATTCGCGGCCGGTGCAGGAGGGATCCGTTTCCGTTCTGTTTCGGGAATGGAATATAAACCAGCCTCTTGCGTCCGCGCTTCGGGGAATATACGAAGAGAAGCCGGATGTATTGCTTTTTTCCGTGTATATCTGGAACAGCCGCTTCGTTTTCGACCTCGCAGCCGAGGCGAGGGTTCTTCTGCCCGCAGCGCTCATCGGATTCGGGGGGCCTGAGGTTTCCTGGTCCCCCGAGCGGGTGTTTTCGGCATCCCCGGCATCCGATTTCATCCTGTCGGGAGAAGGAGAACTGGCGTTTTCTGCCTTGCTCGAGGTTCTCGATGCGAACGGCTCGGGCGAACGCGAACGGTTATTGGCCGTGCCGGGAATTCATCTCCGAAACAACGGGAGGCAGAACTCGACGCATCCCGATTCGCCAGCCTTCGAGTCGGGTCCGCCCTCTCAAACGCTGGAAAATCTGGACAGCATTGCTTTTCCGTATCGAGAACAGGAAAACGGCTTCGATCCCTTCCATCAACTGGTGTATTACGAATCATCTCGCGGATGTCCCTTCAATTGCGCGTATTGCATGTCGTCGCTGGAAAAATCGGTCCGATTCCGTTCTCTTGATCTGGTGTTTCAGGATTTGCGTTTTTTTATAGAGAATAAATGGCCGCTGGTGAAGTTCGTCGATAGAACCTTCAATATAAAACCCGAACGGTATCTCGCGATCTGGGAATGGATCAGGGATCATCATGCCGGAAGCACGATGTTTCACTTCGAGATCGCCGCGGAACTTCTCGACGATCGGGCGTTCGCCGTGCTTTCGACGATGCCCGAGGGCGCAATTCAGTTCGAAATCGGAATACAGAGCGCGCACCCGGAGATTCTGAAGAGGGTCAACCGATTTTCGTCGCCTGAGGTTCTCGCAGACCGCATCCGGAAAATACCGAAAACGATCCATGTTCATGTCGATCTGATCGCTGGGTTGCCCGGCGAAGACGTTTCGCTGTTCGAGGAGTCTTTCAACTTCGCCTGGAATTTGCGCTCTGATCAACTGCAGCTGGGTTTCCTGAAAATTCTCCCCGGGGCTCCGATGGAAGAGTACGCAGTCTCGCACCCTGAATATTCCTGGTCCCGCGTTCCGCCGTACGAGGTGTATTCATCGGGATCTTTGTCGTACAGCGAACTGTTGATTTTAAAAGACGTGGAGCATCTGCTCGACGGCTGGTATAATTCCGGCTTTGCCCCGAACGCGCTTTTCCGCGCCGCCTCGATGCATCCAGGCGGTCCGTTCCGTCTGTTTCTGGATCTTGTCCGATTCGTCCGCGATTGGTTTCCCGACGGGGATTTATATCTGCCGAGAAAACCGATCGATATTTTTGCCTGTCTTGCCTCATTTTTGAGGACTCGTTGTAGCGGCCTTGAACTGGAATATTTAAAGCTCGATTATCTCATGATGGGAAAGCCCGGGTTCTATCCAGACTGGTTTGTGAGGCGGTATTCGCGCGAAGAGCATGAAAAAGCGATCGCGACATGCATTTCTTCCTCTCCTGAAGAACCAAATCGTCTGCTTTTCGCCCGGACTGAATATGAACGACTGGATTTATCCGGTTCCTCAGAACCCGAAGGGTATTTTTTCGAGTATTCCCGCACAAAAAATAATGGAAAAAGGGCAAAGATGACAAAGGTGTAGTACAATTTTCTTTACAGGAGTTCTCATGGACGTAAAGATTATTAATCCATTTTTGTCTTCAGCATTAAATTTATTCTCTCATATGTTTTCTATCGATGCCCAGGCAGGGGAACCATATCTTCTCGGCGATGAACTTAAGCATCGCTGGGAAATTTCGGGAATTCTCGGATTGACCGGAGATTATCAAGGCTTGGTCGGCTTTCGCCTGCCCCGGTTATTAGCCGACAAAATGCTCGAGCGCTCGGGCATTGAAACGAAGACCGAGGAAGAAAGACAGGAAACGGTGTACGGGATGATCGGAGAAATGACGAACATCATTGCCGGAAACGCTTCGTCCGCGATAGACCACGCGTCGATCGATATTTCGCCGCCGGTCGTCATTTTCGGCGAAAACCATCGCATCGCCTGGCCCAAAACTATGCCGGTAATCGCCATTCCTTTTTCTTCTCCCAGCGGTCCGTTCGAGGTGGATGTGTGTTTTAAGAAAAAATAATCCATAAAGAGGTTTTCGATGATTCCTATTTTTAAAACGATTAAATTTAAATTTCTGGTTCTTTTTAACGTGTTTGTAATCGGTTTGTGCGTCGTTCTCGGCGTTCTTTCAACGAATGCGATGATACGGACAACCGTGCAGGTCTCCCAAAAAGACGCGCTTTTCCTGGCCGAGAAGGCGGTCGCCCTGCTCGATGTGGATCTGTTCTCAAGATTGTCGGCGACCCTGGATTCAAGCGATCCGGGGTATCTTGCCGCCTGCGAGTCTTTGCACCAATTGAAAACGCAGTACAATTGCCAGTATCTGTATTCGATGTTCCGAACGCCCGACAATCGCTTTTTGTACATCATCGACGGAAGCTCTACTCCGGACGACGAGGAAAATTTTTCTCCGCTCGGATCGGAGGAGGATGTAAGCACCTACGGGCCTGAGTTTCAGGCTGTATTCGATTCGGGGGCGGTGTATGAATCCGGTTTGGAGTATCAGGAAGGATGGGGCTGGCTGATAACAGTCGCGACTCCGATAAAAGACAGATCGGGATCGATAGTCGGCATTGTAGCCTGCGACTACGACGGATCGGCCTTGAAGGCACAAATAGATTCGTTTACCCGCATCCAGATTTTGATAACCGTTTTGTCGGTACTCGTCGGCCTTGTTTTTATTTATTTTATAACCCGTTTGATATTCAGTCCTCTGAAAGCCATCGCCGAACCCTTGACCGAGATCGCACAAGGCGCCGGAAACCTGACGGTTCAGATTCCCGTGCATAAGGAAAACGAGGTTACATATCTTGCCAGCTGTTTTAACCGGTTCGTGTCGACTTTGCACGGCATAATAGGGGGAATTCGGGATGCCGTCGGCCATCTGCGGATTGCCGGACAGTCTCTCCGGGAGAACTCGCTTGTCGCCCGGGATTCGCTGGGTAAATTCATCGAAACTGTGGATGAAATCCGCGGACTTGCCCAGCAGCAGGATGCGATGACGGACGGAACCTTCAATGAAATAAGCGATCTTGAAAAGCGGATCGATTCGCTGGACACGCTGGTGTCTGATCAGGCGAATGAACTCAACGATTCTTTTTCCGCCATTGAAGAGATGACCGCGAATATTGAAACGGTGAATTCTACGATCAACAGGATTTCGGACCATTATCGCAATCTGGTGGAAGAATCAGAGCAGGGCAAGACGATACAGGAAGAAGTGTCGACGAAGATCGCGGCGATCATGCAGCATTCTGAAGGACTTTCCGAAGCGAACACCCTGATTCAGGCGATCGCCGACCAGACGAATCTGTTGGCGATGAACGCCGCGATCGAAGCCGCCCACGCGGGAGACGCCGGCAAAGGGTTCGCCGTGGTCGCGGATGAAATCAGAAAATTGGCCGCAACGTCTCTCGACCAATCTTCGTCCATCAAGACCATGCTCGACGGCATCCACGGATTGATCGAACAAATCGTTGCGTCCTCAAGGTCGTCGACAGAAAGCTTTACGGGGATAAACAGTAAAATCGGAGAAATAAACAATATGGTGACGGAGCTCTCTTACGCGATGGCCGAGCAGAAAACCGGATCGCGCCAGGTTCTTACAACCGTTACCGGTATGAAGACGAGCTGCAAGAACGTTACGTCCGACTCTGCCGCCATAAAGGGCGACGCCCGGCAGGTTATGAAGGAAGTAGAAGCGCTCCGGCGGCTGACGAACGAAATTTTCAGCAAGGCGGATTCGACGAAGGATCAGATTGCGGAAATGCGCGAGTCGGTTGAACGCTTCATGAACGCGACCGGCGAAAACGAGAACCATATCGAAAAGGTGTCGGATATAGTGGGGCGTTTTATTATTTAGCTTATTTTTCTATATGCCCAGGCGCAGGTGGGCGGCGAGGATTCTCGCGCCGATGGCGATGAGCGTAATCCCGCCGGCGATCTGGGCGAACCGCCCGAACAACAGCCCGATGCGTTTTCCGAAGATGAAACCCGCTCCGCAGACCAGCGCCGTGACAAAACCGATAACGGCGGAGGGAAGCAGGATTGGCTGCCGAATGACGGCGAAGCTCATCCCAACCGCGAGAGCGTCGATGCTCGTCGCTATGGCGAGAGCTATGAGCACTCTTTTGCTGGAAAGATCGCGCTTTTTCTTTTCGGCGTCCGTCGGACAGGCCGGATTCGGATGTTTTACGAAGTCTTCGGCCGCCTCGATCAGCATCTTGCCTCCGATCAGAAACAAGAGGCCGAACGCTATCCAGTGGTCGATGCGGGAAATCCGCTCGATGAATGCGTATCCGGCGAACCATCCCGCCAGGGGCATCGCGCCTTGAAATACGCCGAAGGCCAGAGCCGCACGGAGCATATGTTTCTTTCTGAGATTTTTTGTGCATGCAGCCGAGGATACGGACACCGCGAAGGCGTCCATCGAAAGACTCAAAGCAATTAAAATGATCTCTGTCATGCGTCTCTGTGCGTCCTAAACAAGAATTGAGTTCGTCGAGCGGGAAATTCAGGGCACAGAATATAACCTGACAAGGGATGAGGTCAACCGAGGGTGTGTTAGTTATTTCGTAAAACAGGTATAAAACTGAGGATGAACAGTACAACTGAAACGAGCGTATCTTCTCTCTTCGGCGTATATCTCGGCATTGTTTCCGCGATTTACCTGATTCCGCTTTTTCTGGGCGATATGCCTGCGCAGTTTCTGTCGGCTTCGACCTCTCTCGCCATTGTTGCGGTTCCGCTTTTCTACTCTATGGCGAGACGGCGTTCTTTTTTTGCATGGGGCAAGAACGGAGTCTGTAAGAGCCTACCCGGTTTCGCCGCCGGCATTTGCGTTTTGCTTTTTATCGCGATGTTCGCCTCAACGTTGGGGTTGTCCCTCCTCCTCGCTCCCGTGCATCGGCTTTTTCCCGAGATTTCAAGCGGAGCGATGCCCCGATACGAGAGATTTGCCGTCAAATTCGTTTTAACCGCCCTGCTTCCCGCGATATGCGAGGAACTTACATTCAGGGGCTTTTTTTATTTTTCGTTGCGGAGGACGATGAGCAACCGCAAAGCCTTGATTCTTTCATCTTTATTGTTTGCTGTACTGCATCCGATTCCGGCCAGCCTTCCGGTTGTTTTCGTCGCGGGTCTGGCGCTGGGCGCGGCCGCCGGGCTAACCGGTTCTGTCGTTCCCTCGATTCTGATGCATGTTCTTCATAATTCGCTGTTGCTGGCGATCGTTCCGGTTTGGAGCGCGATGGATCCGGGCGTCGTAGAAATGCTCATTCTGCTCGGCGCCGGATTCGCATGCTGTGTCATCGCCTGGTTTGCGGTCAAGAATCGTTTTATTAGAACCGCATCCCCATCGTAATCGCGTTCGAATAGTCGGCGATCACCGAGAATCCTGTTTTTTCGTAAAAAGCGACAGCTCTTTCGTTTTTTTTGCTGACGCTCAGATGAAGTCCCGGACTGTTGCGTTTTTTGAGCGCATCCATGAATGTGCGGATAAGCAGTTTGCCGGTTCCCATCCCCTGAAGTTCGGGCAACAGATCTATATGAAGATGCGCAGGATATTCAGAAATAAGCCGGCTTTTTTCTTCGCTTCCGTCCGGTTCTTCGTGAAGCACGGAGCGCATCCATTGTTCCATGGACGAAAGTCCGCTTTCGGTTCCGGCGGGCGGATATCTTTGTTTAAGGAGAGGAAGCCATGATTCGCGCATCCAGCGTTCGAACGAGGCTGTATCCGTTGTTCCGACGATGTATCCGCGGGGTACGCCGTCCAGCTCGGCTACAAAGCATGCCGACGGGTCGTTGGCGAGATACGGCGCGGCGAAATATTGGCCGACAAGCCATGGGTCTGAATAGAGAGCTGTGGCGTCTCCTCCGTTCGCAGCTGTTTTAAGGCAGATTTCATATAAGTAGGGCATGTCGCTTAAAGCAGCCGGTCTGATGTTCTGCGTCATTGTTCCTCCGTTCGCTTATGAATGTAGTATAGAATAATACAAGTAAAACGAGAACAGCCGAGTCTTCCGAGCAGGACAGAATCTGAAATCTCTTTCATCTGGTTTTATTTTATGGTATCCTGCTTGTTATGGCATATGAAGTAACGGCTACCCGCCGCCGGCCTCAGAAATTCGAAGATTTGGTTGGACAGGAATTCGTGGTCGCAACCCTCCAGAAATCGATTTCGGCCGGAAAAATAGCTCATGCGTATTTGTTTTCAGGCCCCAGGGGATGCGGTAAAACAAGTTCCGCGCGTATTTTGGCCAAGGCTCTGAATTGCGAATCGGGCCCTTCCGCGACTCCCTGCGGCGAATGCGACTCTTGCCGGGCAATTACCCGGGGATCGAGCCTTGACGTGATCGAAATCGACGGCGCCTCGAACACGAGCGTCAACGACGTGCGCCAGATAAAGGATGAAGTTCAGTTTCCTCCGAATTCTTCAAAATACAAGATATATATAATCGATGAAGTGCATATGCTTTCGACCAGCGCGTTCAATGCGTTGCTGAAGACCATCGAAGAGCCTCCGCCCTACGTTATTTTCATATTCGCCACGACTGAACTCCATAAAGTGCCGGCGACGATAAAGAGCCGCTGCCAGCAGTTCAATTTCCGCCTTGTGTCGGTAGAACAGCTGAAAGCTGTATTGTCGGACGCCGCTTCGGAATCAGGTTTAGCAGCCGAGGACGAAGCCCTGTTTTGGGTCGCGCGCGAGGCAACAGGCAGCGTCCGGGACGCGTATACGCTGTTCGACCAGGTCGCCGCTTTTTCCGACGGGGAGATAACCTTCGCGAAGATTCGGGACAAACTCGGCTTGGTAGGCGTGGACCGCATCAATCCTCTGATGGAAGAATGCGTATCAGGAAACGCGGATTCGGCCTTGTCCTTGCTTGATTCCATCATTTTCGGCGGTGTTTCCGTCGAGCAGTTCGTTACGGACTTGGCAGATTATTTCCGGTCTTTGCTGCTGCTGCAAAGCGGCATTACGCGGGATTCTCTTCTGGGACATGATCCCGAGAGGTTTTCCGCGGTAGTCCGCGAGTCCTGGGATCGAATAAAAACAGAGCGGGCCCTCTCCCTGATGCTTCAACTGTATCGGGACATACGGTACTCGATGGACCCGCGTTATGAGCTCGAGCTTGCTGTTTCACGGCTGTGCTGGCTTTCGTCGTATGTGTCGCCCGTCGAATTGAAAAACTCCCTGGAAAGGGCTCGAGGCCTTTTAGTCTCAGGCGGCAGCGGCCCTTTTGACGGAGCGGATCGCGCTTCCCGATTCTCGGGAAGCGAATCGGTCCGCGAGACGAAAGAACAAGCGGCGGTTCAGATCCCGTCGTCGTCCGGACGAGATGCCCCGAGCCGCGAGGAAAAAACGGCCGCGCTCGCTCCGGCAGGAGCAGCCGGAGATTCAGACGATCCGGACGCGTTTCTCGAAAACCCCTTCGCCGCTCTCAAACAACGATTCGGGGTGAGGACGGAACAGAAGCCGGCCGAAGTTCCGGCGCAGAACGCCGATACGGCATCGCGCGGACAGGTTTGGGAACAGCCGGAACATTCGCCGGTACGCGATTCCTCCGCTGAACCACCGGATGTTTTCCCCTCCCGCAATCCCGCCGGCGATCAGCCGGAACAGGCCCCTGAGCGTAATTCCGCATCCGGCCAAGAGGATGAAGCTCCGAAGACGAACGCGTCGGTTTCGTTTGCCGACTTGCAGGCTGCTCTTGTCGAGGAATTCCGCGCGTCGAAGAATATGATCGCAACCGGAATAGAACAGGCGTTCGACTGGCTCGAAAGCGGCGAAGGCATTTCGTTCGCGGTTGAAAAACCGTTCGTGCACAATTTCCTTGAACAGGAACACAAAAACATTGCCGACGCGGCTTTTCGGCTGCTCGGGAAAAAAGGTTCCTTGACTATTCGTTTGGATCAAACACGGGGCGGCACCGCCCGCTCTGAGAGCGAAAATAAAATACCGGCATCGGTCGAAATGATTCGGCATGTGTTTCGAGGTACTATAATGGGAGAAACAAAATGAATCCGTTTGATATGCTGAAAAACGCGAAAGCGATCCAGGAACAGATCGCGAAGGTTCAATCCGAACTGGAGACTGTGTCCGTTACCGGATCAGCGGGCGGCGGAATTGTGAAAGTCGTCTTGAACGGACACTTCGGCATGACCGGCATCCAGCTCGATCCGATCGCGGTGGACCAGCGGGACATTCCCATGCTGCAGGATTTGATCGTAGCAGCCCATGCCGACGCTTCGAATAAGGTGAAAGAATTGCTCAAGGCCAAGCTCGGTCCGATGGCCGCCGGAATGCCCGGGGGCTTTCCCGGTTTATGAACGCCCTCGACGATCTTATCGATTCCTTTTCGCGGCTTCCGGGCGTCGGTAAAAAAAGCGCGTCCCGCATCGCTCATTATCTTCTGAAAACGGATAAGTCGCTGTGCGATCAGCTTGCTCGGGACATATCGGTGCTGCATGAGAGAATCAAACCCTGCAGAATCTGCGGAGCCTATACCGAGGACGATCTGTGCGAGGTTTGCTCGGATCCCAGGCGCGACCGGCACACCATTTGCATTGTCGAGCAGCCTCAGGATGTGCAGACGATAGAAGCGGTACACGAGTTCAACGGGCTTTTTCATGTGCTCGGCGGCGTTATCGCCCCGCTCGACGGCATGGGGCCCGAGCAGTTGAACCTTTCGGGCCTGCTGGCCCGGATATCGGCCGAATCCGTCACCGAGGTGATTCTCGCGACCAATCCGACCGTCGAAGGCGATACGACGGCCCTCTATATTCAACGAATTTTGAAAAACTCGAACGTGAGCGTCACCAGGCTTGCATCCGGTCTGCCCGTCGGGGGCGATCTGGAATACGCTGACCGTTTGACTCTCGCGCGCAGTTTCAGGGGCAGAACGTCACTGTAGCGCCGATGTCTTCATCCATGATTGTATGATTGGTTCGATTTCGGGAATGTTATAGCCGAGATCGCTCAGCTTTTTGCATTCGCTGCTCTGCTGCCAATTCTGGTACGGATCGTTGTAATGCGCGAATAAAAATTGATACACGAGCTCTTCTGCGTCGTTTTGCTTTGCGTCGAAAAAGAGCCCTTTTCGGCTGGATGACGCGGATAATACCGATCGGATAGCCGGTCTCACGTTCTTAAAGAAGAGTTCCTTATACACCGTGTATGTTTTTCCCGTCATTTTTTTAATCATGTCCGCTATCGAATTTGAAAGATGCGCTTCGGGCACGGCTCGCGTATATCCATTGCGCAGGGCCTTGTCTTCCGGAATGAAGCTTCTGACGCCCTTCCTCGTCGGATGTTTAGAATACGCGTGCGTACTGCGGATTTCTTTTTTCGGGGACGACGATCCGATTTGCGCGATCCCGGCGGCCGCGGCTGTTTTTCCTTGTTTGCAAATTTTCGAAGGCAAGCGACGTTTGTTGGCAGGAGCCTTCCTGGTATAAGGCCTTTTCTGCGAGCGGGGAACAGTCCGGCTCTCCGTCTCAGCCGGCAGCGGCTCTGCTTCCGGCGCCGGAGCGAGATTTTGCTTGTAGCGCGCCCAGGTGCGCTGGAGATAGGCGTCTCCGGATATGCTGTAATAGTAGCCTTTCACGACCGTCGCGAGAACCGCGTTGAGTATTTCTTCATCCTTCCACGCATGATCCCGCCCGTTTTTTACCGCCTGATAAATGTCGGCATGCTGCGTATGGTATTTCTTGCTGTACAGTACAATTATTTTTTCAAAGGACGGGTCCGACGCTTTATTCCAGTACTTCAGGGCGTATGCGATTACCTGGTCCTCGATGCGGGTGATTCCTGACGGTATGAGGATCTTGTTTATGTCTTCCGCGGAAAACACGATCTGGCTCACATTGAAGTTAGGCTGGAATCTTCGTCCTTCGATGCGCTTCCTCAAGGTTTTACGCCGACGTTCTTCCCGCTCCTTTTTCAGTTCCTGGACGCTGTCGAGGGTTTCCGTGACGTACAGCCGGATCAGTTCGGCCGTACGCTCCATCTGGACTTCCTGAAAATTCAGAAGCTTTGCGTATCGCGCGTATTTCTCCGCGAACCCGATGGCAGCGTATCTATCGGGAGAGATTACGGCCAGGAGGTTCTCTGCGAGCCTTATTACCGCGTAGGCGTCCGATAGATTTACGGTATCTATGTCTTTTGAGAGCAGACTGATGATGTATCTTGTTTTGTTTAAAAGCCGATCCGCGAGCTCGACGAGGCTTTCCTGCAGTATTTCCGCGAACCGGGGATCGTTCGAACGGTAATATTGAATCAGAAGCTTTCTCTGCTCCGCTTTTGGATATTTTTGAACGATTTTTGAATTGTACAGGTTGAGCGCGTCTGTCTGCCGGCCGGATCTGCGGAGATCGAAATACCGTTCGACGTCGGAATCGTGATCGAGGCTGATATGCGGGTATTCTTCCGTGAGTATTCTTTTCTGTAGATCCGACAAACTGCGCATAGTGGCTCTCTTTATACCAAAAAAAACGGGCAATTTACAGTGGCATCGCGGCTCGAGGGAGCCGCGACTCGCTGTAAACTGCCCGTTCCGTCCGCCTGAGCAGTCCTTTATCTGAGGAGGCTCAAGACGCCCTGTGTCGACTGGTTCGCCTGGGCGAGCATTGCGGTTCCTGCCTGGGAAAGGATCTGGTTCTTCGTAAAGTCGACCATTTCCTTTGCCATGTCGGTGTCGCGGATGCGGGACTCGGCTGCCTGAAGGTTTTCCGCGCCGACGGCGAGGCCCTTCATTGTATACTCAAGGCGGTTCTGGTAAGCGCCGAGATCTGCTCTCTGCTTGCTTACCTTCTTCAGCGCTTCGTCAAGAGTTCCGATTGATCTGTTTGCGGAATCGGGCGATTCGAGAGACATGATCTTCTCGTCGCCGGTATTCCTGACACCAAGGGCCGTAGAGGTCATGGTGCCTATGTACACTCGGGTTCTTTGGTCCATGTTGGCGCCGATATGGAACCACATGGATCCGGTGACAGAATTCTCTCCGGTTTCCCGTGCGAAACGTCCGGTGAGCATGTTCATTCCGTTGAACTGGGCCTGGCTCGCGATCCTGTCGATTTCTGCGACAAGCTGCGATACTTCGACCTGGATTTGCATTCGGTCTTCTGCGGTATAGATGCCGTTAGAAGACTGGACGCTCAGTTCACGGATTCTCTGGAGAATGTCCTGGGTTTCCTGAAGGTAGCCCTCGGTGGTCTGAATGAAGGAAATACCGTTTTGTGCGTTGGTATTCGCCTGATTCAAACCGCGCACCTGGCTGCGCATCTTTTCAGATACGGCAAGTCCGGACGCGTCATCTCCAGCGCGGTTGATCCGCATGCCAGAAGACAGTTTTTCTATGTTTTTCTGGTTAGCCCCTGAAGTTTCCCCCAGCGAACGAGAAGAAAACATAGCGCTCAGGTTGTGATTGATGATCATAATGCTACTCCTTTGGCGATTTTCGGCGGTTTTTTTTAATATACCTGCCGCGGCATCCCTGCCGATCGGTCCAATCTTTGTTTTCCGGATCTCTGACTACCTGCATCAGAAGACGGTGCCGCTTTCTTCCCCGGTCAGCTGTTCCGGGGTCGTCGGCGGCATATTAAAAATATCGGAGCGGGGAGAAAACTCTTGAGGGGATTTGTAAGAAAAATGTCATGAAAACATGACATTCGGGGGTCAGTTTTTTTTCTTGGGCAATCGGCACGAGGAGCATCCCAGAATATGCACATGATTCTTGTTTCCGGGACGGGAAAACAGGCGGGCAAAAAGATATCCTTCGGCGGGAAGCGGCTTTTTGCAGACAGGGCAGCGCCGGGCGGTGTTTTCATCGGCGTAGGGATGGCAATGCGGGCAGCCGAAGATATGACAGATTCGGTCGTCTTCTCCCGGATACAGGGCTGTTTTAATCTGTTCGTTCTTATTAAGAACGGTTCCGCATATAGGACAGACTCCCGGGGTTCCGGGAACTCCCGTTTTTTTCAGCAAGGGCGGCCGTTTGTTTTTGCGGTTCGGGAGCGTAAACAGGCCGTAGGCAAAGACTAATAAGGCTATTCCGACGAACAGAAGAACGACGATATACGCAAGCGAAAGATTCATATCCTTCATTGTCTCATGAAACGAGCCTTGTCGCAATGTTCAAACTGGGTTATCATTAAAACGTGTCAGAACTGTATATTGTCGCAACCCCTATTGGAAATCTCGGGGATATCACCTATCGCGCTCTCGAGACTTTCAAAACGGTGGACGTCATCGCGTGCGAGGATACCCGCCATACTTTGCAGCTGCTGACCCATTTCGGCATCAGGAAGCCGCTGGTGTCCTGCCGCGCCCGGAATGAAGAGGAAGCCTCTAAACGCGTTTTAGAGATCCTGAAAAAAGGGCAGAAAGTAGCCTACGCGAGCGATGCGGGAACTCCGGCGCTGAGCGACCCCGGTTCCGTGCTTGTTCGCGCGGCCCGCGACGCCGGCCATGCGGTTATACCGATTCCCGGAGCGTCTGCTTTCGCAACCCTCTTGAGCGTCGCCGGCGGATACGACAAGTCGGTTGTATTTGAAGGTTTCCTGTCTCCGCGGCCGGGTCGGCGCCGGGGACGTTTGCGGGAACTGGCGGAAACAGGATTCGGTTTTGTTTTATATGAATCTCCGTTTCGGATTGTAAAGCTTTTGACTGAACTTGCCGAAATAGACGGAGAGCGGATGGTTGTCGTCGGTCGGGAGCTTACCAAGCTCTACGAAGAAATCGTTTCAGGCACGGCGATCGAAGTTCGGGACAGTTTCGCGGATCGGGAGAAGATTCTCGGCGAATTTTCTGTGTATGTTTCCGGAAAAAAAAGCTCAACTTGTCCGGATGAGTAACCGATAGTTAGTATGAAGGCAGGATATGTATGATGATTGACCGTTTGGGGGGAATCGACCCCGTCAACAATGTTCAGAACGCTCATAAAACCCGGAAAACCGGCGAGGTTTCGCAGTCGGATTCGATAGCGGTTTCCGCTGAAGCGAAAGAACTAGCCGAGATCTACTTCGCCAACGAGGCAGCTTCTTCGGCTCCGGACGTGCGAGCGGATCGTGTTGCCGAAGTCATGCAGAAAATCAAGGATCCCTCCTATATAAACAACGCGGTTGTGGACATAGTCGCCGACCGGCTAATGGATGTATACGGAATATAAGACGACGCAGAATAGCGGTTGTTTCGGAAAAAAGCGGTCCCTTGCGGGGGAACCGCTTTTTTTTTCTCCGGAAGATGATACATTTAAGGACAAGAGGATTTCTTATGGCAGATTTTGTTTTCCGCATATCGCCCAATATCATGCTCGGGCCGCATACGTTAGCCAGAATAGGACAGGTTGCTTCGAACTGGGGCAGCAACTTCATGCTGATCGCCGATCCTATTCTGAAAGAGTTCGGCATTGTGGAAAAAGCCGTAGCGGCTTTGGAAGACAAGGGGATTTCCGTATTCGTGTTCGACGACATCCCCTCCGCCGCGACCTCGACTACTCTTGAACAAGCTCTTTCCCTTGCCCGGGGCGCTCACGTCCATGGGTTCATCTCCCTGGGCGGAACGAAAACATCCTCTCTCGGCCGGGCGCTCGCGGCCTTGTATAACGAAAACCACGATATATACGAGTATCTTGCAGGAGCGCAGCCGTATTCCGGCGCAATGCCCTTTATAGAAGTACCCTCTACCTGCCGCGACGCCTTTGTTTTCATGGACAGGACGCCGGTCATCGACGCCAGAAACAGGCAGATCAGGCTGATGAAGACTCAAGCGGGAATCTGCAAAGCCGTCGTGATGGATCCAAATCTCTACATGCACATGTCGCCCAACACCGCGACCTCGATGATTTTCCACGCTATTTCCCTGGCTATCGAAGGCTATGTCTCCACGAAATCGAATTTTTTCTCGGAAACCATTCTGGGAAAATCCATTGAAATGCTGCTTCTCGCGCTGGATCCCGAACAGAGCAAGCTTGTCGGAACTCCTTCCGAGATGCTCATCGCCCAGGGCGGATGCATGGCGTCCATGGGAGTCGCGGCGAGTTCTCCCGGCGTGGCCACCGCGATTTCGCTTGCCTGCAACGCGCGCTATAAAACCTCGACTTCCCTGGTGTGCGCCGTGCTTTTGCCGTATATCATGGAAGACGCCGCCCGCGCCCGCGTGGACAGGATCGCGACGATCGGCAAAATGCTGGGCGTCTCGACGGCTGGCTTGAGCGCCAGCGACGGAGCGAAAGCCGCGATAGACGATGTTCGCCGCCGTCTTGCTCTTTCCGGAATCCCGACCCGGTTAAAGGATCTCGGGCTTTCGATTGACCAGCTTGTTCCGGCCGCCGAAGACGCGGCTGCCCTGGATTTGATGAACTACATTCCCCGCGCCATGTCCAGCGACGACCTCTTCGATTTGATCAAGCAGGCGTATTGATGGTTCCTCTCTATAGACTCGATCGTCTCCCGTTCGGACAGCGGAGGAGAAAGCTCGCGATGTCGTTCGCGACCCTGGAGCGGCAGATTCTTGCCGGTTCGGGAGACTTGGAGTATCTGTGGGGGCTGGTAAAGCTCGCGCTTGAGGATTCCTCGATAGATCCCGTTCATCGGGACGAGCTGTCCGCTCTGGTTTCCGGACCGCCTGAAAACCGCGATCCCCTGCGGGTGTGCAACCATGCCCGCCACGCGCTATTGGGCGCGATCGGAACCTTTCCGGCGGAATGGGATCTCGTGGTTCCCGCCGGCCTCGCCGCTGTTGTCGACGGCCCCAGAACCGCCCGGCCTTTTTTTCCGGGAGTTTGCGTATACGCGGAAGACATCAGGTCTCCGTTCAATCTGGGTTCGATTTTCCGCACGGCCGAGGCTTTCGGAGCTGAGCGTTTGTACGCGTCGCCCCTGTGCGCTCCGATGGTTCATCCGCGCGCGGTGCGGTCCTCGATGGGAACGCAAGACTATCTTCCGCATTCCGTATCGTCGTTGGACGATCTTCCCGGAGACCTGCCGGTATTCGCCCTTGAAACCGGCGGAACGCCGCTGGAAGACTTCGAATTTCCCGAGAGGGGCATCGTGATTATCGGGTCTGAAGAGTTGGGAGTGAGCCCTGAAGGGCTGAAAAAGGCAGCTTACGGGAGGGTCACCATTCCGATGTACGGCCTGAAGGCGTCGCTCAATGTCGGCGTCGCCTTCGGAATCCTCATGGAACGGTGGACTTCCTATCTTGATTGTTCGGCGTCGAAGCCCTTCTGAAAAGCGGCGCATATCTTGGTGAGGTGCGCTTCGTTCGTTATCTTGAATTTGGCCAGAAGCTCGGGATTGATCTGGTAGAATTCGAGACCGCCTTCCGAGAAATGAACCAGCATGTCGGCAAGGCATACGGTCGACGCGAGCATGCGGTACTCTTCCGGAGCCGTCTCGATCGAATGGTGATGCTTGATCGCCGCTATCAAGGCAGGGGGGAAGTTCCACTTTTCCGCCAGGGCCGCGCCGATGTCCGGATGGTTCATGCCGGAAAGCAGAGCATTATAGAGTTTATCCGGTATGTTGTGCCGGTGCTTCAGTTCTTCCATTTTAGCCAGCGTTTCCGGATACAGGGCGCTGAAGATGATCTTTCCCAGGTCGTGGAGAAGTCCGCATACGTAGGCGTCCTCTGTGACGATGCGGTCGTGCAGGAAATTTCTGGCAAGGTTGTAGGAATAGAAGGCCACCTTGTAGGAGTGGTCCCACAGGTTTTTCTGCTCGTCGGACATGTGTCCGAGGATCTGAAGGGTTCCGACGGAGAACAAAAGGTTCTTGATGCCGCGGATTCCGATCATCTTCACCGCTTCGGTGATGCTGGTGCATTTTTTCGCGAGCGAGAAAGCCGCAGAATTTACCAATTTCAGCAAATCCGTCGTAAGGGCGACGTCGTTGCTGATGTGGGCCGCGATCGCCGACATTTTCGAATCCGGATCGTTGAGAAGCTTTTCGATTTCGGCGATGTTCTCGGGAAATTTCGGCAAGGTGTCGATGTACTCGATGATTTCTTTGGTGAGAGACGCCACCTGTTCTTCGATCTGGGTGTCCATCGGGATGATTATGCGGGTAATCGTCTCGCCGCCTTCGACGAACACCTGGTAGTTATCGTCGTTGAGGCCTGCCTTTTTCAGCATGAGAATGAGGATAACCAGGCCGAGTCCCGCGCCTTCGGAGTCGTCCAGAACCTGTGAAAAGGCTTCTTCGAGCGAGGTGAATTGGCGGGAACGAGCGAGCTTGTCGAACACCCGCTTGAACTCGACCTTCGTCATCTCCGAGTTGTTCCGGACTTCCAGCAGAATGTCCTTTCCCTTCACTTGCATGACAATTTTTACGTATAACCCGGCTTCCTTTTGGAGCTGGAGGTAGTAGTTGATGTTTGAAAGGGTGTCTTCCTTAAACTTCGACATTCCGACGGTGTAGTCCCCGGCGTCGTTGATGTCGAGTTCTTTTTCCGTAAAATATACCCGCTTGGTGTTCGCTTTCTTCGCGTTCGTCGCGAGTTCGTTGATGCAGTAAATGAGGTAGTCTTTCAGCTTTTCCTGATTGATTTCTTCCAGGAAATAGGACAGCACATCCGCGATGTAGAGCTCTATCTCGTGGGGAAGAGTAAAGGTGGTAATGGACAAGGGCACGCCCATCCGGGTAGCTTTTTTAATCTTTGCAACATCGATCGACGTTTTGTTTTTTTCCTGCATAACTCGTTTAGTGTAACCTACCGTTGTTCATTTTTCCAGCGGATTTTGCTATTTGCAGCATTTCTGCATCCGTTTTGCGTAGTCTTCCAGCACCGCGTACACCTTGTCGCCGAATTCCTTCGCGGAAGTTCCGGAAAGAATTTCCAGTCCTTCGTCTGCCGTATCGATAGCCCAGATATGGAACCGTCCGCTCGTTACGGCTTCGTTCATTCTGTCCGGGATGAAGAGGTTTTCCGCGTTGCGCCGGGGGATGATGACTCCCTGGGTTCCGGTTATGCCGAGAATCGAGCAGGCGTCGAAGAAGCCTTCGATTTTTTCCGGAATTCCGCCGACCGGCTGCACGTCTCCGAGCTGGTTCAGGCTGCCGGTAATCGCGATGTCCTGGCGGAGCGGTATGCCCGCGATCGCGGAAAGGAGGGCGAAAAATTCGGCGCACGAGGCCGAGTCTCCGTCCACTTCCGTATAAGACTGTTCGAAGCAGATGCTCGCCGAGAGGGCGAGGGGGATGTTGTGGGCGTAGCGGCGGTGCAGCAGCCCCTGGATGATGAGGTGGGCCTTGTCGTAGATTTCTCCGGAAAGTCCTGATTCCCGCTCGATATTGATGACTCCGGCGTCGCCCGGGGCGGCCTGCGCGGTTACGGCCACCGGGATGCCGAAGGCGTGATAACCGCGGTCCTGGACGGCGAGGCCGTTCACCTTGCCTATAGAGGTTCCGCTTACATCGAGAAGAATCTCTTTTGACTGGATCATTTCCGCGTATTTTTCTTCAGGCAGGCGGTGGAGATAGTTTCTCCGTTCTATTGTTTTGGCAACCGTTCCGTAGGTGATCGCCGACTCGCCGTTTTTTCTTGCCTGATAGTCCGCTTCGGTGAGCAGATCGGATATCGCGATGAAGCGGGTAGTGAGCATGCCGCGGTATTCCGCGAGCCTTGCCGCGTGGGCGGTGATGCGCGCGAGTCCGCCCTCGTCGATGGGGAGCAGCGTGTTTTTCTGGATGAAATCGTCGCAAAACGCGATGAACTCACCGAGATTCTGGTCGGACAGGGGCATTACATTGTCGAATTCGGCGCATACCTTGAACAATTTCTGGAAATCCGGATCTTCCTGATACAGGAAGTCGTACGAGTGCAGGCCGCCGATAATGACTACCTTCAGCTTGGCGGGAACCGCCTGCGGCTTGAGAAGGCTGGGTCCGTGGATGCTCGAGGGTGGCGCCTGAATTTCGATCTTTCCCGACTGGAGGACCCGTTTGAGGTAGGTCCATGCGCCGTCTTCCTGCAGGAGGTCCTGAAGCCTGAGTATGAGGAAGCCGCCCATCGCGCGGTGAACGGCTCCGGGCCTGAGCTTGAGATGTCCGTTTATGCTGATGTCGTCAGTTGCGCCGGTCGTTTCGATGCTTCCGAACAGATTCGGGAAGGTCGGAACCTCTTCATGGATGATGTATTTTTTATCCGCCGGATGTTCGGAAACGAGATTTACCGCGTATCTTCCGAAGAAGGCTTTTTTATGCGCGGCGGATTTGAAGGGCTCCATGAACACCGCGGCTCGCGCGAGGAGATCCTCCCGGATCGCGTCGAGATGGTTCAGGGCTTCTGTGTTTTCCGGGGTTTTCTTGCACAGGCTTCTCAGCATGGCAAGCTCGTTGTCTATGATGGGCGAGGCGGATTCTGCCTTGAGCGCCCGAATCTGCTTCTCGGTGGCGCGGCGCTTCTCGCGCAGAATTTTAAAGAGATCCGCCATGCGGTCGAGGCATTGGTAATAGCGCTCCCTCAGCGAGTTCAGCTGCTGGAGCGGGAATTTCCCCCGGCCCACGAGTTCCTGAAGCTCGTCGAATGAAGCGGCGCGGCCTTTTATCACGGGAACAAGATCCATCGATTGAGCGTCGTCGTCCTTGATCTGGATGAGCTTGAAGCCTTCAGCGGCCATCTGAGTTTCAAATTCTGCGAGTACCTGGTTCTCGTCGGTCTCGGACCGGCTTATTACTCTTTTTCTCGCCGCCGCGAAGACTTCGGACTTGGTTATCTGAAGAGCCTGCCTCCGGATCGATTCGATCGCGCTTTTCAGGTTTTTGGCGAAATAGCCGCCCGTACCCGGCGGAAAAAAAAGGGCTTTCGGTTCAAGCGGTTTTGTGAAATTATATACATACGCTATGTCTTGTAGCTCGGAGGTATTTGCTTTATATTCTGCCAGAAGCGAAGTCAGCACTGTCCTGCGCCCAGTTCCGGACGCTCCCATGATGAAGATGTTGTAGCCGTCGGCCCGTATGCCGAGCCCCAGCTCGAGCGCTTCTATCGCCCGTTGCTGTCCGATGAGCGGATTCTTTCTTCCTTCAATACGCAGTTTTTTTATTCGTTCTTCGGAAACGGCGAATGCAATCTGGCCGACTGTAAGCTCTTTTTCGGTGTGCGTCATTTTGAGTCTCCTTGTTTCCAGACTAAAGTATACCCTAATTTTCCTGTGAGGGCATCATGAGCGATCTACTTGTCGGCGAAATCCTTGTATTGCTGCTGTCTGTTCCGGTGTTGCTTCGGCCGTTTTTCAGGCGGCTCCAGCGCATCGAAGGCATTCCCCTGCTGCCGCTGCTTTCGCTGGCTTTGGCGGTTTCGCTGATTTTCGCCTGCGGGTTTCAACTCTCCTTTGTTCCCGTTTTGGCGTTTTCCGTTTTTCTGAATCTGCTCAACCTCCCGCGTTTCGCGCGGTTCTGTTTCCGGCTTCCGACGGATTGGTACGGTATCGGTTCCTATATTGCGGCGGTGTTGCTGTTGCTGCTTTTAGTCCCCGTATCGTACGGCGCTGCGTACTTCGCGCCGGTCGCTGAAGCGGTTCCCGATTCGGATATTTCGCACGCCGAGTCCAGGGAGCAGTTTTATCCGGGTTCATGGCGGACTGTTTCGGAATGGAAGCCTGATCCGCAGCTATATCCGGGAAGCAGGGGCCTCGTGCTTCTTCAGGGAGATTTTTTCACGGAAGGCTCCCGGAACACCCTTGCGGCCTCTCTCGCCGGAATGGGCTTTCGGGTGATCGAGCCGAGGTTTTCGAGCGCCTCCGATTTCATTTCCCCTCTATTTAACGCATCCGGCATTCGGAAGATACTGTTTTACTCGGCGGCCTTGCTCCGGAACGACGCTCTCCTGCCTGATGAAGCAGGCGATGCCCTGCAGCGTTCTGTCGGCCGGCGCTTCGATACTGCGCTTGCAATGAAAGCGGACGACGAGCCGCTCTATGTTGTCGCTGAGGGGGACGCCGTTTCCGTAGTTGTCAAAACGTGGGAGGCGGGTCCGGGCATCTGCGACGGAATAGCGGTTCTTTCCGATTCGTTGCCGGCGTTCGATATCCGTTCGGGCAGCATGCCTTCGGTTTATTCGTCTGCTCCGGCGGTGTTTTTTCATGACGGGGGAAAAGAAATTCCCTGCGAGCTTGTTTTCGACGATCCGCTCGGAGCCGTGATTCTCGGTTATCCGAGGGAGAAGGATCGCTCCGCGGCGGTTTTGCTGGCGCGGAGGATCGGCTCCTGGTTTGACATGAGGAGGGCGTATGCGGCTGCCGGAGATCGATAAATGGCTTGATTCCGTTCTTGACCTGGAAAGATACAGCGGTTCGGATCCTTCGCGGAACGGAATACAGGTGGAAAACGACGGCAGCGATATTTCGCGGGCCGCCTTTGCCGTGG
Organism: Teretinema zuelzerae; assembly: GCF_021021555.1. Classification (NCBI taxonomy): domain Bacteria; kingdom Pseudomonadati; phylum Spirochaetota; class Spirochaetia; order Treponematales; family Treponemataceae; genus Teretinema; species Teretinema zuelzerae. The sequence goes on along the minus strand of NZ_JAINWA010000003.1, from coordinate 1,900,898 downwards.
ACGCGTCGCTTGAAACGATTCTACGGGCTTCCGAAGCCGGCGCCGGTGTCCTTATCGTTCACCACGGGCTCTTTTGGCGGGATCCGGTTGTCGTTACCGGCGCCCATTACCGCAGGATCAAGGCGCTGCTGGACGCCAATCTCGCGCTGTACGCGGCCCATCTCCCCCTCGACGCTCATCCGGAGGTGGGGAATAACGCCGGAATCGCCGCTCGTTTGGGATTGATCGATCTGGAGAGTTTCGGCGAGTGGCGGGGCGTTCGGATCGGATATAAAGGGGTTTTCGCCTCGCCGGTTTCGATCGACGAGGCTGTCCGGCGGCTTTTTCCGGACGGTTCGAAGCCCCTGTCTATTCTGCCGTTCGGACCGCGGGAAATACATTCGGCCGCCGTGGTTTCCGGAGGCGCGACCGACGAGGTTCACCAGGCCATCGCCGAAGGATGCGATCTGTTCATAACCGGAGACGTCAGCCATGAAATATATCATGCCTGTTTAGAGCAGGGGATATCGGTGATTTCCGGAGGCCATTACCAGACTGAAACAGTCGGCGTGAAGCTGCTTGCCGAACGGCTCGGACGGGAAACCTCCCTGGATACGGTTTTTATAGACGTACCCACCGGTTTATAGGTACAATGAACCTAACTTTTACATTCGAGGGTTCGTATGGATACTAAATTTCTGGCGAAACTGTTGCCGTTTTCCCTGACAGCCGCCGTCCTGGCGGCAGATCAACTGACGAAGCTCGCGGTGAGCGTTTTGGTTCGTCCCTGGTCTGTCGGTTTTTCGCTCTGGGGCGACTTTTTTCGTATAATTCATGTGTATAATCCCGGAATCGCGTTCAGCATCGGCGGAGGGCTTTCGCATGATATCCGGAGCATCCTCTTCGGGCTTATGCCCTTGATCGTGATCGTGATCGTAATCGGGGTGTATTTCAGAAGCACAGACCTGACTTCGCTTCAGCGGTGGTGCGTGGCGGGTATCGTCGGCGGGGGGCTGGGCAATTTGATCGACAGGTTCTTCCGGCCCGAAGGCGTTCTTGATTTCCTGGATGTAAAGTTTTATGGACTTTTCGGCCTTGAACGCTGGCCTACCTTCAATGTAGCCGATTCGGCTGTAGTCGTATGCGGCATTCTGTTGTTAATCAGCATCCTTTTCATGATGAAGGACTCTCGAGGAGACGCGAAATGAATAAAAAAGCGAATACGCTTCTTTTTATACTCGGCGGCACCGTGGTGAATGTTATTCTCGCGATTCTGTTTATCGGACTGGCCTTGTACGGGGTGAGCTTGTTGGTTCCGTATTTCGGAAACAGCGTCGGCACGATCGTTCCGTTCGCCTTCGTCGCGGGGATCGTTCTGGCCATGTTCGCCTATCAGCGTCTTACCCGCTGGGTTATTGAACGCTTTCATCTTTCGGACAAGATGGAGCCTTTGTTTTCAAATCCGAGAAAAAGAAAACCGAATCTGGATTGATTCGACGAAAAAAGCCTTCCGCCGGGTCTTGAAGACCACGCGAAAGGCTTTTTTTTACGTTCTGCTTGAACGCTCTTCGGCGGCGCCGCGTTCAGTAGCCGTCGGACATTTCGCGGTTGAGGTCTCTCTGGCAAAGCTCCTGATACACGAGGGCCCGTCCTTTAAGTTTTTGTTTGACGTCTTTATGGAAGGGCATATAGCGCCAGAAAATTCCCCGTACTTCCTTGTTCAGTTTCTGGATTCCGTCGCTTTCCTTCAGCATCCACAGCAGATAGTCGTTGATGAAGTATTCCTTGACGTCTCCTTTGAGCTTTTGTCCCTGGAACCACTGGTAATAGTTGCCGGTAAGGCCTTCTTCCATCCAGTAGTAGGAGGCTTTTTCCTTTGCGACCTGCCAGCGAAGATCCGCGACTGCGGTCAACACGGCAATCTGCAGATTTTTAGCGTACATCGGGATCGCTATGCGGCCGCGGCTGGTGACGCGGTTGTAGCGGTCGAAGGGTTCCCAGCACATCCCGGTATCCCCGTAAGAGGGGATGAGAATGACGAATGGCGGGATGCGGTTGAGCTGAGATTTATATTGCCTGCAGTAGGCCTCGGGATCGATGGATTCTATGGTTCGAAGGGCTTCGATGACGTTTTCCCTGATGCCGATTTCCCGCGAGGAGGAGTGGAAATATTCGCGGGAAAGGATCGGGAAGTGGTTTCCCTGCCGTCCGCAGGTCATTTTCGCCATTTGGCGAATCGTTTCAAATTCCGCGGTTATTCCGGAGATGTTTGTTTCCCCTCCGCCTGAAGAGTCTACCTTCTGTTGAAGCGTGCGCACGTCGTCTTCCGCGGTTTCATAGTCCCGGATGAAGGAAAGCAGCTCCTTGTCGAGAATCGCGAGCTTTCTCATTTTCTCGGAAATTTCCGTTATCATCCGCTTTTGCTGGTCGGTGAAGGCGTCCCTGACGCCTGCGAATCCCGCTAGCGGCTCATGCTGGAAAGCGATGTTGAGCGTCTCCTTGATATTGTCTTCGAGCCTGATGCGCTCTTCGGATTTTGCCCGAAGGAGGTTTTCAGCACTTTGGAGTTTTCCCTGTGCCTTCGACAACAGCTGCTGGAACCGGGCCGAATCGTCTTTCCTGTTCGTTCTTGCCTCGTCTGTGCTCGACGGCCCGATCTTTCCGGAACCGATTTCCCGGAACCATTCGTCGAGATAGTAGACGGGCTCCCTCCAGATGTTTTCGTCTATGATCGAAGCGAAGAGACTTTTTTGCTCAGGGGTGAGCAGCGTCGGGAGGACGAGGCCGTACCGCAGGGAATAGCGCTTTGCCTGTTCCATCCTGAGGGACGCCGATTTAATCGCGAGGTTGCAGGAGAAGTCCCAATAGGCGGTAATCAGCTGTTGCCGGTATACGCCTCTGTCTTTCGGGTCCTGGCAGGTAAGAAATTTTGTGAGAAGGCCGTGGAGACGTTGGGCGGATTCGTTTTCGCCTCCCAAAACCTTTTTATAATACGAAGGATCGTCGTATAAGGCATGGGGCGTGTCGTTGAGGAATTTATCGATTTTTGTGAATGTCGATGCCGTCAAATCGACGTCCGCGATGCCCTTGTCTGCCGATCCGACGGCCTCGCGCGAATTCGAGAAAAGAGAATCTTTTCGTATCGCGGGTCCGGATTTTTTTATGGGAGTATTGTCGAGAAGGGCTGCAAGTTCCGGATCGAGTCCAAGATCATCCATTATTTACTTCTTTTGGATATGCAGCGGCCGAACGCAGGTAGGAAACTCGTGGAGGTGAGGGGAATTGAACCCCTGACCTCTTGCATGCCATGCAAGCGCTCTAGCCAACTGAGCTACACCCCCGAGGTAAAGAGAGCATAGCAGGAATACGCCCGGAAGGTCAATAGGGTATCTTACCGGGCCCGAAAAAACACAGTGTTAGTATACCAGAGTTTATAGACTTTTCCAAAGGTATCCGGAGATAACTGTATCCATTGCTTTTTTATGTTGTATACTTTTAACAAAAAAAGGAGCCTCTCGTGTTTATATTGAAGAAAAAAAGCATCCTTTTATGCGCCGTTGCCCTTCTGTCCGTGTGTTCCTATGCCCAGGCTTCAGATTTTTTTAGTCCTGACGACGAACTTACCCTGGACGACGCATGGCGGATAGCCCGGGAGAATAATCTTGCGCTGAAGAAACAACGTTTGGCATTCGAACAGGCCGAATACGCTAATAAATGGAAGACGAATCGTTTTTATCCGAACATTTCGTTATCAGGTTCCCTTAAAAACGTCCATGCGCTGCCGGGCGGCGCGGAATCTGCCGCGACTGGAACCGTTCTGTCCGCGTCGGCAGGCTTGTCTCTGTCGTTGAACAGCGGCATCGCGGAAAGTTTGGCTCAGGACGAGGCGGCGTATCTTGCGGCCGCGGCGAATTATCGGAAAACCGAGGCGTCCCTGTATCGGGATGTGTGGAAGGCCTGGAACGCAGTCTACGCTGCCCAAGGGGATCTCTCGCTGACCGAGCATAATCTGGTTCTTGCCCAAAGCCTTGCGGCTAAGGCCCGATCGAATTATGAAAACGGACAGATTCCCGAACTCGACATGCTTCAGGCTGAATATTCAGCCGCCTCGCTTCTCCCCCAGGCGATGATTCGGAAAAACGCCCTGGCGGGAAGCCTGAGAAACCTCAATTCTCTCCTTGGGATACCGCTTGATTCGGTTCTTCCGATGGCTCCCGTCGAACCCTGTTCCGGGCAGGTCATTAAAAAGCCGGACGACATGGATCGATACATCGCGCTCAGGCACGACGTCGTTTCGGCGGGAATTGCGCTGGCGCGGGCGAAAAGCGCGGCACGGAACAGCGCGCTCACCCGATACGGCCCGACTGTTTCTGTTTCGGAGAATTTCGGGATAGCGGATTTGTCTGAAGGTTCCGGTCTTCCGGAAACAGGATCTTTTTCGTTGTCTCTGTCTCTCCCGCTCGGAGGCTATCTGCCGGGTTCGAAAGACGCCGTTGCGCAAAGGGACGCCGAGACCGCGGTTAAAGAAGCGGAACTAGCGTTGATGCAAACCCGCGTCGCGGCACGGAAAGAGATAGAAAGTTTGTTCGAGTCAGCTAATCAGCTGGTTGAATCGCTGACTGTGCATAAATTGAATGAAAGAAATACGATCAGGGCATACGAGCTCGCCAGGCAGGGATACGAAGCCGGCCTCGTCGGTTCGACGAATTTGGAAACAGCCAGGAAAGACCGCCTGAACGCCGGCCTCGCTCTTCTATCCGCCGAATCGTCGTATCGAAACGTGGTCGCCGATTTGACCTTTGCGCTGAACATCCCCGTTTCGGAATTGATGAACCAAGGAGACGATAATGATTAAAACTTCTGCGGACAGAATCATTCAGCTGTTTTTACTGGCCTTTATTTTTATTTTCGGGGCAGCCATTCTGGTTGCGGTTTTTACGCCGGATAAAGCCGACGCGCAAAAGGCGCCTGCCGCCGGAAACGCTTCGCCTGCAGAGCAGAAGAAAACTCCCGGCGCGTCCGGCGGCGACAAGCAAAACGCGATCACCGTGGCCGTCCGGGATATTGCGCCGGCTGACATCGAAAAGGCTATCCGCATCAACGGGGATGTCGCTTCGCGGTCGGAAATTTCGATCTATGCCGACGCCTCGGGAAAGCTGGTCGATTATAAGGTGGGACCGGGAGCCGAGATCAAGAAGGGCGGGGTGATCGCTCTTGTGGATCCTTCCCGCCCGGGGTCTCCCTTTGCGGTGAGCCCCGTCCGTTCGACGATCGACGGAACGGTGATTTCTCTTCCGTATAAAATAGGCGAAACGATCAGCGTCTCCTCTCCGGTTGCCAAGGTCGGCGTTATCGACGAGCTGGAGCTCATCACCTTTGTTCCGGAAAAGTATGTCGCCGTGCTGCGAAGCGGATTGAAGGCGAGCGTTGCCCTCGTTCCCTTTCCGGGAGAAGTGTTTTCGGCGCGCGTGGCCAGGGTGAGCCCGGTCGTGGATTCGGTTTCCAGAACCGTGGAAGCCGTCCTTGTGTTCGATGCAAAAGACGAGCGCCTGAAGCCCGGCATGTTCGCCGCCATCAGCCTCGTCACGGAAAAAAGATCCGGAGTGTGCGTCGTGCCGCGGAGCGCTTTGCGAATCTATAACGGGGAAACCGTCGTGTATACCGTAGACGCGGATTCGAAGGCCCGCCGGGTTCGGGTTTCGACCGGCTTGATGAACGACAAGGACGCTGAAATAGTCAGCGGTCTTTCGTTCGGGGATGCGGTCATTTATTCCGGCTCCGTTTCCGAAGGCACGCCGATCCGCAGAGTCGCGGAGGGTAAAAAGTCATGAAAATATCTGAGCTGAGCGTTCGCCAGCCGGTTACGATTTCCATGCTGTTCGCATTGATTTGCGTGGTTTCGGCCATCTTTGTTCCCCGGCTGGGCGTCGCGTTGTTTCCTTCGGTAACTTTTCCCATGCTTTCGGTTTCAACGACTTACGGAAACGTCGGTCCCGCGGAGGTCGAGCAGAACGTAACGAAGCTGCTGGAATCGCGCCTGAGCGTCGTTTCCGGGCTTAAATCGATGACGTCGACTTCTTCCGCGGGAAGAAGCAATATAAGCCTGGAGTTCGGCTACGATACCGACCTGACCGAGGCCTCCGACGCGATTAACCAGATTTTAAGCCGGGTAGTCCGGATGTTGCCGGACGAATGCGACACTCCTATTCTGAGAAAATTCGACATAAACTCCATGCCGATAATGCGCCTTACCGTGCGGGGCGATCTGCCCATAAGCGAACTGAAGGCTCTTGCCGAAGACAAGATCGCTCCTCTCCTTGAACGGGTGGACGGAGTGGCCGCCACGAACGTGTCGGGCGGGGCAAACAAGATAATCCGGGTAGACGTCACGGAAAACCGCTTGCGGGCCTACGGCCTTACCCTTTCGGGGATAGCGTCTTCTCTCGCCGTCAGGAATATTCAATCCTCCGGCGGGACGATGACCGAAGACGGGAAGAATTATCAGATCTTCGTCGACGAAAAATTCAGAACCCTGGACGATATCCGGCAAACCGTGGTCGCTGGCGTTTCGATTCCCGCAGTCGGTTCTTCGGTGACCAGGTCGAACGTGGTCAGGCTTGAAGACGTCGCCGAGGTTTCGGATTCCTACGATTACAGCGGGAACGCGGTCTATATAGACGGCGTTCCCGGTCTGTATATCTCTGTTACGAATGAAACGGATTCCAACAGCACGTCGGTAGCCGAAGCTGTACGCGATGCTATTCCGGAGATAAACGCCCTGCTGCCCTTCGGCGTGGAGCTTTCGGTATTGAGCGACAATACGACGATGATATCATCCACGATGAACGAAGTGTACAATTCAGCCCTCCAGGGCGCCGTGCTGGCGATGCTCGTCATCCTCCTCTTTCTTCGAAGCATGAAGGGCACCCTGATAATCGGCTTATCCATGCCGATTTCAATTTTAGTCACCCTTTTGGGAATGTCTCTGCTCGATCTGACTCTCAATATGATGACGATGACGGGCCTTATTCTCGGAATCGGAATGATCGTCGACTCTTCGATAGTCGTCCTGGACAACATTCACCGGTATCGCGAAAAAGGGGATAATTCCGCAGTCGCGGCGATTAAGGGAAGCGGGGAGGTCGTGATTGCGATCACCGCTTCCACGCTCACCACCCTCTGCGTCTTCCTCCCCGTGCTGATATACAAGGCTGAGCTCGAAAATCTGGGGCAGATGTTCGGCGACATGGTCGTAACGGTGGTTCTTTCGCTGACGGTGTCTCTGTTCGTCTCTATAACGCTGGTCCCCGCTCTGAGCGGAAGCATTCTCAGGCTCAATACGCGCGTTCAGAAACCGCTCCGCAATCCCGTTGTCCGGCGAATCGACGAAGCGATCGAACGGTTGTTTCAGCGGATCGAGGTCGGCTATGCACGCTCTCTCTCCTTCGCACTGCGCAACCGGCTGCTTGTTCTGACCTTCGTCGCGATGCTGTTCGGCCTGTCGGTGATTCAATTCCTCTCGCTTGGATTGAGTTTCGCTCCTCAGGCGCGTACGGACGACAGCGTGACGATATCGCTCACCCTGCCCGAGGGAACGGATAATTCCATTACCGAAGCGATTTTATTCCAGGCGCAGGAAATCATCGTTCAAAAGGTCAAAGGCTATAAAAGCCTTATCCTCACGGTCGGAACGGGAAATACGGGGAGCATTCAGATAACGCTACCCGATATCAAAAAACAAACGATTACCCCGGAGGAGGTGCGGAACCTGGTTCAAAAAGACCTCGCCGGGATTCCGGGTGCGACCTTCCTTTTTACCGCGGGCCGAAGTTTCAGGCCCGGGTCCGCTATAGACGTGCGGCTTTCGTCAGAAGATCAGACGGCTGTCGCCGATACCGCCGCCCGCGTCGTGGAAATCCTGAAGGGGATTCCCGGCCTCACGGAAGTGAAAACCGATCTCGAGGGTGGCAGCCCGCAGTATACGGTTGTCGTCGACCGCGACCGCGCGGCGGCCTTCGGGGTCTCCGTTTCCGCGATTTCCTCCGAGATACAGGCGGCCTTGAACGGCATCCAGTCCACGACGATACAATACGGCAACGAAGAGGTTTCGATCCGGGTCTATCTGCCGGACTATGAGATTTCCTCGCTCTCCGACCTGACGCGTCTTTCGGTGAAGGGCACGAAGGGAATGGTGTCCCTCGACAATCTGGTGTCCTTTCAGTCCACGACAGCGCCCCGTACCATATCCCGGGAAGAGGGGCTGCGGGTGAATCATGTCACCGCCGCCCTGGAGCTTGGTACGACGGCGAACCGGCTGCAGCCGATCGTGGAAAAGGCGATTGCTGAAAAGCTCGCGCTTCCCGATTCCGTCGCGCTCGACTACGGCGGCGAGGCCCAGGATTTATCAAAATCGGGGGGAACGATGCTCCTGGTTATCCTCATCGCCGTCATACTGGTTTTCATCGTGATGGCCGCCCAGTTCGAGTCTCTGGTGGACCCCCTCATCATTCTCGTGTCGATTCCGCTCCTCCTCATCGGCGTCGTCGCCGTCTACACGGTCAGCGGCCAGGCCTTCAACCTCTTTTCGGCGGTCGGCATCGTCGCCCTGGTCGGCATCGTGGTAAACAACGGCATCGTGCTGGTCGATTATACGAACGGATTGATGAAGAACAAAATTCCGGTGGGCGATGCCTGCATCGCTGCGGCGAGAAACCGCCTCAGGCCCATTCTTATGACTACGCTGACCACCGTTTTCGCCACGATTCCGATGGGGTTTTTCCCGGGAGAAGGCGGAGAGCAGATGCAGCCGATCGGCGTCACCATTGTCGGGGGCATCCTTTCCGGCGCTGTTCTTACTCTTTTCGTGACTCCGATCATGTATACCCTGCTCAACAAGCGCCGGGAGAAGCGGTTCTACGACCCGGATTCTCTGCAGAATATGCTGGAGAACTATCAATCCTGATGTAAAAAAAACAGAAGTATTGTACTATACACAAGATACAAGCAAGGAGTTTTTGTTATATGGAAAAGAATGTATGCCCCTGCGGAAGCGGAAAAAAATTCAGCGAGTGCTGCGGTCCGATCATTTCCGGTAAAACGTCGGCGCCTACTGCAGAAAGCCTTATGCGCGCCCGGTATTCAGCCTATGTCATGCACGAGATCGACTTCATCGCCGCCTCTTGCGTCCGGGAAGAGGGCGCGAACGATATCGACATGGAGGAAACCCGCAAGTGGAGCGAGGAATCCGAGTGGCTGGGCTTGAAGATCCACGGAACCAAACAGGGCGGCCCTTCCGACGAAGAAGGCATCGTCGAGTTCTCTGCCTATTATTCCAGAAAGGGCTTGAAGGACGAGCATCGGGAAGTCGCCGGCTTCAAGAAGGTCGACGGCAAGTGGCTCTACGCCGAGGGGAATCTGACTCCCACCACGATCGTGCGCTCCGTGCCGAAGGTCGGCCGCAACGAGCCGTGCCCCTGCGGAAGCGGAAAAAAATATAAACAGTGCTGCGGTAAATAATCGCCCGCATGCTCTCAGGTGACGTTGTGCAGCCATTTTCCGCTGCGCAACCGTAACCATCCGGGTAGTACTTTCAGGACGTCTTCCGACGCGATGCAGGCATATACTGCCCACGCCGGAAGGCCGAATGCGAACGAGGCGGCCGCTCCGAGCGGCAGCGCGAACGTCCACATGAAAAACAAATCGTAGAACACGCTGAATACCGTGTCCCCTCCCGCCCTGCACACGCCGATCACCATGGACATGTTGAACGCCCTGAACGGATAGCTGAGCGCGAGCAGCATGATCATCGAGGAGACGGTTCCCAAAACGGCTGGCTCAACCTTGAAAAGAACCGGAACCAGGCGCGAAAGCGGCAGCAGCAAAAACGCGATGCAAAACGCCATGAGCGGCGCGAATGAGGTTATATACCTCGAATACGCGCGCGCCGCATCCTCCCTGCCTTCGCCGATCCGTTTCCCGATCAATACCGAACAGCCGTTTCCCAGTCCGATGAACACCACCCAGGTGAGCTGGGAAAGCGTGTTCACTATGTTGAAGGCCGCGAAGGCGTCCGTGCCGGTTCTCGCGAAAATAAGGTTCTGCATCGAAACCCCGAGGGACCACAAAAGCTCGTTGACGATCACCGGAAAAGCGATCGCGAAGTACCGGGATACGAAGCGGGCGTCGATAGCGAACAGCTCCCTGAAGGTTCCCGCGATCGCGTATTTTCTGGCGTAGGCAGTCGTCACGAGGATCAAAAGCTCGACGAAGCGGGCGATCACGGTGGCAATGGCCGCTCCCCTGATTCCCAGCTCGGGAAAGGGTCCGAGTCCGAAAATGAGGAGGGCGTTCAGGCAGACGTTCAAACTCAGCGATATGAAGGTCGCCGTCATCGAAAGCTTGACTTTTTCGATCGTCCGCATCATCAGGGTGAATACGAAGCTTATCCCGAAAGGTATGAAGCAGGGCGCCACGGTCCTGAGATACAAACTGCCGAGTTCGACGACCATCGGGTCCCTGGAGTAGAGGGACAGGATCGTTCGCGGGGCGAACAGGCTGACTCCCGTGAACAGCGACGCTATCGCGAACACGATGATCAAACACAATCCGAAGTTTTTCCGGATGCCCGCTATGTCCTTTTTCCCCCAGAACTGGGCCGCGAACACGCCTCCTCCTGAAACCGCTCCGAAGAGGATCATATTCATCAGAAAGAAGAAGTTGTTCGCAAGTCCTACGGCGGCGATTTCCGCCGTTCCGAGACGGCCGATCATGACGGTGTCGATCATGTTGACGGATGAATTGATCAGGTTTTGCAGCATGATCGGAATCGCCAGAGAGAAAAGCGCGCGGTGGAATTCGGCGGTTCCCAGCCGGTTTGCCATCGATTTTGTAAGCGTTGTCGGGGTTATTTTCATGAGTGTTCCGTTTTTTTCGACGCCTGGAATACGCCCGCCACGACGAGTATCGTTCCGACTCCTGCGAAGGGGGTGAGCGGCTCTCCGAGTATGAGCGCCGATTCGAAGAGGGTCAACAGCGGGATGAAATAGATGAAATTGTTCGCCTTCGTGGCGCCGAGCGTCCAGATAACCCTGTTCCAGGCGACATAGGCTCCGCAGGAGGCGAAAACGGCCAGAAAGAGAAAGTTGACGGCCATGACCGGATCTGCGAAGGCCGAAAATTGCAGGCGGATCGGCGAAACGATAACGACGGGAAGCGAGGTAAGCAGGGTGTAAAAAAAGATTTTCCGGGTGATGTAATAAGTCGGATATTTCGTTTTGAGGTTTTTAATGGTGATCGAGTAGACCGCCCAGGAAAGCGCCGAGCTGAGCGCGAGCAGGTCCCCCGCCGGGTTGAGCTTCAAAACGAAGGTTCCGTTCAGAATGACCAGGGCCGCGCCCGCGAAGGCTATGAGGGCGCCGGATATCGAATTGCGTGAAAACTTTTCCCCGCGAATGAAAAAATGAGCCAGAATCGCGGTGAGTATCGGCGCCGTCGAGACCAAAAGCGATACGTTCGATGCGAGCGAAAACCGCAGCGCGAAGTTTTCTCCCAAAAAGTAGAGCGATCCTCCCGAGATACCCGCCAGAACGAGGGTCAGCTCGGCCTTCAGGCTTTCGGGGCGATGCACTTTCGGATACACGATGAACATGAGAAGCCACGCGGCGAAAAACCGGTACAGGAGAATTTCAACCGGCGAGAATTCCTTCAGAAGTATTTTGGTCGAGATGAAGGTCGAGCTCCATACGAATATGGTCGCGAAGGCCACTATGTAAATCCGAATTTTTCCTGCCGCAGTGTTCACCGTTTTTTCTCCATTATCAATGCGTCCGAGCCCGCGTCTCCGTCCTTGAAAAAAGATGGGAGCACGCCTGTATATTGAAATCCGCAGCCTTCGTAAATATGCCGGGCCGCGCGCCACTGTTCGTGGACTATGAATACGACGCGATCGATTTTCGGGTTTTCGGCGCACAGGAGATCCAGCGCCTCGCAGAAAAACGCGCGTCCCGTTCCGCCTCTCGCTTCCGGGAGAACGGCGAAGGACGAAATGTAAAGCACCCTTCCTTCCGGATTATGCCGTTCGCTTGCCCGGTGTCCAAGCCTGTATCCTTCCGCTGAGGGCGGCGGCGCCTTGTCCCAAATTTCGGCAGTGAGATAGCCGACCGGTTCGCCGCTTCGGCGGCATCCGCCGTTGCCGCCGTTACTGCCGTTACTGCAGTTGCCGGCCCGGCGGCAATCTTCGCGGTCGTTTCTATTGCCTTCGCTTCCAGCCTCGAGGATCAACGCTCCGCCGGGAAACGCGTTCAACCGGTCCGCAAAGGTTTCTTCGCTCTCTTGAATCTCCGGAGCGAAGGAGGCTCTTTCAATGTTCATCAGGGCCGGGAGGTCCCGCGCTTCGGCGCGCCGTATGCGCAATGTGCCCCTTACCATCCGAGAATCTCCCTGCGGCGTTTCTTTCCGAGCGCCTCAAGAGCGTCGCGTAGCGAACCGGCTTCGCTGTTTTTTCTGTGCGCTTCGAGATCTATGGTGAACCGGTTCATGGAAAAATGCTGATAGAGAAACACCGGCGATTCCGGCTTTTGATCGTACAAGACTTGGAGTTCTTGCGAGTAGGGAGCGAACAATCCCGAGGTCCGCATCTCGGCGTACCCGACTATCCACAGCGGACATCCGAGACCGCGCTGCAGCTTGACGGTTTCCTCCGCCGTGCGGCGCTGCGTTTCTTCGAAAAAGGCCCTGAACCGCTCTCCGCCGTTTTTCCGCAAAAGGCCGAGCTGCTTCGTTTTCGCCGTATGTATCGGGCTTTTATTCAAAATGACGACGTTCTTGCGGAAATCGATGTTCAATTCCGGATTCATCCGGAAAAATCTGTCGGCCAGCTTGCCCGATTGTCCAACCAGATACCGGCGGTTTTTGGCGAGCTGCTCGTCCTTTCCGGGATTGTCGGCGACCAGGATCAGGTCGATCCTGTCGTGTTCCGATATGTCGTCGAGGTTTCGGTTGTAGACCACCGCCGTCTCAAGCGGATATTCGGGCGTACCGTCGGAAGCGCATGCGGTTGTCTGGAGCTGGGTAAGCCATCCGGCAGGCGAATCGGCGGTTTTTTCCCATTCGTCGCAGCAAGAACGGTAGGCGTTTCTGAAATGCGCAAAAGAAGACCATTGAGCGGGAGTCATTGAGGCGAGTATATCAAAGCCGCCGGCTAGCTTCCAGCGGTTTTTGCGTTCGCCGTCAGTTTTCCGGCGAATCCGCCCCGACCCCTTCGGGAGAGGTTTTCAGGTCGGGAAGTATTGCGCCGCCTTTGACGAGCCAGGAAACGCCGAACGCTACAAGCATTACGATCTCAAGAACAAGGGTGATCCTGCTTTCCTTGCGGAATGCGTCGGAGGTGAAAACCGTAACGGGTATCAGGATTCCGATGCTCGCGAAAATCGCCGCCCCGCAGGCGACGAAGAGCTGGTTTCTCCGGTATTTGCGCGAATTTTTCTCGACCGGATGCGAGCTTTTAGTGAAAATCCAGATCGAGTTCGCCGCCAGCAGGCTGAAAAATGAAAGCGCGCTCAGCGTGTGGATGATGTTCGTTACGCTGTTCGGAAGCAAAAGAAGGCTCACCGGGTCGGTCCACTCCGGATTTATGCAGGGGAAGCAGGCGATGCCGATGGCGAAGGCGCCGGTCAGATTCGTAACGACGTTGTCGATCCGCTCGTACCCCTTGTAGGTCATCAGGAACAGCGCGACTCCGATGAGAATTCCGACGAAAATATCGCGCATGTTCGTGTAGTAATGCATGCTGATGGAGTCCTGAACCACGAATCCGTTATACGGCAGAGATCCGAAAACGCAGACAAAGGGGAGCAAAATGCCGAGAACTCCGATCAGCGTCCGCAAGTGCATATACGATATGACGATGCTTTTGTTTCGCTTCATTTTTCTTCTCTTTTATCTGATTTGCGGCGGATTAAGGCCGGTTAATCTTTCAGTCCAGCTTGCTGATTAAATCGTTGATTTTCCCCATATCGGCCTCGTTGATGAAGACCTGGAGACCTTCTTCAGCCTTCTTTTCGGTAAATTGAATGCCTGCTTTTTTCAAGTTTTCTATGAGGAAGGCCGCTTCCAAATCGCTATCGAACGTATCAAGTAACACCATAGAAATCCTCCCTGTTGTCGAGTACTGTAGTTAGTATAACCTGTAACTCAATTTACTTCGAGTCTGCCGAAATTTGCAAGCAGTCGAATTTTTTCGATAGCGGTAATCGCCGTCCACCATCGCTCGGAAACGGCGAATTGGGTCGGGTATTTCGCCGTGTTTTCCATCCATGTCCAGGTTATCGGCCAGACTCCCTCGCCGGTTTGCGTCCGGATTAAATAGTCGAGCTCGGTTTCCATAAGTTCTTTGCACAGCGGGTAAAAAGGGCTGTCCGGGCTTGAAACATACTTCGACGGCCTGATTACGTAGCCGCCCCATTTGCCGACGTCCGGTTCGATGCTTTCAAGAATCAGGTTCGACAGTATCCGGAAGAGACCCTCGTGTTTTTCTTCGGAAAGGAGGCCCGTTTTGCGGCAGGTTTCCAGCAGCGTAACGTAGCCCGCTATGCCCATCTCTCCGAAGCCGGTCTGGGATTTGAGTTTTGCCAGCAGAACGACCGCGAGCCGGTAGGCCGTCTCGAACAACTCCGGATCGCTCGTATGATTCGTAAGAATATGGCTGCAGAATTCCGCGGTGAGTCCTATTCCCTGGATTTTGTTTTCTTTCGCGCTGTAGATCCACCAGGGCGCGCAGGGATGATTCGAATTGCTTTTAATGGTGAAGCTCCAACCGCTTTGAGGATTGAAGTCCTTTTGCGATTTGATATAGCGGTAGATCCCCTCGTCCACGGGATTTCCGGAGCGGGCTTCCTTGATCGATTGTAAAATTTTGATCGCGTAGAGGGTTGTGTAGGGGCTTGATTCGGGGTTCCAGCTGTCGGGCTCGAGCGCGTTGCCGAATCCGCCGTCTTCGTTTTGATAGAGCGACAAAATCTTTACAACCGAATCGCCGCACTCTTTTTTGAACAGCGCGTTCCAAAGAGCCGCCTCTAACGGCCGGCCGTTTCTGAAAATCCAGGATTCCGCGCGATTTACGGCGTCTTTTGCTGCTTTCATGGAAGATCCCCTTGGTATTTTTGACTATTCTAGTTCCGATCGGGATTTTTTGATAGTAAAAAAAATAGCAAGGGGTTGCGTCTTGAGCCGCCGGATATAGCGCCTGCGTTCGCAAGCCCCCCGGATTGCAATCCGGGGGATTCCGTCATCTGTGAGCGATCAACTCGATTTCAACTTCGGCTCCAAGCGGTAGTTCCTGCACCCCGATAGTCGAGCGGGCCGGGAAGGGCTCCGAGAAATGAGTCTTATATTCTGCGTTCATCTCGGCGAAGTTCGCCATGTTCGTCAGGAACACGGTGGTTTTCACGACATGGGCGGGAGTCAGCCCGGCAGCTTCCAGCACCGAAAATAAATTGAGCAGGCATCTGCGCGTCTGCTCCGCGATGCTTCCGGAAACGAGCTTCTTGGTCTCCGGATCCATCGGCGTCTGCCCCGAAAGAAACACGAGGTCTCCGGCGCCGATCGCCTGCGAGTAGGGGCCGACGACCGCCGCTCCGTTCGCGCTGAACGCTTTTTTATCCATAGCTAGCATCTCCTTTTAATACGAAAAACTCTCCTGCCTCTGCTCATTCGACAGGCGCCGCGGAGTCCTTCGAGGCGAGCATGTTTCGTCGCCTGATTTCCGCGGTTACCGTCAGCATGAACAGGCCAGACCACCAGAGAATCATATCGACAATCTGGAATTTATTCACGTTCGGTATGATTCCGAAAATCGTCAAACTGAGCAGAAAGTCGCTGATGGTAACCGAAACGCAGCCGATGAAGCAGACGTATTGGGACGCCGGGCTGATGTGTTCTTCTCCGAAGCGCGCGGACGATCGCCACAGGAACAGCGCATGGATGAAGCAGTAGACGAACACCGCCAGCTTCAGGTCTCCGAGGTAATCGTAGAGAATGATGTAAAAGACTCCCATCACTATGGCGACCGGTATGAAGCGGACAAGGTCGGGGCTTCTGTCCGAAAAATAGAAATACAGCGTGTAGCAGACGATTCCCAGGGTGTTCGCTCCGATGCCGACCATGAACGCCGTCTCTCCCGGGAGTTCCATGAAAATGTCCCCGATCATGGAAAACAGCAAGCCTGCGAAAATCCACGCGTTGCTCTTGTCCAGCCGTACGACGAGTATCCACGCGGCCATCAAGAGGGTCGGGATCGCTTTCAGCAGCACCGCCTGAGGCAGCGGCACGCTGTGCCTCAAAACGATGAAGAGCACGGCCGCGGCGAGCCCTGCGACAAAGAATGCAATCGAAGCAGTCTTTTTGTTCATATCTTCTCCTATTCGATATCAATCCTGAACTCCGGCCGGGCCGTCCTTTCGCAGCGCCCATCGCAGCATCGTTTCTCATTGCCCTTTCGCAACGACCCATCGCACCGTCGTTTCGTATTGCTCTTTCGCAGCGACCCATCGCACCGTCCTTTCGCATTGTCTCGTCAAAACGGAATAACGACTCCGGCAATTATGCATGCCGCGACGATGACCGGCGCCGGGATTTTCCTCAGCAGCAGCAATCCGGCGGAAGCAGCCGTCGCAACGAGCGCGTCCGCGGAAAACCCGTTCTTCCGCATCAGCACGACCGCAGAGGCCGCAATCAAGCCGCACGCGGCAGCGGTTACCCCGCGCAAGGCAATGCGGATTCCGCGGATAGCCTTGAGATTTTCCCAAATCGGATACACGAAGTAGATGAGCAGCACTCCCGGCATAAAGATTCCGATTCCGCCGGCCGCCGCGCCCAGGATCTGGAATAAGACTCCGCTTCCCCTCGCCGCCATTCCGCCCGCGTAGGCGCTGAAGCTGAACATCGGGCCGGGCAATCCCTGAACGAGGCCGAACCCGGTGAGAAATTCCTGATCGCTCATGTAGCGATTGGCTTCCACCAATTCGCTGAACATCAGCGGAACCACTACCTGCCCGCCTCCAATGACCAGATATCCGTAGCGGTAGAAGCTTTCGAACAGATGAACGATTCTGTTGTCGCTGACGGTGATTGCCGCGAAACCCGCGAGCGCGGTTGCCGCGAAAGCCGCAAGGTATGCCCAGGGCGGATCGAGTCGAACCCGGTTCCAGATGTTCTTCTCTTTCGACGCGGCCGCGGCGAACGCTCCTCCCGCGATCAACACCAGCGGATAGATCCACGGCTCGTGTATGAAGTACGTCGTTGTTCCTGCGAACAGCATGAGCAGAAAAGCCGTCTTGTCTGCGATCGCCTTTCGCCCGAGCCGGTATGCCGCGACTATGATGAAGCCGACCGCCATCGGCCCGATGTATCTGAGAATGCCGGGGGAAATCCTGCGCTGTTCCAAAAAAGCGCCGAGAAACGAGAGCATCGTCATAACCGCAAGAACCGGCGCCGCCCATACCAGCAGGGTCAACGCACCGAGAACCGGCCCTCCGACCTTATATCCGATCGCGACGATCGTTTGCGTGCTGCTCGGTCCGGGGAGAATTCCCGTGAGCGCGATAAGCTCCAGAAGCTCTTCCTCTGTAAGGTGCTTTTTCCGGGAAACCATATGATCGGCGAAAACCCCGTAATGCGCCTCCGGCCCCCCGTACGCTCCCAGCGAACAGACGAACACATCTGCGAGAAACGCCCCCCATCCGGTGTTTTTTCCAGGCTTATTCATCCGGCTCCTTATTTCACGATCGAGTAGTACTTTGCGTCCCTGGGCAGGTCCGAGATATTCGGATGGATGATCGAGCGTCGAAGCGTGCCCTCATATTTCATCCCGATCTTTTCCATCACTTTGCCGGATCCGGGATTGTCGATGTCGTGCGTCGCCCAAATCCGATATATGTTCGGCAGTCTGTATACATGCCGAATAAGCGGCAGCATTGCTTCCGTCATCAGTCCCTGGTTCCAGTACCTTCGCGCCAGAACATAGCCGAAATCGGTTTGAAAATCGTCGAATCTGAAATCTATCATCCCGATCGTTTCCGCATCCGCCTTATGATGAACGACGAATTTGAGTCCGGATTCGTCGTTTGCCGTTTTAATGCAAAATCGCACCCACTCCTCGGTTTGCGCATACTCGGTGTGCGGTTTCCATGTAAGGTATTTGGTAACCTCGGCATCCTGGGCATAATTTCTGAAAATATCGGACGCGTCCTGGAATACCGGAGGCCTTACGATCAGCCGGTCTGTTTCAAAAATCATTCCGTCTCCTGCGTGTCGATGAAGGTTGTATTTGATTTCCAGGGCAGAAATGGGCGGATTCTGTCGCTTGGTCGTGGATACGCAATCCGATGCTTTTGAGCACGACACCTGATTCGAATTAAAAACCCGGAACCCCGAGAGGTTTGTAGTTCATCGTACGCATGCAGCCTTAACCCGTTCAGCTGCGAAAGCGCAACCTTCTCTATAAACATGAAAACCACTTGTTTTTTTCCGTCCGGCTCATACCGCTCTATAATCCGAATCATGTAAAAATAATAAAGTCATCTGTTCATATTTGAAAGAAAAATCGGCGCGGATTGAAAAAAACAACCTTTGCCCGGATAAAACATAGGGCAGAAATAACAATTATCTTCTATATATAAGCATGATCCTCTCTATCAGCGAACTAACGCCCGAATTGCTCTTAATCAAAACTGTAAACAACCAGAATCTTATTACTATTATTCGTGCCGTTCCTTCCGCTTCCTGGTCGCAAAAAATGGATGGATGGATTATGGTTCGAAACACGAAATATCTACGTGGCTTTCTTCGCGCTCTGTTTAAATACCGGTTCATTTCTTTTTCTTCCCTGTTGAGCGATCCTGAAATATTGCAGAGCCTCCCCATAACGATGAACCTGCAAATTCCCCAGGGAACGATCCCGCGGCCGATCCAAATCGACTGCGGAGATGCCCCTGCTCCGTCGTCGTCGCCTATTCCGGCTACTATCCACGGGACAAAGACGCCAATTCCGGCTAATGTCCACGGGACAAAGACGCCTATTCCGACTACTATCCATCGGACAAAGTTGCCTGCTGTGAATAATACAGTCGACATCCATCCTCTGCTGAAAAAGTATCGGGATGCCCTTGAGGCGCGGCACTATAGTCCGCGTACGTGCGAAGCCTATGTAAAGTGGGTTGAGCGTTTTTTCAGCAAACACTCCCGGGTCGAATCCGGAAAATTAACGACAAAGCATCTTAATGAGTTCATCACCGCCCTTGCGGTTGAAGGCGACGTAAGCGCTTCTACCCAAAATCAGGCTCTTGCTGCGCTTCTTTTTTTGTATAAGTGCATCCTCGGCCATCCGCCGGAAGAAATCGGAGAAGTGATCCGAGCAAAAAAACCGGTTCGTCTTCCTGTAGTTCTCAGTAGAAATGAAGTCAACACGGTTATATCCCTTCTTCAGGATGAAAAACGTTTAATTGCACGTCTTATGTACGGAACCGGCATGCGGATTATGGAGTGCCTGTCTCTTCGTGTCCAAGATATAGACTTTGAACGCAATGAAATCCTTGTTCGTAACGGAAAAGGCGCTAAGGACAGGCATACCATGCTCCCTCAATCTCTTGAGCCGGCTCTTCGCGAGCATCTTTCGCACATAAAAGCCCTGCATGCAAGGGATCTCGCTGAAGGATTCGGCGGAGTTCTGCTTCCCGGCTCGCTCGAGAGAAAGTATGCCAACGCGTCTAAATCATGGTCCTGGCAATGGGTTTTTCCTCAAGATCGACGGTGGAAAGATCCAGAGTCCGGAATAGAGGGGCGGCACCATATGGATGAATCTATTCTTCAGCGCGCTGTCCATGAGGCTGTTCTTAAGGCCGGCCTCTCGAAAAAAGCCACATGCCATACGTTTCGGCACTCGTTCGCGACCCATCTTTTAGAGAACGGCTACGATATAAGAACTGTTCAGGAACTTCTCGGCCATACAGACGTAAAAACAACGATGATTTATACCCATGTTCTCAATAAAGGCCCGTCTGGAGTAAAAAGCCCTTTAGATCAGCTGTAATTAAAGCAACTTTAGTGGGCAAAATACTCAGTGACATTTATATTTTTCGTGTTATACTGATCAGCATAAAAACCTTCGACGTTGAGAAAATCAGTGTTAATTAATAATATGAGGATGAGAATTGCTTAAAATATTCGTTAATCAGTTGAATTTTCCCATTAATTGCTCGTTTTACACGAATTTAATCAAGGTTTTTTATTGATTTAGGACAAGGAAGTATTGATGCTTTCCGGCAGCAGTCACGTCGTTTCGGCACGGACACGCAGCCGCGCAATCTGTCTCACCCCTCGGTCTGCATGCCGTCCCTTAAAGCTTTGGCATGCCTGCATCTCTTCAGCCTAACCCCTTATATTTCAGATTATACTGCAACTAAGCATCACCCATACAATTTTTTAGGAACAGTCCAATAAATGTTAGTCGGACGCCTACGGCGCCGAGGAAAAGAAAGAATATGTTAGGCAGGAAAAGGAATTTGTGCATACAAGCTATGCATGAAGAACCGTATACTCGAGCAGATATGCTCTGTTGCGCTTAAAAGATCCTTTAAGCTTGATGCGAAACAAAAACGCTCTCTTCAGAATATGAGGGAGTGTAAAACAACCCGGTATGGCGGCCGAGTTGTGCAATGCACAAAATGTGGAACAATCGCAACTGTATATAATTCCTGTAACCAACGTGGTTGTCCTATCTGTTATAAAGCGAACCAGAAAAGATGGGAGGATAAGGTATTAACATCTGTATTAAATGTTAATCACTTTCATTTAGTCATATCAATTCCACAGGTTTTCACTGGCGTGTGGCTCAGAAATAAGAAAGATTTCATGAACGCTTTTTTCGAATGTG
This sequence comes from Teretinema zuelzerae, assembly GCF_021021555.1. Taxonomy (NCBI): domain Bacteria; kingdom Pseudomonadati; phylum Spirochaetota; class Spirochaetia; order Treponematales; family Treponemataceae; genus Teretinema; species Teretinema zuelzerae. The sequence continues at coordinate 1,879,993 of NZ_JAINWA010000003.1, read as the reverse complement.
TAAAGCGTGCAATAAATAACATATCGAAATATTATGGAATAACCCCTGGATGTATAGCGGTATTTCAAACACATGGAAAGGGGATGTCTTATAAACCGCATATACATTGCGTGTTATCTGATGGTGGACTGACTGGTAACGGTGACTGGATGCCGTTAGGAACGATATCATATACGCGAATTACTGATGTGATAAAAGAATATCTTGTTAAAGAATTACAGAGAAAACATATACAAGATATTCCTGAACAGAAGGATATTAATGATCGCGAATGGAATGTATACGCAACATATTATCAGGGAAATGTACAAAAGATAATAGGATATTTAGCACACGCCGCTAAGGGTGTAGTGATAAACCTTAATCAAGAATTGGTGGAAAACGAAGAGAAAGGAACATTTAGTTATATTGAACGTCATGCAGGGAAAGAGACGCGAATTGAGTTGGATAAGGAACTGTTTGTATCTCGATACATGAATCACATACCTGTCCCTCATACTGTAACAGTACGGAATTATGGATTATACTCAAACCAATACAGCGATAAGTTAGAAAAACTGCAGAAAATATTTCCGATGGAAATAGAGATGGAAGAAGCGGAATGTGTAGATCATTGTCCTATATGTCATGCGGCAATGGAAATCATTATGACCTTGGAACCGTATGAAGAAGTTCCTGCACATGAAATATTGTGTAAGATAAAGCTTCCTGAAACGTAAAGAGAATGGGTGTAAGAGTATAGCGACTCCAAGATAGTAAAAGACCTGGTAAAGATATGTCCAAAAAAGAGAAATGAAAGAAATAAATGTGAAAGAGATATAATAAAAAAAGAAACTAGTACAAAAGATGATGAGTATAAGTATTAAAAGCAGCAAATAATAGAAAGAAACCTGTAAAATCTTCCAAATCAAATCATTTGAAATGCAATAAGAGAGAAGCGACTAACAACTGCTTCAACCTGACATTGCTTCGCAATGCAGGTTAAGCAAATGTTAGTCGGACGCCTACGGCGCCGAGGAAAAGAAAGAATATGTTAGGCAGGAAAAGGAATTTGTGCATACAAGTTATGCATGAAGAACCGTATACTCGAGCAGATATGCTCTGTTGCGCTTAAAAGATCCTTTAAGCTTGATGCGAAACAAAAACGCTCTCTTCAGAATATGAGGGAGTGTAAAACAACCCGGTATGGCGGCCGAGTTGTGCAATGCACAAAATGTGGAACAATCGCAACTGTATATAATTCCTGTAACCAACGTGGTTGTCCTATCTGTTATAAAGCGAACCAGAAAAGATGGGAGGATAAGGTATTAACGTCTGTATTAAATGTTAATCACTTCCATTTAGTCATATCAATTCCACAGGTTTTCACTGGCGTGTGGCTCAGAAATAAGAAAGATTTCATGAACGCTTTTTTCGAATGTGTAAAGCGTGCAATAAATAACATATCGAAATATTATGGAATAACCCCTGGATGTATAGCGGTATTTCAAACACATGGAAAGGGGATGTCTTATAAACCGCATATACATTGCGTGTTATCTGATGGTGGACTGACTGGTAACGGTGACTGGATGCCGTTAGGAACGATATCATATACGCGAATTACTGATGTGATAAAAGAATATCTTGTTAAGGAATTACAGAGAAAACATATACAAGATATTCCTGAACAGAAGGATATTAATGATCGCGAATGGAATGTATACGCAACATATTATCAGGGAAATGTACAAAAGATAATAGGATATTTAGCACACGCCGCTAAGGGTGTAGTGATAAACCTTAATCAAGAATTGGTGGAAAACGAAGAGAAAGGAACATTTAGTTATATTGAACGTCATGCAGGGAAAGAGACGCGAATTGAGTTGGATAAGGAACTGTTTGTATCTCGATACATGAATCACATACCTGTCCCTCATACTGTAACAGTACGGAATTATGGATTATACTCAAACCAATACAGTGATCAGTTAGAAAAACTGCAGAAAATATTTCCGATGGAAATAGAGATGGAAGAAGCGGAATGTGTAGATCATTGTCCTATATGTCATGCGGCAATGGAAATCATTATGACCTTGGAACCGTATGAAGAAGTTCCTGCACATGAAATATTGTGTAAGATAAAGCTTCCTGAAACGTAAAGAGAATGGGTGTAAGAGTATAGCGACTCCAAGATAGTAAAAGACCTGGTAAAGATATGTCCAAAAAAAAGAAATGAAAGAAATAAATGTGAAAGAGATATAATAAAAAATGAAACTAGTACAAAAGATGATGAGTATAAGTATTAAAAGCAGCAACTAGTAGAAAGAAACCTGTAAAATCTTCCAAATCAAATCATTTGAAATGCAATAAGAGAGAAGCGACTAACAACTGCTTCAACCTGACATTGCTTCGCAATGCAGGTTAAGCAAATGTTAGTCGGACGCCTACGGCGCCGAAGAAAGAAATTAAAGGAATTTATGTTAACGATAAAAATAGCTGATTCTACTGAAATAAATACATTACTTTCTATCTATATTGAGAAAGTAAAATGGTTGCGATCAATGAATAAACCATTATGGGATGAATCTCAATTTATTCTTGAGGCATTGAATAAAAAATATGAGAATCCCGTTTTTTATGTAGGAATAATTAATAATGAAATTATTGGTGGTTTCATTTTAGTTGAGTATGATCGGTTGTATTGGCCAGAAGTAACTGATAATTCAACATATTTTTTTTACAAATTTGTTATCAGTAATAAGTATTGTGGTAAGAATTACTCTGATAGAATACTTAAGTGGGTAAAAGAATATGGACGAGAAATGAATAAAAAATACATACGATTAGATTATGATGGAAACAGAAAACCTATTACCGAGATGTATACACGAAACGGATTTAATCCAGTTGATACAATAAGCAATCAACATGTATCAAAATTAATTAAAGCAGAATATTTAATAACCGGTAATAATTGAGTATTTATTTAACTTTTTTGATTGATGAGTTTAATTGATAATCATAATAAAAGGAAGTTACAATGAAATCATTTTTAATGAGTATAGCTGTCGTTATTCCTGTGTATGTAATATATATTTATTACTTGCGACAACGAATTGTTAAATATGTAAAAAAGAACTATCAAAATATCACAGGATTAAGTGTTTGTTGGTCATTGTTTGGTCCAGTTGGTCCAGGATCTGGGACAAAATATTATGTGCGGTTATCAATAAATAATGATCAATATATCACTTTCTATGCAATGACAAGTTTATTTGGTGGTGTGTTTATATCAAGAGAAAGCGACTAACAACGGTTTCAACCTGACTTATTTGCTTGTCACGGATTTTTGCACTTCGCTGCGCTCGGCAAAAACCGCGCCAAACAAAACGCAGGTTAAACCAATGTTAGTTCGACCAATCTACACTTATTAATAGAAGAAAAAGAAATAGATTTGGAAGAAGATTGTGTATAACTGAAGTAAACTGTCACTGAAAATAGACTTAAGAAAAAGTTCAACAGATGATAACACTCTGGAAGACGGTTATACAGTTTGCACCTAGTTTATTACTTAAAGTGTTATCGTGATTAAAACTTTTTCTTTCGTTGATGAAGTTGACTTCATACCACTTGTGCTAAAACTTGCAGGAACAGATGTTAGAAAACGATATGCAGAAGAGTTGCCTCAGTCTTCACATTATAACAAGTCATAAGGATTCAGCCTTCGGGTTTTTAATGGTACTGCAAATCGTTTTCTAACATTGATGTAGTTGGTTATAAACTGAATTGTTAAACAGTTGGCGATCTAACAACTGCTTCAACCTGATAATTCCTTTTGTCATGAAAATTGCTGTCGCTTCGCTTGGCAATTTTCACGCCAATCCCTACGGGCCGGAATTACAGGTTAAGCAAATGTTAGATACACGCCTTCGGCGGGCGAGGAAAAAGTATTAAAAGGATAATAATCAGTGAATACAAGTTATGAATCTGGAGCTGAATAATATGATTTGATAATGGAAAAAGTATATCAAAAAAATCCCAAGAAGATTTTTGATTTTATACAATTTATTTTAAGTAAAAAATCTTTAATCAAAATAGATAAAATACTGGATTTTGGATGTGGGACTGGAATAGATTCATTATTTCTCTCAAAAAATATGTATTCTGTAACTGGATATGATGTATCAGAAAAAATGTTAAAATTAGCTCAAAAAAAAGTAAGCAATGATGAATATAAGCTAAAATTCACTAACGATTTAAATGCAGAAAAATATGATTGTATATTTTCATATGGAGCATTTGGGCATATTTTATCAAATGAAAATATTAAGAACACATTAAATACAATTTATAATTCATTAAATCCAGGAGGAGTATTTATTCTTCATCAGGAAAATATTTTAGGAATAATAAAATATATTAAAAATCGTAAACATATCTTCAAAGATAATGGATTCAAATATAAAGTAAAATTAGATTATAAAGTGGATTTATTAAAAAGTTATTTAATCGAAACTCAAAAAATAAAAATATTAAAAGGATCTAAAGTAATTAATTTTATTCAAGAAAACCACATATTTCGAAATTGGACATATCCTGAAGGTATGTTTTTTTTGGAAAATTCTGGTTTTAAGAATATAGAATGTTATTCATCGTTAAATGACCGCATTGAAATATCTGGAAATGAAATTGGTTTGATTTACTGTTGTATAAAGGAAAAATTATCTAACAACTAGTTCAACCTGACATTTCCTGTTGTCACAATTTTTGCCAATCGCTACGCTCAGCAAAAATTCCGCCAAGCCCTGCGGGCCGGAAATGCAGGTTAACTAAATGTTAGTTCGACCAATCTACACTTATTAATAGAAGAAAAAGAAAGAGATTTGGAAGAAGATTGTGTATAACTGAAGTAAACTGTCACTGAAAATAGACTTAAGAAAAAGTTCAACAGATGATAACACTCTGGAAGACGGTTATACAGTTGGCACCTAGTTTATTACTTAAAGTGTTATCGTGATTAAAACTTTTTCTTTCGTTGATGAAGTTGACTTCATACCACTTGTGCTAAAACTTGCAGGAACAGATGTTAGAAAACGATATGCAGAAGAGTTGCCTCAGTCTTCACATTATAACAAGTCATAAGGATTCAGCCTTCGGGTTTTTAATGGTACTGCAAATCGTTTTCTAACATTGATGTAGTTGGTTATAAACTAAATTGTTTAACAGTTGGCGATCTAACAACTGCTTCAACCTGACTTATTTGCTTGTCACGGATTTTTGCACTTCGCTACGCTCGGCAAAAACCGCGCCAAACAAAACGCAGGTTAAGCAAATGTTAGACGCACGCCTTCGGCGGGCGAAAAAAATAATTAACTCAAGAAATACAATGAGTTAATTTACCTGTTAAATGATAAACATCAATGAAAAGAAACTAATCTATTTGATTTAGTGGGTTATTAAAATGAAATTATATAAGTATTATTCGAATTATGATTTTGTTGAAGAAACTATAACAAAAAATACTTTATATTTTAGTAGTGTAGAGAAATTCAATGATCCTTATGAAAGTATTTGTAATATTAATTATAAGAATAAAACACATACAATGATACCTAATCCAAAAATGTTTGGTAATGTTTGTTGTTTTTGCCAGAAACCTGATAACTATTTATTATGGTCACATTATGCAGATAATCATAGAGGTTTTTGTATTGAATATGAATTTGATAAAATTCGATTAACAAAAGAAAAAAGATACGAGTCATTGATTAATAGTAATAAATACGTTGTTGGTAAAGTTAAATATCAAAAAGATGCATTAAAGTGTAATAAGCTTCCCAGTATGGAGTATTCAGACAATCTATGTAATTTATTCTTTCACAAATTTCCTATGTGGAAGTATGAAAATGAAGTAAGAATTGTTCTGTTCAATAGTAAGATTAATAAAATTACTTTACCAAATACTAAAATTACTAAAGTTTTTTTTGGTAAAAACTGTGATAAAAAGTATATGATAAGAATCCTGCATATTATTAATTTTAATCAACTAAAAATAGATTTATACCATTTAGATTATCACCTAAAAGGAAACAGAATGATTGTTTTTCAAAGGCCTTTGGATTGGTATTTTGAGGAATAAAAAAAATCGTCTAACAACTGCTTCAACCTGACAATTCCTTTTGTCATGAAACTTGATTCAGGCTTCGCCTGGCAAGTTTCACGCCAATCCCTTCGGGCCGGAATTGCAGGTTAAGCAAATGTTAGACGGACCCTTCGGGCCGAGGAAATTTAGTAATGAAGAACAAATAAAAAACTATTGTTTAGCAGTCTTATTTTTCTACTTTGTTAGTAATTCAATTTAAAAATGATTTTTAACCAAGCCTTATAAGCCTAGTATAATTCAAAATAATGGTTGATATACGAAACATATGATTTTGTGATTTAGAATCTTATAAATGTATAAAGGCTTTATTTATGAAAAAAAACCCAATTAAACCAAATGTTTTTTTTATGTGTGGTCCAGCAGGATCAGGAAAAACAACTTATGCTAAAAAACTTGAACGGGAAGGTTTTTTACGTTTATCGTTTGATGAAGAATCATTTAAACTGGGTATTACTAAACATCCTTTATCAAAAGAAATGCATCAAGAAATTGAAAACAGACTTATAAAAATACTAAAAGAAAATATTGTTAATGGAATAGATGTGGTTTTAGATTTTTCTTTTTGATCAAAAAAAATGCGAAATAAATATAAGGAAATTTTAAAAGAATATAATCTTGAACCTAAGATTATTGTTATAAAAACTCCAAAAAGTATAGTAATAGAGAGAATAGAAAAAAGAAATGGTAGTAATGCAGATGAAATAATGTTAACTACTGAAGAAACGGAAAAATATTATGATAATTTTGAATTTCCAACAGAGGATGAAGGAGAACTCATTATTATTAATGGATTCTGAGAAGAAAAGCGTCTAACAACTAGTTCAACCTGACATTGCTATTGTCACACTTTTTGCAGTCGTCGCTACGCTCCTCGGCAAGAAGTGCGCCAATGTACGCAATGCAGGTTAACTAAATGTTATCCCCACGCCTTCGGCGGGCGAGGATGGAAGAACTAAAAACGCTTATAAATCTCGAAATATAATTTGGATTACGGTGCAAGCTCTCGCGACAAATGCTGAAGATCCATTAAAAATAAAACAGCAAAGCAGTGTTCCGTTTTCACTTCCAAGAATTTAAGGCGACTGTAGGACGTTGCTTTTCAATTGATTTTAACATCTTGAATTGAAAAGATCCTGGATATAAGGTTTTTAGATTACTGTGGTTATTCAGCAGTAAAATGAGAATCCTGCACAATTGGTTTCGAGAAATAACCTTACAGTGGCTTGTATGAAGCAAATCAAAAATAAGTAACTGATTCAGTTACTGGTTATCATTCTATTGTTTTATACAATAGGATCTTGATGTTTTGCAGAAACGAATCAAGGTAATTGGACTGGATTTGGTCTTATATAATAGAAGAAAAGAGAAAGAAAAGGTAAGGAAAAAGTTTAGTACACAGCTGCTGTAGAATAAAGACTAAAACGGAGCTTTTTGTAGGAAATATTTTTGTTGCGTAATAAAATTTAAGACGTTGGTAACGTTTGTAAAAGTAAAAAGCTTAGTACACAAATTAGTTGAAAACGAAGCTACAGCAGAACTGAAACCAAAAATTGGATAACAACTATTTCAACCTGACATTGCTATTGTCACACTTTTTGCTAGTCGCTTCGCTCGGCAAAAAGTGCGCCAATGTACGCAATGCAGGTTAAATAAATGTTAGGCGGACCCTTCGGGCAGAGGAAAATATATAATTAAAACTTGAAATATTTTTTTCTTTGTATTGATTGTAGCGAGGTTCGATATGAATGAAGATGTTGTTGTTCTTGAATTTGAGAATAGGGTTAAATATAGAGAATGGTTGGTAATTAATCACAAAAAAGAAAATAGTATTTGGATAGAGTTTAAAAAGGGTAATAAAGATTTTACTGCAAATGACGCACTAGAGGAATCAATCTGCTTTGGATGGATTGATGGGGTTATGAAGTCAATAAATGATGAAAGATATAGAAAATATTTTTCAAAAAGAAAAGATGTTCATAAATGGTCAGAGAAGAATAAGCAAATATTTAAGAAAATGGTAGATAATAATGCAATGACAAAATCCGGTGTTGATGTTTATTTACCAGAAATTAGCAACGAAAATACTCAATTAAGTATAGAAGATAAAATAGAGTGTTTAAGAAATGTGCTTCAAACAATGCCCGAAATAGTAAGATTATACAATGAAAAACCATTATCAAAACAAAAGCAATTTGCTGGCTTTTATTGTGATGCTAAAACCGAAGAAACAAAAAATAAAAGAAGAAATAAAATAATTGATGCACTCCAAAATAACTATAACGGAATGTTGTATTAATTTAATCAAATAGACGCCTAACAACTGCTTCAACCTGACTTATTTGCTTGTCACGGATTTTTGCTCTTCGCTACGCTCGGCAAAAACCGCGCCAAACAAAACGCAGGTTAAGCAAATGTTAGGCGCACGCCTTCGGCGGCGAAGATAAAGAATACCCAAAAAGTGATTTGAATTACTTAAAATTTTTTAGACTTAATAACCACAGAATATCAAAACATAATGTTTTGTATAATTGTTTCTTTAATGACTTTAACAAGAAGGAATTTTATATGGATCTTACATTAGAAGTTATTGAGACAGAAAGATTATTATTAGTGCCTGCTGATCTAAAATTTGCTAATGAAATATTTAAAAACTTTAATAGTGAAACCACAAAATATATGTATCCGAAACCTGCAAATGATATTAGTGAAACAATAGATTTTTTGAGCAACTCTATATTAGAAATGAAGAAAGGAACAAATTATCAAGTTATTATAACAAAAAAAGACACTCATGAATTTATTGGATGTGCTGGATTACATGATTTAACAAGTGAAATTCCAGAATTAGGAATATGGATTAAAAAAAGAGTCTTTTGGGAATAAATATGGGCAAGAAACAATTAAAGGAATTGTTAATTGGGCTGTTAAACAGAATAAATGGAATAAAGCTCGCTATCCAGTTGATAAAAGAAATATTTCTAGTAGGAAAATTCCAGAGAGTTTAAATGAAATAATTGTTAAAGAATTTAAAAGTATTAATATGAGTAATGTTGAATTAGACGAAGTTGAATATGAAGTGTTTCTTGAAAAAGAATTCGCCTAACAACTGCTTCAACCTGACTTATTTGCTTGTCACGGATTTTTGCACTTCGCTGCGCTCGGCAAAAACCGCGCCAAACAAAACGCAGGTTAAGCAAATGTTAGCTCGACGCTGCGCGCGCGGCAGAAAGAATGTTATATTGATTTACTCTATTTTTGTTAATACTAACTTGAAGAGGAAGAAGATGGAAAATTCGATTAATAACATAATATTATCAATGATAAATTATAATTCACCGGATGTTAAGAGAATTAATCATGCTCTTAAGGTTTTTCAATTTTCTGAAATTATCGCAAATTTAGAAGAAGTAACTGTTAATGAGTTAACCGTTATAAAAATATGTGGAATACTACATGATATTGGTATTCATGAAGCGGAAATTAAATATAAGTCTAGTTCAGGAAAATATCAAGAAATTGAAGGCCCAAAAATAGCTGAAGAGTTATTAGTAAAAAATAAAATTGATATTAGTAATACTCAAATCGAAAGAATTAAATTTATAATTGGTAATCATCATTCATATAAAAAGATAGATGGAATAGATTTTCAAATATTAGTTGAAGCAGATTTCATTGTGAATATTTACGAAGATAATATACAAAAAAGAGAAATCGAAAATGTTAAGAAAAATATATTTAAGACAAATACTGGAAAATATTTGATTGATTCAATGTACTTAAAATAATACATATATATGTTTTTTTGATAATTATAATGATGTAAGGATATTAATAGTTAATCAAAAATCGTTTTAAGATAGCTTAAATAGTACTACTTAATGAAAATAATTATATGTTAAGTTAACATAAGACAATTAATGCAAAATAAACAAATAGGAAGAGGAAAAAGCTAACAACTGCTTCAACCTGATATTTTCTTTGTCACATTTTGTGCTGTCGCTTCGCTCCTGACGCACAAAATGCGCCAAACCGCTACGCGGTGCGAAAATACAGGTTAAGCAAATGTTAGTCGGACGCCTACGGCGCCGAGGAAAGAAATTAAAGGAATTTATGTTAACGATAAAAACAGCTGATTCTACTGAAATAAATACATTACTTTCTATCTATATTGAGAAAGTAAAATGGTTGCGATCAATGAATAAACCATTATGGGATGAATCTCAATTTACTCTTGAGGCATTGAATAAAAAATATGAGAATCCCGTTTTTTATGTAGGAATAATTAATAATGAAATTATTGGTGGTTTCATTTTAGTTGAGTATGATCGGTTGTATTGGCCAGAAGTAACTGATAATTCAACATATTTTTTTCACAAATTTGTTATCAGTAATAAGTATTGTGGTAAGAATTACTCTGATAGAATACTTAAGTGGGTAAAAGAATATGGACGAGAAATGAATAAAAAATACATACGATTAGATTATGATGGAAACAGAAAACCTATTACCGAGATGTATACACGAAACGGATTTAATCCAGTTGATACAATAAGCAATCAACATGTATCAAAATTAATTAAAGCAGAATATTTAATAACCGGTAATAATTGAGTATTTATTTAACTTTTTTGATTGATGAGTTTAATTGATAATCATAATAAAAGGAAGTTACAATGAAATCATTTTTAATGAGTATAGCTGTCGTTATTCCTGTGTATGTAATATATATTTATTACTTGCGACAACGAATTGTTAAATATGTAAAAAAGAACTATCAAAATATCACAGGATTAAGTGTTTGTTGGTCATTGTTTGGTCCAGTTGGTCCAGGATCTGGGACAAAATATTATGTGCGGTTATCAATAAATAATGATCAATATATCACTTTCTATGCAATGACAAGTTTATTTGGTGGTGTGTTTATATCAAGAGAAAGCGACTAACAACGGTTTCAACCTGACTTATTTGCTTGTCACGGATTTTTGCACTTCGCTGCGCTCGGCAAAAACCGCGCCAAACAAAACGCAGGTTAAACCAATGTTAGGCGCACGCCTTCGGCGGCGAAGATAAAGAATACCCAAAAAGTGATTTGAATTACTTAAAATTTTTTAGACTTAATAACCACAGAATATCAAAACATAATGTTTTGTATAATTGTTTCTTTAATGACTTTAACAAGAAGGAATTTTATATGGATCTCACATTAGAAGTTATTGAGACAGAAAGATTATTATTAGTGCTTGCTGATCTAAAATTTGCTAATGAAATATTTAAAAACTTTAATAGTGAAACCACAAAATATATGTATCCGAAACCTGCAAATGATATTAGTGAAACAATAGATTTTTTGAGCAACTCTATATTAGAAATGAAGAAAGGAACAAATTATCAAGTTATTATAACAAAAAAAGACACTCATGAATTTATTGGATGTGCTGGATTACATGATTTAACAAGTGAAATTCCAGAATTAGGAATATGGATTAAAAAAGAGTCTTTTGGGAATAAATATGGGCAAGAAACAATTAAAGGAATTGTTAATTGGGCTGTTAAACAGAATAAATGGAATAAAGCTCGCTATCCAGTTGATAAAAGAAATATTTCTAGTAGGAAAATTCCAGAGAGTTTAAATGGAATAATTGTTAAAGAATTTAAAAGTATTAATATGAGTAATGTTGAATTAGACGAAGTTGAATATGAAGTGTCTCTTGAAAAAGATTTCGCCTAACAACTGCTTCAACCTGACTTATTTGCTTGTCACGGATTTTTGCACTTCGCTGCGCTCGGCAAAAACCGCGCCAAACAAAACGCAGGTTAAGCAAATGTTAGTTTGACGCCTTCGGCGCCCGAGGACAGAAGAACATTAAAATGCTGTAACAGTTCGACACATAATTAGAAATGATTTAAAAGGGACTTGAACCAGTTAATCTGATGAGACCTCTTCTACACATAATAAACATGATTAAGAGAAAGAATTAATATTGTTAAATATAATTAGACCAGTTGTTCTGATAAAAATGCATCTACACAAAATGGAAATGTATAAAAGAAATTAAACCAGTTAACTTGTTTAAGACATTTCTACACATAACTAGTATTGATTAAGAAAAAACTAACAACTGCTTCAACCTGACTTATTTGCTTGTCACGGATTTTTGCACTTCGCTGCGCTCGGCAAAAACCGCGCCAAGCAAAACGCAGGTTAAGCAAATGTTAGATACACGCCTTCGGCGGGCGAGGAAAAAGTATTAAAAGGATAATAATCAGTGAATACAAGTTATGAATCTGGAGCTGAATAATATGATTTGATAATGGAAAAAGTATATCAAAAAAATCCCAAGAAGATTTTTGATTTTATACAATTTATTTTAAGTAAAAAATCTTTAATCAAAATAGATAAAATACTGGATTTTGGATGTGGGACTGGAATAGATTCATTATTTCTCTCAAAAAATATGTATTCTGTAACTGGATATGATGTATCAGAAAAAATGTTAAAATTAGCTCAAAAAAAAGTAAGCAATGATGAATATAAGCTAAAATTCACTAACGATTTAAATGCAGAAAAATATGATTGTATATTTTCATATGGAGCATTTGGGCATATTTTATCAAATGAAAATATTAAGAACACATTAAATACAATTTATAATTCATTAAATCCAGGAGGAGTATTTATTCTTCATCAGGAAAATATTTTAGGAATAATAAAATATATTAAAAATCGTAAACATATCTTCAAAGATAATGGATTCAAATATAAAGTAAAATTAGATTATAAAGTGGATTTATTAAAAAGTTATTTAATCGAAACTCAAAAAATAAAAATATTAAAAGGATCTAAAGTAATTAATTTTATTCAAGAAAACCACATATTTCGAAATTGGACATATCCTGAAGGTATGTTTTTTTTGGAAAATTCTGGTTTTAAGAATATAGAATGTTATTCATCGTTAAATGACCGCATTGAAATATCTGGAAATGAAATTGGTTTGATTTACTGTTGTATAAAGGAAAAATTATCTAACAACTAGTTCAACCTGACATTTCCTGTTGTCACAATTTTTGCCAATCGCTACGCTCAGCAAAAATTCCGCCAAGCCCTGCGGGCCGGAAATGCAGGTTAACTAAATGTTAGTTTGACGCCTTCGGCGCGCGAGGAAAAATGCATTGTAAAATGCTGTAACAAGGCTTCTGTTTTTTCGGAAATTACATGAATTTAATAAATGCTTATAACAGTTCGACACATTAATGGAATTGATTAATAGGATTGTTTTTGTCTTAGTAAGAATGAAGCTACAAAAAAATAAAGACAATAATATTGAGTAAAATAAACTGTCAACAATTGAACGGACTAGCTCATGTAATAAAGAATCCTTAGTGCTTTTAGTAAATTAAAAAAAATAAAAAAAATGATAAAAACAGTTTACGTGCTTAAAACCCTTCTACACATAATGATTATTATGAAGATAGGAATATTTTGTTGAAGAAAAGAATAATGTAATCTTTAGATAAAGAATTATTTGGAAACTTATCAGTAACTTAAGAATTTTAAGAAAATTTAGATTTTAAATAAGAAGGAAAAATGAATTCTGTTCTTTTTGTTTTATTTGTAATCACGATAATTTTGATTATTTATTTTATGGGTAAAGAATTGAAAATGGGTCAAATGAATAAATCACAATCAATTAGTACAATCCTGTTAGGTGTTTTACAACTATTAATAGGTTTTCTAAATATCGGAGAACCAGTAAGTTGTTTTTCTTTCGCAGCAGGAATAATGATTATTATTACATCAGTAATACGGACAAAAAAATAAACTAACAACTGCTTCAACCTGACTTATTTGCTTGTCACGGATTTTTGCACTTCGCTACGCTCGGCAAAAAACCGCGCCAAACAAAACGCAGGTTAAGCAAATGTTAGTTTGACGCCTTCGGCGCGCGAGGAAAAAAATGAAATTTAAGCTTAAAACAAACAATAATGAAAAGCTTAATGAAGCTTACCAATTAGCAGTAAAATATGTTGATGAAATTAACAAGAAAGATGTAATAGGAATTGCTTTCCTCGGTGCAATTGTTCGTGGTTATTATGATAATGATTCTGATATTGATATAACGATTTTTAGAAAAAAATATAGACAAAAGATTACTTCCGATACATTTGATTATCATGGATATCAGTTACATATTTTTGATGTTGATTATAAAAATGAACTCGCAATTAAATGGGAAATGGGGAAAAGGTGGGCTTATTCTACCTCTCAAGTGTATTGGGAGAAAAGCAACCTGATTACAAGTTTAATAGAAAATAAAACATCAATAAGTGAAAGTGAAAAAAAATGGTTCTTAATGTCAGGAATCACACTTTCTGAATGGTATATAAATAGGTTAACCGACTTATGGATTCGCAGAGGAGATATTGAAAATGCTCATTATCAATTTAGTGAGGGGTTAACACATTTCTTTAATGCTTTGTTTGCATTAAATAATGAATTAGTACCAGATTATAAATGGAGAATATTCTGCTCAAAACAGCTTGAAACACTTCCACCAAATTATTCTGAAGATATTAGTAATATTCAAATAGTACATTCAATAACAGTAGAAGAAATTGAAAGAAGAAAAAAAGTCTTTTTCAATATGTGGAATTCAATATTACCAAAAATTGAAGATAAGTTAGGAATGAAATATGAGGAATTCAAAGACAAAGTCTAAGAAAAAATAAACTAACAACTGCTTCAACTTGATAATTCCTTTTGTCATGAAAATTGCAGTCGCTACGCTCGGCAATTTTCATGCCAATCCCTACGGGCCGGAATTACAAGTTAAGCAAATGTTAGTTTGACGCCTTCGGCGCCCGAGGACAGAAGAACATTAAAATGCTGTAACAGTTCGACACATAATTAGAAATGATTTAAAAGGGACTTGAACCAGTTAATCTGATGAGACCTCTTCTACACATAATAAACATGATTAAGAGAAAGAATTAATATTGTTAAATATAATTAGACCAGTTGTTCTGATAAAAATGCATCTACACAAAATGGAAATGTATAAAAGAAATTAAACCAGTTAACTTGTTTAAGACATTTCTACACATAACTAGTATTGATTAAGAAAAAACTAACAACTGCTTCAACCTGACTTATTTGCTTGTCACGGATTTTTGCACTTCGCTGCGCTCGGCAAAAACCGCGCCAAGCAAAACGCAGGTTAAGCAAATGTTAGTCGGACGCCTACGGCGCCGAGGAAAAGAAAGAATATGTTAGGCAGGAAAAGGAATTTGTGCATACAAGCTATGCATGAAGAACCGTATACTCGAGCAGATATGCTCTGTTGCGCTTAAAAGATCCTTTAAGCTTGATGCGAAACAAAAACGCTCTCTTCAGAATATGAGGGAGTGTAAAACAACCCGGTATGGCGGCCGAGTTGTGCAATGCACAAAATGTGGAACAATCGCAACTGTATATAATTCCTGTAACCAACGTGGTTGTCCTATCTGTTATAAAGCGAACCAGAAAAGATGGGAGGATAAGGTATTAACATCTGTATTAAATGTTAATCACTTTCATTTAGTCATATCAATTCCACAGGTTTTCACTGGCGTGTGGCTCAGAAATAAGAAAGATTTCATGAACGCTTTTTTCGAATGTGTAAAGCGTGCAATAAATAACATATCGAAATATTATGGAATAACCCCTGGATGTATAGCGGTATTTCAAACACATGGAAAGGGGATGTCTTATAAACCGCATATACATTGCGTGTTATCTGATGGTGGACTGACTGGTAACGGTGACTGGATGCCGTTAGGAACGATATCATATACGCGAATTACTGATGTGATAAAAGAATATCTTGTTAAAGAATTACAGAGAAAACATATACAAGATATTCCTGAACAGAAGGATATTAATGATCGCGAATGGAATGTATACGCAACATATTATCAGGGAAATGTACAAAAGATAATAGGATATTTAGCACACGCCGCTAAGGGTGTAGTGATAAACCTTAATCAAGAATTGGTGGAAAACGAAGAGAAAGGAACATTTAGTTATATTGAACGTCATGCAGGGAAAGAGACGCGAATTGAGTTGGATAAGGAACTGTTTGTATCTCGATACATGAATCACATACCTGTCCCTCATACTGTAACAGTACGGAATTATGGATTATACTCAAACCAATACAGCGATAAGTTAGAAAAACTGCAGAAAATATTTCCGATGGAAATAGAGATGGAAGAAGCGGAATGTGTAGATCATTGTCCTATATGTCATGCGGCAATGGAAATCATTATGACCTTGGAACCGTATGAAGAAGTTCCTGCACATGAAATATTGTGTAAGATAAAGCTTCCTGAAACGTAAAGAGAATGGGTGTAAGAGTATAGCGACTCCAAGATAGTAAAAGACCTGGTAAAGATATGTCCAAAAAAGAGAAATGAAAGAAATAAATGTGAAAGAGATATAATAAAAAAAGAAACTAGTACAAAAGATGATGAGTATAAGTATTAAAAGCAGCAAATAATAGAAAGAAACCTGTAAAATCTTCCAAATCAAATCATTTGAAATGCAATAAGAGAGAAGCGACTAACAACTGCTTCAACCTGACATTGCTTCGCAATGCAGGTTAAGCAAATGTTCGATGGACGCCGCGTAGCGGCGCTAAATATAAATGAAATTAATCTAGTAGGAGTAAATTATGGCAAATAAATTTTATTGTAAGTGGTGCGGTTATAACCAATCAAGTGTTTCAAATCTGGTAAATAATAAGTGTTCTCATAATCCAAATGGGAAAAATCATGAGCTTTATGAAGGAAATGAAAAAAGTCAATATACATGCATATATTGCGGATATAAAAGTACCACAATTTCAAACTTAACGAATAATGTTTGTTCAAAAAGTCCAACTAAAAGGCACCATCCAGCTATCTAAGTAATGAATCGAAATTCCTGACTCATAGTGAATACTTAAGAAGGAAAAATATATGACAATTTATCACTTTACATGGGAATCATTTGAATGGGATCATATTATTTCTGAAAATTTAAATAGTAATAAGCATTTTCTAAATGAATCAGATTGTTATGGCTTATACTATATTACAGGATCTCATTTTTTATACGGGCAAAACACATTACTATATCTAGGAAAATCTCAAGATCAGAGGTTTGGTTATAGGTTGTCCCAGCATTCAGATTTTGATTTTACAAATGTTCCACGAATTAATAAATTATATATTGGAAAATTACTGAATAGAGATGATGGAAATAGTAAATCATGGGGTGAAGCAATCAATTTATCTGAAAAGCTATTTATTAATTCTTTATTACCAGCAATGAATAGTCAAAATATTAAGGGTATTCTAGATAATGAAATTTATGGAGAAATTGTCATTTGTAACTGGAATGATATTGGTTTTCTATTACCAGAAATATCAGGTTATAGATTTTCTGGGAAATATTGGGATGAGCAGAAGTATCCTGAAAATCCATTAACAGAATAATACATCGAACAACTGCTTCAACCTGATAATTCCTTTTGTCATGCTTTTTGCAGTCGCTACGCTCGGCAAAAAGCACGCCAATCCCTACGGGCCGGAATTACAGGTTAAGCAAATGTTAGGTTGACGCCGCTTTCGCGGCGCAAAAAAGAGGAGAAAAGAATGGAATTAACATTGGAAGCAATTAAAAATGCTGGTTACAAACTGCAAGCTGCAGAAAAAGGTTCTTGGAAAGTATATAACGAGGAAAATCCTGTTCCAGGTTACTTTCAATTTGATTGGCTCAGTAGTCGATTTCCTGACTTGTATCACGATTTTGCGCTATCTACAGTTGGGCTTATTTCAAAACTTCATACTATCATTGATTTCTCTGATATGAATGTATTGGATATAGGGGCTGGTACTGGTAGATCATCAATAGAATTGTCAAAAAAAGCAAAGTACGTTACCAGTACGGATGTATATGATTCTGTAATGAATTTCGCAAAAGATGAAATTTCTAAACAAGGAATTAACAACATTCACTATGAATATGGTGATAGAGATAATTTGCCTTTTTCTGACAGTACATTCGATGCTGTTACTTTTTCATGGGCTGAGGTAAATCATAAAGAAGCATATCGTGTATTAAAAAATAATGGTTACTTAATACAGATGGGTTCAATTCCAGAAGCATTATGTGGAGAACTAACTGACCATTTAAATGGAACAAATAATAATGATCCAAAAATATTTCTTGGTAATTATCCTGATGAAGTTATTAAAAAGGACAAGACAATATTCTCTGGTGTTCCATTGATTGATTCAGTAAATGCTCATATATTCACCTATAATTCCATATATGATTCTCCTGAAGAGGTCGCAGCAATCGCTGGACGGTTATATGGACCAAAAGCAAAAAAGTATTTTTTGAGTCGTAATCAAAACACATTTTCTTGGAGAATGGAGATTCTTATTGGACAAGTAAAGAAGTAAAAACCTAACAACTGCTTCAACCTGACTTATTTGCTTGTCACGGATTTTTGCACTTCTCTACGCTCGGCAAAAACCGCGCCAAGCAAAACGCAGGTTAAGCAAATGTTAGGTGGACGCCTTCGGCGCAATAGTTATATCAGGAGGATCTATGAAAGATATAAATGAGTCGCTTTTAAAGACTAATTACCCAATTAGTCGTATTCAACAATTATTCGCAACATTAATTTCAAATCGTGAAAAAAATGAATTATTTGAATTGTCAGATATAATGACAAATGCATTAAAACATGTGAATGATACACTGTATAATCAAATTAAAAAGAACTATAATATGGAATACAGTGGTGACCATAATACGTATGTAATTATTTACAGTGTTTTAGTAATAATGGCTGTTAACAACCCAAAAAATATTTCAGATCAAGTAATTATGTATATTTAAGCACCTAAAAACTTTTAGTAAAAGAGGTAATTATATGAAACGAATTATTATTTTTGCGATCGTTTTCTTGTGTATTTCTCCATTGTTCGCAGAATTTCGAGGATTTTCGTGGAATTCTACCAGAGCTGAAATGCAGTTAAAAAATGGAAAAGAATTAGAAATAGTAAAATCTTCAGATGCCATATTCTATGGATATGACATTAAATTAAACAATCAATTATATAGAGCGTATTTCGGCTATGCAGATGATAAATTGATTAGAGGCATGTTGTTATATACAGAATCAATATTGGTACCAGAGCAATATGTGGTAGAATATGAAAGCATTTATAAATTATTAATTGAAAAATATGGAAAACCAACAACTGATGATCGGACAATTATTGGTGATCCTGATGATGTTACGCTTAAAGCTGTTGCATTACAGAATGGTCGTGGAATATATATGAGTACTTGGTTTATTAGCGATACAAAAATAAGTATAATCTTACGTGGCGGTGCTGGAAATCTTGCGTTACGAGTTGTTTATGAACCAAATGAAATTCAAGAAAAAGCAGTACAACAAAGCAACGAGGAATCAAAAAAAGAGCTTTAAAGAAATACTCACCTAACAACTGCTTCAACCTGATATTTTCTTTGTCACATTTTGTGCTGTCGCTACGCTCCTGACGCACAAAATGCGCCAAGCCCTGCGGGCGCGAAAATACAGGTTAAGCAAATGTTAGTTCGACCAATCTACACTTATTAATAGAAGAAAAAGAAAGAGATTTGGAAGAAGATTGTGTATAACTGAAGTAAACTGTCACTGAAAATAGACTTAAGAAAAAGTTCAACAGATGATAACACTCTGGAAGACGGTTATACAGTTGGCACCTAGTTTATTACTTAAAGTGTTATCGTGATTAAAACTTTTTCTTTCGTTGATGAAGTTGACTTCATACCACTTGTGCTAAAACTTGCAGGAACAGATGTTAGAAAACGATATGCAGAAGAGTTGCCTCAGTCTTCACATTATAACAAGTCATAAGGATTCAGCCTTCGGGTTTTTAATGGTACTGCAAATCGTTTTCTAACATTGATGTAGTTGGTTATAAACTAAATTGTTTAACAGTTGGCGATCTAACAACTGCTTCAACCTGACTTATTTGCTTGTCACGGATTTTTGCACTTCGCTACGCTCGGCAAAAACCGCGCCAAACAAAACGCAGGTTAAGCAAATGTTATCCCCACGCCTTCGGCGGGCGAGGATGGAAGAACTAAAAACGCTTATAAATCTCGAAATATAATTTGGATTACGGTGCAAGCTCTCGCGACAAATGCTGAAGATCCATTAAAAATAAAACAGCAAAGCAGTGTTCCGTTTTCACTTCCAAGAATTTAAGGCGACTGTAGGACGTTGCTTTTCAATTGATTTTAACATCTTGAATTGAAAAGATCCTGGATATAAGGTTTTTAGATTACTGTGGTTATTCAGCAGTAAAATGAGAATCCTGCACAATTGGTTTCGAGAAATAACCTTACAGTGGCTTGTATGAAGCAAATCAAAAATAAGTAACTGATTCAGTTACTGGTTATCATTCTATGGTTTTATACAATAGGATCTTGTTGGTTATGTAGAAACGAATCAAGATAATTGGACTGGATTTGGTCTTATATAATAGAAGAAAAGAGATAAAAATAAGAAAAATGTTTTGTATAAAGCTGCTGTAGAATAAAAACATAACGGAGCTTTCTGTAGGAAATATTTTTGTTGCGTATTAAAATTTAAGACGTTGGTAACGTTTGTAAAAGTAAAAAGCTTAGTACACAAATTAGTTGGAAACGAAGCTACAGCAGAACTGAAACCAAAAATTGGATAACAACTATTTCAACCTGACATTGCTATTGTCACACTTTTTGCTAGTCGCTTCGCTCGGCAAAAAGTGCGCCAATGTACGCAATGCAGGTTAAATAAATGTTAGATTGACCCTTCGGGCAAAAGGAGAAAAAACCAAAATGAACGCATTAAAAGATTACAAGTCACTCTACAAAACAGCATTTATTTCAACGATTATTATGCTCACCATTATTCCAATTCAGATACTTGTATTTGCATTAACGAAGCTACCTACTACAACTATCGAATGGTTTTCTTTGTTTAAAGATAATTTAGTAATCGGATTTTTTCATGCAGATTTTTTTATTTTAATTAATAATATTCTAATTAGTATTATATATTTAGCTTTTTATCATACTTTAAAAGAAGTAAATAAAGGTGTAATACAAATAGGTATAGCTTTAGGATTAATTGGAATTTCAGCATATATTTCATCAAATAAAACTTTCGAGATATTAAAACTTTCCTACGAATATTTTAGCACAAATATTGAAACTGAAAAGATAATATTTGAATCAGCTGGAAAAGCATGCTTATTAGGATGGCAAGGGACAGCTTTTGATACATATTATGTTCTTAATGGAATTGCATTATTTTGTATTTCCATTTTAATGTATAAATCTAAATATTATTCAAAAGCAACTGCAACCTGGGGATTATTCGCAGCAATATTTATGATTATTCCTTCAACTGCTGGAACAATTGGTTTAATTTTTTCATTGCTATCATTGATTCCATGGTACGTCTTTAGCATTTTATATGCAAAGATCTTTGTAAGAATAGGAAAAGAAATCTAACAACTGCTTCAACCTGACTCGGCTATGTCACGATTCTTGCTAGTCGTCGCTGCGCTCCTCGGCAAGAATCGCGCCATGACGCCTCGCAGGTTAAGCAAATGTTAGAAAGACGGCTGCGCCGCCGCGGAGAAAAGAAATATAGTTCTTCTCAACTACGTAAGAATGAATATCCTTTTATAAAGCACTGATAAATTCTTTTAGGGAGTCGCACGATGATTAATGAGAAATGGGTTAAGTTAAGACAGTTAGGAAAACAGAAATATGCAATGCTTTACGGATCTTTGTTTTGGGGTTCTATTTGTGGTACGTCTAGTATTGTGCCTCTTATTTTATTGAATAAAGTAAATAGTATCGTCTTGGTATTTATTCATTATTTAGTTTGGATGATTGGTGGGTATTTTTTTGGATGTTATAATTGGGAAAAACAAGAAAAGTTGGTTAAGAGTGAATTTTTATGATATTACTTTTAAATTCAAGCAAGTAGAGTTTTGTATAAAAACTTTTAAATAGTTTTTTTATTGAATAAAATAATGAGCTATATGATTTAATAAAATATTGTATTTTTTTAAAGACAATATTATGTAGATGGAACCATTAAAAAAATAATCACTGTAAAATCAGAAATGATTAAAAGAAAATGCTAAAAAAATGGATTAAAAAGATATTAAAGAAACTGATGAAAAAAAGATGGAGAGGTTTTTCTTTTTAGGAAATAGATAATAAATAAAAGTATCGAAAATGTTTTATATGAAAATTATACAAAGAAAAATATTCTGTTATATGAAATTGGGAAGCGTTCTGTTCTTTCTATTGCATATAACGAAAAAAAAGTTTCTAACAACTGCTTCAACCTGACTTATTTGCTTGTCACGGATTTTTGCACTTCGCTACGCTCGGCAAAAACCGCGCCAAACAAAACGCAGGTTAAGCAAATGTTAGTCGGACGCCTACGGCGCCGAGGAAAAGAAAGAATATGTTAGGCAGGAAAAGGAATTTGTGCATACAAGCTATGTATGAAGAACCGTATACTCGAGCAGATATGCTCTGTTGCGCTTAAAAGATCCTTTAAGCTTGATGCGAAACAAAAACGCTCTCTTCAGAATATGAGGGAGTGTAAAACAACCCGGTATGGCGGCCGAGTTGTGCAATGCACAAAATGTGGAACAATCGCAACTGTATATAATTCCTGTAACCAACGTGGTTGTCCTATCTGTTATAAAGCGAACCAGAAAAGATGGGAGGATAAGGTATTAACATCTGTTTTAAATGTTAATCACTTTCATTTAGTCATATCAATTCCACAGGTTTTCACTGGCGTGTGGCTCAGAAATAAGAAAGATTTCATGAACGCTTTTTTCGAATGTGTAAAGCGTGCAATAAATAACATATCGAAATATTATGGAATAACCCCTGGATGTATAGCGGTATTTCAAACACATGGAAAGGGGATGTCTTATAAACCGCATATACATTGCGTGTTATCTGATGGTGGACTGACTGGTAACGGTGACTGGATGCCGTTAGGAACGATATCATATACGCGAATTACTGATGTGATAAAAGAATATCTTGTTAAAGAATTACAGAGAAAACATATACAAGATATTCCTGAACAGAAGGATATTAATGATCGCGAATGGAATGTATACGCAACATATTATCAGGGAAATGTACAAAAGATAATAGGATATTTAGCACACGCCGCTAAGGGTGTAGTGATAAACCTTAATCAAGAATTGGTGGAAAACGAAGAGAAAGGAACATTTAGTTATATTGAACGTCATGCAGGGAAAGAGACGCGAATTGAGTTGGATAAGGAACTGTTTGTATCTCGATACATGAATCACATACCTGTCCCTCATACTGTAACAGTACGGAATTATGGATTATACTCAAACCAATACAGCAATAAGTTAGAAAAACTGCAGAAAATATTTCCGATGGAAATAGAGATGGAAGAAGCGGAATGTGTAGATCATTGTCCTATATGTCATGCGGCAATGGAAATCATTATGACCTTGGAACCGTATGAAGAAGTTCCTGCACATGAAATATTGTGTAAGATAAAGCTTCCTGAAACGTAAAGAGAATGGGTGTAAGAGTATAGCGACTCCAAGATAGTAAAAGACCTGGTAAAGATATGTCCAAAAAAAAGAAATGAAAGAAATAAATGTGAAAGAGATATAATAAAAAATGAAACTAGTACAAAAGATGATGAGTATAAGTATTAAAAGCAGCAAATAGTAGAAAGAAACCTGAAAAATCTTCCAAATCAAATCATTTGAAATGCAATAAGAGAGAAGCGACTAACAACTGCTTCAACCTGACATTGCTTCGCAATGCAGGTTAAGCAAATATTAGATGGACGCCGCTTACGCGGCGCAAAATTCATATTTAATAAACCCGAGGACATTTATGGACTATGAAGATAGATTAATCATTTATATTGATGTATTAGGTTTTACTGATTTTGTAAACTACACTACTATTTCTCAAGTGAATACAGAAATAAAAATTAATAAAATAAATTCTTTTCTTAAAATGATAAATGATTTTTTTAAGGATAAAAATGATTCTCTGAAACTTTCTCACACTAAACAAGTAACTGCTTTTTCTGATTTAATCATTGTTAGTATAAACGTAAAGGAAATTAGTAATATTGATCTTGAAGTAATGGATGTGTTCTATTTATTACTAAATGCAACATATCAAGGCTTTTTACTTCGAGGATCTATTGTATACGGAAAATTGATACATAACAGTACAGTAATATTTGGTTCAGGATTAATAGATGCATATAATCGTGAAAAAAAAATTGCTAAATATCCACGTGTAATCCTTGATTCCGCAATATATAAAGACATAAAAGAAATATCTCATGAATTAAGAGATGTTAGGATTGATGATTTTATAACATGTGATTTTGATGGAATCTATTATATAGACATGTTTAAGAACATGAGAGAATATACTGACAGTTTTTGGCAGTATACAAAGATCCTGAGTTCGTATTGTGGAATTCTTATCGAAATTATTGAAAATCCGTTACTAAAAGACAAAACAGAATGGATGACTTTGAGGTTTCTTAATCACGTAAACGATAATTCTGAAATACTTAACTATTCATTTGATAACGATAAGCTTACACGTTTTGATCTTGAAGTATTTCAAAGTTATTTATCTGAATTTGATTCAAATGAATATAAAAAGAAAATGTAATAGGAATTTTCATCTAACAACTGCTTCAACCTGACTCGGCTATGTCACGATTCTTGCTTGTCGTCGCTTCGCTCCTCGGCAAGAACCGCGCCATTACGCCTCGCAGGTTAAGCAAATGTTAGTTCGACCAATCTACACTTATTAATAGAAGAAAAAGAAATAGATTTGGAAGAAGATTGTGTATAACTGAAGTAAACTGTCACTGAAAATAGACTTAAGAAAAAGTTCAACAGATGATAACACTCTGGAAGACGGTTATACAGTTTGCACCTAGTTTATTACTTAAAGTGTTATCGTGATTAAAACTTTTTCTTTCGTTGATGAAGTTGACTTCATACCACTTGTGCTAAAACTTGCAGGAACAGATGTTAGAAAACGATATGCAGAAGAGTTGCCTCAGTCTTCACATTATAACAAGTCATAAGGATTCAGCCTTCGGGTTTTTAATGGTACTGCAAATCGTTTTCTAACATTGATGTAGTTGGTTATAAACTGAATTGTTAAACAGTTGGCGATCTAACAACTGCTTCAACCTGATAATTCCTTTTGTCATGAAAATTGCTGTCGCTTCGCTTGGCAATTTTCACGCCAATCCCTACGGGCCGGAATTACAGGTTAAGCAAATGTTAGGTTGACGCCTTCGGCGCGCGAGGAAAAATGCATTGTAAAATGCTGTAACAAGGCTTCTGTTTTTTCGGAAATTACATGAATTTAATTAATGCTTATAACAGTTCGACACATTAATGGAATTGATTAATAGGATTGTTTTTGTCTTAGTAAGAATGAAGCTACAAAAAAATAAAGACAATAATATTGAGTAAAATAAACTGTCAACAATTGAACGGACTAGCTCATGTAATAAAGAATCCTTAGTGCTTTTAGTAAATTAAAAAAAATAAAGAAAAATGATAAAAACAGTTTACGTGCTTAAAACCCTTCTACACATAATGATTATTATGAAGATAGGAATATTTTGTTGAAGAAAAGAATAATGTAATCTTTGGATAAAGAATTATTTGGAAACTTATCAGAAACAAAAGAATTTTAAGAGAATTTGAATTTTAAATAGGAAAGGAACATGAATACTATACTGTTTGTATTTTTATTAATCACTGTAGTGCTGTTGATTTATTTTTTGAGTAAAGAATTAAAAACGGTTAGAATAAATCACTAACAATTAGTATGATTCTATTAGGTATTTTACAACTGTTAATAGGTTTTCTAAATATTGGAGAACCAGTAAGTTATGTTTCTTTCGCAGTTGGAATATTGATTATTATTACATCAGTAATACGGACAAAAAAATAAACTAACAACTGCTTCAACCTGACTTATTTGCTTGTCACGGATTTTTGCACTTCGCTACGCTCGGCAAAAACCGCGCCAAACAAAACGCAGGTTAAGCAAATGTTAGGCGGACCCTTCGGGCAGAGGAAAATATATAATTAAAACTTGAAATATTTTTTCTTTGTATTGATTGTAGCGAGGTTCGATATGAATGAAGATGTTGTTGTTCTTGAATTTGAGAATAGGGTTAAATATAGAGAATGGTTGGTAATTAATCACAAAAAAGAAAATAGTATTCGGATAGAGTTTAAAAAGGGTAATAAAGATTTTACTGCAAATGACGCACTAGAGGAATCAATCTGCTTTGGATGGATTGATGGGGTTATGAAGTCAATAAATGATGAAAGATATAGAAAATATTTTTCAAAAAGAAAAGATGTTCATAAATGGTCAGAGAAGAATAAGCAAATATTTAAGAAAATGGTAGATAATAATGCAATGACAAAATCCGGTGTTGATGTTTATTTACCAGAAATTAGCAACGAAAATACTCAATTAAGTATAGAAGATAAAATAGAGTGTTTAAGAAATGTGCTTCAAACAATGCCCGAAATAGTAAGATTATACAATGAAAAACCATTATCAAAACAAAAGCAATTTGCTGGCTTTTATTGTGATGCTAAAACCGAAGAAACAAAAAATAAAAGAAGAAATAAAATAATTGATGCACTCCAAAATAACTATAACGGAATGTTGTATTAATTTAATCAAATAGACGCCTAACAACTGCTTCAACCTGACTTATTTGCTTGTCACGGATTTTTGCTCTTCGCTACGCTCGGCAAAAACCGCGCCAAACAAAACGCAGGTTAAGCAAATGTTAGATACACGCCTTCGGCGGGCGAGGAAAAAGTATTAAAAGGATAATAATCAGTGAATACAAGTTATGAATCTGGAGCTGAATAATATGATTTGATAATGGAAAAAGTATATCAAAAAAATCCCAAGAAGATTTTTGATTTTATACAATTTATTTTAAGTAAAAAATCTTTAATCAAAATAGATAAAATACTGGATTTTGGATGTGGGACTGGAATAGATTCATTATTTCTCTCAAAAAATATGTATTCTGTAACTGGATATGATGTATCAGAAAAAATGTTAAAATTAGCTCAAAAAAAAGTAAGCAATGATGAATATAAGCTAAAATTCACTAACGATTTAAATGCAGAAAAATATGATTGTATATTTTCATATGGAGCATTTGGGCATATTTTATCAAATGAAAATATTAAGAACACATTAAATACAATTTATAATTCATTAAATCCAGGAGGAGTATTTATTCTTCATCAGGAAAATATTTTAGGAATAATAAAATATATTAAAAATCGTAAACATATCTTCAAAGATAATGGATTCAAATATAAAGTAAAATTAGATTATAAAGTGGATTTATTAAAAAGTTATTTAATCGAAACTCAAAAAATAAAAATATTAAAAGGATCTAAAGTAATTAATTTTATTCAAGAAAACCACATATTTCGAAATTGGACATATCCTGAAGGTATGTTTTTTTTGGAAAATTCTGGTTTTAAGAATATAGAATGTTATTCATCGTTAAATGACCGCATTGAAATATCTGGAAATGAAATTGGTTTGATTTACTGTTGTATAAAGGAAAAATTATCTAACAACTAGTTCAACCTGACATTTCCTGTTGTCACAATTTTTGCCAATCGCTACGCTCAGCAAAAATTCCGCCAAGCCCTGCGGGCCGGAAATGCAGGTTAACTAAATGTTAGAGCGAGGCCTTCGGCCCGGCGGAGGAACGGATTCGTTTGTAAGTTTACTTATTAAGTAGAGCATAATTAATTTATACTTCATATAGGAAGGTTAAAAACATGACAGTGCCGTTAACGATTTATTTGCTTTTAAGTATATGTATAATAACTTTTCAGATTTGTTTATTACTTGGTGTTCCATGGGGGAGTGCATCAATGGGAGGGAGATTTCCTGGTTCCTATCCAAAAAATAAAAGACTAATACCATTAATAAGCATTGTAATCCTAATAGGGCTTGCAGTTATTGTAATAATTAGGGTTGGTCTTATATTTCAAAACTTCCTAAACCTGTCAAAAATATTGATTTGGATTGTTGCAGCATACTATGGTTTTGGTATTGTATTAAATACAATCACACCAAGTAAGATTGAACGAATATGGGCTCCTGTCGCACTAATACAATTCATATGTATATTGATAATTGCATTAGATTAAATCGAATAAATTGGTTTTTTAATAAGGATTAAAAAATACAGAATACAATTCTGAAAAGAATTAAATAATAAGAGTTATTCAATAAGAATAAAAAGAAATTTGGAACCGCAAATGGCGAAAAAAATCTCTAACAACTGTTTCAACCTGACATTGCTATTGTCACACTTTTTGCTTGTCGCTTCGCTCGGCAAAAAGTGCGCCAATGGACGCAATGCAGGTTAAACAAATGTTATCCCCACGCCTTCGGCGGGCGAGGATGGAAGAACTAAAAACGCTTATAAATCTCGAAATATATTTTGGAATACGGTGCAAGTTCTCGCGACAAATGCTGAAGATACATTAAAAATAAAACAGCAAAACAGTGTTCCGTTTTTACTATCAAGAATTTAAGGTGACTGTAGGACGTTGCTTTTCAATTGATTTTAACATCTTGAATTGATAAGATCCTGGATATAAGGTTTTTAGATTACTGTGGTTATTCAGCAGTAAAATGAGAATCCTGCACAATTGTTTTCGAGAAATAACCTTACAGTGGCTTGTATGAAGCAAATCAAAATAAGTAACTGATTCAGTTGCTGGTTATCATTCTATAGTTTTATACAATAAGATCTTGATGTTTTGCAGAAACGAATCAAGGTAATTGGACTGGATTTGATCTTATATAATAGAAGAAAAGAGAAAGAAAAGGTAAGAAAAATGTTTAGTACACAGCTGCTGTAGAATAAAGATTAAAACGGAGCTTTTTGTAGGAAATATTTTTGTTGCGGAATAAAATTTAAGACGTTGGTAACGTTTGTAAAAGTAAAAAGATTAGTACACAAATTAGTTGAAAACGAAGCTACAGCAGAACTGAAACCAAAAATTGGATAACAACTATTTCAACCTGACATTGCTATTGTCACACTTTTTGCTAGTCGCTTCGCTCGGCAAAAAGTGCGCCAATGTACGCAATGCAGGTTAAATAAATGTTATGTCGACGCCGCTATCGCGGCGCGTGAAGGAGGACAAAATGACTTATAAATGTTTCATTCCTTTGGTTCTTATAATTGCAGTAATCACTTCCTGTCAAAATAGCGAATTATCAACACCCCCAACAAATCCTATAAATCATATGTTCTCTTTAGAGAGAAAATGGTACACAAATATTGATGATGACAGATACTATGTCAGTTTTAGCTCTGATGGAAATTTTGATTTAAGATATTATCAGCATCTCAGCACTTCACCATCCAATTTGAATTCTTTTATAACAAAAAATGGAAGCTGGAAGTATCTTAATACTGAACACACAAAGTTTTCGATTGGTTGGGAAGATAGTATAGATTGTTATTATACAATTACCAATGAGACTTCAGAGAAAATTACAATAGAAAAGGATATTTCTGGCCCAATGGGACGTGGATTGGAAAACTATGTAGAATTATATAAATACGCAAAATCAATATCTATACAAGTACCAGAAGAAATTGCTTACTTAGTTGGGACTTGGTACTACGATGCCAATAGAAGTGGTAAATATCTTTTGATAAAAAATGATGGAAATTGTATTTATCATCATTATCAGGACTTTGGCTCAACAAGCAATTTAACTGGCTGGGTAAATACCATAGGGAATTGGATATATAATACTAGTAATAAAGAACTCGTTATTACCATGTCTGGTGAAATATCTTACCATTATCATATTGATGAATTATCTATTGATAGATTAACATTATCTGGGACAACATCAAGTATGATTACAAATACTGGTACTTTCTATAAATACTTTAAGAAAAAAACATAACAACTGCTTCAACCTGTCAATTCCTTTTGTCATGGTTTGTGCTAGTCGCTTCGCTCGGCACAAACCACGCCAATCCCTACGGGCCGGAATTGCAGGTTAAGCAAATGTTCTACGGACGCCTGCGGCGCAGCGGATAAATATTACTAAATCGTTTTAAGTTCAATTTAAAAAAAGTTAAATACTTACAGGATAAACAAATAGGTAATTAAAATGTTATTTTACCTTATTGTATTATATAATAATATGTATTATAATATATATGAGAGGTACTAATATGTTAGTAGAAACAGATAGAATTATACCTATTACAAGACTACAAAAAGAGCTTACTCAAACTGTAAGAGAATTATCTGAAACAGGAGAAGCAGTTTATATTCTTAAGAATAATAATATGGAAGCGGTAATGGTTCCTTTCTCGGAATATGAATACTTAATAAATCTCGAAGAAATGTTTGAGTATTATGAAATTAATGACATGATAAAATCACGTATTCAAAATTATAATGCTAATAATTCTGTTGCTTGGGAACAAATTAAGGAATAAGAAGTGGAATACAAAATAGTCTTTATTCCTGAAGCTGCGAAAGATTATAAAGATCTTGATGGTAGTGTTAAAAAGAGTATAAACACAAAAATTGAAGAATTGAAAAAAAATCCTTTTTTAGGAGAAAAGCTTGGTCATAAATTTAATATGGACCTTTCTGGCTTTTATAAAATATATGCGCATGGTAAAAAATTCAGGATTGTATATCGAATGATTACGCCAGAGAAAATTGAAGTCCTTGAGGTATGGGGAATTGGAAAACGAGAAAAAGAAGAAATTTATAGAACTATTGGAAAAAGATTACAGGAAGAAAACAATAAATAAAAGATGATGAGTCTAAATTCGGACAAAACGTAGAACAACTGCTTCAACCTGACTTATTTGCTTGTCACGGATTTTTGCACTTCGCTACGCTCGGCAAAAACCGCGCCAAACAAAACGCAGGTTAAGCAAATGTTAGTTCGACCAATCTACACTTATTAATAGAAGAAAAAGAAATAGATTTGGAAGAAGATTGTGTATAACTGAAGTAAACTGTCACTGAAAATAGACTTAAGAAAAAGTTCAACAGATGATAACACTCTGGAAGACGGTTATACAGTTTGCACCTAGTTTATTACTTAAAGTGTTATCGTGATTAAAACTTTTTCTTTCGTTGATGAAGTTGACTTCATACCACTTGTGCTAAAACTTGCAGGAACAGATGTTAGAAAACGATATGCAGAGGAGTTTCCTCAGTCTTCACATTATAACAAGTCATAAGGATTCAGCCTTCGGGTTTTTAATGGTACTGCAAATCGTTTTCTAACATTGATGT
This sequence comes from Teretinema zuelzerae, assembly GCF_021021555.1. NCBI lineage: Bacteria > Pseudomonadati > Spirochaetota > Spirochaetia > Treponematales > Treponemataceae > Teretinema > Teretinema zuelzerae. The sequence continues at coordinate 1,848,315 of NZ_JAINWA010000003.1, read as the reverse complement.
AGTTGGTTATAAACTAAATTGTTTAACAGTTGGCGATCTAACAACTGCTTCAACCTGACTTATTTGCTTGTCACGGATTTTTGCACTTCGCTACGCTCGGCAAAAACCGCGCCAAACAAAACGCAGGTTAAGCAAATGTTAGTGCGACGCCTTCGGCGCGCGAGGATAAATAACAAAAAGTAATTATTGTTGTTTGTTTTTTCAAATCAAAATAATTATTGTTATTCCATTGAAAGTATTAAGTGTACTATATTTTTATTTTTTTCGGATTTTACAAATATTTTCTTGTTAATCAACTTATTTATAGAGAAATAAAACGATGATTAAAAATGATTATAAAATTTATGATTTCAATTTAGATTTTCATGCTGAATTATTACTCCTTGCAAAAAAAGCGTGGCATTTTACATACTCTAATATTATGAAACCAGATGTCTTAAATGAACGTCTGAATGATTGGTATTCAGAACAAAACCACAAAGGTATTTCTGAGAATGTAAAAAATGGTAAATACTTTTTTAAAGTAGTTTTTCTTAACAAACAAATGGTTGGATTCGTATCTGGGAATGTAAATGAACAAAAGTTAGATAGATTATATATAGATCCAGATGAAATTGGTAAAGGTTTAGGTGCATTACTACTTCAAATGTTTATAGATGAACTAATTAAAGTAAATAAAAAAACATGTTTGTTATATTGTGATAAAAATAATAGTATAGGGATAAAGTTTTATAAGAAAAAAGGTTTTGTCATTGTTGAAGAAGATGAAGAAGATTACAAAATGGTTAAAAATATTGAAGTTTTTTAATAGATTGAAATAACTACAAAAAAATGCACTAACAACTGGTTCAACCTGACATTGCTATTGTCATGAAAATTGCTTTCTGGCTACGCCAGGCAATTTTCACGCCAATGTACGCAATGCAGGTTAACCAAATGTTGGATGGACGCCTTCGGCGCTCGAGGAGAAGAATATCAAAAGTATACAAAATGATTTAGTTGCAATTGGAATTAGCAAAGGAATGTCAATCGAAGTTCATTCTTCAATGAAATCAATTGGAGATAACAGTTATGATGCCAATAGTATAATTTCTGATCTTAAAAATATCATAACATCAGATGGCAGTATAGTAATGCCCGCTTTTCCATTATCAAAATGTTTACCATTAACACAACATGATTTGTCTTTAGGAATTAAAAAAAAATGCAGATGGTTGGACGAAAATCATGATGAAAGAACGGACATGGGAATTATCGCAGATATTTTTTCAAAGAATTCAGAAACCTTAAAGGGAACAGGACAGCATAGAATGGCTGTGTGGGGTAAAAACTCAGTAAAATATATAGAGAATTTAATGAACTTTATTGATGATAATGGTTATGGTTTATTGATTGGAGTTGACATTAGAAGATTGACTGCAATGCATTATGTTGAAGGTAATATACCGAATGATATTTGGCCTAAATTATTCACACCAATGAATGAAGAAATTCAAAAAATATATAATCAAAATGAATATTTTATAGTAACTGATCTTGTACCAAAATATACAAAGGGCTGGTTAAAAATACAAGCTATGGCTGAAAAGAAAGGATTATTAAAGAAAGGAAAGATAGGAAATGCTGACAGTATGTTCTTTAATGTTAAAGAAATTGTAAGTATTTATGAAAATGAACTAAAACACAATATCAATAAACTATTTAATATTTAAAGAGCATCCAACAAAAGCTTCAACCTGAGAATGCTATGTCACGGTTTTTGCTTTGTTCACTACGTTCACGCAAAAACACGCGCCAATAACGCATTCCAGGTTAAGCCAATGTTATGTTGACCCTGCGGGCGCAGAAAGGAAGATTTATGAATACAATTGATCTTGCAAGCATTTTAAAAATTGATACACCATCTATTCCGTGGCAATGTCCTCATTGTGATCATCATGCAACATTAAAACCACAAGATTATTCTATTGCAAATAATTATAGTAAAAATCAATCAGCTCCTAATGACAGTAAAGAATATATCAATGTACAGACGAAATTGATTTTCTGTCCAAACGGTGAATGTCAAAAATATACTATTTATGTCAGTATATATAAAGCTCACACTGAGTACACTCAACACAGTGGGACAAAAATAATTAATGATGAATACATTTCTGGGAATATTTTCTATCCTAATGTGAAATTAAAAGCCTATCCAGATTATATTCCACAAGCAATTATTTCTGACTATAAAGAATCTTATCAAATTGTTGAATTAAGTCCAAAAGCATCCGCTACTATTTCGAGAAGATGTTTACAAGGTATTATTCGTGATTTTTGGAAAGTTAAACCAGGGAAATTAGTAAATGAAATTGATCAAATAAAAGAAAAAGTTGATGAATTAACATTTAACGCAATAGATTCAGTAAGAAAAATTGGAAATATTGGTGCTCATATGGAAACAGATATTAACTACATTATTGATGTGGATAAAAATGAAGCAAGTATTCTATTAAGCCTAATTGAGATGTTGTTGGAAAATTGGTATATAGCAAAACATGATAGAGAAGAAAGATTAAGGAAAATTAAAAGTATTGCTGATATTAAGAAATAAGAAACATAACAACTGCTTCAACCTGATGCTTTCTTTGTCATGAAAATTGCTAACGCTGCGCTTCCGCAATTTTCACGCCAAGCCCTGCGGGCACGAAACCACAGGTTAAGCAAATGTTAGCTCGACGCTGCGCGCGCGGCAGAAAGAATGTTATATTGATTTACTCTATTTTTGTTAATACTAACTTGAAGAGGAAGAAGATGGAAAATTCGATTAATAACATAATATTATCAATGATAAATTATAATTCACCGGATGTTAAGAGAATTAATCATGCTCTTAAGGTTTTTCAATTTTCTGAAATTATCGCAAATTTAGAAGAAGTAACTGTTAATGAGTTAACCGTTATAAAAATATGTGGAATACTACATGATATTGGTATTCATGAAGCGGAAATTAAATATAAGTCTAGTTCAGGAAAATATCAAGAAATTGAAGGCCCAAAAATAGCTGAAGAGTTATTAGTAAAAAATAAAATTGATATTAGTAATACTCAAATCGAAAGAATTAAATTTATAATTGGTAATCATCATTCATATAAAAAGATAGATGGAATAGATTTTCAAATATTAGTTGAAGCAGATTTCATTGTGAATATTTACGAAGATAATATACAAAAAAGAGAAATCGAAAATGTTAAGAAAAATATATTTATGACAAATACTGGAAAATATTTGATTGATTCAATGTACTTAAAATAATACATATATATGTTTTTTTGATAATTATAATGATGCAAGGATATTAATAGTTAATCAAAAATCGTTTTAAGATAGCTTAAATAGTACTACTTAATGAAAATAATTATATGTTAAGTTAACATAAGACAATTAATGCAAAATAAAAAAATAGGAAGAGGAAAAAGCTAACAACTGCTTCAACCTGATATTTTCTTTGTCACATTTTGTGCTGTCGCTTCGCTCCTGACGCACAAAATGCGCCAAACCGCTACGCGGTGCGAAAATACAGGTTAAGCAAATGTTAGGTGGACGCCGCTTATGCGGCGCATATTGTATTTATTAATTCGAGGTCATATGAAAATACTAAATGGAAAAGTTGCGTTAGTCACTGGTGCAAGTAGAGGAATTGGGAAAGGCACTGCAATAGCTTTAGCCAAAGAAGGTGCAAAAGTATATATAACTGGAAGAACTATTGAGGAAAATACAAGTTCTTCAAATCTTCCAGGATCAATCTATACTACAGAAAAAGAGATTAATGATAACTATGGAACATGTATTGCGATTCAATGTGATCATACTCAAGATGATCAAACACAAAAAGTTGTTAAGAAAATCAAAAAAGAAAATGATTCCTTAGATATTCTTGTAAATGCGGTCTGGGGAGGATATGAGTATTTTACTGACGGATCAACATTTTGGACAGAGCAAGGTTTTTGGGATATGCCATTTCAACGTTGGGATAAAATGTTTGATGCAGGTGTAAGGGCTCATTTTGTTACAAGTAGTATGGTTAGTAAAATAATGATAAATCAAAAAAAAGGGCTAATCATAAATTACTCATTTTGGGCAGCAGATCGAAATGACAAAGGAGTTGCTTACTCAGTTGCAAAAGCGGCAACTAATAAAATGACTGAATGTATGGCATATGAATTAAGTAAGTATAATGTATCAGTTATTACTTTATATCCTGGCTTAGTGAGAACTGAATCAGTAATGAAGAATAGTCAATATTTTGATATGAGTAATTCAGAATCAACGGAGTTTAGTGGAAAAGTAATATCTAAAATTGCATGTGATAAAGACAATATATTACTAAGCGGGAAAAAGTATACGAGCGCAGAATTAGCGTTGAAATATAACATACAAGATATTGATGGGAAACAGCCAGTGCCATTAACTGTAGATAAGTGTTAAATATAAAATGCACCTAACAACTGCTTCAACCTGTCAATTCCTATTGTCATGAAAATTGCAGTCGCTGCGCTCGGCAATTTTCACGCCAATCCCTTCGGGCCGGAATTGCAGGTTAAGCAAATGTTAGGTTGACGCCGCTTTCGCGGCGCAACGAATGTGCTAAATATTGATTTAAACCATTGTGCTTGTTTTTGTTAATTCTTTAAGTCTGTTGAATTATGTATAAAGTAAATCTTTTAATTAACTCTTTATTGGACGCCATTAGTTAAGCAATTAATTGCGTTTCATCTACAACACAGAACTAGACTTTTCTGTTCTAAACAAACTAATTAAAATGAGTTTAATACCGTTGTTATAGCTAGTGAATTACGGTTAAAAAAATATGATAAAAGGATCCTGTTATAATGATTAAACCGAAATGTATAGTAATTACAGGACGACCAGGTTCTGGAAAAACTACGTTAACTGATAAACTATCAAAACACTTGTATATTCCTAAAGTTAGTCGTGATGAGCTCAAAGAAGGATATGTGAATACTTTTGGTATTAAACATGATCTTTTACCAAAAGATACTAATAGAATAGTAAATGATATTTTTAAGGATACAGTAATTCACTTGCTTGAATCAAAAATATCTTTGATTATTGAAGCTGCTTTTGATCATAAAATTTGGGATTATTTTCTACCCGATTTTATGAAAGTTGCAAATGTAATTATTATAATATGCGATATTGATGCAACCAAAAGTGCATTACGCCATTTGGAAAGAGGTTTGGCAAATCCAAAACGTGAATATTATCATGGTGATAAAAGAGTTTCTGTTTATAGAGAAACTGGTTATTTTGAGCCAGGTGAAAAATATGATCTTCCTGAATTTGATGTACCTACATTACTAGTTTCTACTGAAAAAGAGTATTGTCCAACAATTGAAGAAATAGAAACTTTTATTAATGAAGATAGTTGATAAAGAAGAAAAACCTAACAACTGCTTCAACCTGACTTATTTGCTTGTCACGGATTTTTGCACTTCGCTACGCTCGGCAAAAACCGCGCCAAACAAAACGCAGGTTAAGCAAATGTTAGTCGGACGCCTACGGCGCCGAGGAAAGAAATTAAAAGAATTTATGTTAACGATAAAAACAGCTGATTCTACTGAAATAAATACATTACTTTCTATCTATATTGAGAAAGTAAAATGGTTGCGATCAATGAATAAACCATTATGGGATGAATCTCAATTTACTCTTGAGGCATTGAATAAAAAATATGAGAATCCCGTTTTTTATGTAGGAATAATTAATAATGAAATTATTGGTGGTTTCATTTTAGTTGAGTATGATCGGTTGTATTGGCCAGAAGTAACTGATAATTCAACATATTATTTTCACAAATTTGTTATCAGTAATAAGTATTGTGGTAAGAATTACTCTGATAGAATACTTAAGTGGGTAAAAGAATATGGACGAGAAATGAATAAATAATACATACGATTAGATTATGATGGAAACAGAAAACCTATTACCGAGATGTATACACGAAACGGATATATTCCAGTTGATACAATAAGCAATCAACATGTATTAAAATTGATTAAAGCAGAATATTTAATAACCGGTAATAATTGAGTATTTATTAATCTTTTTTGTTTGATGAGCTTAATTGATAATCTTTAATAAAAGGAAGTTACAATGAAATCATTTTTAATGAGTATAGCTGTCGTTATTCCTGTGTATGTAATATATATTTATTACTTGCGACAACGAATTGTTAAATATGTAAAAAAGAACTATCAAAATATCACAGGATTAAGTGTTTGTTGGTCATTGTTTGGTCCAGTTGGTCCAGGATCTGGGACAAAATATTATGTGCGGTTATCAATAAATAATGATCAATATATCACTTTCTATGCAATGACAAGTTTATTTGGTGGTGTGTTTATATCAAAAGAAAGCGACTAACAACTGCTTCAACCTGACTTATTTGCTTGTCACGGATTTTTGCACTTCGCTACGCTCGGCAAAAACCGCGCCAAACAAAACGCAGGTTAAGCAAATGTTAGGCGGACCCTTCGGGCAGAGGAAAATATATTTAAAACTTGAAATATTTTTTTCATTGTATTGATTGTAGCGAGGTTCGATATGAATGAAGATGTTGTTGTTCTTGAATTTGAGAATAGGGTTAAATATAGAGAATGGTTGGTAATTAATCACAAAAAAGAAAATAGTATTTGGATAGAGTTTAAAAAGGGTAATAAAGATTTTACTGCAAATGACGCACTAGAGGAATCAATCTGCTTTGGATGGATTGATGGGGTTATGAAGTCAATAAATGATGAAAGATATAGAAAATATTTTTCAAAAAGAAAAGATGTTCATAAATGGTCAGAGAAGAATAAGCAAATATTTAAGAAAATGGTAGATAATAATGCAATGACAAAATCCGGTGTTGATGTTTATTTACCAGAAATTAGCAACGAAAATACTCAATTAAGTATAGAAGATAAAATAGAGTGTTTAAGAAATGTGCTTCAAACAATGCCCGAAATAGTAAGATTATACAATGAAAAACCATTATCAAAACAAAAGCAATTTGCTGGCTTTTATTGTGATGCTAAAACCGAAGAAACAAAAAATAAAAGAAGAAATAAAATAATTGATGCACTCCAAAATAACTATAACGGAATGTTGTATTAATTTAATCAAATAGACGCCTAACAACTGCTTCAACCTGACTTATTTGCTTGTCACGGATTTTTGCACTTCGCTACGCTCGGCAAAAACCGCGCCAAACAAAACGCAGGTTAAGCAAATGTTAGACGGACGCGCTTCGCGCGCAACAAAAGAGCACATTATAGTTATGTTATAAATCCTTATAATAAAACAATTTATGGCAATACAATCCATAATTAAAACATCTTAGAATTTGACAATAAAGTCTTTATAAAGTATATTTTAAGGACTGGCAAGGAGGATTAGATGAATGTAAACTTTAAGAACGATATAAAACCGATTTCATACATTAAAACAAATGCTGCTGAAATGATGAAATATGTTAATGATAATCGAAATCCGATTATTATTACTCAAAACGGCGAAGCTAAAGCCGTCTTAATGGATATTGATTCGTATCAAAATATGCAAAATGCTTTTGCTTTATTAAACATAATCAAAATATCTGAAGATGAGATTAAAAGGGGCAACTTTCAAGAATCAGATGAAGTCTTCAATGAATTAAATAACAAATATTTCAGGAAATAAACTATGGAATATGAAGTTCGTATTCCAAATAGTGTGAAAAGAGATATTGAAGAAATCATTGAATATTATTTTGATGATCGACCTGAATACGCAAAGAAAATATTTGAATTATTGTTTGAAAGGATAAACTCATTAAAAAGTTTTCCTAATAAGGGAAGAATTGTTCCGGAGCTCCTTGAATATAACATAAACGAATATCGTGAAATTCTTGAATCTTACTGGCGAATCATCTATCGGATTGATAATGATATGGTTGAAATATTTACAGTAATAGATGCAAGAAGAAATGTACAAGATTTATTAGTGGAAAAATTAAAAAGAAAATTCGTCTAACAACTGCTTCAACCTGATATTTTCTTTGTCACATTTTGTGCTGTCGCTGCGCTCCTTACGCACAAAATGCGCCAAGCCCTTCGGGCGCGAAAATACAGGTTAAGCAAATGTTAGTTTGACGCCTTCGGCGCGCGAGGAAAAATGCATTGTAAAATGCTGTAACAAGGGCTTCTGGTTTTTAAGAATTATATGAAATAAAAAAATGCTAATAACGGTTCGACACATTAATGGATTTGATTAATAAGACTGCTTTTGTCATAGTAAGAATGAAGCAATAAAAAATAGATTGATAATTCTATTGAAAAAGAATGCTAATAATATTGGAAAAAATCTTTCAATAATTGATAACACTAACTCTAGTAATAAAGAAACCTTAATGCTTTTAGTAAATAACAAAAAATAAAGAACAATGATTAAAACAGTTTACGTGCGTAAAACCCTTCTACACATAATGATTGTTATAAAGATAGGAATATTTTGTTGAAAAAAAATAGTGTTATCTTTGGATAAAGATTTATTTGGAAACTTATCAGTAACAAAAGAATTTTAAAAAAGAGAATTTGGATTTTAAATAGGAAAGGAACATGAATACTGTACTGTTTGTATTTTTATTAATCACTGTAGCGCTGTTGATTTATTTTTTGAGTAAAGAATTGAAAACGGATAAAATGAATAAAACACTAACAATTAGTATGATTCTATTAGGTGTTTTACAACTGTTAATAGGTTTTCTAAATATTGGAGAACCAGTAAGTTATGTTTCTTTCGCAGTTGGAATATTGATTATTGTTACATTTGTTATACAGATAAAAAAAATAAACTAACAACTGCTTCAACCTGACATTGCTTCGCAATGCAGGTTAAGCAAATGTTAGAGCGACGCCTTCGGCGCGGCAAGAGAAAATAATGTACACAATACAAAGTGTAGATTCATCAGAAATGATTGAAAAAGTACATAATGTAATTACACAATCATTTAGTACAGTTGCGCAAGATTTTCATTTTACAAAAGAGTCTGTACCACATTTTCCTGCGTTTATTACTGTTGATGTTATAGATAAACAGATGAAAAATGGTTTGGTATTGTTTGTATATGTTGATTCAGGTCAAGTTCTTGGTTCAGTTGGAATAAAGGAAACAGAAAACAATATATATAAAATAGAACGGCTCGCAGTTCTTCCTGATCAAAGACATAATAAAATTGGTCAAACACTAATGAATTATGCAATAAACCGTATTAAAGAGAATAATGGTAAAGTCGCTAAAGTGGAAATCGTTTATGAAAATATTACATTGAAAAAATGGTATGAAAATCAGGGTTTCCAAGTAATTGCTGTTGATGTATATGAAAACTTACCCTTTAAAGTTGGTGTGTTAACAAAAGAATTATGTTAAAAGAAAACTATAATGATTATACACTAACAACTTGCAGTAAACGACGATTTGATGATCGTTATTCTGTTGAAGTGATTATTGAAAAAAATGTAAAAGGGTTAATAAAAAAGGAAATATTTCTGGACACAAAAATTTCATTGATACTTCAACAAGAAGCTGAAAAGGAATCAATAAACTTTGGAAAGAATATAATTAAGAATAAACTTATAGCTTTCTAGGAAATATTGCTGTATACGATTATGATTTATTGCGATGAAAAAAATCTCTAACAACTTATTCAACCTGACATTTCCTTTGGCATGAAAATTGCAGTCGCTTCGCTCCTTATGCAATTTTCACGCCAAGCCCTTCGGGCACGGAAAAGCAGGTTAATAAAATGTTATGTCGACGCCGCTTATGCGGCGCGAAAATAGAAAATCAAGGAGTTAAAATGAAATCACGTATTTCTTTATTGCTTTTTTTTGTGCTTGTTCTTACAGGTTGTGTAACTCGACCTTATACAATTGATGATTACAATCAATTCCGCAAAAAACCATTATCTGCATCAAAAAGTATTCTTTTGGGATTTGTTCCTGGATTACCACAACTATTAAATGGTGAATACTTGGAAGCCAGTGTATATTTTACTGGGTTTTCTGTACCTTTGATTGTTAATCAAGTACTACAAAAAACCATAGATACTGATACAGAAGCAGGGCAAACATTAATGAAATCTACAGCAGCAATTTGTTTGTCTTTTTATGGAATATCTTATGTAGATGGTATAGTTTCATCATTTCAGAGAACTAATCAATTTAATAAAATTCGATCTGAAGATAAAGAGTATGTTGATATTCAAGAAAAGAAAAAATAGAAGATGAAAATAAGAGAATAGAAAAAGAGAAGATGAAAAATGAAAAGGAGACATTTTCTGAGTTTTTAAATAGAAAACAGATTGAATTACGAAACAGTCAAATTGAATCTCTTAAAAAGAGATGGCCTAATCTATCGGATTATGAAATAGAGTGTGTTTATAATAAAAGTATTTTTATAGGAATGAGTCGAGATGGATTGATAGCAAGTTTTGGAAATCCAGAAGATATCAACACCTCTGTTGGCCCTTGGGGAAAACATGAACAGTTTGTATATCCGGGAAAGAAAGATTATGAGAATATATATGTATATGTAGAGAATGGATTTATTACAAGTTGGCAAGATTAAACAACTTTTAACATAACAACTGCTTCAACCTGATGCTTTCTTTGTCACATTTTGTGCTGTCGCTACGCTCCTGACGCACAAAATGCGCCAAGCCCTACGGGCACGAAACCACAGGTTAAGCAAATGTTAGCCAGACGCCTCCGGCGCCGGGGAAAAGAATCTTGACGATAGTATCATTTGATACTATCATGTATGTATGAAACCACCATATCAAATTACTCACAGAATACTTGATTTATATGGACAGATTACTGAAGCTCTTGGTATCTGTCAGAGTTTATTGCTGGTTAAGCCTGAAGCAAGATTACGTAAGCAAAATCGCATTAAAACAATCCACTCGTCTCTTGCCATTGAAGGTAATACTCTCAATATTGAGCATGTAACGGCGTTGATAAATAATAATCACGTTTTTGGACCACAGAAGGACATTCTTGAAGTACAAAATGCAATTAAAGCATATGAGCAATTAAATGAGTTTAATCCTGTAAATGTAAATGACTTTTTAAAAGCTCATAAGACATTAATGAATGGATTGGTTGAGAATCCAGGTAAATTTCGAAGAACACAAGTAGGAATAATTAAGGGAAAAGAAGTTTCGCATATTGCACCTGGATATGACATGGTTCCAGGGCTCATGAAAGATCTATTTAACTACTTAAAAAATGATAATGATCTTGAGATAATTAAAAGCTGTGTTTTCCATTATGAAATGGAGTTTATCCATCCGTTTGAAGATGGAAATGGTAGAATGGGTCGTTACTGGCAGACTCGATTATTGATGAAAGCTAATCCTATTTTTGAATTTGTTCCAATAGAAAAGGTAATAAGAGATAATCAAGAAGAATATTATAGGGTTTTGGAGCAATCAGATTTATCTGGATCATCAACTAGTTTTATTGAGTTCATGCTTGATACGATTAATAAATCATTAAGAGAGACTGTTGAGGATGCAAAGCCCGCAAGCCCAGATTATAAGAAACGAATTGAATATGCATTATCTGTCTTAAATGATTGGTTTGATCGTAAAGAATACATGAATGTATGCAAGGGTATATCAACTGCAACTGCGAGTAGAGATATTAAACAATTACTTATTGAAGAGAAAATTGAGTCATTAGGTACAGGCCGAATGACAAAATATCGTAAAAAAGCAAGTGGCTAACAACTGCTTCAACCTGACTTATTTGCTTGTCACGGATTTTTCCACTTCGCTACGCTCGGCAAAAACCGCGCCAAGCAAAACGCAGGTTAAGCAAATGTTAGATTGACCCTTCGGGCCGAGGAAAAACGAACGAATGCAAATTATCGCAATAATAATGGGTTTAGCAGCCGGCTTGCTTTTTGGAATTGCAACACCGTTAAGTAAATTAACTCTTTCACATCTTAATAGTTTCCAACTTGCAGGTTTATTATACCTTGGCGCAAGTATCGCTTTTTTGCCTTACATGATAATTAATAAATCAAAAAAACTAGTATTGTTAAATACGAAAGGCACAAAAAAACATCTTATAGGAATCGTCCTATTTGGTGGTTTGTTAGGTCCGTTATTTCTAATGGTTGGTTTGAAATCAGCAAACTCAATGTCAGTTTCAATTTGGCTCAATATGGAGTTAGTTGCGACTGCTCTGTTAGGAGTTATAATATTTAAAGAAAGCCTTGGTCGATATACATTACTTGGAATAATTTTTACGCTTTTATCAAGTATTGTTATATGCTCGCAAGAAAATTCCAGCGGAATCATTTCTGCTTTATTTATTATATTGGCATGTATTTGCTGGGGTGTTGATAATCATTTAACAGCAATTATCGATGGAATTACACCTCAAGCAACTACTTTCATAAAGGGTCTATTTGGTGGAACAGTAAATTTAATGATTGGAATGTTCTTATCCGGCAATAAAATTGAAATACAATATATTGGTATTGGTTTATTAATCGGCGTGTTCTCATATGGTATTAGTATTTTTCTATATGTAACTTCTGCACAGAATTTAGGAGCAACTAGAAGTCAAATATTATTTAGCTCATCAACATTTTGGGGAATAATTGCTGCGTATTTATTTCTTAGAGAGAAATTTAGCTTCATAACTATTATTGCATTTATACTATTATTTATTGGAATCATTTTTAGTAATAAAATATTACATAAACATAGTCACTTTCATAGTAGAATGGTTCATATACACATGCATACTCACGACGATGATCATCATAATCATTCACATGGTGAAAACTTTGATACTCATACAAAACATTCGCATATACATGAGCATGATGAAATAACACATGAACATAGTCATTATCCTGATATGCATCATAGACATGAACATTAAAGAAGAAAAATCTAACAACTGCTTCAACCTGACTCGGCTATGTCACGATTCTTGCTAGTCGTCGCTACGCTCCTCGGCAAGAATCGCGCCATGACGCCTCGCAGGTTAAGCAAATGTTAGACGGACCCTTCGGGCCGAGGAAATTTAGTAATGAAGAACAATTAAAAAACTATTGTTTATCAGTCTTATTTTTCTACTTTGTTAGTAATTCAATTTAAAAATGATTTTTAACCAAGCCTTATAAGCCTAGTATAATTCAAAATAATGGTTGATATACGAAACATATGAATTTGTGATTTAGACTCTTATAAATTTATAAAGGCTTTATTTATGGAAAAAAAACCAATTAAACCAAATGTTTTTTTTATGTGTGGTCCAGCAGGATCAGGAAAAACAACTTATGCTAAAAAACTTGAACGGGAAGGTTTTTTACGTTTATCGTTTGATGAAGAATCATTTAAACTGGGTATTACTAAACATCCTTTATCAAAAGAAATGCATCAAGAAATTGAAAACAGACTTATAAAAATACTAAAAGAAAATATTGTTAATGGAATAGATGTGGTTTTAGATTTTTCTTTTTGGTCAAAAAAAATGCGAAATAAATATAAGGAAATTTTAAAAGAATATAATCTTGAACCTAAGATTATTGTTATAAAAACTCCAAAAAGTATAGTAATAGCGAGAATAGAAAAAAGAAATGGTAGTAATGCAGATGAAATAATGTTAACTACTGAAGAAATGGAAAAATATTATGATAATTTTGAATTTCCAACAGAGGATGAAGGAGAACTCATTATTATTAATGGATTCTGAGAAAAAAAGCGTCTAACAACTAGTTCAACCTGACATTGCTATTGTCACACTTTTTGCTATCGCTTCGCGGCAAAAAGTGCGCCAATGTACGCAATGCAGGTTAACTAAATGTTAGACGGACGCCTTTGGCGCAAAATAAAAGGAGAAAAAATGCAAGTAATCGAAGACGGTATGCCATTTAATGAATTACCATTTGGAACAAAAGTTCAATTTTTCATTGCTTTTATAATTAAATCTGCAATTACTTCATTGCTTTTTATAGGTATTTATTTATTAAAATTTAAAACCTATGATGGGACTGTTGATTCTATATTTTATTTTTTATTAATATTGACATTATCGTGTGCAGCATATTTTATTTTTTATATTATATCTGAAGGCATCTTAAAAGAAATGATAATTGGTTTGATTGTTTCATTTATTGGTGGGATAATTGCAACATTTATTCCAATTATTGGTATAATTATTTTGATTATTGGAATCATTTCCATGATAAAAACAATAATCAATATTTTCCAGATGATACCTCTTGTCTTATTGGGAATCTGTTTATTCATTTTTCTATTTGATTCATTTATTCTTGACTTGTTTAGCATTAATTTTTTGATTCCCACAGTTATTATTTCATTATCACAAATAGAACTTATTAACACTTTATTACCGCATACAATAGAATTATCGTATTTAAATATTGGTTATTTTATTCTTTCACTATTAATTTCAATTAATTTGAGTTTCAAGTATTCATTAAAAAATGCTATTTTTAGACAGTGTGTTATTTTAATGGCAATTCCAATTGTAACGTTACTTATCTTACTGATAAGAAGTGCCATTGGAGATAATATTTCACAACCACAAGGTATCCAAGGTGCTAATGTTAAAAATGGAAAGGTATGGGTTAACTCATATACACGAGCAAATGGAACATTTGTAAAAGGTTTTTTTCGTTCAAGATAAGCGTCTAACAACTGCTTCAACCTGATGCTTTCTTTGTCACATTTTGTGCTGTCGCTTCGCTCCTAACGCACAAAATGCGCCAAGCCCTTCGGGCACGAAACCACAGGTTAAGCAAATGTTGGGCGGACGCCTTCGGCGCCGAGGAATAAACACACAATATTACCTATTTCCTTAAGTAGAATTACTAAAAATCAGGCCATAATGATGTTGACGGAAAGATGCATATAGAATACATTTGAAGCATGGAGGCCAACAATGCCTAAAACAATTACCGTTAGAATTGATGATTCTGTTTATGATATTTTCAAGAAAGCTGCTGATGGTCAAAAAAGAACTATTTCTAATTATCTCGAGTATGCAACTCTAAACTACATTGTTAATGAAACTGTTGTTGATGATACAGAAATGAATGAAATCCTTTCATTTAGCAAGGATATTAAAAAAGGATTAAGTGATATTTCTGCTGGAAGGTACAAAGTAATTGGCTAATTACAAGATTGCAGAAACTGAAACATTTGAAAAAAAAATAAAGACTTTAAAGTATAGGAATTTGTATAGCAAAATTACGGATTATGTATACCCAATATTAAGAACTAATCCATTTTTTGGACCAAATATAAAAAAATTAAAAGGTGAGTTTAAGGAAATTTATCGTTTCCGTATTGGTGATTATCGACTTTTT
Source organism: Teretinema zuelzerae (assembly GCF_021021555.1). Lineage (NCBI taxonomy): Bacteria > Pseudomonadati > Spirochaetota > Spirochaetia > Treponematales > Treponemataceae > Teretinema > Teretinema zuelzerae. The sequence continues at coordinate 1,832,871 of NZ_JAINWA010000003.1, read as the reverse complement.
TACAAAATATCAGAAGAAACAGTAATTGTATTTATTGTCGATATTGAATCAAGAAAAGATGCTTATCAATAAATAAGAATAAGCGCCCAACAACTGCTTCAACCTGACTTATTTGCTTGTCACGGATTTTTGCATTTCGCTACGCTCGGCAAAAACCGTGCCAAACAAAACGCAGGTTAAGCAAATGTTATCCCCACGCCTTCGGCGGGCGAGGATGGAAGAACTATAAACACTTAAAAAAAATTGAAATATAACTTGTGATACGGTGCATGTTCTCGCGACAAATGCTGAAGATACATTAAAAGTAAAACAGCAAAACAGTGTTCCGTTTCTACTTCCAAGAATTTAAGGCGACTGTAGGACGTTGCTGTTCAATTGATTTTAACATCTTGAATTGAAAAGATCCTGGATATAAGGTTTTTAGATTACTGTGGTTATTCAGCAGTAAAATACATCATCCTGCACAATTGTTTACGAAAAATGACCTTACAGTGGCTTATATGAAGCAAATCAAAGTCAGAAAATGATTCAGGCGTTGGTTATCATTCTATAGGTTTAGAAAACAGGATGTTGTTGGTTATGTAGAAACGAATCAAGTGAATTGGACTGGATTTGGTCATATATAATAGAAGAAAAGAGAAAAAAATAAGAAAAATGTTTTGTATGAAGCTGCAGTAGAGCAAAAGACAAAACGGAGCTTTTTGTAGGAAATATTTTTGTTACAGAATAAAATTTAAGACGTTGGTAACGTTTGTAAAAGTAAAAAGATTAGGACACAAATTAGTTGAAAATGAAGCTACGGCAGAACTGGAACCAAAAATTGGATAACAACTAGTTCAACCTGACATTGCTATTGTCACACTTTTTGCAGTCGCTACGCTCGGCAAAAAGTGCGCCAATGTACGCAATGCAGGTTAACTAAATGTTAGACGGACGCGCTTCGCGCGCAACAAAAGATCACCTATAATTATGTTATAAATCCTTATAATACAACAAATTATGTCAATACAATTCTTTATTGAAACATCTTAGAATTTGACAATAAAGTCTTTATAAAGTATATTTTAAGGACTGGCAAGGAGTATTATATGAATGTAAACTTTAAGAACGATATAAAACCGATTTCATACATTAAAACAAATGCTGCTGAAATGATGAAATATGTTAATGATAATCGAAATCCGATTATTATTACTCAAAACGGCGAAGCTAAAGCCGTCTTAATGGATATTGATTCGTATCAAAACATGCAAAATGCTTTTGCTTTATTAAACATAATCAAAATATCTGAAGATGAGATTAAAAGGGGCAACTTTCAAGAATCAGATGAAGTCTTCAATGAATTAAATAATAAATATTTCAGGAAATAAACTATGGAATATAAAGTTCGTATTCCAAATAGTGTTAAAAAAGATATTGAAGAAATCATTGAATATTATTTTGATGATCGACCTGAATACGCAAAGAAAATATTTGAATTATTGTTTGAAAGGATAAACTCATTAATAAGTTTTCCTAATAAGGGAAGAATTGTTCCGGAGCTCCTTGAATATAACATAAATGAATATCGTGAAATTCTTGAATCTTACTGGCGAATCATCTATCGGATTGATAATGATATGGTTGAAATATTTACAGTAATAGATGCAAGAAGAAATGTACAAGATTTATTAGTGGAAAAATTAAAAAGAAAATTCGTCTAACAACTGCTTCAACCTGATATTTTCTTTGTCACATTTTGTGCTGTCACTGCGCTTCTTACGCACAAAATGCGCCAAGCCCTTCGGGCGCGAAAATACAGGTTAAGCAAATGTTAGACCGGCGCCTTCGGCGTGAGGAAAAAAAGGAAGTTTAATTGATTGATGCGCATGTTCATATTGAGCGTGGACCGTATACTCTTGAATGGGTAAATGAATTTATTAATCAAGCCTTAAAAATGGGAATTACTGAATTGTATCTTCTTGAACACACTCATAGATTTAAAGAATTTGAGAAATACTATGAAGAGATAAGCAGTTATAGTAACTATCAAAATGATTGGTATAAAAACAGAACTGGTTTATCGTTAGAATCGTATTTGGAATTGATCAAGAGTTATAAGAATAACGAAAACAATATAGTAAAAATAAAATGGGGTTTGGAAGTTTGCTATTTATCTGGAATTGAAAACGAAATAGAAAAATTGAAAAAAGAAAATATAATGGATTTTTATACAGGATCAGTTCTTTGGATAAATGGATGGGGTTTTGATCATAAGAAAGAGTTTTGGGTAGATAAGGAAATTGATACAGAATATAAGAAATACTTTGAAAAAGAAAAAAGGTTAATTAAAAGCGGTGTTTTTGATAATTTAGCACATCCGGATTCAATAAAATGCTTTAATCACTATCCTTCATATGACTTAAATGAAACATATGAAGAAGTAATCGATATAGCAAAGAAAACAAATATTAAATTTGAACAGAGTTGTGGTTTATATAATAACTACGGTCATCAAAAAATAGGTTTAGAAATAAATTATCTAAAAAAACTTAAAGCAAATAATATTGAAATAATCACAGCTACAGATGCTCATTGCCCTGAAGATGTAGGGAAAAATATCAAAAAAGCTTTATTGGCTATACAGGATGCATGAAAACAAAAAAATTCGGTCTAACAACTGCTTCAACCTGACTCGGCTATGTCACAATTCTTGCTAGTCGTCGCTACGCTCCTCGGCAAGAATCGCGCCAAAACGCCTCGCAGGTTAAGCAAATGTTAGAAGGACGCTGCGCGCGCGGAAAATATATCCAACAATATATGGTTTCACCACAATTACAGTTTAGATAAATAATACTAACATACAGGTATACTGGTTACTGCTTATAGAATAATAGAAGTAATAAATAATTGTATTAAATATTCGGAAAAATAGGAGATGTGTATGGAAAAGCCAAAAAGAAGTTTTATTGTTTATATAATTTCGTTGATTATCTTTATTGTATATTCTGTGTTAACAAGAGGAATGCGATTAAGAAGTTCTGAATATTTTAAACTAAATAATGAGCCTTACTATTTCAATAACCTAATTATTTTCTTAACATTAGCACTGACCTTTGCATTAATTGTTAATCTTGTTAGATATAATAAAGTAGTATTTCTAATAACTTCAATTATTATTTTTTTAAATGTACTTTACCAAATAGTAAATATACTAGTATTAACAACAGAACCTCATTCTATTTCAGTATGGATAAGCAGAACAGTTTTTATTGTTGTAAATATATTAATAGGTTTTTTCTTAATCAATAAACAAACATTGACTAGATGTGATGAGTTTAAACAGTATTATCAAGAAAAACGAGTTGCAAAAGAGGCTCTAAGGCGATTAAAAAGAAATTAGGAAGAATTCTTCTAACAACTGCTTCAACCTGATATTTTCTTTGTCATAAAACTTGCTAGTCGCTACGCTCGGCAAGTTTTACGCCAAGCCCTACGGGCACGAAAATACAGGTTAAGCAAATGTTAGGCGCACGCCTTCGGCGGCGAAGATAAAGAATACCCAAAAAGTGATTTGAATTACTTAAAATTTTTTAGACTTAATAACCACAGAATATCAAAACATAATGTTTTGTATAATTGTTTCTTTAATGACTTTAACAAGAAGGAATTTATATGGATCTTACATTAGAAGTTATTGAGACAGAAAGATTATTATTAGTGCCTGCTGATCTAAAATTTGCAAATGAAATATTTAAAAACTTTAATAGTGAAACCACAAAATATATGTATCCGAAACCTGCAAATGATATTAGTGAAACAATAGATTTTTTGAGCAACTCTATATTAGAAATGAAGAAAGGAACAAATTATCAAGTTATTATAACAAAAAAAGACACTCATGAATTTATTGGTTGTGCTGGATTACATGATTTAACAAGTGAAATTCCAGAATTAGGAATATGGATTAAAAAAGAGTCTTTTGGGAATAAATATGGGCAAGAAACAATTAAAGGAATTGTCAATTGGGCTGTTAAACAGAATAAATGGAATAAAGCTCGCTATCCAGTTGATAAAAGAAATATTTCTAGTAGGAAAATTCCAGAGAGTTTAAATGGAATAATTGTTAAAGAATTTAAAAGTATTAATATGAGTAATGTTGAATTAGACGAAGTTGAATATGAAGTGTCTCTTGAAAAAGAATTCGCCTAACAACTGCTTCAACCTGACTTATTTGCTTGTCACGGATTTTTGCACTTCGCTGCGCTCGGCAAAAACCGCGCCAAACAAAACGCAGGTTAAGCAAATGTTAGAACGACGCCGCTTTCGCGGCGCGAAAAAAGGATATTACAAAAAATGAAAATGATTTCTTTTGAATTACAAGACTATTGGGATTATGAATTACTAGATGAAAACAGTCCTTTCTTAAAAGGAAGTGCTGCTTCTTGTATTGATCAAAAAAATTCAATGCTGTTTGTATTTGGTGGAATTACCAATAAATTTACTCCAACAAGTGAATTAGTTGTCTTTGATATTAGTACTTCAAAAATATGTAAAAATACTATTTTACCAGTCACTCCAAGAATAAATCATGAAATGTATTTTTATGACAACAAACTATACATAGTTGGAGGTTTATCATATACACAATTTGGTTCAACTAAAGTATTTGATGAAATTCTTATTTATGACTTGGAAAATGATGAGATAGAAAAAATAGATGCACCAAATATAAAATTTCGGTCATCAAGCGTGTTAAGTATTGAAGATAAGAAAATATATTACTATGGTGGATTAAATTGTGATCCGCAATTACTGAATGTTTTTGATATTACCACGAAAACATGTGACACATTTATTCTTGATGAAAATATTGTATTTAAGACCGGCTCAACATCAATATGTATAAAAACTGATAAGGTTTTATGTTTCTCTGGTTTTACACAGAATGATTATCCTATATGTCATAGTGAATATTTGTTAATGGACTTAAAGAATATGAAGTTCATTAGCAAAAAATGTAATGAATTTGTTGGTCGTACATTTTCAAAAGCAGTGTATATAGAAAAATATAAGAAAGTGTTTTTTATGTTAGGAACATATAATGGAATGGAAGTGTGTAGATCCATTATATATTATGATATTGAAAAAAATGAGTTTAATGATTTATTTGTTCAAGGATTACCATTTGACTTGAATGAAAGTGTTGTATTTTATTGTTCAAGTAAAAATAGAATATTTATATATGGAGGTTTTAGTATGAATAAAATCCAGCCATATAAATGGTCTTTAGATTTGAATGTTTTAGAAAAGAATCCAATGTATACAGAAATTTTTTTCTAACAACTGCTTCAACCTGACTTATTTGCTTGTCACGGATTTTTGCACTTCGCTACGCTCGGCAAAAACCGCGCCAAACAAAACGCAGGTTAAGCAAATGTTAGGTTCACGCCTTCGGCGGGCGAGGAAATAAATTAATAATAATGATTACAGAAAAAAATTGCTAATACAAAATAGAAATCAAATTTATACTACTAAATTAGGCTTACAACGAATCCGCTAAAAAATGTTTGAATAGATAATATCAGTATTATTTAATGGTGTAACCAAACTATTAATGATAATAGTAGTTTAGTAGAATGTAGAGGTAAAAGATTCTATGTTCTACATAAAGGAATTACAATCACTATAAAACAAAATGCTTCACTATTAAAACTGCACAGAGAAAATATGAAGTGTGGGGTTTGTTAGAAAGTTAGTGTACAATTCTTTCTGTAAATTGGGTTGAAAAAAGCAGGCCGATCGGGCTCAAATGGTAAGTGACCAAACCAACCATAAGGAGAACCCGATGGCCTACGAATCAGAATATACACTTTTGGAGCAAGTGATCCAGATGCTGGCAGCGAATGGGGACAATAAATTTTCTCGTGTTATCGAAGTGGTCGTCAATGAGGCCATGAAGATCGAGCGAGCAAAGGCTCTCAACGCCGAACCATATGAACGCACGGAAGAGCGTACTGGGCATGCCAATGGATTTAAAGACAAGACGCTCAATCTTGCGACCGGGAAAGTCCTCTTGAAAGTACCACAAGTTCGCGGGATGGAGTTTTACCCCAGCTGCATCGAGAAAGGCATGCGCAGTGAGCGTGCTCTCAAGCTCGCCATCGCCGAAATGTATGTCAAAGGAGTAAGTACCCGCAGGGTCTCGGATATCGTCGAAATTCTTTGTGGCACCGAAGTCAGCTCGTCCCAGGTCAGCAGGCTGGCAAAGGAGCTCGATGAAGAGATTACGTCTTGGAAGGCGCAGCCTGTCGGACAGATTCAATACTTGGTACTTGATGCGACCTATGAATCGGTGCGCGTCGGTTCCCAGGTGGTCAAGCAGGCTCTTCTAGTGGCTATTGGCGTTGATTACAGCGGGAATCGGCATATTCTTGACGCCGAAGTCGCGAACAGTGAGGCAGAGGTAAACTGGCGTTCCTTTCTCGAGGATCTCGTACGACGAGGGATGCACGGCCTGCGAATGATCACCAGTGATGACCACTCAGGACTGCGCGCTGCAATCGATGCTGTCTTCCCTGGAATTCTGTGGCAACGCTGCCAGTTTCATCTGCAGCAGAATGCCCACTCCTACGTCACGAAAAAAGATGACATCCCGCTGATAGCCGCTGATATTCGGAAGGTGTTCAATGCACCTGACCGCGAGAACGCGGAACGATATTTGCAACAGCTCGTTGAAAAATATCAAAAAACCCATCCGCGTTTAGCGGCTTGGGCCGATGAGAATATACGGGAAGGATTGAGTGTATTCAACATCCCGGAGAATCACAGGAGGAAAATGCGAACATCGAATCTGGCAGAGCGCCAGATGAAGGAGATCAACAGGCGAACGAAAGTAGTGGGTGTTTTCCCGAACGCCGAGAGTTTACTTCGCCTTGCGGCTTCTATGCTGATCGAACAAAACGACCAGTGGCAGAATGACAAACGGTACTTGCCTGAGTCAACCGACCGACCTGCTTTGAACGAAATTTACAGAAAAAAGGTTGCATAATCGTTAGAAATGAAATGCTACATTCCAAATATATTATCAATTATTCGCATAGTCCTTTGTCCGGCACTTTTATTTATTACAGAAAATAATCTACTGTTAATTACATTGATAATCGGTATTGGATTGACAGATATTTTGGATGGTTATTTTGCACGAAAATTCAACTGTCAAAGTCAATTTGGATCACAACTGGATTCTTTAGGAGATATGCTATTCTTTATAATGCTATTAGCTTATGTGATAGTGTATAGAAGATATGTATTGATCGAAAATAGAAAATTATTAATGTGTGTTGTAGTTGTTAAGTTTATTCCATTAATTATCGGATTGATTAAGTATAAAAAATTGGTTTTTATACATACGATTCTGAATAAGCTAAGTGGAATAATGGTGGTTATTGGAGTAATAACTGTTATTACTCTAGAGATATATAAAATTATGATATATGTATTGTTTTTTATTCTTTTAGCAGGAATAGAAGAAATTTTAATAGAAATACTAGTAAAGAATCCAGATGAAAACAGGAAAAGTGTATTTGATATGAGTTCTAAAAACCGATAACCTAACAACTGCTTCAACCTGACTTATTTGCTTGTCACGGATTTTTGCACTTCGCTACGCTCGGCAAAAACCGCGCCAAACAAAACGCAGGTTAAGCAAATGTTAGATGGACGCCTTCGGCGCTAAAAAGGATAAAAATGTACAATCTTTTTATTGCATCATTTAAGGAAGCATGGGATAAAAAATACTTTGAATTTGATAAAAGTAGGTTTTTAGAATTTACACGAGAAAACATTGCGAGCCAATTCCTAAATAATCACAATGAATTAAAAAATATTCCGTGTCTCTTTGGATTCGAGCAATATAAAAGTAAATTCCGGATTGGACATTTGACATCAATAAAACAAAGAGATCAAAAGATATTAATTGAATATGCTTTTGATGATGAAATTGAACCATTAGATGTCAAAATAATTGAAAGTAATGCAACGCTTTTTGATATTCGTGATTGGGAAATAAATAGAACTCATTGGGCTGTTAAAGACGAAAATTTGTTTGAAAGATTACATCAGGTTAATCTAATTGATTTAAATACTCTTTTTAAAAAGCAATACGAATTTAGTAATACGGAAATTCCGAATACATCGAATGATGATAAAATATCTGTAATGAGTCTTAATGGCTTTATAAAGAAAATATTTGAAATAAATAAAGATGCTAGCAGAACAATATTTTATCGTGGCCATTCAAAAAGGGATGGGTATCGATTAACTCCTTCATTATTTAGAAAAGATATCAATGGTAATTATAAGTATTTACAAAACGAATCATTAATATATCGTGAAATGCTAATTGCAAATCCTTCGGAGTTTATTGATTATAGTTCGACAATTGATGTCTTAATAAAAATGCAGCACTATTCTTTACCAACAAGGCTACTGGATATAACTTCAAATCCATTAATAGCTTTATATTTTGCATGTAAATCTAATAGTGATACTGAAGGTGAAGTGATTATTTTCCATGTAAAAACAGATGAAATAAAGTATTTTGATTCTGATACTGTGAGTTGTTTATCAAACCTTGCACGATTGCCTAAAAAAGATCAGGATAACATCGATTTGAATTCAAAAGTATTTAATAATCAATCTTCTATAAAACGTCTTATCCATTTCATAAAAGAAGAAAAACCTTTTTTCGAGCCAAAAATTGTTCCAAAAGATATACAAAAATTGTGTGTGTTAAAGGAAAATATAACAATAGTAGAATTCTTTCTCAATCAGGAGCTTTTTTCCTATTTGGTTTGAATGCTGTATTAGATGAAAATGGCGATGACAATATCATCATCGAAAGAATATCTATTAAACGAAAAAGCAAAATACTTGAAGATCTTGATAAATTAAACATCAATGAAAGTACTGTTTTTCCATACATCGAGAATAGTGCCAAGTTTATTGCTCAGAAGTATGAGATAAAATATTAATAGGAGTTTCATCTAACAACTGCTTCAACCTGATAATTCCTTTTGTCATGAAAATTGCAGTCGTCGCTACGCTCCTTTGTGGCAATTTTCACGCCAATCCCTACGGGCCGGAATTACAGGTTAAGCAAATGTTAGACACACGCCTTCGGCGGGCGAGGAAAGAATTAAAGAAGTAAAAATTGTTCTGGTGTATACGTTGGAATACGAGAAGATTTAAAGTCAGAAATATTACGTGAAATAATGTAGTCAATATTTGTTTTCATTGAACTCACTTCAATAACTGCATCTTCGTAATCAGAAATTGGTGATATTAATGAATCCCGCAAAATAGTTTCATCAATTGGAATTATATTGAATATATCTAGTAATGCTGTAATTGTATTTATTACTTTTGTTTTATCTTTTTGATCTTTTAGTAGAAAATATGATAACGTTGTTACTTCATGAGCACAGATGTAGCCAGATATTTTCTTTTCTACACACATATTAATAACTTGAGCTGCTTCTACATGGAAATTTCTTTTATTCAAAAAATCAAGAATGATATTTAAATCAATGAGAATCTTTTTCATGAAATTTTGTCCTTAATAGTTTTTTATCTGGAATAGGTGAGTCTTGGAAAAGACCATATAAAGTAGTCGTTTTAGAATTTAGTTCTTGGTTTTGATCAGTTGATCGTAAACGATTAAGATACTGCTCGAACAGCTTAGAAATAGACAAACCATTTTGTTGAGAATAGGAATGAGCAAAAGTAATCAATTCATCATCAATGTTAATTTTTTAGACATAATCAACCTCCTTACGTATAAAATGTAAAACAATACGTATAATAAGTCAATAAATGATTCGAAAGTGTTTTTAATGGTAATAATAAATTCTATTAAATCTATATATGATAAAGAAATATGAAATAGCAATAATACTATTTCTTTGTATTATAATGAATTAGCTATTTCTAAAAAAAATTGTCTAACAACTGCTTCAACCTGACTTATTTGCTTGTCACGGATTTTTGCACTTCGCTGCGCTCGGCAAAAACCGCGCCAAACAAAACGCAGGTTAAGCAAATGTTAGTTCGACCAATCTACACTTATTAATAGAAGAAAAAGAAATAGATTTGGAAGAAGATTGTGTATAACTGAAGTAAACTGTCACTGAAAATAGACTTAAGAAAAAGTTCAACAGATGATAACACTCTGGAAGACGGTTATACAGTTTGCACCTAGTTTATTACTTAAAGTGTTATCGTGATTAAAACTTTTTCTTTCGTTGATGAAGTTGACTTCATACCACTTGTGCTAAAACTTGCAGGAACAGATGTTAGAAAACGATATGCAGAAGAGTTGCCTCAGTCTTCACATTATAACAAGTCATAAGGATTCAGCCTTCGGGTTTTTAATGGTACTGCAAATCGTTTTCTAACATTGATGTAGTTGGTTATAAACTGAAGTGTTTAACAGTTGGCGATCTAACAACTGCTTCAACCTGACTTATTTGCTTGTCACGGATTTTTGCACTTCGCTACGCTCGGCAAAAACCGCGCCAAACAAAACGCAGGTTAAGCAAATGTTAGAACGACCAATCTACACTTATTAATAGAAGAAGAAAAAGAAATAGATTTGGAAGAAGATTGTGTATAACTGAAGTAAACTGTCACTGAAAATAGACTTAAGAAAAAGTTCAACAGATGATAACACTCTGAAAAACGGTTATACAGTTTGCACCTAGTTTATTACTTAAAGTGTCATTGTGATTAAAACTTTTTCTTTCGTTGATGAAGTTGACTTCATACCACTTGTGCTAAAACTTGCAGGAACTGATGTTAGAAAACGATATGCAGAAGAGTTGCCTCAGTCTTCACATTATAACAAGTCATAAGGATTCAGCCTTCGGGTTTTTAATGGTACTGCAAATCGTTTTCTAACATTGATGTAGTTGGTTATAAACTGAATTGTTTAACAGTTGGCGATCTAACAACTGCTTCAACCTGACTTATTTGCTTGTCACGGATTTTTGCACTTCGCTACGCTCGGCAAAAACCGCGCCAAACAAAACGCAGGTTAAGCAAATGTTAGTCGGACGCCTACGGCGCCGAAGAAAGAAATTAAAGGAATTTATGTTAACGATAAAAATAGCTGATTCTACTGAAATAAATACATTACTTTCTATCTATATTGAGAAAGTAAAATGGTTGCGATCAATGAATAAACCATTATGGGATGAATCTCAATTTATTCTTGAGGCATTGAATAAAAAATATGAGAATCCCGTTTTTTATGTAGGAATAATTAATAATGAAATTATTGGTGGTTTCATTTTAGTTGAGTATGATCGGTTGTATTGGCCAGAAGTAACTGATAATTCAACATATTTTTTTTACAAATTTGTTATCAGTAATAAGTATTGTGGTAAGAATTACTCTGATAGAATACTTAAGTGGGTAAAAGAATATGGACGAGAAATGAATAAAAAATACATACGATTAGATTATGATGGAAACAGAAAACCTATTACCGAGATGTATACACGAAACGGATTTAATCCAGTTGATACAATAAGCAATCAACATGTATCAAAATTAATTAAAGCAGAATATTTAATAACCGGTAATAATTGAGTATTTATTTAACTTTTTTGATTGATGAGTTTAATTGATAATCATAATAAAAGGAAGTTACAATGAAATCATTTTTAATGAGTATAGCTGTCGTTATTCCTGTGTATGTAATATATATTTATTACTTGCGACAACGAATTGTTAAATATGTAAAAAAGAACTATCAAAATATCACAGGATTAAGTGTTTGTTGGTCATTGTTTGGTCCAGTTGGTCCAGGATCTGGGACAAAATATTATGTGCGGTTATCAATAAATAATGATCAATATATCACTTTCTATGCAATGACAAGTTTATTTGGTGGTGTGTTTATATCAAGAGAAAGCGACTAACAACGGTTTCAACCTGACTTATTTGCTTGTCACGGATTTTTGCACTTCGCTGCGCTCGGCAAAAACCGCGCCAAACAAAACGCAGGTTAAACCAATGTTAGTCGGACGCCTACGGCGCCGAGGAAAAGAAAGAATATGTTAGGCAGGAAAAGGAATTTGTGCATACAAGTTATGCATGAAGAACCGTATACTCGAGCAGATATGCTCTGTTGCGCTTAAAAGATCCTTTAAGCTTGATGCGAAACAAAAACGCTCTCTTCAGAATATGAGGGAGTGTAAAACAACCCGGTATGGCGGCCGAGTTGTGCAATGCACAAAATGTGGAACAATCGCAACTGTATATAATTCCTGTAACCAACGTGGTTGTCCTATCTGTTATAAAGCGAACCAGAAAAGATGGGAGGATAAGGTATTAACGTCTGTATTAAATGTTAATCACTTCCATTTAGTCATATCAATTCCACAGGTTTTCACTGGCGTGTGGCTCAGAAATAAGAAAGATTTCATGAACGCTTTTTTCGAATGTGTAAAGCGTGCAATAAATAACATATCGAAATATTATGGAATAACCCCTGGATGTATAGCGGTATTTCAAACACATGGAAAGGGGATGTCTTATAAACCGCATATACATTGCGTGTTATCTGATGGTGGACTGACTGGTAACGGTGACTGGATGCCGTTAGGAACGATATCATATACGCGAATTACTGATGTGATAAAAGAATATCTTGTTAAGGAATTACAGAGAAAACATATACAAGATATTCCTGAACAGAAGGATATTAATGATCGCGAATGGAATGTATACGCAACATATTATCAGGGAAATGTACAAAAGATAATAGGATATTTAGCACACGCCGCTAAGGGTGTAGTGATAAACCTTAATCAAGAATTGGTGGAAAACGAAGAGAAAGGAACATTTAGTTATATTGAACGTCATGCAGGGAAAGAGACGCGAATTGAGTTGGATAAGGAACTGTTTGTATCTCGATACATGAATCACATACCTGTCCCTCATACTGTAACAGTACGGAATTATGGATTATACTCAAACCAATACAGTGATCAGTTAGAAAAACTGCAGAAAATATTTCCGATGGAAATAGAGATGGAAGAAGCGGAATGTGTAGATCATTGTCCTATATGTCATGCGGCAATGGAAATCATTATGACCTTGGAACCGTATGAAGAAGTTCCTGCACATGAAATATTGTGTAAGATAAAGCTTCCTGAAACGTAAAGAGAATGGGTGTAAGAGTATAGCGACTCCAAGATAGTAAAAGACCTGGTAAAGATATGTCCAAAAAAAAGAAATGAAAGAAATAAATGTGAAAGAGATATAATAAAAAATGAAACTAGTACAAAAGATGATGAGTATAAGTATTAAAAGCAGCAACTAGTAGAAAGAAACCTGTAAAATCTTCCAAATCAAATCATTTGAAATGCAATAAGAGAGAAGCGACTAACAACTGCTTCAACCTGACATTGCTTCGCAATGCAGGTTAAGCAAATGTTAGACACACGCCTTCGGCGGGCGAGGAAAGAATTAAAGAATTAAAAATTGTTCTGGTGTATACGTTGGAATACGAGAAGATTTAAAGTCAGAAATATTACGTGAAATAATGTAGTCAATATTTGATTTCATTGAACTCACTTCAATAACTGCATCTTCGTAATCAGAAATTGGTGATATTAATGAATCCCGCAAAATAGTTTCATCAATTGGAATTATATTGAATATATCTAGTAATGCTGTAATTGTATTTATTACTTTTGTTTTATCTTTTTGATCTTTTAGTAGAAAATATGATAACGTTGTTACTTCATGAGCACAGATGTAGCCAGATATTTTCTTTTCTACACACATATTAATAACTTGAGCTGCTTCTACATGGAAATTTCTTTTATTCAAAAAATCAAGAATGATATTTAAATCAATTAGTATCTTTTTCATGAAATTTTGTCCTTAATAGTTTTTTATCTGGAATAGGTGAGTCTTGGAAAAGACCATATAAAGTAGTCGTCTTAGAATTTAGTTCTTGGTTTTGATCAGTTGATCGTAAACGATTAAGATACTGCTCGAACAGCTTAGAAATAGACAAACCATTTTGTTGAGAATAGGAATGAGCAAAAGTAATCAATTCATCATCAATGTTCAATGTTAATTTCTTAGACATAATCAACCTCCTTACGTATAAAATGTAAAACAATACGTATAATAAGTCAATAAATGATTCGAAAGTGTTTTTAATGGTAATATTAAATTCTATTAAATCAATATCTGATAAAGAAATATGAAATAGCAATAATACTATTTCTTTGTACTATAATGAATTAGCTATTTTGATAAAAAATTGTCTAACAACTGCTTCAACCTGACATTGCTTCGCAATGCAGGTTAAGCAAATGTTATCCCCACGCCTTCGGCGGGCGAGGATAGAAGAACTAAAAACGCTTATAAATCTCGAATTATAATTTGGATTACTGTGCAAGCTCTCGCGACAAATGCTGAAGATCCATTAAAAATAAAACAGCAAAGCAGTGTTCCGTTTTCACTTCCAAGAATTTAAGGCGACTGTAGGACGTTGCTTTTCAATTGATTTTAACATCTTGAATTGAAAAGATCCTGGATATAAGGTTTTTAGATTACTGTGGTTATTCAGCAGTAAAATGAGAATCCTGCACAATTGGTTTCGAGAAATAACCTTACAGTGGCTTGTATGAAGCAAATCAAAAATAAGTAACTGATTCAGTTACTGGTTATCATTCTATTGTTTTATACAATAGGATCTTGATGTTTTGCAGAAACGAATCAAGATAATTGGACTGGATTTGGTCTTATATAATAGAAGAAAAGAGATAAAAATAAGAAAAATGTTTTGTATAAAGCTGCTGTAGAATAAAAACATAACGGAGCTTTCTGTAGGAAATATTTTTGTTGCGTATTAAAATTTAAGACGTTGGTAACGTTTGTAAAAGTAAAAAGCTTAGTACACAAATTAGTTGGAAACGAAGCTACAGCAGAACTGAAACCAAAAATTGGATAACAACTATTTCAACCTGACATTGCTATTGTCACACTTTTTGCTAGTCGCTTCGCTCGGCAAAAAGTGCGCCAATGTACGCAATGCAGGTTAAATAAATGTTAGACGGACCCTTCGGGCCGAGGAAATTTAGTAATGAAGAACAAATAAAAAACTATTGTTTAGCAGTCTTATTTTTCTACTTTGTTAGTAATTCAATTTAAAAATGATTTTTAACCAAGCCTTATAAGCCTAGTATAATTCAAAATAATGGTTGATATACGAAACATATGATTTTGTGATTTAGAATCTTATAAATGTATAAAGGCTTTATTTATGAAAAAAAACCCAATTAAACCAAATGTTTTTTTTATGTGTGGTCCAGCAGGATCAGGAAAAACAACTTATGCTAAAAAACTTGAACGGGAAGGTTTTTTACGTTTATCGTTTGATGAAGAATCATTTAAACTGGGTATTACTAAACATCCTTTATCAAAAGAAATGCATCAAGAAATTGAAAACAGACTTATAAAAATACTAAAAGAAAATATTGTTAATGGAATAGATGTGGTTTTAGATTTTTCTTTTTGATCAAAAAAAATGCGAAAAAAATATAAGGAAATTTTAAAAGAATATAATCTTGAACCTAAGATTATTGTTATAAAAACTTTAAAAAGTATAGTAATAGAGAGAATAGAAAAAAGAAATGGTAGTAATGCAGATGAAATAATGTTAACTACTGAAGAAACGGAAAAATATTATGATAATTTTGAATTTCCAACAGAGGATGAAGGAGAACTCATTATTATTAATGGATTCTGAGAAAAAAAGCGTCTAACAACTAGTTCAACCTGACATTGCTATTGTCACACTTTTTGCAGTCGTCGCTACGCTCCTCGGCAAGAAGTGCGCCAATGTACGCAATGCAGGTTAACTAAATGTTAGGTTGACGCCTTCGGCGCAGAGGAGAAAAGTATGAACACAAGTAAAGTTATTTCTCGGCGATCTAATCTTGTTTTGATTTCTGTTTTAATCACGATTATCATAATAGTATTTTCAACAGTCAGTTTTCTATATGTAGTAAATGATATTCAAAAATTAACTAATTTTATTAATAGTACTGGTTCAATTAGAGGGGGAATTCAACGTGTTACCAAATTGTATTTATTGAATCAGGACATAAAAGAATCAGTAAAAATGATCGATGAAACAAATTTTATAATATCAGATTTTGTAAATTCGAAGACCGGAGTGTTTAACAGTAATGATAAAGTTGAATTTTCAAACCTACTGCAATCTTGGACAGAATATAAAGAGATTCTTAAGAATAATCAAAAAGATCGAATATTAAATAGTAGCGAGAATTTATGGAAGTTATCAAACATTGTGGTAAATAAAATTGAAATAAAAACTCATAACCACATTGCTTTACAGTATTTGTTTTTATTTCTATTATTTGCGATTGTATGTATTTTAGGACTTGTTGGCTTTTTTATCAGAAAAGTTGTTCAAGAAAACATTGAAAAAAAGGCTTCTCACGATCAATTAACAAACCTATTAAATAGAAATTATTTACATCAAATATATAATGTAAAACTATCAGATAGTTTAAGGAAATCAAGCTTTCTTGCTGTTTTAATATGTGATATTGATCATTTTAAGTATGTCAATGATACTTTTGGACATGATGTTGGAGATAAGGTTTTAAAAAGAATAGCTGAAATAATGGTGGAAAATACTCGTGAGAATGATGCAATTTTTAGATATGGAGGCGAGGAGTTCTTAATACTTGTGTCGTTTACGGAAATACCACAATTAATTCAATATGCTGAGAGATTGCGTAGTAGTGTAGAAAGTACTGAAATTATTGAGCATAAAATAACGATTAGTGTTGGTGTATCATTAATCGATGATAAACAAGAACTAAAACAACATATACTTCGTGCTGACACAGCGCTGTATAAAGCAAAACAAGCGGGCCGCAATCGAGTAATTGTAAATGAATTAAACCTAACAACTGCTTCAACCTGATATTTTCTTTGTCACATTTTGTGCTGTCGCTACGCTCCTTATACACAAAATGCGCCAAGCCCTGCGGGCGCGAAAATACAGGTTAAGCAAATGTTAGGTTTATTAAAGTATTAGTAGTCATCAAATTTTGATTGTAATAATCAATTTATGATATAGGAGAAAATATGAAAGGATATAAAATAATTATTTATTTGATAATTATTTTCATTGGATTAGTTGGATGCAAGCAGTTTCCAACTAAACAATTAAGTTTGAACTTAGCTAATCAGCAAATGCCAATTATGTTAAGTCCGATAAAGAATGAGCTCGTTGAAACACACGTTTTTGAATTATCATCAGAATATTATGAGTATAATTATGTGTTAGGTTCAGGACGTGACTCACAAAGTTTTTCTGATAGTTTTAATATGACAAAGAATCTTACTGAACAATTTATAGATTTACCATCCGTAAGTACAAATTGGTATGTAATTGATTCTTTTAAACTGAGTGTTAAAGAAAAATCAAGTTTCAATGGTTATAATCGTAAATTTATATCTAATTTTGTTGTCAAATCTACAATGGGGAATAATAAATGAAAAAACTAAGGTTTATGTTTTTAATTTTTTATATTTCTATATTATTTATATCGTGCTCAACAATAGATCAGAATATTATGCTAAAACCCTTAGAAACTTATTATCCTGTTTCTGCCTCAGCAAGTATAGGAAATGATAAAGAAATACTAAATTCAAGTGACTTTAAGAATGCTGAACGATTTGAAATCCAAAAAAAGATAAAAGTTCCGTTATCAGTTAAAGAATATGAATTATGTATTGAGGAGGATTTAAACAAAGAAATATTAAATACTCAATTTAATGGAATAACAGAATTAGAAATAAATGTTACCAAAATTAATACATTTAACAATGAATGGATTGTCTTGGAACGTTCTATTGGTGGGATGTTAACTGTTTGGGGATCCTTTTTTTTGTATATGACAAGTGGTTCTGATGTTGAGGCAATGATCCTCCCTGCTTCGTTTGTTATAACAGGATCAGGACTGATAGGAGCAAGTTATTATCATAAGAAAATTGCCAATGTAATTTATGATCTATATGTAACAGGTATGAAGATATCCTATTGATCTATTTTATCAACATCATTAATAAGTAATATGAAAAAACCTAACAACTGCTTCAACCTGACTTATTTGCTTGTCACGGATTTTTGCACTTCGCTGCGCTCGGCAAAAACCGCGCCAAACAAAACGCAGGTTAAGCAAATGTTATCCCCACGCCTTCGGCGGGCGAGGATGGAAGAACTAAGAACGCTAATAAATCTCGAAATATAATTTGTAATACGGTGCAAGTTCTCGCGACAAATGCTGAAGATACATTAAAAATAAAACAGCAAAACAGTGTTCCGTTTTTACTATCAAGAATTTAAGGCGACTGTAGGACGTTGCTTTTCAATTGATTTTAACATCTTGAATTGATAAGATCCTGGATATAAAGTTTTTAGATTACTGTGGTTATTCAGCAGTAAAATGAGAATCCTGCACAATTGTTTTCGAGAAATAACCTTACAGTGGCTTGTATGAAGCAAATCAAAATAAGTAACTGATTCAGTTGCTGGTTATCATTCTATAGTTTTATACAATAGGATCTTGATGTTTTGCAGAAACGAATCAAGGTAATTGGACTGGATTTGATCTTATATAATAGAAGAAAAGAGAAAGAAAAGGTAAGAAAAATGTTTTGTATAAAGCTGCTGTAGAATAAAGACCAAAACGGAGCTTTTTGTAGTAAATATTTTTGTTACGTAATAAAATATAAGACGTTGGTAACGTTTGTAAAAGTAAAAAGCTTAGTACACAAATTAGTTGGAAACGAAGCTACAGCAGAACTGAAACCAGAAATTGGATAACAACTATTTCAACCTGACATTGCTATTGTCACACTTTTTGCTAGTCGCTTCGCTCGGCAAAAAGTGCGCCAATGTACGCAATGCAGGTTAAATAAATGTTATCCCCACGCCTTCGGCGGGCGAGGATGGAAGAACTAAGAACGCTAATAAATCTCGAAATATAATTTGTAATACGGTGCAAGTTCTCGCGACAAATGCTGAAGATACATTAAAAATAAAACAGCAAAACAGTGTTCCGTTTTTACTATCAAGAATTTAAGGCGACTGTAGGACGTTGCTTTTCAATTGATTTTAACATCTTGAATTGATAAGATCCTGGATATAAAGTTTTTAGATTACTGTGGTTATTCAGCAGTAAAATGAGAATCCTGCACAATTGTTTTCGAGAAATAACCTTACAGTGGCTTGTATGAAGCAAATCAAAATAAGTAACTGATTCAGTTGCTGGTTATCATTCTATAGTTTTATACAATAGGATCTTGATGTTTTGCAGAAACGAATCAAGGTAATTGGACTGGATTTGATCTTATATAATAGAAGAAAAGAGAAAGAAAAGGTAAGAAAAATGTTTTGTATAAAGCTGCTGTAGAATAAAGACCAAAACGGAGCTTTTTGTAGTAAATATTTTTGTTGCGTATTAAAATTTAAGACGTTGGTAACGTTTGTAAAAGTAAAAAGCTTAGTACACAAATTAGTTGGAAACGAAGCTACAGCAGAACTGAAACCAGAAATTGGATAACAACTATTTCAACCTGACATTGCTATTGTCACACTTTTTGCTAGTCGCTTCGCTCGGCAAAAAGTGCGCCAATGTACGCAATGCAGGTTAAATAAATGTTAGATTGACCCTTCGGGCAAAAGGAGAAAAAACCAAAATGAACGCATTAAAAGATTACAAGTCACTCTACAAAACAGCATTTATTTCAACGATTATTATGCTCACCATTATTCCAATTCAGATACTTGTATTTGCATTAACGAAGCTACCTACTACAACTATCGAATGGTTTTCTTTGTTTAAAGATAATTTAGTAATCGGATTTTTTCATGCAGATTTTTTTATTTTAATTAATAATATTCTAATTAGTATTATATATTTAGCTTTTTATCATACTTTAAAAGAAGTAAATAAAGGTGTAATACAAATAGGTATAGCTTTAGGATTAATTGGAATTTCAGCATATATTTCATCAAATAAAACTTTCGAGATATTAAAACTTTCCTACGAATATTTTAGCACAAATATTGAAACTGAAAAGATAATATTTGAATCAGCTGGAAAAGCATGCTTATTAGGATGGCAAGGGACAGCTTTTGATACATATTATGTTCTTAATGGAATTGCATTATTTTGTATTTCCATTTTAATGTATAAATCTAAATATTATTCAAAAGCAACTGCAACCTGGGGATTATTCGCAGCAATATTTATGATTATTCCTTCAACTGCTGGAACAATTGGTTTAATTTTTTCATTGCTATCATTGATTCCATGGTACGTCTTTAGCATTTTATATGCAAAGATCTTTGTAAGAATAGGAAAAGAAATCTAACAACTGCTTCAACCTGACTCGGCTATGTCACGATTCTTGCTAGTCGTCGCTGCGCTCCTCGGCAAGAATCGCGCCATGACGCCTCGCAGGTTAAGCAAATGTTAGAAGGACCCTTCGGGCCGAGGAAAAAGAAGGAATATAGCATGAGAGAAGTAATACCGCAGACAATTATTTCTTTGGTTGGTGATATGATCTCAAATAGAGAAACACATGCTTCATTAAATTCTCTTTTTCTTTATGCGGGGGCACCAGGAGAACCACCAGAAGGTAACAAACAAGTTAAAGCAATTTCTTGGATTCAAAGAGTTAATCAAGACCTTACAGTTAATCCATTAGAAGTATTAGGAAAGTTACTTGAAAAATACATGGAAGAGATCTTAGATGAAAATAAATCTTGGGAAAAAGATAGAATAGTTGAAAACAAAAAAATAATTGCTGCCATGGAAAAATATGGATTACATTATCTCCAAGGGGGCTTGGTTGTTACAGGAGCGCATACTCCTTCAAAAAGTCTTGAAGATTATATCAAAGAAAACAATCTTGAATACTTTGATTTCGAGTTTAATCGTGCATTAAAAAATGTAGATACAAGCCCAAGAGAAGCTATTTCAGCCGCAAGTAATATGTTGGAAACAATCTGTAAAGTGTATATTGAAGTTAACAAACTAGAAATGCCAGCAAAACAAGATCTACGTCCTGTATGGAATATCGTTAAAAAAGATCTTGGATTTGATGCAAGTAAAGTTGAAGATGGTGATTTACAAAAAATATTAACTGGACTTTTTTCTATTGTTGAAGGAATAGGTGAACTAAGAACTCATGCAAGTTCAGCACATGGAATGGGCAAAACCGTATATCGAATTGAACCGCGACATGCAAGATTAGCTATTCATTCAGCACACACGGCAAGTCTTTTTTTATTAGAGACATGGAAAAAAAGAAAAACAAGCTTCTAACAACTGCTTCAACCTGACATTGCTATTGTCACGAAAAATGCTGTCGCTGCGCTCGGCATTTTTCGCGCCAATGTACGCAATGCAGGTTAAGCAAATGTTAGTCGGACGCCTACGGCGCCGAGGAAAAGAAAGAATATGTTAGGCAGGAAAAGGAATTTGTGCATACAAGCTATGCATGAAGAACCGTATACTCGAGCAGATATGCTCTGTTGCGCTTAAAAGATCCTTTAAGCTTGATGCGAAACAAAAACGCTCTCTTCAGAATATGAGGGAGTGTAAAACAACCCGGTATGGCGGCCGAGTTGTGCAATGCACAAAATGTGGAACAATCGCAACTGTATATAATTCCTGTAACCAACGTGGTTGTCCTATCTGTTATAAAGCGAACCAGAAAAGATGGGAGGATAAGGTATTAACATCTGTTTTAAATGTTAATCACTTTCATTTAGTCATATCAATTCCACAGGTTTTCACTGGCGTGTGGCTCAGAAATAAGAAAGATTTCATGAACGCTTTTTTCGAATGTGTAAAGCGTGCAATAAATAACATATCGAAATATTATGGAATAACCCCTGGATGTATAGCGGTATTTCAAACACATGGAAAGGGGATGTCTTATAAACCGCATATACATTGCGTGTTATCTGATGGTGGACTGACTGGTAACGGTGACTGGATGCCGTTAGGAACGATATCATATACGCGAATTACTGATGTGATAAAAGAATATCTTGTTAAGGAATTACAGAGAAAACATATACAAGATATTCCTGAACAGAAGGATATTAATGATCGTGAATGGAATGTATACGCAACATATTATCAGGGAAATGTACAAAAGATAATAGGATATTTAGCACACGCCGCTAAGGGTGTAGTGATAAACCTTAATCAAGAATTGGTGGAAAACGAAGAGAAAGGAACATTTAGTTATATTGAACGTCATGCAGGGAAAGAGACGCGGATTGAGTTGGATAAGGAACTGTTTGTATCTCGATACATGAATCACATACCTGTCCCTCATACTGTAACAGTACGGAATTATGGATTATACTCAAACCAATACAGTGATAAGTTAGAAAAACTGCAGAAAATATTTCCGATGGAAATAGAGATGGAAGAAGCGGAATTTGTAGATCATTGTCCTATATGTCATGCGGCAATGGAAATCATTATGACCTTGGAACCGTATGAAGAAGTTCCTGCACATGAAATATTGTGTAAGATAAAGCTTCCTGAAACGTAAAGAGAATGGGTGTAAGAGTATAGCGACTCCAAGATAGTAAAAGACCTGGTAAAGATATGTCCAAAAAAGAGAAATGAAAGAAATAAATGTGAAAGAGATATAATAAAAAAAGAAACTAGTACAAAAGATGATGAGTATAAGTATTAAAAGCAGCAAATAGTAGAAAGAAACCTGTAAAATCTTCCAAATCAAATCATTTGAAATGCAATAAGAGAGAAGCGACTAACAACTGCTTCAACCTGACTTATTTGCTTGTCACGGATTTTTGCACTTCGCTACGCTCGGCAAAAACCGTGCCAAACAAAACGCAGGTTAAGCAAATGTTGGACGGACGCCTTCGGCGCTGAGGAAATAAAAATGAATGATGATCAAATGTCTAATATCATAGCATTAATAGCAATAGCAATTTCAGTTCTATCTGCAATCGCAGTAACCTATTTATCTGCATGGGTTACATATAGAAATGATAAGCGCAATCGAAAAAGAGAGTACATTAACAACCTTTTACAGGAATTCTATGGACCGTTACTTTCTGTATTAACAGAAAACTCAACTTTATATAAAGAATTTGGTCCGCCTACAATTATTGGAAGATCTGTAGAAATTGCAGCTGCAAATGGTGATAGGTGGAATTCAATAAAAGAAGATGTAATTATTCCAAATCTTAAATTCGCACGATCGTTATTGCAAAAATACTGGATTCAAATTGATATTGGTAAAAAACAATATCTTAAAGACCTAATGCTTCATTGTACTGCATTCTCTGAATATGATAAGGCTCCTAATGAAATGTATAGTAAATATAAATACGACACAAATTGGTATAGTAAATTAGCAAATGAAATTGAAGAAGTCAAAAAGGAGTCAGTATTATGAGTACTAGCATCTATTGGATGAAAAAGCAGCTTTTGGATAAATTAACAATTAAAATCACTAGCGAAAATACTGGCGAGTTTACTTTCGAAGGCAATAAAATGATTCTATATTGTCCAACCACAGATGAATATGAAATAACAAGTAAAGTAATATTTAAAGCTTCACAACTAAATGCTGATATTTTAGCTTATCCTACTCAGTGGTGCAGAGCAACTAGAGAAGCTGTTGAATATGGTAGATCACTTGGAATTAAGGTAATTCCATTTGGAAAATTTATTAGTGATTATGGAAATAGCTAAAACAAGGTTCTATATATTTGGATCATATTTAAAAAATCTCAATTATAACGATATTGATGTTCTAGTTGTTATTCCAAGGATTGAAAACATCAATATGATTAATGAGAATATTCACAAGTTATCCATTGAGAATCCGATGAATATTGTTCATGTACAAATCTATTTAAGTAGTGAATATTACAATATCGAGAATAAGTTTTCCTATGAAAAAGTTAACCATGAGATTAGTAGTGATGAGTTTATAAAATTATATAAGATTCGTCCAACAACTGCTTCAACCTGACAATTCCTGTTGTCATGAAAATTGCAGTCGCTTCGCTCGGCAATTTTCACGCCAAGCCCTTCGGGCCGGAATTGCAGGTTAAGCAAATGTTGGATGGACGCCTTCGGCGCGCGAGGAATTAAAGAACATGATTATAAATGATTTAGTATGTACTGGAATTACAAAAGGTATGTCGATTGAGTTTCATTCATCAATGAGATCAATAAATGACACTAGCTGTACTCCCGAAAGTATTATTACAGATTTAAAAAGTATTATAACAGCTGAGGGCAATATAATTATGCCTGCTTTTCCATTATCAAAATGCTTGCCCTTAACTGAGCATGATGTATCATTAGAAATTGTTACTAAAAATAAATGGTTGGATGAAAACCATAATGAAAGAACCGATATGGGAATTATTGCTGACATTTTTTGTAAAATGCCAGGAACAGTGATAGGAACTGGACAACACAGAATGGCAGTATGGGGTAAAAATGCCAATCACTATGTAAATGATTTAATGGATTTTGTAGATGATAATGGTTATGGATTATTAGTTGGTGTTGATATTAGAAAATTAACCGCGATGCATTATGTGGAAAATAATATTCCAGAGGATGTTTGGCCAAAACTATTTATGCCAATGAATGAAGAAATTCATAAAATATATAATCAGAATGATTATTTCATCTCAACAGAAATGCTGCCAAAATATCATAAAGGTTGGTTAAAAGTACAAAAAATTGCAGAAGATAAAGGGTTGATAACTCGAAGTAAAATTGGTAATGCGGATAGTATGTTTTTCAGAGTTAAAGATGTGATAGCTATTTATGAAAATGAACTGAAACATAATATTAGTGAGTTATTTGATATTGATCTGTGAGGATCATCCAACAACTAGTTCAACCTGACATTGCTATTGTCACACTTTTTGCAGTCGCTTCGCTCGGCAAAAAGTGCGCCAATTGACGCAATGCAGGTTAACTAAATGTTGGATGGACGCCTTCGGCGCGCGAGGAATTAAAGAATATGATTCTTAATGATTTAGTAAGTACTGGAATTACAAAAGGTATGTCGATTGAGTTTCATTCATCAATGAGATCAATAAATGACACTAGCTGTACTCCCGAAAGTATTATTACTGATTTAAAAAGTATTATAACAGCTGAGGGCAATATAATAATGCCTGCTTTTCCATTATCAAAATGCTTGCCCTTAACTGAGCATGATGTATCATTAGAAATTGTTACTAAAAATAAATGGTTGGATGAAAACCATAATGAAAGAACCGATATGGGAATTATTGCTGACATTTTTTGTAAGATGCCAGGAACAGTGATAGGAACTGGACAACACAGAATGGCAGTATGGGGTAAAAATGCCAATCAATATGTAAATGATTTAATGGATTTTGTAGATGATAATGGTTATGGATTATTAGTTGGTGTTGATATTAGAAAATTAACCGCGATGCATTATGTGGAAAATAATATTCCAGAGGATGTTTGGCCAAAACTATTTATGCCAATGAATGAAGAAATTCATAAAATATATAATCAGAATGATTATTTCATCTCAACAGAAATGCTGCCAAAATATCATAAAGGTTGGTTAAAAGTACAAAAAATTGCAGAAGATAAAGGGTTGATAACTCGAAGTAAAATTGGTAATGCGGATAGTATGTTTTTCAGAGTTAAAGATGTGATAGCTATTTATGAAAATGAACTGAAACATAATATTAGTGAGTTATTTGATATTGATCTGTGAGGATCATCCAACAACTAGTTCAACCTGACATTGCTATTGTCACACTTTTTGCAGTCGCTTCGCTCGGCAAAAAGTGCGCCAATTGACGCAATGCAGGTTAACTAAATGTTAGATCGACGCCTTCGGCGCTTAAAAACTATATAAAACAAAGTGAACAAATTTAATCAGAATATAAATCAGTTATTAGTATGCAAATTTTGTACTAATGTAGTGCTTTACAAAGATAAAATTTTAATGAGTAAAAAAAGTATGAATGTAATGTGTTAAAGATTTTTTATTAATAAAAAATTAACGATAGCAATAATTCAATTTTGTAATTCTCACTACGTTGATTCACAAAGCTTCAAGTATAGTTTATGGTCATTCATTACTGTTTAACAGTAGTTATAATACAAAAGGAGTTTTTATGGAATCAAAGACAAAGGAATTTACTCAAAAAGTAGAGGATGCTCAGCGGCTATTAATTAGAAGGATTATTCCATGGGGGATTATATTTATTACTTTTATTGTTTTAGGAATAATTGCTAGTTTCTCTCCAGAAAATGAAGGAGAACCTGTTATTGGATTAGGTGTAGTAATTGGCTATTTTCTGTTTTGTATTCCATGGCTTTGGAATGACATTAAAAATAACTTTAGAAGATCAATGGTAGAAAGTGAATACAATAGTAACCGACCAAGATTTGGTCTCGATGCTGGTGATGCAATGCCAGCTATAAGATCAATGATTTTTGCTGGTAAATTAACGTTAACAATTTTTCTAGTTCCGTATAAAGTAGTACAAACAGTTCTTATTGTGATTAAAAAATAGGGATCTAACAACTGCTTCAACCTGTCAATCCTATTGTCATGAAAATTGCTTCAGGCTGCGCCTGGCAATTTTCACGCCAATATACGGATTGCAGGTTAAGCAAATGTTAGGTACACGCCTTCGGCGGGCGAGGAAAAAAATGAAAGTGCTTATGAAACCAGATGATAGTTGGACGATTTTGTGTGAAAGGCGTGGCAAAAAAATATTCAATGAGAAACCGTTGCTTTATTATTTATACATCACAAACGATAATAAATATGTGGAATGCCAGCCATTATATGATGAAGAAAGTATGTATTATTCAGGCGGACCAACAGAATATGTAGAAGTAGATAAGGATTATGTAATAGAAAGATACCCAAGTATTTTTAATAGTTAATAATAAGGATGGTTGATAATGAGCTCCACAATAATTTCTCCTTGGGAAGATCATACAGAACAAATAAGTCCAAATGAGAAAATAAAAGCAGAATATATGAATGGATGCGAAGTTGCTATGGGTGCACCGACTCTTGGTGAATTGTGGTTAATCTATAATAATTCTAAGAAAGAAAAAATTAGTGATAATGCAGGTGCTTCATTTATTTGATCAGATAATTCAAATTATCTTGCATATTCTGAATGGACAAAAGATAAAAATCAATTTGTACGAATTATAAAAATAGATGGAATGATTGATAAATATATTAATAAGGAAATGAGTGTTATTCAATTTGAATCTTTTGAGAACAATATTCTTAAAGGAATTGATTCACCTATTTATCACCCTCATAGCTTTTCAATAGATGTAAATAGTTTGTTTGAATAGAAGAAAAATTACCTAACAACTGCTTCAACCTGACATTGCTATTGTCACAAAACTTGCTAGTCGCTTCGCTCGGCAAGTTTTGCGCCAATGTACGCAATGCAGGTTAAGCAAATGTTAGGCACACGCCTTCGGCGGGCGAAGAAAATAATATAAGGTTCTTTGTATGTATGGTAATTTTATGTTGAATGAATGTAAAATAATAAGACACCAAATTTAAGGCAAATAAAACTAATATTACGCAGACTATGTATGCATAAAAATATAAATAAGTGGGGTTATAATGTCTGATGTTATTATTGCTTTTTCATCAACTCTTCTTGGTGCATTTCTTGGTGTATATATACCAGTTATTATCTCGAAATTGGTGGAAAAAGGAAATTGCAAAAGATATCTGAATTTATTATTTATAAAAGCATGTGTATATTATAATAATGTCATTAAAATTAATAATCTAATAAACCAAGGTTTAATTGTTACAGAGAATACAAAAAATGATTACAGAGAAACTATAAGCAATAATATTCAAAATCATTTTAACATTTCCGACATTATTCCAGATCTATATTGGAAGTATATAAAACCAGAATTCCAATTTAGTATCATACAAAATGATATAAATATTAAAGTCATGCATACGAACTTAATTTCTACAAGATATGTTAGACGTGATAAATTTGATATAGGAATTAATTCACTTTTAGAGGTATCAGCAACAAGAATATGGATAATATATCAAATATTAAACAATTCGAATAAAGAATTTTCGCAAGTAGAATTTAATCAACTTATTAGTAGAAGTAGTAAAGATAAATTTGAATTACTTAAAAAAAAGTAATTTTGCAACAAAAAATTGCCTAACAACTGCTTCAACCTGATAATTCCTTTTGTCACACTTTTTGCAGTCGCTTCGCTCGGCAAAAAGTGCGCCAATCCCTTCGGGCCGGAATTACAGGTTAAGCAAAATGTTAGGTGGACCCTTCGGGCAGAGGAAAATAAATGGATCAATGCATAAAATCTATTGAATCTTTACTAATCGCGAATAACTATAAAAAGCATAAGCGATTCTTTTATAAAGAAGGATGTGATTTTACCGTGGTTTTAGATATACAAAAAAGTAGTTCTTCAAATAATGAAAATGTAAAAATGACTATTAATTTTGGATTAATTATCAAAAATATTGATGGAATTATTCCAACAGATATTAATGTAATAGTTAAAGCAGATCAATGCAATGGTAAAAGTAGAATTGGACATTTGTTGGGTAAAAATGACTGGTGGTTTTTATGTAAGAGAGATCAAGATATAAAAAATGAAAAATACATATACAATGAAATATTGCAATTCTTATTAATTTGTGAATCAATTATTGAAACCAAAGAAATTTATAAAGAGAAAATAAGAAAGCAAATATTTATTGTAAAACCAGAATACAGGGATTTGTTTATTAAGGAAATGATAAAAATAGAAACTAATAATATCCAAATAAATAGTTAACAACTATAAATGATTAAATTCAAGTTCTTCAGAAATAAATTGTGTAAGTTAATGTAGTTATAGTTAATATGAATTTTAGTATTCATGAAGAATTTCACCTAACAACTGCTTCAACCTGACTCGGCTATGTCACGATTCTTGCTGGTCGTCGCTGCGCTCCTCGGCAAGAATCGCGCCAAAATGCCTCGCAGGTTAAGCAAATGTTAGGTGGACGCCTTCGGCGCAGGAAGAATTATGGAATTACCTTATAAAATTAAAATAATTAATTCATTAACAGTAAAAATTGGTTACTCTTTACTAATGCTGTCTGTGTTATCTGTTTCTGTGTTTTTATTAATAAACGTGTTAGATATGTCAAAATATCTTAATCTAATTTCTGTTTCTGTAATACTAACCACTGTAAGCTATGTAATTTTTAGCACAATGTATAGATTATTCACCGAAGTAATCATATCTGATGATCTAATTGAAATAAATAATCTATTTAATAAATACACAATCAATAAAAATGAAATAATTGGTTATCAAGGTGGTTTGTGTTCATATGTAGACCCGAAGCTTAGGTTTAGGAATTTTTCTTACTCAAAATATATATTCACAACTGATAAAAGAATATTTCTTTTTATTGAAGATAATAAAAGTGCTCATTACTTCAATAATTCAGATGAAAAAAGACCGATTGAAGTTATTGATAATATTAATAAACAATTAGTTAATGGATTAAAAATAAAACCTGTAGTATTAAAGGGTACTTATACTTTACTGTTTATTTCTTTTTCAATGCTTTCTGGTTGGTACTTATCACTAAATAAAATAAGTGAATTAGATAGAATTATTATATTGAGTTCTGGGATATTCATGCTTGGATATTCACTAATAAGAATAGTGTTATTCTTTTATACTTTTATTATTAAGAAAACAAATATTGTTTTATACGAAGATAAAATGAAAATATCTGATCGTTGGAAAAACAAGTTATATAGTTATAAAGAAATTAAAGAAAACAACAAGGAATTATTCTTTATTAAATACAATAATTTATTAAAACTTATAATTGGAAAGTATCTATTTAATGGTAATGAATATATTACAAATAGAGTGTTTTTTTAGTTTAAGAAATTTCACCTAACAACTGCTTCAACCTGATAATTCCTTTTGTCATGAAAATTGCAGTCGTCGCTACGCTCCTTTGTGGCAATTTTCATGCCAATCCCTTCGGGCCGGAATTACAGGTTAAGCAAATGTTATCCCCACGCCTTCGGCGGGCGAGGATAGAAGAACTAAAAACGCTTATAAATCTCGAATTATAATTTGGATTACTGTGCAAGCTCTCGCGACAAATGCTGAAGATCCATTAAAAATAAAACAGCAAAGCAGTGTTCCGTTTTCACTTCCAAGAATTTAAGGCGACTGTAGGACGTTGCTTTTCAATTGATTTTAACATCTTGAATTGAAAAGATCCTGGATATAAGGTTTTTAGATTACTGTGGTTATTCAGCAGTAAAATGAGAATCCTGCACAATTGGTTTCGAGAAATAACCTTACAGTGGCTTGTATGAAGCAAATCAAAAATAAGTAACTGATTCAGTTACTGGTTATCATTCTATTGTTTTATACAATAGGATCTTGATGTTTTGCAGAAACGAATCAAGATAATTGGACTGGATTTGGTCTTATATAATAGAAGAAAAGAGATAAAAATAAGAAAAATGTTTTGTATAAAGCTGCTGTAGAATAAAAACATAACGGAGCTTTCTGTAGGAAATATTTTTGTTGCGTATTAAAATTTAAGACGTTGGTAACGTTTGTAAAAGTAAAAAGCTTAGTACACAAATTAGTTGGAAACGAAGCTACAGCAGAACTGAAACCAAAAATTGGATAACAACTATTTCAACCTGACATTGCTATTGTCACACTTTTTGCTAGTCGCTTCGCTCGGCAAAAAGTGCGCCAATGTACGCAATGCAGGTTAAATAAATGTTAGGTTGACGCCTTCGGCGCAGAGGAGAAAAGTATGAACACAAGTAAAGTTATTTCTCGGCGATCAAATCTTGTTATGATTTCTGTTTTAATCACGATTATCATAATAGTATTTTCAACAGTCAGTTTTCTATATGTAGTAAATGATATTCAAAAATTAACTAATTTTATTAATAGTACTGGTTCAATTAGAGGGGGAATTCAACGTGTTACCAAATTGTATTTATTGAATCAGGACATAAAAGAATCAGTAAAAATGATCGATGAAACAAATTTTATATTATCAGATTTTGTAAATTCGAAGACCGGAGTGTTTAACAGTAATGATAAAGTTGAAATTTCAAACCTACTGCAATCTTGGACAGAATATAAAGAGATTCTTAAGAATAATCAAAAAGATCGAATATTAAATAGTAGCGAGAATTTATGGAAGTTATCAAACATTGTGGTAAATAAAATTGCAATAAAAACTCATAACCACATTGCTTTACAGTATTTGTTTTTATTTCTATTATTTGCGATTGTATGTATTTTAGGACTTGTTGGCTTTTTTATCAGAAAAGTTGTTCAAGAAAACATTGAAAAAAAGGCTTCTCACGATCAATTAACAAACCTATTAAATAGAAATTATTTACATCAAATATATAATGTAAAACTATCAGATAGTTTAAGGAAATCAAGCTTTCTTGCTGTTTTAATGTGTGATATTGATCATTTTAAGTATGTCAATGATACTTTTGGACATGATGTTGGAGATAAGGTTTTAAAAAGAATAGCTGAAATAATGGTAGAAAATACTCGTGAGAATGATGCAATTTTTAGATATGGAGGCGAGGAGTTCTTAATACTTGTGTCGTTTACGGAAATACCACAATTAATTCAATATGCTGAGAGATTGCGTAGTAGTGTAGAAAGTACTGAAATTATAGAGCATAAAATAACGATTAGTGTTGGTGTATCATTAATCGATGATAAACAAGAACTAAAACAACATATACTTCGTGCTGACACAGCGCTGTATAAAGCAAAACAAGCGGGCCGCAATCGAGTAATTGTAAATGAATTAAACCTAACAACTGCTTCAACCTGATATTTTCTTTGTCACATTTTGTGCTGTCGCTACGCTCCTTATGCACAAAATGCGCCAAGCCCTGCGGGCGCGAAAATACAGGTTAAGCAAATGTTATCCCCACGCCTTCGGCGGGCGAGGATGGAAGAACTAAAAACGCTTATAAATCTCGAAATATAATTTGGATTACGGTGCAAGCTCTCGCGACAAATGCTGAAGATCCATTAAAAATAAAACAGCAAAGCAGTGTTCCGTTTTCACTTCCAAGAATTTAAGGCGACTGTAGGACGTTGCTTTTCAATTAATTTTAACATCTTGAATTGAAAAGATCCTGGATATAAGGTTTTTAGATTACTGTGGTTATTCAGCAGTAAAATGAGAATCCTGCACAATTGGTTTCGAGAAATAACCTTACAGTGGCTTGTATGAAGCAAATCAAAAATAAGTAACTGATTCAGTTACTGGTTATCATTCTATTGTTTTATACAATAGGATCTTGATGTTTTGCAGAAACGAATCAAGATAATTGGACTGGATTTGGTCTTATATAATAGAAGAAAAGAGATAAAAATAAGAAAAATGTTTTGTATAAAGCTGCTGTAGAATAAAAACATAACGGAGCTTTCTGTAGGAAATATTTTTGTTGCGTATTAAAATTTAAGACGTTGGTAACGTTTGTAAAAGTAAAAAGCTTAGTACACAAATTAGTTGGAAACGAAGCTACAGCAGAACTGAAACCAAAAATTGGATAACAACTATTTCAACCTGACATTGCTATTGTCACACTTTTTGCTAGTCGCTTCGCTCGGCAAAAAGTGCGCCAATGTACGCAATGCAGGTTAAATAAATGTTGGGCCGACACCGCTTGCGCGGTGCGGGAAGAGAAGAGAAGATACCCGAAAACATGGGCAGAAACGTACATTTTTGATTACTTAGTTCACGTGAACAAGTCCATTCTCGCTGAGATCACACAGGTTATGAATAGCCCGCTTTTCTTTGCAAGCACAGAACAAAGAAAAGCGGTAGAAAACATGCATACGTGTCGAACTGCTGCACGAGGAGGACGCATCGTCCAATGCCCTAACTGCTATACCAGAACAGTAGTGTATAACCCATGCAATACGCGTGGATGTCCAATCTGTTCAAATAGAAATAAAGTGTTGTGGCAAAAGAAGGTTAGTAAAAAGCTCTTGCCTGTAAGCCACTATCATTTAGTTTTTTCTATGCCGGCAGCATTTACAACAACCTGGCTAAGGAACAAGAAAAAAGTAGCAGAAATATTATTTAAGAGCGCTAGCAAAGTTATTGCGGAATTACGAGCAACAACAGGTTTATTATGCGGAAGTGCTTTAGATTTTCAGTCGCACGGAAGAGGAATGAGTTATAAACCTCACATACACTGCATTCTCAGTGATGGTGGGATAAATCAGAACGGAAAATGGGAAAGGCTCAGGACACTCCGCTACACTGAAATGGCAAATAGATTTCATGAGATTGCTTATCAAGAATTGCTAAAACAGATTCATATAGAAAGTTTACCCAAAACAAAAGATATTAAAGACAACGAGTGGCGTATATATCCGGAGTATCATCGAGATACAGGAAAAAGCATAGCTGGTTATCTAGGTCACACTTCGTGTGGTGCAGTAATAAACTTAAAACAGACCTTTGATATAAATGAAAACACTATAGGTTTTAGCGAAACACATAATGGAAAACAAATAGAAACAGTATTAGGGAAAAAGGTATTTGTTGAACGATATCTAAATCATATACCGCCGGCGGGATTGGTTACAATTCGATACTATGGATTATACTCGAATCAACATACGGATGAGTTAAAAGCAATAAGAAAAGAATTTGAAACTGTTTTAGAAACAGAAGAAGAATCGGTAATAGATCTGTGTCCGAATTGTCAAAATCGAATGTATACAGTTGTACTGTTTCCTGCAAATACTGATCCTGAAGACATAGAACAATTATGCAGCCATGGACCGCCAAGATTACTTGGTTCACATGCGTACAATTGATTTCTCAAGTAGGATATGGGTTGCGAAGCTATATTCAAAGTTCAATAATCAGTATAAAAAAGCTATAATAATGTTCGTAAAATATGAAATGCATAAAATAAGTAAAGAGCACTCTAGAAAATTGTTTAGTTCTTTACATTATTAGCTGATAAAAAACTTAATGAAATTATCTTAGGATTTGCCCAACAACTGCTTCAACCTGACATTGCTTCGCAATGCAGGTTAAGCAAATGTTATCCCCACGCCTTCGGCGGGCGAGGATGGAAGAACTAAGAACGCTAATAAATCTCGAAATATAATTTGGAATACGGTGCAAGTTCTCGCGACAAATGCTGAAGATACATTAAAAATAAAACAGCAAAACAGTGTTCCGTTTTTACTATCAAGAATTTAAGGCGACTGTAGGACGTTGCTTTTCAATTGTTTTAACATCTTGAAGTGAAAAGATCCTGGATATAAGGTTTTTTAGATTACTGTGGTTATTCAGCAGTAAAATGAGAATCCTGCACAATTGGTTTCGAGAAATAACCTTACAGTGGCTTATACGAAGCAAATCAAAGTCAAAAAATGATTCAGGCGTTGATTATCATTCTATAGGTTTATAAAACAGGCTGTTGTTGGTTATGCAGAAACGAATCAAGATAATTGAACTGGATTTGGTCTTATATAATAGAAGAAAAGAGAAAGAAAAAATAAGAAAAATGTTTTGTATGAAGCTGCAGTAGAGCAAAAGACAAAACGGAGCTTTTTATAGGAAATATTTTTGTTACGGAATAAAATTTAAGACGTTGGTAACGTTTGTAAAAGTAAAAAGATTAGTATAAAAATTAGTTTGAAACGAAGCTACAGCAGAATTGGAACCAAAAATTGGATAACAACTAGTTCAACCTGACATTGCTATTGTCACATTTTTTGCAGTCGTCGCTACGCTCCTCGGCAAAAAGTGCGCCAATGTACGCAATGCAGGTTAACTAAATGTTAGATTGACCCTTCGGGCCGAAGAAAAAGAAAAAACACCCAGTTTTCTTTATAACAAATATGATAGGACCATCTATGTTTTAATAGTCTATGTTACTGATCTGATAAAAATTATAATAAAAATGTACTAAAAAGATGGTAAGAGTATTAAATAAACATTAAGATGATTTTTTTATTGATTTCAATGTAAATGATTTTGATGCAATAACTATTAATGAATAAATTCTGATTATTACATATATAATAACTGATATATTTTAGAAATTAGTCTAAATTTGTTCATAATTTACTAAATATTTTGTCTATACGGAGGTGATGTATAAATACGTACAAAAATATTATCAATCAAACATAAGTTTATTTGTGAAATAGTAAAAAGTATTAAAGTGCTTATTTTTGGAAATGAATCAAGGAGTAATTAAAATGCAATCAACCAGTTCAATTATTGCCTTTGCAATTGTAATAGTTTTGTTCATACTCTTTTCAAGAGATGCTGAAAAAAATAATATTACATTAAGTAAAACAACCAAAGTATTGTTTCTTTTAACATTTACAATGCCGTTTGTAGTAATTTGGTATTTCATTAAAAGAAGAAAAAAAAACAAAGAAAAAATCTAACAACTGCTTCAACCTGATAATTCCTCTTGTCACACTTTTTGCTAGTCGTCGCTATGCTCCTCGGCAAAAAGTGCGCCAATCCCTTCGGGCCGGAATTACAGGTTAAGCAAATGTTAGTTCGACCAATCTACACTTATTAATAGAAGAAAAAGAAATAGATTTGGAAGAAGATTGTGTATAACTGAAGTAAACTATCACTGAAAATAGACTTAAGAAAAAGTTCAACAGATGATAACACTCTGGAAGACGGTTATACAGTTTGCACCTAGTTTATTACTGAAAGTGTTATCGTGATTAAAACTTTTTCTTTCGTTGATGAAGTTGACTTCATACCACTTGTGCTAAAACTTGCAGGAACAGATGTTAGAAAACGATATGCAGAAGAGTTTCCTCAGGCTTCACATTATAACAAGTCATAAGGATTCAGCCTTCGGGTTTTTAATGGTACTGCAAATCGTTTTCTAACATTGATGTAGTTGGTTATAAACTGAATTGTTAAACAGTTGGCGATCTAACAACTGCTTCAACCTGACTTATTTGCTTGTCACGGATTTTTGCACTTCGCTACGCTCGGCAAAAACCGCGCCAAACAAAACGCAGGTTAAGCAAATGTTAGACGGACCCTTCGGGCCGAGGAAATTTAGTAATGAAGAACAATTAAAAAACTATTGTTTAGCAGTCTTATTTTTCTACTTTGTTAGTAATTCAATTTAAAAATGATTTTTAACCATGCCTTATAAGTCTAGTATAATTCAAAATAATGGTTGATATACGAAACATATGAATTTGTGATTTAGACTCTTATAAATTTATAAAGGCTTTATTTATGGAAAAAAAACCAATTAAACCAAATGTTTTTTTTATGTGTGGTCCAGCAGGATCAGGAAAAACAACTTATGCTAAAAAACTTGAACGGGAAGGTTTTTTACGTTTATCGTTTGATGAAGAATCATTTAAACTGGGTATTACTAAACATCCTTTATCAAAAGAAATGCATCAAGAAATTGAAAACAGACTTATAAAAATACTAAAAGAAAATATTGTTAATGGAATAGATGTGGTTTTAGATTTTTCTTTTTGGTCAAAAAAAATGCGAAATAAATATAAGGAAATTTTAAAAGAATATAATCTTGAACCTAAGATTATTGTTATAAAAACTCCAAAAAGTATAGTAATAGAGAGAATAGAAAAAAGAAATGGTAGTAATGCAGATGAAATAATGTTAACTACTGAAGAAACGGAAAAATATTATGATAATTTTGAATTTCCAACAGAGGATGAAGGAGAACTCATTATTATTAATGGATTCTGAGAAAAAAAGCGTCTAACAACTAGTTCAACCTGACATTGCTATTGTCACACTTTTTGCTATCGCTTCGCGGCAAAAAGTGCGCCAATGTACGCAATGCAGGTTAACTAAATGTTGGGCCGACACCGCTTGCGCGGTGCGGGAAGAGAAGAGAAGATACCCGAAAACATGGGCAGAAACGTACATTTTTGATTACTTAGTTCACGTGAACAAGTCCATTCTCGCTGAGATCACACAGGTTATGAATAGCCCGCTTTTCTTTGCAAGCACAGAACAAAGAAAAGCGGTAGAAAACATGCATACGTGTCGAACTGCTGCACGAGGAGGACGCATCGTCCAATGCCCTAACTGCTATACCAGAACAGTAGTGTATAACCCATGCAATACGCGATTATGCAACCTTTTTTCTGTAAATTTCGTTCAAAGCAGGTCGGTCGGTTGACTCAGGCAAGTACCGTTTGTCATTCTGCCACTGGTCGTTTTGTTCGATCAGCATAGAAGCCGCAAGGCGAAGTAAACTCTCGGCGTTCGGGAAAACACCCACTACTTTCGTTCGCCTGTTAATCTCCTTCATCTGGCGTTCTGCCAGATTCGATGTTCGCATCTTCCTCCTGTGATTTTCAGGGATGTTGAATACACTCAATCCTTCCCGTATATTTACATCGGCCCAAGCCGCTAAACGCGGATGGGTTTTTTGATATTTTTCAACGAGCTGTTGCAAATATCGTTCTGCATTCTCGCGGTCAGGCGCATTGAACACCTTCCGAATATCGGCGGCTACCAGCGGGATGTCATCTTTTTTCGTGACGTAGGAGTGGGCATTCTGCTGCAGATGAAACTGGCAGCGTTGCCACAGAATTCCAGGGAAGACAGCATCGATTGCAGCGCGAAGTCCTGAGTGGTCATCACTGGTGATCATTCGAAGGCCGTGCATCCCTCGTCGTACGAGATCCTCGAGAAAGGAACGCCAGTTTACCTCTGCCTCACTGTTCGCGACTTCGGCGTCAAGAATATGCCGATTCCCGCTGTAATCAACGCCAATAGCCACTAGAAGAGCCTGCTTGACCACCTGGGAACCGACGCGCACCGATTCATAGGTCGCATCAAGTACCAAGTATTGAATCTGTCCGACAGGCTGCGCCTTCCAAGACGTAATCTCTTCATCGAGCTCCTTTGCCAGCCTGCTGACCTGGGACGAGCTGACTTCGGTGCCACAAAGAATTTCGACGATATCCGAGACCCTGCGGGTACTTACTCCTTTGACATACATTTCGGCGATGGCGAGCTTGAGAGCACGCTCACTGCGCATGCCTTTCTCGATGCAGCTGGGGTAAAACTCCATCCCGCGAACTTGTGGTACTTTCAAGAGGACTTTCCCGGTCGCAAGATTGAGCGTCTTGTCTTTAAATCCATTGGCATGCCCAGTACGCTCTTCCGTGCGTTCATATGGTTCGGCGTTGAGAGCCTTTGCTCGCTCGATCTTCATGGCCTCATTGACGACCACTTCGATAACACGAGAAAATTTATTGTCCCCATTCGCTGCCAGCATCTGGATCACTTGCTCCAAAAGTGTATATTCTGATTCGTAGGCCATCGGGTTCTCCTTATGGTTGGTTTGGTCACTTACCATTTGAGCCCGATCGGCCTGCTTTTTTCAACCCAATTTACAGAAAGAATTGTACACTAACCAATACGCGTGGATGTCCAATCTGTTCAAATAGAAATAAAGTGTTGTGGCAAAAGAAGGTTAGTAAAAAGCTCTTGCCTGTAAGCCACTATCATTTAGTTTTTTCTATGCCGGCAGCATTTACAACAACCTGGCTAAGGAACAAGAAAAAAGTAGCAGAAATATTATTTAAGAGCGCTAGCAAAGTTATTGCGGAATTACGAGCAACAACAGGTTTATTATGCGGAAGTGCTTTAGATTTTCAGTCGCACGGAAGAGGAATGAGTTATAAACCTCACATACACTGCATTCTCAGTGATGGTGGGATAAATCAGAACGGAAAATGGGAAAGGCTCAGGACACTCCGCTACACTGAAATGGCAAATAGATTTCATGAGATTGCTTATCAAGAATTGCTAAAACAGATTCATATAGAAAGTTTACCCAACACAAAAGATATTAAAGACAACGAGTGGCGTATATATCCGGAGTATCATCGAGATACAGGAAAAAGCATAGCTGGTTATCTAGGTCACACTTCGTGTGGTGCAGTAATAAACTTAAAACAGACCTTTGATATAAATGAAAACACTATAGGTTTTAGCGAAACACATAATGGAAAACAAATAGAAACAGTATTAGGGAAAAAGGTATTTGTTGAACGATATCTAAATCATATACCGCCGGCGGGATTGGTTACAATTCGATACTATGGATTATACTCGAATCAACATACGGATGAGTTAAAAGCAATAAGAAAAGAATTTGAAACTGTTTTAGAAACAGAAGAAGAATCGGTAATAGATCTGTGTCCGAATTGTCAAAATCGAATGTATACAGTTGTACTGTTTCCTGCAAATACTGATCCTGAAGACATAGAACAATTATGCAGCCATGGACCGCCAAGATTACTTGGTTCACATGCGTACAATTGATTTCTCAAGTAGGATATGGGTTGCGAAGCTATATTCAAAGTTCAATAATCAGTATAAAAAAGCTATAATAATGTTCGTAAAATATGAAATGCATAAAATAAGTAAAGAGCACTCTAGAAAATTGTTTAGTTCTTTACATTATTAGCTGATAAAAAACTTAATGAAATTATCTTAGGATTTGCCCAACAACTGCTTCAACCTGACATTGCTTCGCAATGCAGGTTAAGCAAATGTTAGACCTACGCCTTCGGCGAGCGAGGAATAAAGGAAACTATGAATATAGTTGTGAATATTTATGATCCTGAAACTGATGTTAATAACATAAATGGTTTCACTATTGTAGTTGATGTTTTTCGTGCTTTTACTGTTTCATATTTTATAATGGCTAATAATCCACAAAAATACATTGCGGTTGATAACATTGAATTAGCTTTTTTATTAAATCACCAAGATAGTAAATCACTATTAATTGGAGAAAGAAAAGGTGTTAAAATCGATGGTTTTGATTACGGTAATTCACCCACCGAAATTGTTAATAAGGATTTTACAAATAAAACAATAATTCATACAACAACAGCAGGAACCAAAGGACTCATGCGTCAACCAAAACACAATACTGTTATTGTAGGGAGTTTTGTAAATGCAAATGCTATAACAAAATATATCCATAAAAATAAAATCGAAGTAGTCAACATTTATTGTACAGCAGAAAAGGGAAATTTGTATGGAGAAGAAGATTATTATTTTGCAGAATACTTAAAGAAAAAAATAGAAAAAGAAGAAGTAGATTATATAGAAATAAAGAAAAAGTTAAGAATAGGAAGCGGAAAAGGTTTTAAGGAAAATGGGTTTGCTCCATATTCAGATTTTGAATACTGTATGGATCTAGATAAATTCGATTCAATCATAGTTAGGAAATCTGTAGAAAGTAATTGTGTGATATTAGAAAAAATGGTCTAACAACTGCTTCAACCTGATATTTTCTTTGTCATAAAACTTGCTTGTCGCTTCGCTCGGCAAGTTTTACGCCAAGCCCTGCGGGCACGAAAATACAGGTTAAGCAAATGTTAGGCACACGCCTTCGGCGGGCGAGGAATTTGTTAAACTTAAAGAGCTTTCTTAATGTCTTTTTTTGAGGAACATATGTTCATAAAAAGTAATGATAACGCTTCAATTTATTATGATAAAACGGGTATAGGACCTGCTATATTGTTAATTCATGGATTGGGTGGTGATCATACTATTTGGAATAATTCTGGTTGGATAGATGAATTAAAAAATGATTTTACTGTAATAACTTTTGATTTACGAGGATGTGGTCAAAGTGAAGTGGGACACAATGAGGATTTTTATTCTATAGAAAATCATTTAGCTGATATTACTTCAATACTTGATTATGAAGAAATAAACGATCCAATACTTTTTGGGTGGTCTCTAGGTGGAACAATTACAACACAATACGCTTCAAAATATAGATTAAAAAAAGCAATTGTTTGTGGTACATATTTTGGAATAATTTTTTCAAAGGAATTTATAAAAAAGGGAATTAAAGGAACAGAGGATATTGTATTACAAAAAAGGATGAGAGCTTTATATAAATGGCCAATAATTGAACCAGAACAAATGAATTGTCCTTATCTTATATACACAGGAACTGATGATGCTAGTGTTTATCAGAAATTGAATATCCAAAACGAAAAAATAATTAAAAATAATGGACGGGTAGTTTTTTTTGATAAAGTTGATCATTTTGGCTTAATTACACAAAAAGAAATGGTAAAAAATGACGTTATTAATTTCTTAAAGAGCTAAACGAAAAACGATTGCCTAACAACTGCTTCAACCTGACTTATTTGCTTGTCACGGATTTTTGCACTTCGCTACGCTCGACAAAAACCGCGCCAAACAAAACGCAGGTTAAGCAAATGTTAGATTGACCCTTCGGGCAGAAGAAGAGAAACAAATTATAGGAAACAATATGCATACTTACCAGAATCCATATCAATCAGCCTTATCTGAGTTTAACGAAAAATACTTGATATTGAGTTTTGCTACACTATTATCAACATTAGGTATTGCAATATTGCTTAAAATGAAAAATTATAATGATGCATTCAATGTGTATTTGCTTGTATCAACCATTACTATCATTTTGTGCATTCCCTATTGGTATTTGATATGCCTAAAAAAAATAAGAACTTTTACAATTAATATTTCTGATAGTATTTCGATATGTGATAAATATATTCCTGTTTCTGAAATAAAAGAAGTTTATACAACAGTTAATAAGGATTTGGTGATTATTTCTAATAATGAGAATTATAGGATCTATAAAACAATAAGTAATTATGATGACTTGCTTTTCAGATTAAAACAAATAATATGTATAACAGAAAAATCAGAAGCAAAAAATAAAACTATTTATGCAATAAATCTATTTCTTTTCGTTATCTATTTACTAATAAATATTCCAAGTATTGTTATCCCTGTAGGTATATATCTTATTTTTTCATATATACAAGGGATATGTAAAACCAAAAAAAATATATTTGTAGTTTTATTTGCAAATTTATTCATGATCCTTTTTGTAAGTTATAAATTATATTTGTATATAAAATTCCTGTTTTAGGAAAGAAGAAATCTAACAACTGCTTCAACCTGATATTTTCTTTGTCACATTTTGTGCTGTCGCTTCGCTCCTGACGCACAAAATGCGCCAAGCCCTTCGGGCGCGAAAATACAGGTTAAGCAAATGTTAGCCAGACGCCTCCGGCGCCGGGGAAAAAAATCTTGACGATAGTATCATTTGATACTATCATGTATGTATGAAACCACCATATCAAATTACTCACAGAATACTTGATTTATATGGACAGATTACTGAAGCTCTTGGTATCTGTCAGAGTTTATTGCTTGTTAAGCCTGAAGCAAGATTACGTAAGCAAAATCGCATTAAAACAATCCACTCATCTCTCGCCATTGAAGGTAATACTCTCAATATTGAGCATGTAACGGCGTTGATAAATAATAATCATGTTCTTGGACCACAGAAGGACATTCTTGAAGTACAAAATGCAATTAAAGCATATGAGCAATTAAATGAGTTTAATCCTGTAAATGTAAATGACTTTTTAAAAGCTCATAAGACATTAATGAATGGATTGGTTGAGAATCCAGGTAAATTTCGAAGAACACAAGTAGGAATAATTAAGGGAAAAGAAGTTTCGCATATTGCACCTGGATATGACATGGTTCCAGGGCTCATGAAAGATCTATTTAACTACTTAAAAAATGATAATGATCTTGAGATAATTAAAAGCTGTGTTTTCCATTATGAAATGGAGTTTATCCATCCGTTTGAAGATGGAAATGGTAGAATGGGTCGTTACTGGCAAACTCGATTATTGATGAAAGCTAATCCTATTTTTGAATTTGTTCCAATAGAAAAGGTAATAAGAGATAATCAAGAAGAATATTATAGGGTTTTGGAGCAATCAGATTTATCTGGATCATCAACTAGTTTTATTGAGTTCATGCTTGATACGATTAATAAATCATTAAGAGAGACTGTTGAGGATGCAAAGCCCGCAAGCCCAGATTATAAGAAACGAATTGAATATGCATTATCTGTCTTAAATGATTGGTTTGATCGTAAAGAATACATGAATGTATGCAAGGGTATATCAACTGCAACTGCGAGTAGAGATATTAAACAATTACTTATTGAAGAGAAAATTGAGTCATTAGGTACAGGCCGAATGACAAAATATCGTAAAAAAGCAAGTGGCTAACAACTGCTTCAACCTGACTTATTTGCTTGTCACGGATTTTTGCACTTCGCTGCGCTCGGCAAAAACCGCGCCAAACAAAACGCAGGTTAAGCAAATGTTCGATGGACGCTGCGCGCGCGGAAAGAATTATTTATCTATATAAAAACTATTGGTAATTTTACAAATAAATGAAATAATTTTAAAATTATTTTTTTGAGGTAAATAAAAATATTTATAAAGATAAATCTATGGCTTTTAGTAGTAGGTTTATATAATTTATCATAAAATTAATAAAGGTGAATTACTAAATTAGCAAAAGAATCAAGGAAAGCATTATGTTGATAAAAAGAGTTAACAAAGTCACAATAAGAAAATTGATTACAGCTTTAATATTATTTTCATTTATTATTATAGGCTGTATTGATGCTTTATTACATAATCAAGTAACATATTCTTCAATTATGGGTATGGATATTAGTAGAGTATATTTTTATACTTTCTTTTTATTAATTATTGGTTGTTGGCTCCTTTATAATAAGTTTTTAACTGGTATTGGGTTTATTACCTTAGCAACATTTAGTTCGTATTTTCCTGAATATTTGTCTTTACATAATTATTTTGCATCAATTGTTATATATATCGGATTATTAGTTGATATAATTATTAGAAGAAAAGTGTTATGGTTAATTCCTTTTATAGTTTTAGGTCTTTTACAGGGCATAGCATTTCAAAATTTTAATTTTATTAATTATATTGTTGGAAGCATGGAGTTAGTTTCTTTATTAATTGGATCAATATTTATTGTAAAGAATATTTAAATTATAGAACAGAATAGTAACTGGATGGATGTGTATATGAGTTTATCAAAATAAATTAAATAGATTTTAATCCGTAAATAAATAGTGTTATTTAGTATAAGAGCATCGAACAACTGCTTCAACCGGATAATTTCTTTGTCACATTTTGTGCTGTCGTCGCTTCGCTCCTCTGCAAAAAATGTGCCAAGCCCTACGGGCGCGAAATTACCGGTTAAGCGTATGTTAGAAAGACCTTGTGATTCATACAACTTGTTCAACTATTATTGTGTGTGACAAGGTTTTAGTTTTTTTAAGATTTACTCAAAATAAATTTCTATTAAGGTGTGAATACAAAAAAAATCTACAAAAAAATGAAATAAAAATTTGATGAAGAAGTATTTTATTTTATCGATACAATATTATTTTTTATTTCAAAAAAAAATATTTGATAATATCGCTGATATTTAAATGTTATTGCTTTGATTATTCTTAGGTGTAAGATATTCAGTCAAAATTATATTTCTTCACTCAAATATTATTTAATGAGATATAATTTCGATTAACCTCTAGGAGAAAAAAATGATCTATAAAGGCTCGGTATTATTTATTGGAATTAAAACCTTTATGGCTTTTACTGTATATTTTTCAATTATCAGTATCTGGCTTTTAGTTAGTACAGGATCACTTGTTTTACCATTGTCTAGTTTAACATTAAAATATGATATTATTATTTTTT
Source organism: Teretinema zuelzerae (assembly GCF_021021555.1). Taxonomy (NCBI): domain Bacteria; kingdom Pseudomonadati; phylum Spirochaetota; class Spirochaetia; order Treponematales; family Treponemataceae; genus Teretinema; species Teretinema zuelzerae. The sequence continues at coordinate 1,787,980 of NZ_JAINWA010000003.1, read as the reverse complement.
TATTAATTAGTTATGTTTCAATTAGTAAGGGAATTAAAACAATAACAATTAATAACAGAATTATAAGCATATCAAAAGTATTTAATCACTTTACATCAGTAAATTATGGTTCTGATTATACGATATTACAAAAAAAATGGTTGTGGGTAAAAGCATATACTATATTAAATGGTAATAATCAAAAGTATTAAGAATAAGTAATTATGAAATTATAAAAAACAGAGATCAGATTTTGATTGTGCAATTGATAAATTGAAATCATTGAATATTAAATCCGTATAATTATTGGAATGCATACACGCTATCAATTCGGCTCTCTAACAACTGCTTCAACCTGACTTATTTGCTTGTCACGGATTTTTGCACTTCGCTACGCTCGGCAAAAACCGCGCCAAACAAAACGCAGGTTAAGCAAATGTTAGTCGGACGCCTACGGCGCCGAGGAAAAGAAAGAATATGTTAGGCAGGAAAAGGAATTTGTGCATACAAGCTATGCATGAAGAACCGTATACTCGAGCAGATATGCTCTGTTGCGCTTAAAAGATCCTTTAAGCTTGATGCGAAACAAAAACGCTCTCTTCAGAATATGAGGGAGTGTAAAACAACCCGGTATGGCGGCCGAGTTGTGCAATGCACAAAATGTGGAACAATCGCAACTGTATATAATTCCTGTAACCAACGTGGTTGTCCTATCTGTTATAAAGCGAACCAGAAAAGATGGGAGGATAAGGTATTAACATCTGTTTTAAATGTTAATCACTTTCATTTAGTCATATCAATTCCACAGGTTTTCACAGGCGTATGGCTCAGAAATAAGAAAGATTTCATGAACGCTTTTTTCGAATGTGTAAAGCGTGCAATAAATAACATATCGAAATATTATGGAATAACCCCTGGATGTATAGCGGTATTTCAAACACATGGAAAGGGGATGTCTTATAAACCGCATATACATTGCGTGTTATCTGATGGTGGACTGACTGGTAACGGTGACTGGATGCCGTTAGGAACGATATCATATACGCGAATTACTGATGTGATAAAAGAATATCTTGTTAAGGAATTACAGAGAAAACATATACAAGATATTCCTGAACAGAAGGATATTAATGATCGCGAATGGAATGTATACGCAACATATTATCAGGGAAATGTACAAAAGATAATAGGATATTTAGCACACGCCGCTAAGGGTGTAGTGATAAACCTTAATCAAGAATTGGTGGAAAACGAAGAGAAAGGAACATTTAGTTATATTGAACGTCATGCAGGGAAAGAGACGCGGATTGAGTTGGATAAGGAACTGTTTGTATCTCGATACATGAATCACATACCTGTCCCTCATACTGTAACAGTACGGAATTATGGATTATACTCAAACCAATACAGCGATAAGTTAGAAAAACTGCAGAAAATATTTCCGATGGAAATAGAGATGGAAGAAGCGGAATGTGTAGATCATTGTCCTATATGTCATGCGGCAATGGAAATCATTATGACCTTGGAACCGTATGAAGAAGTTCCTGCACATGAAATATTGTGTAAGATAAAGCTTCCTGAAACGTAAAGAGAATGGGTGTAAGAGTATAGCGACTCCAAGATAGTAAAAGACCTGGTAAAGATATGTCCAAAAAAGAGAAATGAAAGAAATAAATGTGAAAGAGATATAATAAAAAAAAAACTAGTACAAAAGATGATGAGTATAAGTATTAAAAGCAGCAACTAGTAGAAAGAAACCTGTAAAATCTTCCAAATCAAATCATTTGAAATGCAATAAGAGAGAAGCGACTAACAACTGCTTCAACCTGACATTGCTTCGCAATGCAGGTTAAGCAAATGTTAGGCACACGCCTTCGGCGGGCGAGGAATTTGTTAAACTTAAAGAGCTTTCTTAATGTCTTTTTTTGAGGAACATATGTTCATAAAAAGTAATGATAACGCTTCAATTTATTATGATAAAACGGGTATAGGACCTGCTATATTGTTAATTCATGGATTGGGTGGTGATCATACTATTTGGAATAATTCTGGTTGGATAGATGAATTAAAAAATGATTTTACTGTAATAACTTTTGATTTACGAGGATGTGGTCAAAGTGAAGTGGGACACAATGAGGATTTTTATTCTATAGAAAATCATTTAGCTGATATTACTTCAATACTTGATTATGAAGAAATAAACGATCCAATACTTTTTGGGTGGTCTCTAGGTGGAACAATTACAACACAATACGCTTCAAAATATAGATTAAAAAAAGCAATTGTTTGTGGTACATATTTTGGAATAATTTTTTAAAAGGAATTTATAAAAAAGGGAATTAAAGGAACAGAGGATATTGTATTACAAAAAAGGATAAGAGCTTTATATAAATGGCCAATAATTGAACCAGAACAAATGAATTGTCCTTATCTTATATACACAGGAACTGATGATGCTAGTGTTTATCAGAAATTGAATATCCAAAACGAAAAAATAATTAAAAATAATGGACGGGTAGTTTTTTTTGATAAAGTTGATCATTTTGGCTTAATTACACAAAAAGAAATGGTAAAAAATGACGTTATTAATTTCTTAAAGAGCTAAACGAAAAACGATTGCCTAACAACTGCTTCAACCTGACTTATTGTTAGTGTACAATTCTTTCTGTAAATTGGGTTGAAAAAAGCAGGCCGATCGGGCTCAAATGGTAAGTGACCAAACCAACCATAAGGAGAACCCGATGGCCTACGAATCAGAATATACACTTTTGGAGCAAGTGATCCAGATGCTGGCAGCGAATGGGGACAATAAATTTTCTCGTGTTATCGAAGTGGTCGTCAATGAGGCCATGAAGATCGAGCGAGCAAAGGCTCTCAACGCCGAACCATATGAACGCACGGAAGAGCGTACTGGGCATGCCAATGGATTTAAAGACAAGACGCTCAATCTTGCGACCGGGAAAGTCCTCTTGAAAGTACCACAAGTTCGCGGGATGGAGTTTTACCCCAGCTGCATCGAGAAAGGCATGCGCAGTGAGCGTGCTCTCAAGCTCGCCATCGCCGAAATGTATGTCAAAGGAGTAAGTACCCGCAGGGTCTCGGATATCGTCGAAATTCTTTGTGGCACCGAAGTCAGCTCGTCCCAGGTCAGCAGGCTGGCAAAGGAGCTCGATGAAGAGATTACGTCTTGGAAGGCGCAGCCTGTCGGACAGATTCAATACTTGGTACTTGATGCGACCTATGAATCGGTGCGCGTCGGTTCCCAGGTGGTCAAGCAGGCTCTTCTAGTGGCTATTGGCGTTGATTACAGCGGGAATCGGCATATTCTTGACGCCGAAGTCGCGAACAGTGAGGCAGAGGTAAACTGGCGTTCCTTTCTCGAGGATCTCGTACGACGAGGGATGCACGGCCTTCGAATGATCACCAGTGATGACCACTCAGGACTTCGCGCTGCAATCGATGCTGTCTTCCCTGGAATTCTGTGGCAACGCTGCCAGTTTCATCTGCAGCAGAATGCCCACTCCTACGTCACGAAAAAAGATGACATCCCGCTGGTAGCCGCCGATATTCGGAAGGTGTTCAATGCGCCTGACCGCGAGAATGCAGAACGATATTTGCAACAGCTCGTTGAAAAATATCAAAAAACCCATCCGCGTTTAGCGGCTTGGGCCGATGTAAATATACGGGAAGGATTGAGTGTATTCAACATCCCTGAAAATCACAGGAGGAAGATGCGAACATCGAATCTGGCAGAACGCCAGATGAAGGAGATTAACAGGCGAACGAAAGTAGTGGGTGTTTTCCCGAACGCCGAGAGTTTACTTCGCCTTGCGGCTTCTATGCTGATCGAACAAAACGACCAGTGGCAGAATGACAAACGGTACTTGCCTGAGTCAACCGACCGACCTGCTTTGAACGAAATTTACAGAAAAAAGGTTGCATAATCGACTTATTTGCTTGTCACGGATTTTTGCACTTCGCTACGCTCGACAAAAACCGCGCCAAACAAAACGCAGGTTAAGCAAATGTTAGGTTGACGCCTTCGGCGCGGAGGAAAAAGTGTCAATATATGATGAAATTATTGAATTCTATGATCAATTAAAAAATGATGAATATCATAGATATAAATCATGGGAGCATTGCTTTTCATACTTTCAGAAATCTCAAGAAATCAAAAATGATTATGCGTCACTTCAATTAGCTTTTTATCTTGCATCTTGGGGAATGTATAGAGGTTCAAGTTATTTATTATGGAAAGACTATAAAATTCACGAAGATTTGATAGATCTATTAAAACAGAAAAATATGATATCTTATGAACTTGATCTTATAAAAGAGAATGATTCAGAGAATATTGAATTAATTATAGGTACTATTCAAATAATAAAAGACTATTACACCAATAAAATAAAAATTGTGAATGGAAAAGAAAAGGAAGTAAGACCTTCAATTACATTAGCCTCAAAAGTACTACTTGGTATTAATGCCTGTATTCCTGCATTTGATCGCTTTTTTATTACTGGAATGAAAATTAATAATCTTGGTAGATCAATAAACAAAGCAACCTTACAAAATATTCTTGATTATTACAGAGTAAACAAAATAGAGTTTGATCGTTCTTATAAATATATTAAAAAACATTCAGGAATAGATTATCCACCAATGAAATTAGTTGATATGTATTTCTGGGAAATTGGTAGAAAAGAAGAGGAAAGAATAAAAAAGGAAAAAGAAGAGAGGAAGAGAAACCTAACAACTGCTTCAACCTGATATTTTCTTTGTCACATTTTGTGCTGTCGCTTCGCTCCTGACGCACAAAATGCGCCAAGCCCTACGGGCACGAAAATACAGGTTAAGCAAATGTTAGGTTGACGCCGCTTTCGCGGCGCAACGAATGTGCTAAATATTGATTTAAACCATTGTGCTTGTTTTTGTTAATTCTTTAAGTCTGTTGAATTATGTATAAAGTAAATCTTTTAATTAACTCTTTATTGGACGCCATTTGTTAAGCAATTAATTGCGTTTCATCTACAACACAGAACTAGACTTTTCTGTTCTAAACAAACTAATTAAAATGAGTTAAATACCGTTGTTATAGCTAGTGAATTACGGTTAAAAAAATATGATAAAAGGATCCTGTTATAATGATTAAACCGAAATGTATAGTAATTACAGGACGACCAGGTTCTGGAAAAACTACGTTAACTGATAAACTATCAAAACACTTGTATATTCCTAAAGTTAGTCGTGATGAGCTCAAAGAAGGATATGTGAATACTTTTGGTATTAAACATGATCTTTTACCAAAAGATACTAATAGAATAGTAAATGATATTTTTAAGGATACAGTAATTCACTTGCTTGAATCAAAAATATCTTTGATTATTGAAGCTGCTTTTGATCATAAAATTTGGGATTATTTTCTACCCGATTTTATGAAAGTTGCAAATGTAATTATTATAATATGCGATATTGATGCAACCAAAAGTGCATTACGCCATTTGGAAAGAGGTTTGGCAAATCCAAAACGTGAATATTATCATGGTGATAAAAGAGTTTCTGTTTATAGAGAAACTGGTTATTTTGAGCCAGGTGAAAAATATGATCTTCCTGAATTTGATGTACCTACATTACTAGTTTCTACTGAAAAAGAGTATTGTCCAACAATTGAAGAAATAGAAACTTTTATTAATGAAGATAGTTGATAAAGAAGAAAAACCTAACAACTGCTTCAACCTGACTTATTTGCTTGTCACGGATTTTTGCACTTCGCTACGCTCGGCAAAAACCGCGCCAAACAAAACGCAGGTTAAGCAAATGTTAGGTGGACGCAGCTATCGCTGCGCTAAGGGGAAATGAATGGCGGAAAAAATATTAGTATATGGTGCTGGCGCTATTGGAAGTATTTTTGCTGGTAAATTAGCAAAATATGGGAATGATATTACAATTCTTGCAAGAGGGAAAAGATTTGAGGAAATCACTTCAAATGGGCTTATTTTAAAAAATGCTCTTAATAATAAGATTGAAACAATTAATTTAAAATGCATAAGAGAATTAAATGAAAATGATATTTACGATTATATTATTATAGTTGTTCAAAACAATCAGATAGATGATATTTTACCAATACTAAAAAAGAATAAATCAAATAATTTTGTGTTTGTTGTTAACACTCCATTAGGATATGAAAAATATATAAATGCTGTTGGAAAAGAAAGAGTAATGCTTGGATTTCCTTCAGCTGGTGGTGAGAGGAAAAATGGTATTGTTACTTATTTCATTGGAACTGGTATTGCAAAAATTATGCAAACAACAACTTTTGCGGAGATAGATGGAAAAAATACGTCAAGACTAAAAAAACTTGTTAAAATATTTAAAAACGCTAAATTTGACCCAACGTATTCCAATAATATGGATGCTTGGCAAAAAACTCATATAGCATTTGTTGTCCCTATAGCCAATGCGCTTTTGCGTTTCAATTCAGAAAATATAAAATTAGCTAAATCAAGAAAAACGATAAAAGAAATGATTTATGCTACACGTGAAGGTTTTGAAGCTATAAAGAATAGTGGAATACAAATTGAGCCCAGAAAATTGAATTTTTACTACTTGCCAGTATGGCTATTAGCTACTTTTTATCAAATATTATTTCTAACGAAAATATCCGAATATTCAATGGCAAAACATACGATTGTAGCAAAGGATGAAATTGAATTATTAGAAAAACAATTTTTAGCATTATATCATCATGATGATTTTAAAATATGGAAAAGCATGCACCTAACAAAAGCTTCAACCTGACTCGGCTACTGTCACGAATTTTGCTATCGCTTCGCTCGGCAAAAATCGTGCCAGCTTGACGCCTCGCAGGTTAAGCTAATGTTAGAACGACGCCGCTTTCGCGGCGCGAAAAAAGGGTATTTCAAAAAATGAAAATGATTTCTTTTGAATTAGAAGAGTATTGGGATTATGAATTACTTGATGAAAATAGTCCTTTATTAAGAGGAAGTGCTGCTTCTTGTATTGATCAAAAAAATTCAATACTGTTTGTATTTGGTGGAATTACCAATAAATTTACTCCAACAAGTGAATTAGTTGTCTTTGATATTAGTACTTCAAAAATATGTAAGAATATTGTTTTACCAGTTACTCCAAGAATAAATCATGAAATGTATTTTTATGACAACAAACTATACATAGTTGGAGGTTTATCATATACACAATTTGGTTCAACTAAAGTATTTGATGAAATTCTTATTTATGAATTGGAAAATGATGAGATAGAAAAAATAGATGCACCAAATATGAAATTTCGGTCATCAAGCGTGTTAAGTATTGAAGACAAGAAAATATATTACTATGGTGGATTAAATTGTGATCCGCAATTACTGAATGTTTTTGATATTACTACGAAAATATGTGACACATTTATTCTTGATGAAAATATTGTATTTAAGACCGGCTCAACATCAATATGTATAAATACTGATAAGGTTTTATGTTTCTCTGGTTTTACACAGAATAATTATCCTATATGTCATAGTGAATATGTATTAATGGACTTAAAGAATATGAAGCTCATTAGCAAAAAATGTAATGAATTTGTTGGTCGTACATTTTCAAAAGCAGTGTATATAGAAAAATATAAGAAAGTGTTTTTTATGTTAGGAACATATAATGGAATGGAAGTGTGTAGATCCATTATATTTTATGATATTGAAAAAGATGAGTTTAATGATTTATATGTTCAAGGATTACCATTTGACTTGAATGAAAGTGTTGTATTTTATTGTTCAAGTAAAAATAGAATATTTATATATGGAGGTTTTAGTATGAATAAAATCCAACCATATAAATGGTCTTTAGATTTAAATGTTTTAGAAAAGAATCCAATGTATACAGAAATTTTTTTCTAACAACTGCTTCAACCTGACATTGCTTCGCAATGCAGGTTAAGCAAATGTTAGACACACGCCTTCGGCGGGCGAGGAAAGAATTAAAGAATTAAAAATTGTTCTGGTGTATACGTTGGAATACGAGAAGATTTAAAGTCAGAAATATTACGTGAAATAATGTAGTCAATATTTGTTTTCATTGAACTCACTTCAATAACTGCATCTTCGTAATCAGAAATTGGTGATATTAATGAATCCCGCAAAATAGTTTCATCAATTGGAATTATATTGAATATATCTAGTAATGCTGTAATTGTATTTATTACTTTTGTTTTATCTTTTTGATCCTTTAGTAGAAAATATGATAACGTTGTTACTTCATGAGCACAGATGTAGCCAGATATTTTCTTTTCTACACACATATTAATAACTTGAGCTGCTTCTACATGGAAATTTCTTTTATTCAAAAAATCAAGAATGATATTTAAATCAATGAGAATCTTTTTCATGAAATTTTGTCCTTAATAGTTTTTTATCTGGAATAGGTGAGTCTTGGAAAAGACCATATAAAGTAGTCGTCTTAGAATTTAGTTCTTGGTTTTGATCAGTTGATCGTAAACGATTAAGATACTGCTCGAACAGTTTAGAAATAGACAAACCATTTTGTTGAGAATAGGAATGAGCAAAATTAATCAATTCATCATCAATGTTCAATGTTAATTTTTTAGACATAATCAACCTCCTTACGTATAAAATATAAAACAATACGTATAATAAGTCAATAAATGATTCGAAAGTGTTTTTAATGGTAATATTAAATTCTATTAAATCAATATCTGATAAAGAAATATGAAATAGCAATAATACTATTTCTTTGTATTGTAATGAATTAGCTATTTCGATAAAAAATTGTCTAACAACTGCTTCAACCTGACTTATTTGCTTGTCACGGATTTTTGCACTTCGCTGCGCTCGGCAAAAACCGCGCCAAACAAAACGCAGGTTAAGCAAATGTTAGTTCGACCAATCTACACTTATTAATAAAAGAAAAAGAAATAGATTTGGAAGAAGATTGTGTATAAATGAAGTAAACTGTCACTGAAAATAGACTTAAGAAAAAGTTCAACAGATGATAACACTCTGGAAGACGGTTATACAGTTTGCACCTAGTTTATTACTTAAAGTGTTATCGTGATTAAAACTTTTTCTTTCGTTGATGAAGTTGACTTCATACCACTTGTGCTAAAACTTGCAGGAACAGATGTTAGAAAACGATATGCAGAAGAGTTTCCTCAGGCTTCACATTATAACAAGTCATAAGGATTCAGCCTTCGGGTTTTTAATGGTACTGCAAATCGTTTTCTAACATTGATGTAGTTGGTTATAAACTGAATTGTTAAACAGTTGGCGATCTAACAACTGCTTCAACCTGACTTATTTGCTTGTCACGGATTTTTGCACTTCGCTACGCTCGGCAAAAACCGCGCCAAACAAAACGCAGGTTAAGCAAATGTTAGTCGGACGCCTACGGCGCCGAGGAAAGAAATTAAAGGAATTTATGTTAACGATAAAAACAGCTGATTCTACTGAAATAATTACATTACTTTCTATCTATATTGAGAAAGTAAAATGGTTGCGATCAATGAATAAACCATTATGGGATGAATCTCAATTTACTCTTGAGGCATTGAATAGAAAATATGAGAATCCCGTTTTTTATGTAGGAATAATTAATAATGAAGTTATTGGTGGCTTCATTTTTGTTGAGTATGATCGGTTGTATTGGCCAGAAGTAACTGATAATTCAACATATTATTTTCACAAATTTGTTATCAGTAATAAGTATTGTGGTAAGAATTACTCTGATAGAATACTTAAGTGGGTAAAAGAATATGGACGAGAAATGAATAAAAAATACATACGATTAGATTATGATGGAAACAGAAAACCTATTACCGAGATGTATACACGAAACGGATTTATTCCAGTTGATACAATAAGCAATCAATATGTATCAAAATTAATTAAAGCAGAATATTTAATAGCCGGTAATAATTGAGTATTTATTAATCTTTTTTGTTTGATGAGTTTAATTGATAATCTTTAATAAAAGGAAGTTACAATGAAATCATTTTTAATGAGTATAGCTGTCGTTATTCCTGTGTATGTAATATATATTTATTACTTGCGACAACGAATTGTTAAATATGTAAAAAAGAACTATCAAAATATCACAGGATTAAGTGTTTGTTGGTCATTGTTTGGTCCAGTTGGTCCAGGATCTGGGACAAAATATTATGTGCGGTTATCAATAAATAATGATCAATATATCACTTTCTATGCAATGACAAGTTTATTTGGTGGTGTGTTTATATCAAAAGAAAGCGACTAACAACGGTTTCAACCTGACTTATTTGCTTGTCACGGATTTTTGCACTTCGCTGCGCTCGGCAAAAACCGCGCCAAACAAAACGCAGGTTAAACCAATGTTAGATAGACGCCTTCGGCGCGCGAAGAGAATATTCATCAAATATCTATCAGGTTAAAGAGGTTGTAATGCAAAAATTAATTCTTTCATCTATCCTTATCTTTTCAGTATATTTTAATATTCAAGCTGAAGTACAGTTGAAAATTACACTGTTGAATGGCACAGAAAATATTGTCAGTACGAGTGACTCAATTGATGAAATTTTTGGTGTTAAGTCACATCTGTCATTTAATGAGAAAGGAAAATGTATTACAAAATATGAACATAAAAGTCCAATAAAAAAAATAGATAATATTTCAGAATTAGTGAACCTCAAAAAAGTTTCATTATATATGGAATTAAACTCTTTTAGTGATTTCACTGTGTTTGAATCAAATAAGATAGAAAGTTTATGTATGTCATTTGGATTAAGTGAAGACTGCTTGTTTTCTATGCAAAAAATGCCAATGTTGAAAATTGTTTATCTTCAGTCTATGGAAATAAATAGCATGGAAAATATAGATCTAAGTAATACACAATTAGAATATTTTGAAATTTCATCGTCAAATCTAACGAAAGTAAATGGATGCAAATTTCCTAAGTCACTACAATATTTAAATATCAGAGGTAATGAGTATATAGAATTTGATTCACAAACAATTGATGATATAAATATGAAACAAATAACTGTAGTAACTGATAAAATGATAGAGGGCATAACAAAGCAAATAATTGGGAATGAATATTATCGATTACTGCCTGAAACATTTAGGAGTTTTGGACCGTAATGGAAATTATCTAACAACTGCTTCAACCTGACTTATTTGCTTGTCACGGATTTTTGCACTTCGCTACGCTCGGCAAAAACCGCGCCAAACAAAACGCAGGTTAAGCAAATGTTAGTTTGACGCCTTCGGCGCGCGAGGAAAAATGCATTGTGAAATGCTGTGACAAGGCTTCTGTTTTTTAGGAAATTACATGAATTTAATAAATGCTTATAACAGTTCGACACATTAATGGAATTGATTAATAGTATTGTTTTTGTCTTAGTAAGAAGGAAGCTACAAAAAAATTAAGACAATAATATTGAGTAAAATAAACTGTCAAAAATTGATCGGACTAGCTCTTGTAATACAAAATCCTTAGTGCTTTTAGTAAATTAAAAAGTAACGAAAAATTATTAAAACAGTTTACGTGCTTAAAACCCTTCTACACATAATGATTATTATGAAGATAGGAATATTTTGTTGAAGAAAAAATAGTGTAATCTTTAGATAAAGAATTATTTGGAAACTTATCAGTAACTACAGAATTTTCAGAAAATTTGGATTTTAAATAAGAAGAAAAAATGAAATCTATTCTTTTTGTTTTAGTTGTAATCACGATAATGATGTTTATCTATTCTTTGGGTAAAGAATTGAAAATGGGTCAAATGAATAAATCACAATCAATTAGTACAATCCTGTTAGGTGTTTTACAACTATTAATAGGTTTTCTAAATATCGGAGAACCAGTAAGTTATTTTTCTTTCGCAGCAGGAATACTGATTATTATTACATCAGTAATACGGACAAAAAAATAAACTAACAACTGCTTCAACCTGACTTATTTGCTTGTCACGGATTTTTGCACTTCGCTACGCTCGGCAAAAACCGTGCCAAACAAAACGCAGGTTAAGCAAATGTTAGCTGGACTCCGCTTCGCGGAGCAAAAAAGATAATGAAAAACATAAAGCATTATAATATAGAGATTTGCCATAAAAGAACACTTAGTGGCATACTTGACAACTTGACAAATACCGCATCTTGTATGATATTTTTGGTATGAAAACACTTCCTGTTGGTGAGTTAAAAGCACAGTTCTCAGAGGTTCTGGAAAAGGTTAAATCCGGAGAATCCTTTGGTATTCTTTATGGAAAAAAGAAGAAACCCATTGCTATGATTGTACCGTATAAAGACTCTGTTGATAAAAAAGAACGAAAAATAGGATTGCTTGAAGGTAAAGTTAATATTCAGTTTACGGATGATTTTAAAATGACTGAAGAAGAATTATTGGGTTTATCATGAATTATTTATTAGATACCCATACTTTTCTTTGGACTGTTTCAAATACAGAAAATCTATCAAAAAAAGCATTAGAAATAATTAAAAATCCTAAGAATGAAGTTTTTGTAAGTGCCGTAAGCTTCTGGGAAATATCAATAAAAACTAGATTAAAAAAAATAAATCTTGATAAAATAGAACCAGAAGAATTGTTAACAATTGCAGAAAGAATGGATTTTCAAGTAATTAGTTTAACACCCGAAGAAGCAATCACATATCATAAATTAAAAGAAAACACACATAATGATCCTTTCGACAGAATGCTTATTTGGCAAAGCATATCGAGAAATATGACTATAATAAGTAAAGATCAAGAGTTTTATAAATTTGTACCGTACGGATTAAAGCTTAGTTGGTAAAAAATTCAGCTAACAACTGCTTCAACCTGACTTATTTGCTTGTCACGGATTTTTGCACTTCGCTACGCTCGACAAAAACCGTGCCAAACAAAACGCAGGTTAAGCAAATGTTAGCTGGACTCCGCTTCGCGGAGCAAAAAAGATAATGAAAAACATAAAGCATTATAATATAGAGATTTGCCATAAAAGAACACTTAGTGGCATACTTGACAACTTGACAAATACCGCATCTTGTATGATATTTTTGGTATGAAAACACTTCCTGTTGGTGAGTTAAAAGCACAGTTCTCAGAGGTTCTGGAAAAGGTTAAATCCGGAGAATCCTTTGGTATTCTTTATGGAAAAAAGAAGAAACCCATTGCTATGATTGTACCGTATAAAGACTCTGTTGATAAAAAAGAACGAAAAATAGGATTGCTTGAAGGTAAAGTTAATATTCAGTTTACGGATGATTTTAAAATGACTGAAGAAGAATTATTGGGTTTATCATGAATTATTTATTAGATACCCATACTTTTCTTTGGACTGTTTCAAATACAGAAAATCTATCAAAAAAAGCATTAGAAATAATTAAAAATCCTAAGAATGAAGTTTTTGTAAGTGCCGTAAGCTTCTGGGAAATATCAATAAAAACTAGATTAAAAAAAATAAATCTTGATAAAATAGAACCAGAAGAATTGTTAACAATTGCAGAAAGAATGGATTTTCAAGTAATTAGTTTAACACCCGAAGAAGCAATCACATATCATAAATTAAAAGAAAACACACATAATGATCCTTTCGACAGAATGCTTATTTGGCAAAGCATATCGAGAAATATGACTATAATAAGTAAAGATCAAGAGTTTTATAAATTTGTACCGTACGGATTAAAGCTTAGTTGGTAAAAAATTCAGCTAACAACTGCTTCAACCTGACTTATTTGCTTGTCACGGATTTTTGCACTTCGCTACGCTCGACAAAAACCGTGCCAAACAAAACGCAGGTTAAGCAAATGTTAGGCGGACGCTCTGCCGCGTTTCGCCTACGGCAAAAGCGCGGACAACGCGCTGGAGGAATAAAATGATTAAACGGAAATTGTTTCGCGTTATCTGCAAGGCATTAAAGATTTCCGAATGTGAAATCGCTCCGGAGTGGCTTACTTGGATTTTCTTTCCAATGAAAAAATACGCCATAAAGTTCGCTTGCGTTCAATATGATTTTCAGCATGATATCTACACAATAAATGGATGCAAGATATCTGGTGGCGTTTTTTCCGAGTGGGGAAAGAAAGGCATTCCCGAGGGCGGGTATTTCAAATTGTTAAGGCGCGAAAAAGACGGAATGATATATGTCGAAAGATTTGCGCCTAACACAGATTTCAACCTGACTCATCCTGCGGATTCGCAGGTTAAATCATAGTTAGGCGGACGCCCTTCGGGCGCAAAATATTTTTTCGACTTGGATTATTTATACAGGTGTTATATGGGATATAGTATTTTATCAATAATTGAAAATCAGATTGTTCAGTATTTTGTAACATCAATAGATGAAGTAAAGAGTTTATATGGTGTTGATTCGAATTCCATGGTAATTGAAGCTGAAAATGAAATTGAATATACTCAAATTAAACATCATGATGAATTAAAGGATAATTTATGTCAAACATTTCCAGGTTATTTAGCAGAAGAAGCATTTGTTGAAGATTGTTTAAATAACAACATTATTATAGAAAAAATTAATCAGAGTAAAAGTAACTTTATTCAATATATAAAACATGCTGGAAAAATATCAATTAAAAGACCTGACTATATAATAGTTGGAGAAAAAGTTGCGATTGAGGTCAAAGCAAGAAATATCAAATTCTATAATAATAGAAATGTTGTTGGTATTGATATACGAGATTTTAAGAAATATAAAAATTTTCAAGACGTTTTCAATATGAAGGTATATTTTGCATTTTATGAATTGGATTCAGAATATAAACTTATTAAGGATTCCTTGAAAATGATTTCAATAAATGAAATAGCAAAAGGAGCAAATGATAATATTATTAAATGTGCAACAAGTTATATGATGTATTATGAATCTCTTACTCCTGGAATAGAATTGTTAAATAATTTTCGCCTAACAACTGCTTCAACCTGACATTGCTATTGTCACACTTTTTGCTAGTCGTCGCTACGCTCCTCGGCAAAAAAGTGCGCCAATGTACGCAATGCAGGTTAAGCAAATGTTAGCTTGACCCTTCGGGCAGAGGATAAATAAGAGTTTTTGCATAGAAAAAGAAACATGGAAATACATAAATGCACGAACTATTGAGAAAATAATATGTCAATATAGGGAATAGAATTAATTAGTATATGAAAAATTAAAGCATATAGTATGAACAATATGATCTGTTTTTAAACTAGGTTTATGAATATAAAAGAAAATTAGCTGAATTATTGTAATGTGATTGCTCATCGAGTTACTGTAATATCAGAATTTTACAAAATAGCTATGAAGTTATTTTAATGTGCAATAAAATGGATGTAATAATGGAAGACAGAACAAAAAAAGAAATGATCCAGTTAATAGCGCTACATAAAGAGCGATTAGATAAAATAGAAAATAAAATTACTCAAGAATTACTTACTAAATACCAAGTATCAGATTTTTCAAATATTAGTGCATATGCACCGACAGGATTAGAAGAAGCAACATGGCAAAAATGGATAATTATTTCATTACCAATAAATGCTTATATTTATCAAATTACTCTAGATATAAAGTATGCAGTATCACCGATTGCAAAAATTAGACCAAATGTAAGTATTAATAAAATTGAAGAGAAATATATTCAAGGGCAACAATCGATATGTAGTAATGATGAATTAATATTCAAATCAGATGAAATTAATGAAGACGAAATACTTTATAATGCAATAAATGCAATTAATAATTTTGGAAATGGATTAAATATAAAGCTTACAAGCTATAATACTTAAGAATCCGAGAAAGCTAACAACTGCTTCAACCTGATAATTCCTTTTGTCACACTTTTTGCAGTCGCTTCGCTCGGCAAAAAGTGCGCCAATCCCTTCGGGCCGGAATTACAGGTTAAGCAAATGTTGGATGGACGCCTCCGGCGCGCGGAGAAATATGAAAATAGGTTTAACATTAGGTAAGTTTGCACCTTTTCATAAAGGGCATGAGTACTTGATCTCCTGTGCATTAAAAGAAATGGATCAAGTAGTTGTTATAGTTTATAATGCCTCGGAAACAACTAAAATACCGACTTATGTTAGAGCAAACTGGATAAAAAGCATATTCCCCAGTGTTCGAATAATACTTGCAGAAGATGGTCCACAAGAAACTGGATATACAAAAGAAATTATTGACACACAAAATAAGTATCTTAAGAATAAACTCAAGCATATAAAAGTTGATACTTTTTATTCAAGTGAAAAATATGGTGAATATGTAAGCACTGCTCTTAAATGTAAAAACAGAACTATTGATATTAAGAGAGAGCAATTCCCGATATGTGCAACAGAAATCAGACATAATATAGTGAAATATCGTTCCTTTTTATCTCCTGTAGTTTTTAATTCAATTAAGCCACACTACTACTTTCTTGGTGGACCATCAACGGGTAAATCAACTATTGCTTTACTTGCTGCTCAAACACTCGGTGGTTCATATTGCGAAGAATATGGAAGAGATTATTGGATGAAACATCAAACAAATCATCGGTTATCCATGAGTGATTTAGAGAAAATCGCTTTCGCACAAAATGAAATGGAATTAACAAGAAGTAATACAGAAACGGATTATACCTTTTGTGATACAAATACAATAACTACACTTGCCTATTCTATATATTACTTTAATAAATCATCTAAAAAACTATTGCAAATAGTTGAAAAGAGTTTATACAAGTATAAAAATGTTTTTTTGTGTAATGATGACTTTCCTTTTGAGGATACTTGGGATAGGTCCGGTATTGGATCACGTGAAAAACTTCAGGAAATAAACATTGAACTTTTACATAAGTATAATATTATGTATTCACTACTTTCTGGAACAATAGAAAATAGAATAGAGCAAATAAAAGGAGTAATTAATGCTTAGTTTTTTAAATGTAAATACAGTAATGATAGATATTGCGGGGTATCCATTAAGCTATATTGAATTCGTAGGGACAGTATTTTATTTTCTATCAGTATTTCTTATTTCAAAAAAGAACATACTAACATGGCCTATTGGCATTATATCAGTTGTTTTATACGGAATATTATTTTATCAAATACAACTCTATTCTGACATGATGGAACAGGTGTATTACTTAGTTATTAGTATTGTTGGTTGGTTAATGTGGAAAAAGAAACAAGATGAAGAAAGTTACATACCAACAAGCTGGAGTTCATTTAAAGCAATTATCGTCTTTACAATAATTACTGCAATTTTTACAACAGTGCTTACTTACTGTGTTTCAAATTTCCATGTTTGGCTTCCTAAAGTATTCCCAGAGCCGGCTTCATTCCCATTTCTAGATGCACTAACAACAATTATGAGTTTTGTTGCTATGTATTTAACTACAATAAGGAAAAATGAAGGTTGGATTTATTGGATAGTTGTTGATGTAATTGCAACTGGATTGTATTGGGTAAAAGATGTTAGGTTTATCGCAATCCAATATATCATTTTGCTTTGTATGGCTGTTTACGGCTTGATAAATTGGATGAGGAAAAATCATCCAACAACTGCTTCAACCTGACTCGGCTATTGTCACAGTTTGTGCTAATCGCGCTCCGCGCGGCACAAACTGCGCCAATATACGCCTCGCAGGTTAAGCAAATGTTATCCCCACGCCTTCGGCGGGCGAGGATGGAAGAACTAAAAACGCTAATAAATCTCGAAATATAATTTGGAATACGGTGCAAGTTCTCGCGACAAATGCTGAAGATACATTAAAAATAAAACAGCAAAACAGTGTTCCGTTTTTACTATCAAGAATTTAAGGCGACTGTAGGACGTTGCTTTTCAATTGATTTTAACATCTTGAATTGAAAAGATCCTGGATATAAGGTTTTTAGATTACTGTGGTTATTCAGCAGTAAAATGAGAATCCTGCACAATTGTTTTCGAGAAATAACCTTACAGTGGCTTGTATGAAGCAAATCAAAATAAGTAACTGATTCAGTTGCTGGTTATTATTCTATGGTTTTATACAATAAGATCTTGATGTCTTGCAAAAACGAATCAAGGTAATTGGATTGGATTTGGTCTTATATAATAGAAGAAAAGAGAAAGAAAAGGTAAGAAAAATGTTTAGTACACAGCTGCTGTAGAGTAAAAAACAAAACGGAGCTTTCTGTAGGAAATATTTTTGTTGCGTAATAAAATTTAAGACGTTGGTAACGTTTGTAAAAGTAAAAAACTTAGTACACAAATTAGTTGAAAACGAAGCTACAGCAGAACTGAAACCAAAAATTGGATAACAACTATTTCAACCTGACATTGCTATTGTCACACTTTTTGCTAGTCGCTGCGCTCGGCAAAAAGTGCGCCAATGTACGCAATGCAGGTTAAATAAATGTTAGATGGACCCTTCGGGCGAAAAGAAGTAAATTATTTTTCACTGGCCAGGGATAAGGAGTAACTTTATGATAGAATTTCAGTATTTTGAGGGCTGTCCTAATGCAAAGGAATCATTGTCAATATTACGTGCTTTTATTATAGGTTCAAGCATTCCTGAAGATCAACTAAAAATTTCTCTTATTAGAAGTGCTGATATGGCTCAAGAAGTCAACTTCCAAGGATCACCGACGATCCTAATTGACGGAATTGATATTTATACAATGCATAAACCAATTGGATTTAATTACGCATGTAGGCTCTATATGGTTAATGGCAAAAATACTGGTGTATTACCATTGGAATTTATTTCCATTAGGTATAAAGAATTAATGATGATAAAATCAAAAATAAGTAATAATGGTAAAATTGGGATATTTCCAAATATTGGCAAAACAATGCCGTTAGTGAAAAAAGAAACATCTATCAAAAAATGCCCAGAATGCAATTCCCATGGGGTGTTAGTTAAAAAAGAAACAATTAAAGCTATAATATCAGAATATGCATTGAAGCGTGTAGTTGGAGATGCATTCGCCCTTTGTATGAATCGAAATTGCGAAATATCGTATTATAGTTTAGATTCGAATATAGTATTTAATACTAATGATTTAATTGTACCATTATGGTATAAAAAAGATGCCAACCCAATTTATGCGTGTTACTGCAGCAAAGTAACCAAAAATGATGTGATACTGGCGATTAAAGATCATGGAGCAAAAACAGTTAATGATGTAAAACTATTTACGGGCGCTATGAAGAATTCAGATTGTCTACATCATAATCCTTTAGGTAAGTGTTGTCACAAAATTATACAGGAAATTATTAATGAAGAAATCCAAGACATCTAACAATCGCTTCAACCTGTCTCAATGCCCTGTCATGATTCCTGCTGAATATTGTCGCAGGAATCACGCCAGGGCATTTCGCAGGTTAAGCGTATGTTAGGTTTATCAGTTAAGGAGTAAAAATGATCGACTACTTACGGATCATTGGATTTAAGAACTTACAGGATTTCAAAATTAGTTTTAAACATGGTATCAATATTATAATTGGAGATAATGATGCCGGAAAGACCACTATCCTTGAAGCTCTCAATCTCGTCTTAACTGGCACATTATTTGGAAAATCAATTTTTACTGAAATAAGTCCTTACATTTTCAATGCTGATTTAGTTCGATATTTTATAAATACGATTGGCACTCCAGAATGCATACCACCAAAGATTATTATCGAAGCAGTATTTTTTGACACAGATGAAACTGCTAGGTATCGTGGAATAAATAATTTAGATAGAGTTGATCTCCCGGGAGTGTCAATTGTAGTTGATCTTGATAAGGAATTTACAGAAGAATATAAACAATATATTAAAGAGAAAGAAGAAGTACATTCTGTTCCAACTGAGTTCTATGGAGTCTCTTGGGCGTTTTTTAGTGGAAATCCTGTCGGTGGAAGAAGTAACCAGATTCGATCAACATATATAGATGCTGCCTCAATTAGATTTGCAAGTGGTTCCGATCGTTTCATAAATAAGGTAATCAACGATGCATTAACAGAGAAAGATAAGGCTAGGCTTTCTATTGAATATAGAAAACTAAGAGAAACATTCTCAAAAATAAATGGGGTTGAAACAATTAATAGTAGCTTAGCAGAAAAAGGTAAAGAAATAACCAAAAACGATTTTAAAGTTTCTGTTGATATTTCTGCAAAAAGTGGCTGGGATTCAGTATTAATTCCATATCTTGATGACATACCATTCCAATTTATTGGTATGGGTGAACAAAGCAAATTGAAAATTGGGTTTGCCTTGAATGCAACGCTTGAAAAAACATCTGTATTCTTAATTGAAGAGCCAGAAAACCATCTTTCATTTACTAATATGGCAAGTTTAATAGATCAAATATCAAAAATGTGTGACGAACGTCAAGTTATAATCTCTACACACAATTCATTCGTATTGAATAAGCTGGGATTAGATAACCTACGCTTGCTACACGCTAAAAAGTCAATAAGTCTTGTTGAATTAAGCGCATCAACTGTTTCCTATTTTAAAAGATTGCCAGGATACGATACATTAAGAATGGTACTTGCCAAATCTATAATATTGGTAGAAGGTCCGACAGAAGAATTAATTATCCAGCGATTGTACCTTGATAAATACGGGACCTTACCCATAAGCAATAATGTTGATATAATCTCTGTTCGTGGATTATCATTTAAAAGATTTTTGGAAATATCAAAACAATTAAAAATAAAAACACAAGTAATAACAGATAATGACGGTGATATTGCTGCTGTCAAAGCAAAATATTCAGATTATGAAGGTATTGAAACGATTAAGATCATATATCCTGAGAATGCTTCATTATCTACAATTGAAATTGCCTTTTGCGCATGTAATACAGTTGCGAACTTAAATAAAATATTTATTAAAGACTTTGGTAGTATTGAAGAAATCAAGAATTGGATGTTGAATAATAAAACAGAGTGGTCGCTAAGAGTATTCGAGAGTGCAGAAAAAATTGAATATCCAGAGTATATAAAAAATGCCATCTAAGAATGTAATAACAATAGCTGCTGCTGGTTCTGGTAAATCAACCGGAATTGTAAATGAAGCAATAGCCAATCAAGATAAAAGAATATTGATTACAACATTTACAGTTGAAGGCACAGAAGAATTAAAGAAGATATTCATAGAGCAGTACCAAGCAATACCAAAAAATGTTGAAATAATGACCTGGATGTCCTTCCTGATTCAAGAATGCATTCGGCCTTACCAATTATCTGCTTTCGATAGGCTTGTGTCGAGACCAATATTTGTTCAAGGCCGATCAACAAAATACTTTAAGAAAACTGATCCAAGATATTTTTTTGGAGCTGATGACTGCATTTTTTCTGACAAGCTGGCTGATTTTGCAATGCTATGTAATGCAAAAACTGATGGTAAAGTAATAAAGCGATTAGAATCCATTTACGATCTGATATTCATTGACGAGTTTCAAGACTTTGCTGGATATGACTATGATCTTGTAATTGAATTGCTACAAACAGATATTACTCTGCGAATTGTTGCAGATCCTCGTCAAGGTACATTTTCAACAAATGAATCAGCGAGGAATGCAAAATATAAAAAAGCGGGAGTTTTAAAATTAATAGAAAAATTAGAACTTGATGGCCTATGCAGAATAGAACTCAACAATTGGAGTTATAGATGCAATCAAGAGCTATGTAGTTTTTCTGATTCAATTTATCATGATTATGAGAAAACAATATCTAGGAATTTTGAAAGAACGGGGCATGATGGTATCTTTTACATATCAAGAAGCCAGCTCGAAGAATACTTACAAAATTTTCAGGTAGTTATATTGAGGTACGATAAAAAAACCAAATGGTTAGATGAGAAAGTAAGAAATTTTGGTGCGGTTAAGGGTAGAACATATGAAAGGGTGTTAATACTTCCTAACACTCCAATTATAAACTTTCTAAAAGGCCAGCCATTCTCTTCGCCAGCTAAATACTATGTGGCTTTCACACGTGCGAAGTATAGTGCTACAATATTATGTGATGAAGAATTATCTCATCCAATGATTACTAAATGGAAAACCTAACAACTGCTTCAACCTGACTCGGCTATGTCACGATTCTTGCTAGTCGTCGCTACGCTCCTCGGCAAGAATCGCGCCATTACGCCTCGCAGGTTAAGCAAATGTTAGCTCGACGCTGCGCGCGCGGCAGAAAGAATGTTATATTGATTTACTCTATTTTTGTTAATACTAACTTGAAGAGGAAGAAGATGGAAAATTCGATTAATAACATAATATTATCAATGATAAATTATAATTCACCGGATGTTAAGAGAATTAATCATGCTCTTAAGGTTTTTCAATTTTCTGAAATTATCGCAAATTTAGAAGAAGTAACTGTTAATGAGTTAACCGTTATAAAAATATGTGGAATACTACATGATATTGGTATTCATGAAGCGGAAATTAAATATAAGTCTAGTTCAGGAAAATATCAAGAAATTGAAGGCCCAAAAATAGCTGAAGAGTTATTAGTAAAAAATAAAATTGATATTAGCAATACTCAAATCGAAAGAATTAAATTTATAATTGGTAATCATCATTCATATAAAAAGATAGATGGAATAGATTTTCAAATATTAGTTGAAGCAGATTTCATTGTGAATATTTACGAAGATAATATACAAAAAAGAGAAATCGAAAATGTTAAGAAAAATATATTTAAGACAAATACTGGAAAATATTTGATTGATTCAATGTACTTAAAATAATACATATATATGTTTTTTTGATAATTATAATGATGCAAGGATATTAATAGTTAATCAAAAATCGTTTTAAGATAGCTTAAATAGTACTACTTAATGAAAATAATTATATGTTAAGTTAACATAAGACAATTAATGCAAAATAAAAAAATAGGAAGAGGAAAAAGCTAACAACTGCTTCAACCTGATATTTTCTTTGTCACATTTTGTGCTGTCGCTTCGCTCCTGACGCACAAAATGCGCCAAACCGCTACGCGGTGCGAAAATACAGGTTAAGCAAATGTTATCCCCACGCCTTCGGCGGGCGAGGATGGAAGAACTAAAAACGCTTATAAATCTCGAAATATAATTTGGATTACGGTGCAAGCTCTCGCGACAAATGCTGAAGATCCATTAAAAATAAAACAGCAAAGCAGTGTTCCGTTTTCACTACCAAGAATTTAAGGTGACTGTAGGACGTTGCTTTTCAATTGATTTTAACATCTTGAAGTGAAAAGATCCTGGATATAAGGTTTTTAGATTACTGTGGTTATTCAGCAGTAAAATGAGAATTCTGCACAATAGTTTTCGATAAATAACCTTACAGTGGCTTATACGAAGCAAATCAAAATAAAAAACTGATTCAGTTGCTGGTTATCATTCCATAGTCCTATACAATAGGATCTTGATGTTTTGCAGAAACGAATCAAGGTAATTGGACTGGATTTGGTCTTATATAATAGAAGAAAATGGAAAGAAAAGAAAAATGTTTTGTATGAAACTGCTGTAGAGTAAAAAACAAAACGGAGCTTTCTGTAGAAAATATTTTTGTTGCGTAATAAAATTTAAGACGTTGGTAACGTTTGTAAAAGTAAAAAGCTTAGTACACAAATTAGTTGAAAACGAAGCTACAGCAGAACTGAAACCAAAAATTGGATAACAACTATTTCAACCTGACATTGCTATTGTCACACTTTTTGCTAGTCGCTTCGCTCGGCAAAAAGTGCGCCAATGTACGCAATGCAGGTTAAATAAATGTTAGTTCGACCAATCTACACTTATTAATAGAAGAAAAAGAAATATATTTGGAAGAAGATTGTGTATAACTGAAGTAAACTGTCACTGAAAATAGACTTAAGAAAAAGTTCAACAGATGATAACACTCTGAAAAACGGTTATACAGTTTGCACCTAGTTTATTACTTAAAGTGTTATCGTGATTAAAACTTTTTCTTTCGTTGATGAAGTTGACTTCATACCACTTGTGCTAAAACTTGCAGGAACAGATGTTAGAAAACGATATGCAGAAGAGTTGCCTCAGTCTTCACATTATAACAAGTCATAAGGATTCAGCCTTCGGGTTTTTTAATGGTACTGCAAATCGTTTTCTAACATTGATGTAGTTGGTTATAAACTGAATTGTTTAACAGTTGGCGATCTAACAACTGCTTCAACCTGACTTATTTGCTTGTCACGGATTTTTGCACTTCGCTACGCTCGGCAAAAACCGCGCCAAACAAAACGCAGGTTAAGCAAATGTTAGTTGGACCCTGCGGGCGGCGGAAAGAGGAGAAAATATGTCGAGTAAAAACTTAATTCTTCCAGTTTATTTAAATCAGAAAGTTGTTTTTGATTTATTAGCAATTATTGAAAATGGATTTTCACAAATACGTTCAATTGAAAGAAAAGAAAACAAAGAAGGTGTGCTTGATTCAGAAATAGAAAGTAGTATCGGTACAGGTAATACATTTGGTTTATTTGGATTAAAATTAGGGGCAAAATTAAAGGGAAGTAATTCACAACAAGATCAGCAAACTGTTTCTGAAGAAAGAATACATACACCCACATCGTTGTTTGAAAAATTACTAGAACATCTAGAAGAAAATGGTTTAGTAAAAGATGTTTCTGAGGAAAGTGATTTCAAACTAATTGAAACTGGCGATTTTATTCGTGTAAAGGGTACTGTATCAGTAAATCCATTAATTAAAGCATTTGATTCTATGTATCATATGATTAATATGATTGCTTCTATAAGCGGGAAAGGATCGGGAAATAGTTCTTCTGGAGATATCAAGAAGACAAGCGATCAAATAAAAAAGTTTAATGATAATATGAAAGTCACAGGATTAGTAGATTTATTACAAAGAAATGAAAATGGTTTTGATGCAGTATCTCAAGCTGATATACGTTTTTTTGAAAATGAAAATGTTGGAATACTTGAGAACGGTGAATATTCAGTAATAGGAAAAGTAATAAAAATTGCTACAGAAGATACGGAACCTATAAATTTATTAAGAAATACTAGTTTAAGTGCTGCTGGAGATTTACTTATTGATCAAATGTTATCAGGATTCCAAACTGAAGAAATAAAAAAAACGGGTATTAATATACCTCGTATTACATCAAGTGTGCAAAAAGGAATACTACTTATTCCAATAGCAATTTATGCTTAAAAAAAAGACAACTAACAACTGCTTCAACCTGACTCGGCTATGTCACGATTCTTGCTAGTCGTCGCTACGCTCCTCGGCAAGAATCGCGCCATTACACCTCGCAGGTTAAGCAAATGTTAGATGGACGCCGCTAGCGCGGCGCAAAAAAACAATCTTTTTCGTAATACATTTTCTATTTAATACATCTTGTTTTTAAATAAGTAGGATTATGTATTTGATACAAAAACTGACTTCCACCATCAATTTAAAATAAGTAAAAATATAATGATAAAACCTTTAATAATTTAATATGTATATAAGTATAGTAATTATTGGAAGTTCTTTATCTGCTAGGGATAAAAAAATATGGATTGAAAAACTATGGAAATATCAAACTTCTTTTATTTAAATCGATATGGCGTGCTAGTATTTAAATACCTAGTTTCACCATTCCTAATAATTACTGGTTTAATAAATATCATTATTCAAGCTGATTATTTTATTATTTTACTTTCAGTTTTTCTTATGGTTTTTGTTTTCTATGTTTTTCCTTGGTATACAAGCAGACAATACCGAGTTTTAATAAGAAATAATGAGATCAGTGCAAAAAAAATTCTAAATAAAACAGAAATATATTTCAAAGAGACTGATATAAAGGCTGTATTTTATCGAAGCTTTCACACCAATTTAGGACGATTATTTTTATATCAAGTATGTATAGAATTAATTGACAAGAAATATATTTGCTTTTGCTATTATGTTGATTATCAATTAAAACCATTTGATAACTCACCATATCAATATAATAATTATGACATTTTACGAAAAGAAAATGACCAATTTTACTATTATACAGAAGGCTTAGGCATTAATTTAGATAAGAGTAAAATAATTGGTAAAATGAAACTGTTCGAGAAGTACTAAATGCTAATAGAAGAATCATCTAACAACTGCTTCAACCTGATAATTCCTTTTGTCATGAAAATTGCTGGTCGCTTCGCTCGGCAATTTTCACGCCAATCCCTTCGGGCCGGAATTACAGGTTAAGCAAATGTTAGAAAGACGGCTTCGCCGCCGGAGGAAAATAATAAAGATGCTAAAAAAGCTATTTATTAAATCAAAACCATTTATATTTATATTTTGTTTGTCACAAATCATAATATTTGCCATCCTGTTAAGTATCAATAATGATCAAGTTATAAAATCACTAAAAAACATATGTGTTGTTCTTGCGCTAAACATATTTATTTTGTTAGGTATACAATTACAAATGTTTATGATTTTCTGGTTCTCAAAAATGCTTGTACTAGAAGTCTATTCAACTTTATTAATAGCAGCTGGTTTTTTATGTTTTGTTGTATTGTTTTCAAATGAGTATTCTGTAGAAATAAAAATTGTGTTAATATCAATGCTTATAACGGTATGTATATCTGGATTTTATAATAGATTTGTTTTAGCTAATCTAGATCAGAAAAAATGGAGAGACAATAGGAAATCCATAAAAGAAGAGAATGATAAGAAGAAGATAATTGTTTGAAACGAAATATTTATTAGGATATGTTACATTGTTTTATATAATGGAATTAATAAAAATAAGGAAAAATTTCGGATAGTAATTGTGTTTATCGAAGCAGTTAATATTCGTATTAAGTAAATAATATATTTAATTTGAATAAGTCTACTGATAAAATTGAATACTGTTTTGATTAACTATATATTATCAAAAAAAAGTTTCTAACAACTATTTCAACCTGACATTGCTATTGTCATGAAAATTGCAGTCGCTTCGCTCGGCAATTTTCACGCCAATGTACGCAATGCAGGTTAAATAAATGTTAGTTTGACGCCTTCGGCGCGCGAAGAAAAAAATACCAGTAGTATTTTGACATGAACTATTAAATATTGAAATTTACACAAATAAGTAAATTTACTTGAAATTATGGAATAGTTTATCAAAATGATATAATACTGTTTTGCTGGTTTATTAATGCTAGTAATTAAGGTTAACAAAAATAAAAGTACAAAGTAATATTTGTTATTAAGAAGTGAAACAAAAGTGAAGTCAATAAAAACAAAAAATACGAATAAGTACGAGAAAAAAAAATTAGTAATTCGGGCAATTGCATATGGAATAATTGCTGCTATGTTTTCATTTATTGCATTTTGCATTCTATACTTTCCTGGGAAAAGGACTGGAAGACCATTATTGGATTATGATAATGAATGGTTTATGTTTATTGTTGTTATTCTTATAGTAATCCCATTATTGGTTTCGTTTTTCTCTTATATGATTTTTAATATCATAGCTTTTACTAAAAAACATAAAAGAAATACTTAAGAAGTAATTATGTAAATCATTCATTTCGACATAATAAACAAATTTGTTCAATGATAGAGTTTAGATAGAATTAATTCTATTAAAAGAATATTGTTGTGTAATAACATTTCCATATTTATATAAATTTAATTAATGAAGAACCAGAAACAGTTAATTGAATACTTAAATTTAGAAGAAACAAATAAATCCTTCTTGATTTGCACTAATTAATATATGATAGAAAAATGAAGAAAAAAATAAACTAACAACTGCTTCAACCTGACTCGGCTATTGTCACAGTTTGTGCTTTCGCGCTTCGCGCGGCACAAACTGCGCCAATTACGCCTCGCAGGTTAAGCAAATGTTAGGTTCACGCCTTCGGCGGCCGAGGAATATAAGAAATAGGTGATTATCTTGAGGTAATTATGATCAATAATTTCAGTTTATTTATTAAAACAGATCTAGGACAAGTAATTAGTTTTTCAGTTTCAATAATTGGTTTATTAATTACTCTTATTACATTTATATCTGTATTAAACATTCGTGATAAAATAAAAAAAGCAAAAAAATCTAATTTGTGTATATCAGATATTAATGAAATTATTGGAATACTTGATAAAAATAAAAATGACTTTTCATTAAATCCTAGCGATATTGATGACAGAATACGAAGTACAAATGAACAAATACTTAGAAATTATGGAGTAATTAAATCACTAAAAAAGAGGTTCCTATTAAAGCAATGGCGATTACGCAATAAAAATTATATTCATTTCCTAAAAATATATAAAGAAATAATTATTGATTTAGAAAGGGAGGAAATATGAATAATTTAGAACAATTTGTCCAAAAAATGATAAATGAAACACAAGCCGGTAAAATTGATTGGATAAGTGATGATGATTCTGAAATAAAAAAATCGATTATAAACTCCAATGAGATTTATAGAGTATATAGAGCACCATCAAATACTGGAAATGTATATTTTATAATGCAAAAAATGCCCGATTATTCAATAGATTTTAATGTTCAATATGAAGCAAATATTATGTTTATACTTATTGAATCAAAAACTAATAAAAGTGAGATTACAACAAGTGATGTAGCAAAAAATCTCATAAGTAATCTGTATTATGCAATTAATGATTATATTAATAAAAAAATAATTAGTGAAATTGAATTTTAACCTAACAACTGCTTCAACCTGATATTTTCTTTGTCACATTTTGTGCTGTCGCTTCGCTCCTGACGCACAAAATGCGCCAAGCCCTACGGGCACGAAAATACAGGTTAAGCAAATGTTAGTTGGACCCTTCGGGCCGAGGAGAAAATGAAAAATAAAACATTGTTTATAATTGTTATTTTGTTGTTTTTTCAAACATATAATATTATTTCTCAAGAACAAAATAAAAATAGTGTAGATGATGACCATAAAGATAAATGTATTCTGCCCTTCTCATTTGGAGATACTCCAGAGACATGTCACCTTCCAATATTTGTTGTGAAGATTAATGGAGAAAGTTTTAAGTTTTCTATTGATACAGGTGGTCTAGAG
Organism: Teretinema zuelzerae; assembly: GCF_021021555.1. Lineage (NCBI taxonomy): Bacteria > Pseudomonadati > Spirochaetota > Spirochaetia > Treponematales > Treponemataceae > Teretinema > Teretinema zuelzerae. Next base: position 1,759,007 of record NZ_JAINWA010000003.1, on the reverse strand, counting down.
AACATTATATTTGAATCTGGATTAGAAAAATTTCATGTATCATATCAAGAAAATATTCCTACAAAAAATAGCATCATTAATTTCTTAGTTTCTTTACTAAATATTAAAACAAATACATATGTCAATTGTAGTGTTGAGTTATTTCAAATTGAAAACTTAGCAATTCAAAATTTGGATTTGAAGTATTCATCTCTAAATTATCCCATACCAGGAATTGATGCAATTTTATGTCTTGCGGCTTTTAAAAATACTAGATCAGTAATAATTGATTATAAAAATAAAGTATTTGTATTTAATGACTCCATTTATGAAAGAAACGAGTTTCCATTATACACAGAACATAATCGTTATTATATCAAAGGTATTATTGAAGATAATCAAGTTAATTGCTTACTTGATAATGGAGCAGCTAATGTTCTTGTTTTTGATAAAAAATATTTTCCTAAGCAATATACAAAAGAGGTTGTAAATATTTCTACACTTAATGGGATTTCCTACTATTCTGTAGATAAAGCAAAACATTTGGATTTACAGCTTAATCAAAACCAAGCATATAGGGGAGAGTGTTTTTTTGTTGATAACACATTTAATAATAATAATCGCATTAATAGTCTCTTTCGTTATGATGCATTTCTTGGAAAACCCTTTTTTGATAAATATGTAGTATTTATTGATTTATATCGAATGAAGTGTATGCTAAAAAGCAACTAACAACTGCTTCAACCTGACTTATTTGCTTGTCACGGATTTTTGCACTTCGCTACGCTCGGCAAAAACCGCGCCAAACAAAACGCAGGTTAAGCAAATGTTAGGACGGCGCTCCGCGCGCGGGGGAAAAATGAAGAAATTATGTATATATTGTTTAACCATATTTCTATTAAATAGTTGTGCTGTATTTAAACCTTCAACTAGTGCGTTAGTTTATCAGCCAAAAAAATACACAATTGAAACTGTATATTCAAAATCAAGTAAATTGAATTATGTAATTGCTCTTCCAAAAAATTATGATGCTACCACAGATGATTATCCTGTTATTGTCTTTTTACATAGCATGGCAGAACGTGGTAATGATCCTAATTTAATAATATATAATGAATTTGGTGAGAAATCCGGGCTGATTCCATATTTAGATGATAAGGATTTCCCGTTTATTATTGTTTCACCGTTATGTCCAGATAAAACATATTGGCCTTTTCTATCGAGTAAATTGAATAAAATGATGAAGGAAATCCAATCAGAATATCGAGTAAAAAAGGATAATGTTTATTTGACCGGTGTAAGTATGGGTGGTATGGGTGTATGGTCATTTGCTATGGATTATCCAGAATGGTTTTCAGCGATGATTCCGATTAGTGGTGGAGTATATTGCCCTCCAATGAAGAATAGTCCTAATAAATTAAAGGATATTTCTATATGGGCATTTCACTCAAGGAATGATATTGAAATTCCCTTAGAGAAAGAAGCGTGGTTTATTAAAAAATTACAAGAGAAAAATATAGATATAAAATATACAATTGAAGATGGAAGCGAACACTATGTTCATGGTGTTGTTTATTCAGATGATGAAATATATAAATGGTTGTTGGGAAAAACAAAGTCCTAACAACTGCTTCAACCTGATAATTCCTTTTGTCATGAAAATTGCAGTCGTCGCTTCGCTCCTTTGAGCAATTTTCACGCCAATCCCTTCGGGCCGGAATTACAGGTTAAGCAAATGTTAGATTGACCCTTCGGGCAAAAGGAGAAAAAACCAAAATGAACGCATTAAAAGATTACAAGTCACTCTACAAAACAGCATTTATTTCAACGATTATTATGCTCACCATTATTCCAATTCAGATACTTGTATTTGCATTAACGAAGCTACCTACTACAACTATCGAATGGTTTTCTTTGTTTAAAGATAATTTAGTAATCGGATTTTTTCATGCAGATTTTTTTATTTTAATTAATAATATTCTAATTAGTATTATATATTTAGCTTTTTATCATACTTTAAAAGAAGTAAATAAAGGTGTAATACAAATAGGTATAGCTTTAGGATTAATTGGAATTTCAGCATATATTTCATCAAATAAAACTTTCGAGATATTAAAACTTTCCTACGAATATTTTAGCACAAATATTGAAACTGAAAAGATAATATTTGAATCAGCTGGAAAAGCATGCTTATTAGGATGGCAAGGGACAGCTTTTGATACATATTATGTTCTTAATGGAATTGCATTATTTTGTATTTCCATTTTAATGTATAAATCTAAATATTATTCAAAAGCAACTGCAACCTGGGGATTATTCGCAGCAATATTTATGATTATTCCTTCAACTGCTGGAACAATTGGTTTAATTTTTTCATTGCTATCATTGATTCCATGGTACGTCTTTAGCATTTTATATGCAAAGATCTTTGTAAGAATAGGAAAAGAAATCTAACAACTGCTTCAACCTGACTCGGCTATGTCACGATTCTTGCTAGTCGTCGCTGCGCTCCTCGGCAAGAATCGCGCCATGACGCCTCGCAGGTTAAGCAAATGTTAGAAGGACGCTTCGCGCAGAGGATATGGTGAGAAATAATGTGTGTATCTATATCTAAAACTTGCTATATAATTTGATCAAATCCGGCAATTAATAAAAACAATATTTGAAATTCTGTTTGTGGTTCATTAATCGACGTATACTATGAATATTCATATAAAGTTTTATTTTATAGATATGTAAAAAGTAAACAAACTAATAGTAATATATTATAAATATAAAATCGTGCTATTTGTACATGATAATATTGATCTGAAATATTGAATCACAAGCATATTTTTTTCTCAAATTTTGATAAATAAAAGAACTAGTAAAAAGAATTTAAGACAGGAGTCAAATATATGATAATAAATGTAACCGTCAATTTCAGAGCAACTTGACTAGTTCTTCGGAAGTAATCTTGTAGGGAAGCAGCTTCTCGATTTCTGCTTCAGTCCTGCACAGCGGCAATCGGTCAAAGATAAAACAAAAATAGAAATACGGATCATGACCGTTTGCTTTTGCCGTTTCAACCAGGCTGTAGATTCCAGCGCTCGCGTGCGCTCCACGGGGACTGCCCGAGAACAGCCAGTTCTTTCTGCCGATCACAAACGGACGTATGGCATTTTCAACCGCGTTCGTATCAGGCGTCAACAAGGGATGATCTATGTAGCGCGATGCCAGCGGAAACTCTGCCAAGGCGTACGATATCGCCATTCCGAGTTTGCTTTGCGGTGCAACGGTCAGTGCATTGCGGGACAACCACATGCGTAAGTCCGACAAATACGGTTCGGCCTTTCGTTTCCGCCGTGAAAGGAACGTTGACTCATCGATTGCTTTCTCGTCAAGCTGCTTCCGCAACTCTCGCTCGACTTCATAGAGATTCGCGATGAGCTTGATTGCCTCAGGGGCGTTACCGGTTTTCCCGGCAACCTCCCATGCTTCAACAAATTTCCGCCTGATATGCGCAAAGCATCCGACATGGACGAGGTCTGGTCGATACGACGGGTGCTTTTCATCATGAAACCGGGCATAGCCCTTGTACCCGTCGGTTTGCAGGAAATAACCCTTGAAACCCGAGAGCAAGGATTCCGCGAAGGTTCCTGCACGGGAGTGATGATATGAAAACCGGTGAATCGGTTTTCCGTCATGGAACCCGCGCTGCACCCACATATACGATTTCGATGTATTGTTCTTTCCGCTCTCGTCGAGAACCTGTACCGTTGTCTCATCCATGAGAAGAACTGGAGAGTTCATCAGATCGCGGTTCATGAGATCGATGAGAGGCCCGATTGCCCGCCCCACGGCGATTGCCTGATTCGAGAGCGTCGCGCGTGAGATTCCCAAACCATAGCGCTCAAGCACTTTCGACATTCGGTAGAATGGAATGGAATCGGCATACTTGGCCGTCATGAAGAACGCCGTCGTGCGGTTCGAGAAATCGCTTCCAGGAATGACCTTCACCGGAGGAGGAGCGATCAGGATCGGAGCAGTCTCTGATTCCTCAAACCTCTCGCACGCACATGGTCCGTACTTATGGCGAACATGAACGATCTTTACGAAATGCGCCGGAACAAGGTCATACTCGCTTGATCGTTCTTCGCCGATGACCGGCCGGTCTTTACCGCAGCACGGACAGGCGCGATCCGTACCTGCAAGCTCATGAATCTTTTCAACAACCGGCAACGGGATGTCTTTCGGTTTGCGTCCGCTTTTCTTTCTCTGGTGTTCGGCGACCTTGATCTCCTGGACAGGCGGCGCTTTCTCGTCAGCATGTGCTTCAGCTTCGTCGAACAAGAGGTACTGGGGATCCTTTTCGAAATGCTTCTTTTCAGAAGACTTTCCGAACAATTTCTGACGGATCAGGAAGTAGTTTTCTTTCCAGATTTGTATCTCATGATCTTTGTTCTGTATTGTAAGTTGAAGGCCATTAACGATTTCTTTAAGAGCCTCAATTTCTTTTTCAAGTTCCGTCATCGTTTTCGGCATGATAGAATTCTATCATGCCGGAATTTTGATGGCAAGAGAAATATTACCCGGCGATGGAACACTGCACTTCTTTGTGAGCTTTCCAGATATCGATACCGCGTAGCAACAATCGAATCTGGTTTCTTGTGATTTCTGTCAGATCCGATTCTCCCTGCGGCCAGGGAAAGCTGTCCTTTTCAAGACGTTTGAGCCACAGGCAAAAACCAGTCCGATCCCAATACAAGACTTTAATAACCTTCTTCGTCTTGCCGCAGAAAACATAATATGAGCCATCGAATGGTCCTGAAGAACGTTCTGCCTGAACAAGTGCTGATAATCCGTTAATCTGTTTCCTCATATCTGTGTACCCCAACTGGACAAATACCCGTGTGTCTTTCCTCAGAATCATATGATGTTCTCCTTTGGGAAAATTTCATATGAATTCTGAGTATTGTACTTATGGGGTGAATTTGACGGTTACTAATAAATGACAAAATAGAACAGAATAAAATTACCTTAATAATTATAACTATTTGTTTAATAATTCCGGAAATAATATTTATAAGTTTCTTTACAAATGATTTTTCATATATATTATTGAATTTATTCGGTTGCTTCTTAGCTGTTTTATATTCTTTTATTCTTAAAATTGTCATTATCAAATGTAAAAAGCATTCAGACAATTTTGGATTTGTAGTTAATTTATTATTAATTTTTTGGTTTTTGAATTTACTATTTTTCCCCTTATATGTTATTGGATTGTTAATATTCTTACTTAAGAAGATTGAAATTGTATCGCAACTTACAACTACACCAATATTGATATTTTTTCTAAATAAAGAATTTATTGGTGTAGATCTAAAAAATATATATAAGAATAACCAAGACTAGGAATTTGCTTCTAACAACTGGTTCGACCTGTCATTGCTATTGTCACACTTTGTGCTTTCGCGCTTCGCGCGGCACAAAGTGCGCCAATGTACGCAATGCAGGTCAACCATATGTTAGGTTGACGCCTTCGGCGCAGAGGAGAAAAGTATGAACACAAGTAAAGTTATTTCTCGGCGATCTAATCTTGTTTTGATTTCTGTTTTAATCACGATTATCATAATAATATTTTCAACAGTCAGTTTTCTATATGTAGTAAATGATATTCAAAAATTAACTAATTTTATTAATAGTATTGGTTCAATTAGAGGGGGAATTCAACGTGTTACCAAATTGTATTTATTGAATCAGGACATAAAAGAATCAGTAAAAATGATCGATGAAACAAATTTTATATTATCAGATTTTGTAAATTCGAAGACCGGAGTGTTTAACAGTAATGATAAAGTTGAAATTTCAAACCTACTGCAATCTTGGACAGAATATAAAGAGATTCTTAAGAATAATCAAAAAGATCGAATATTAAATAGTAGCGAGAATTTATGGAAGTTATCAAACATTGTGGTAAATAAAATTGAAATAAAAACTCATAACCACATTGCTTTACAGTATTTGTTTTTATTTCTATTATTTGCGATTGTATGTATTTTAGGACTTGTTAGCTTTTTTATCAAAAAAGTTGTTCAAGAAAACATTGAAAAAAAGGCTTCTCACGATCAATTAACAAACCTATTAAATAGAAATTATTTACATCAAATATATAATGTAAAACTATCAGATAGTTTAAGGAAATCAAGCTTTCTTGCTGTTTTAATGTGTGATATTGATCATTTTAAGTATGTCAATGATACTTTTGGACATGATGTTGGAGATAAGGTTTTAAAAAGAATAGCTGAAATAATGGTTGAAAATACTCGTGAGAATGATGCAATTTTTAGATATGGAGGCGAGGAGTTCTTAATACTTGTGTCGTTTACGGAAATACCACAATTAATTCAATATGCTGAGAGATTGCGTAGTCGTGTAGAAAGTACTGAAATTATAGAGCATAAAATAACGATTAGTGTTGGTGTATCATTAATCGATGATAAACAAGAACTAAAACAACATATACTTCGTGCTGACACAGCGCTGTATAAAGCAAAACAAGCGGGCCGCAATCGAGTAATTGTTAATGAATTAAACCTAACAACTGCTTCAACCTGATGCTTTCTTTGTCATGATTTGTGCTGTCGCTTCGCTCCTGACGCACAAATCACGCCAAGCCCTACGGGCACGAAACCACAGGTTAAGCAAATGTTAGAACGACGCCTTCGGCGCGACAAAATAAAATGAATATATTATCAAATAGAGAAATAGCCTTAGTCTTTTGGCTTTTATCTTTTATGATTTACGCGTTTACGATAAAAGATGTTCGTAAATCATTTGGTAAAGTTGTTAAAAATTTCTTCTCAAGGCAAATACAAGCATACATTATTATTTCAATAATCTATTTTGGAATAATTTTATATGGAGTAAATAAAATTTATCACTTAAATATTGGGTTGATAAAGGATTCAATATTATGGTTCTGTATTAGCGGATTGTATTTTACTCAAAAAATAATAACTAATAAAATTAAAGATTTTAGTATAGTATCTAGATTAAAAGATAATATTACCTTTTTAGTGTTTATTGAATTATTGGCAAACACTTATGTATTTCCTGTCATTATAGAAATAATCATTGTACCAATAAGTTTATTTGTATTCATATTTTATGATGTGGCTAAAAAACATAAAGATGCCGAATTGCTTATGCCAATAATTAATAAAATAAGAATGCTATTTACCATAGGATTGATTGCTTATTTACTTGTTTCGTTTATCAATAATCCAGATGAGATAGTAAATTATAATTCACTGGTTGGTTTATTATTACCTGTTGTTTATATAATATTGTATTTCCCAATGCAATATGTTCAAATTTTCTATACGAATTATGAAATTTTAACAGTTGTTATAAAATATGTATTTAGAAATATTAATAAACCTGAAATTGGGAAGTATTTATTAAAAAGAGTTAGAAGATTTGTTGGATTTAGTTTAGCACGTGTAGAGCAAATCAGAAGCTGTCGATATTATTTCTGGCATAATATTGATTCCTATGAAGAAGTTGATTTCTGTATAACTTGTAATAGACACCATATAGATAAAAGAATTTTGTTCTAACAACTGCTTCAACCTGATAATTCCTTTTGTCATGAAAATTGCAAGTCGTCGCTACGCTCCTTTGGTGCAATTTTCACGCCAATCCCTTCGGGCCGGAATTACAGGTTAAGCAAATGTTAGGTTGACACCGCTTTCGCGGCGCAACGAATGTGCTAAATATTGATTTAAACCATTGTGCTTGTTTTTGTTAATTCTTTAAGTCTGTTGAATTATGTATAAAGTAAATCTTTTAATTAACTCTTTATTGGACGCCATTAGTTAAGCAATTAATTGCGTTTCATCTACAACACAGAACTAGACTTTTCTGTTCTAAACAAACTAATTAAAATGAGTTTAATACCGTTGTTATAGCTAGTGAATTACGGTTAAAAAAATATGATAAAAGGATCCTGTTATAATGATTAAACCGAAATGTATAGTAATTACAGGACGACCAGGTTCTGGAAAAACTACGTTAACTGATAAACTATCAAAACACTTGTATATTCCTAAAGTTAGTCGTGATGAGCTCAAAGAAGGATATGTGAATACTTTTGGTATTAAACATGATCTTTTACCAAAAGATACTAATAGAATAGTAAATGATATTTTTAAGGATACAGTAATTCAGTTGCTTGAATCAAAAATATCTTTGATTATTGAAGCTGCTTTTGATCATAAAATTTGGGATTATTTTATACCCGATTTTATGAAAGTTGCAAATGTAATTATTATAATATGCGATATTGATGCAACCAAAAGTGCATTACGCCATTTGGAAAGAGGTTTGGCAAATCCAAAACGTGAATATTATCATGGTGATAAAAGAGTTTCTGTTTATAGAGAAACTGGTTATTTTGAGCCAGGTGAAAAATATGATCTTCCTGAATTTGATGTACCTACATTACTAGTTTCTACTGAAAAAGAGTATTGTCCAACAATTGAAGAAATAGAAACTTTTATTAATGAAGATAGTTGATAAAGAAGAAAAACCTAACAACTGCTTCAACCTGACTTATTTGCTTGTCACGGATTTTTGCACTTCGCTACGCTCGGCAAAAACCGCGCCAAACAAAACGCAGGTTAAGCAAATGTTCGACGGACGCTTCGCGCAGAGGAGAATAAAATGAATGACTTATCGGAAGATGCTGTTGTAATCTATGAAATGCTTCCTGATTCTGGAAGAATTGTAAATCAGACCGCATTAAATGCAACTGGTTGGGAAAAAGATAGACTAAAAAAAGCTAAACGTGAATTAAGAGATAAAGGTTATATTGAAATTATAGCTTCCTTTGGTGGGCCATTTGGAAAAATCACTCGTACTACTCCAGCATCTACAAGTAATGTAAATGTTTTAGCAGCAAATGAAGAAGAATTGTATATTCCGTTTAAGAAATATATTGAAGAAACTTTTTTGCCAGATGATTTCTTAAAAGGAAAAGATTTGTTTGATGTTATTGTTTCTGGAAATAAAAGACCAAAAGATATTGGAAAATGGGAAATACCAGATGCCATAAGTATATCTTTAAAAAAGTTTAAATATTTACCTGACTATATCATCAATACTATCTCTTATGAAATAAAACCAAAGAATACAGCTTTTGAGCTTTCTGGTATTTTTGAAGCTATTTCACATTCAAAATTTGGTAGTCAAACATATTATTGTTTTGAACAACTTGAAGATGAAGATTTTTATGATAATGATAAATACATAAGAATCGAACAAGAAGCAAAAGTACATGGAATTGGATTAATGCAAATTTGGTTTCTAGATGAAAACAAAACAGAATTAAATGGAAAAATAATACTCGAAGCTAAACAAATGAAATATGATCCGGCGACTCTAAGTACGTTTATTGACAAATTCTTCCCAGAAGAAACAAAAAATAGTTTAATTCAGAAAACAAGTTCTTGGTAAAGAAGAGACGTCGAACAACTGCTTCAACCTGACAATTCCTGTTGTCATGGTTTGTGCATGTCGCTACGCTCGGCACAAACCACGCCAAGCCCTTCGGGCCGGAATTGCAGGTTAAGCAAATGTTAGGACGACGCCTTCGGCGCGTAAAAGAAGGAAATCATTATAATGTTATGATTTAACAAAAATAGCATAAAATCGCTTTACTATACGTATATATTGCATTACTGTTATACGTATATGGAGGTGTTTTATGGAAACAAAGCTGACCTTAAAACTTGATCAATCAGTGATCCAATCTGTTAAAAAATACGCTCAAAATAATAATCGTAGTTTATCAAAACTTGTGGAGGATTATTTTAGAAATTTAATTTCTGAAAATGAACCCATAAAACATTTTAGCCCATTAGTTGAAGAATTAAGCGGTGTAATTTCTGAGAAAGATCTTAATAAGATCGACTATGTACAATATTTGGAACATAAATATGAATAAAAAAGTATTTATTGATTCTGATATTATTCTTGATTTGTTGTGTAAACGTGAACCTTTTTATGATTTTGCAGCTGAAGTTTTTACCCTGGGGGATACAAAACAAATTGAGTTAATAACTACATCCTTGGTTTTTGCAAATGTCTTCTATATATTAAGGAAACTTTTAGGAATAGAAAAAGCAAAGGAATTATTAAGAAAACTACGAATAATAATCGGAGTGATTTCTGTTGATGAAAAAATTGTTGATCTTGCATTAAACTCAAAATTTAGTGATTTTGAGGATGGGTTACAATACTTTACTGCAAGAGAGAACGAGATTAAGATTATTCTTACACGAAATGGAAAAGACTATAAGGAAAAGGATCTCGTTATACAAACACCAGCCGAATACTTAAAAATGATTAAAAAAAGATAATAGGAATTTTCCTAACAACTGCTTCAACCTGACTTATTTGCTTGTCACGGATTTTTGCACTTCGCTACGCTCGGCAAAAACCGCGCCAAACAAAACGCAGGTTAAGCAAATGTTAGTCGGACGCCTACGGCGCCGAGGAAAGAAATTAAAGGAATTTATGTTAACGATAAAAACAGCTGATTCTACTGAAATAAATACATTACTTTCTATCTATATTGAGAAAGTAAAATGGTTGCGATCAATGAATAAACCATTATGGGATGAATCTCAATTTACTCTTGAGGCATTGAATAAAAAATATGAGAATCCCGTTTTTTATGTAGGAATAATTAATAATGAAATTATTGGTGGTTTCATTTTAGTTGAGTATGATCGGTTGTATTGGCCAGAAGTAACTGATAATTCAACATATTTTTTTCACAAATTTGTTATCAGTAATAAGTATTGTGGTAAGAATTACTCTGATAGAATACTTAAGTGGGTAAAAGAATATGGACGAGAAATGAATAAAAAATACATACGATTAGATTATGATGGAAACAGAAAACCTATTACCGAGATGTATACACGAAACGGATTTAATCCAGTTGATACAATAAGCAATCAACATGTATCAAAATTAATTAAAGCAGAATATTTAATAACCGGTAATAATTGAGTATTTATTTAACTTTTTTGATTGATGAGTTTAATTGATAATCATAATAAAAGGAAGTTACAATGAAATCATTTTTAATGAGTATAGCTGTCGTTATTCCTGTGTATGTAATATATATTTATTACTTGCGACAACGAATTGTTAAATATGTAAAAAAGAACTATCAAAATATCACAGGATTAAGTGTTTGTTGGTCATTGTTTGGTCCAGTTGGTCCAGGATCTGGGACAAAATATTATGTGCGGTTATCAATAAATAATGATCAATATATCACTTTCTATGCAATGACAAGTTTATTTGGTGGTGTGTTTATATCAAGAGAAAGCGACTAACAACGGTTTCAACCTGACTTATTTGCTTGTCACGGATTTTTGCACTTCGCTGCGCTCGGCAAAAACCGCGCCAAACAAAACGCAGGTTAAACCAATGTTAGTTCGACCAATCTACACTTATTAATAGAAGAAAAAGAAATAGATTTGGAAGAAGATTGTGTATAACTGAAGTAAACTGTCGCTGAAAATAAACTTAAGAAAAAGTTCAACAGATGATAACACTCTAAAAAACGGTTATACAGTTTGCACCTAGTTTATTACTTAAAGTGTCATCGTGATTAAAACTTTTTCTTTCGTTGATGAAGTTGACTTCATACCACTTGTGCTAAAACTTGCAGGAACTGATGTTAGAAAACGATATGCAGAAGAGTTGCCTCAGTCTTCACATTATAACAAGTCATAAGGATTCAGCCTTCGGGTTTTTAATGGTACTGCAAATCGTTTTCTAACATTGATGTAGTTGGTTATAAACTGAATTGTTTAACAGTTGGCGATCTAACAACTGCTTCAACCTGACTTATTTGCTTGTCACGGATTTTTGCTCTTCGCTACGCTCGGCAAAAACCGCGCCAAACAAAACGCAGGTTAAGCAAATGTTATCCCCACGCCTTCGGCGGGCGAGGATGGAAGAACTAAAAACGCTTATAAATCTCGAAATATATTTTGGAATACGGTGCAAGTTCTCGCGATAAATGCTGAAGATCCATTAAAAATAAAACAGCAAAACAGTGTTCCGTTTTTACTATCAAGAATTTAAGGTGACTGTAGGACGTTGCTTTTCAATTGATTTTTAACATCTTGAATTGATAAGATCCTGGATATAAGGTTTTTAGATTACTGTGGTTATTCAGCAGTAAAATGAGAATCCTGCACAATAGTTTTCGATAAATAACCTTACAGTGGCTTATACGAAGCAAATCAAAATAAAAAACTGATTCAGTTGCTGGTTATCATTCCATAGTCCTATACAATAGGATCTTGATGTTTTGCAGAAACGAATCAAGGTAATTGGACTGGATTTGGTCTTATATAATAGAAGAAAATGGAAAGAAAAGAAAAATGTTTTGTATGAAACTGCTGTAGAGTAAAAAACAAAACGGAGCTTTCTGTAGAAAATATTTTTGTTGCGTAATAAAATTTAAGACGTTGGTAACGTTTGTAAAAGTAAAAAGATTAGTACACAAATTAGTTGAAAACGAAGCTACAGCAGAACTGAAACCAAAAATTGGATAACAACTATTTCAACCTGACATTGCTATTGTCACACTTTTTGCTAGTCGCTTCGCTCGGCAAAAAGTGCGCCAATGTACGCAATGCAGGTTAAATAAATGTTAGCAGGACGCCTTCGGCGCGCGAGGATTAATTATCAAATAAACTATTTGCTAGTTCTTTTTTCTTTCGAACAGATTCAGGAGTCCATAATCCAAGCTTTGCTCTTGTTTTTAAATCCTTTTCAGTAAATAGACAATTCAATTTAGCACGTATATTTTGTAAGTACTCTTTCTCTTCATCAAGTACAGAGAATCGATTAATAATATCTTCAAGAGGTCCTATTTCTGTTCCAACCCATGAACGATTTTTAAGTTCAGCAACAATATAAGTTGTTCCTGATCCACCAAAAGGATCAAAAATTATATCACCTTCATTGCTTGACATCTCAATAATTCGATCCAGCAATTTCAATGATAGTTCGTTTGCACCTTTTCGTTTTTTATACTTTGAATGGCGTACGGGTGGGATGTCATACCAAACATCTGAAAGATTAACACCAAGTGGATTCATTTTATCTTTATATCCACCATAATCCCGCAAATCCGTTTGACAGTTCGGGCATATTTCCATTGGTAATCTATCTGGGTGAAATGTATTAGCTTTAGCGCCTTTTATATAATACAACAATGAATAATGTGAAGGATAAAGTCTTCCTGGTATTGGTAATGAGTATTTTACATCAACACTAATCCAATGTTTAAAGGTTAAGTGAGAATTTAATAAAGGAGTTAGATAAGTATTCCAGCGTGGTAAATTCCAAATAAAAAAAGATCCACCAGGTTTTAGAACTCGAATACACTCATAAACCCATTCCTCTTGCCACGCTATGTATTCTTCCTCTTTTAATGAATCATTCATCTTTGATGGATAAAGCTTATTAAGGTTAAATGGAGGATCTGCAAAGATTACATCAAATGAATTATCTTCGATTGTTTTTAAAAAGCTAATACAATCTTGTTTATAGAGCTTTCCTAGTTTTGTTTGAAAACTAGGTGTAGGGCATCCTTTATTAAGAACAAAAGGTTGGTAAGGGAATAGTTTTTTTAAGCATTCTGTTTCTGATGATAAAACATCGAGTATTGAATTATCAAGAAAACCAAGTCGTAGTTTAAGATAATTTGGTGAGATTTGGAAAAAATCACAGATTTTTTCCAAATCTCTTCCAATCGGTATCTTTTTTGAGTCATTATAGTATTTCAATGTTTCTTTTGAAATTCCAGTTGCATTTACAACAGAGAGTAGGTTTTTATTGTTAATTCCAAGGGTTTTAAAAAGTGTATTTGTTGTTATCATTGGAACTCCAAAAATATCATACTTAATATGATTATAACATACTTAGTATATTCGGACTATAGTCCGTGGACTGATAGTAACATCGATTTTACCCTACTATATGAGGGAAAAATTGAGTAATGAGTTACTTTTCGGTAAAATAGTTAGGCAATTAAGAAATCAAAAAGGTCTGTCTCAAGAACAACTAGCAGATTTATGTGAACTCGACAGAACTTACATATCCTTAATTGAACGAGGTTTACGGCAACCAACATTAAAAACCATTTTCCGAATAGCTAATTCACTTCAAATCACTCCCTCTGAGCTAATTCATCACGTAGAGGGAGATTGGAATGAAAACATTAAGAACTGAATTCCTTATTAAAAAAGGGGACTTTATTGACTCTCCTGCATATGAGCTGATTTTTTCAACAATTTATAAAGCTATTGATTCTGTGAAATGGCCAGATGGCGCTGATACATTTACAATATTTCCTGGAAAAAATGCTAATGGTGTAAAGCCAATAAAAGAGCGATGTGTATCATATTTGAAAAATAGAGATTGGGAACTTGAGAAAAAAATGGATCTTGGATCTAGAATATCTCCTGGTCCAGTTGATGCTGTTCTATCGGTTGATCATTATGGTGATTTTGCATTTGAATGGGAAACTGGGAATATTTCTTCAAGTCACAGAGCATTAAATAAGATGGCCTTAGGACTTATTACAAAATCACTTATTGGTGGAGTGCTTGTCGTTCCTTCCAGAGATTTATATTTTCATTTAACAGATCGTATTGGAAATTTTGCAGAAATTGAACCATATTTCCCTATTTGGAAAAGTCTTCCTGTTGAAGGTGTTCTAGCCGTAATTGAAGTTGAATATGATTCGATATCTGAGTCTGTACCGCAAATTTATAAGGGTACAGATGGGCGAGCATTAGTCTAAAAAAAATCTGCTAACAACTGCTTCAACCTGACTCGGCTATGTCACGATTCTTGCTTGTCGGCGCTTTGCGCCTCGGCAAGAATCGCGCCATTACGCCTCGCAGGTTAAGCAAATGTTAGGACGACGCCTTCGGCGCGTAAAAGAAGGAAATCATTATAATGTTATGATTTAACAAAAATAGCATAAAATCGCTTTACTATACGTATATATTGCATTACTGTTATACGTATATGGAGGTGTTTTATGGAAACAAAGCTGACCTTAAAACTTGATCAATCAGTGATCCAATCTGTTAAAAAATACGCTCAAACTAATAATCGTAGTTTATCAAAACTTGTGGAGGATTATTTTAGAAATTTAATTTCTGAAAATGAACCCATAAAACATTTTAGCCCATTAGTTGAAGAATTAAGCGGTGTAATTTCTGAGAAAGATCTTAATAAGATCGACTATGTACAATATTTGGAACATAAATATGAATAAAAAAGTATTTATTGATTCTGATATTATTCTTGATTTGTTGTGTAAACGTGAACCTTTTTATGATTTTGCAGCTGAAGTTTTTACCCTGGGGGATACAAAACAAATTGAGTTAATAACTACATCCTTGGTTTTTGCAAATGTCTTCTATATATTAAGGAAACTTTTAGGAATAGAAAAAGCAAAGGAATTATTAAGAAAACTACGAATAATAATCGGAGTGATTTCTGTTGATGAAAAAATTGTTGATCTTGCATTAAACTCAAAATTTAGTGATTTTGAGGATGGGTTACAATACTTTACTGCAAGAGAGAACGAGATTAAGATTATTCTTACACGAAATGGAAAAGACTATAAGGAAAAGGATCTCGTTATACAAACACCAGCCGAATACTTAAAAATGATTAAAAAAAGATAATAGGAATTTTCCTAACAACTGCTTCAACCTGACTTATTTGCTTGTCACGGATTTTTGCACTTCGCTACGCTCGGCAAAAACCGCGCCAAACAAAACGCAGGTTAAGCAAATGTTGGATGGACGCCTTCGGCGCGCGAGGAATTAAAGAACATGATTATAAATGATTTAGTATGTACTGGAATTACAAAAGGTATGTCGATTGAGTTTCATTCGTCAATGAGATCAATAAATGAAACTAGCTGTACTCCCGAAAGTATTATTACTGATTTAAAAAGTATGATAACAGCTGAGGGCAATATAATTATGCCTGCTTTTCCATTATCAAAATGCTTGCCCTTAACTGAGCATGATGTATCATTAGAAATTGTTACTAAAAATAAATGGTTGGATGAAAACCATAATGAAAGAACCGATATGGGAATTATTGCTGACATTTTTTGTAGAATGCCAGGAACAGTGATAGGAACTGGACAACACAGAATGGCAGCATGGGGTAAAAATGCCAATCAATATGTAAATGATTTAATGGATTTTGTAAATGATAATGGTTATGGATTATTAGTTGGTGTTGATATTAGAAAATTAACCGCGATGCATTATGTGGAAAATAATATTCCAGAGGATGTTTGGCCAAAACTATTTATGCCAATGAATGAAGAAATTCATAAAATATATAATCAGAATGATTATTTCATCTCAACAGAAATGCTGCCAAAATATCATAAAGGTTGGTTAAAAGTACAAAAAATTGCAGAAGATAAAGGATTGATAACTCGAAGTAAAATTGGTAATGCGGATAGTATGTTTTTCAGAGTTAAAGATGTGATAGCTATTTATGAAAATGAACTGAAACATAATATTAGTGAGTTATTTGATATTGATCTGTGAGGATCATCCAACAACTAGTTCAACCTGACATTGCTATTGTCACACTTTTTGCAGTCGCTTCGCTCGGCAAAAAGTGCGCCAATGACGCAATGCAGGTTAACTAAATGTTAGGTTCACGCCTTCGGCGGGCGAGGAAATAAACTAGAAATGAATATACTTATTACTGGAGCAACGGGTAATATAGGCTTAGAAGTTGTTAACCAATTCAAAGCGAATCGGACTATTGGTAATATAATTGCTGGAGTTCGAGATATTGAAAAAACTAAAAAAAACTACCCTGAACTTAATGACATTGAGTTAAGAAAATTTGATTTCTATGATATTAGTACATTTGATAGTGCTCTTGATAATATTGATATTATGTTTCTATTGCGACCACCGCAAATATCAAATATTAAAAAATATATTGCACCATTAATTACTAGAATAGCAGAAATTGGAAATATCAAAATAATCCTATTATCTGTACAAGGAGCAGAAACGTCTACAATTATTCCGCATAGGAAAATTGAGTTATTAATAATAAAAAATAAAATTGACTATATATTCCTTCGTCCAAGTTATTTTATGCAAAACTTGACAACAACGTTATATCCTGAAATTCAACATAGCAAATTAATAACATTACCTTCAGGGACTGCGAAGTTTAATTGGATTGATATTAGTGATATATCGAGAATTGTACTTGAATGTGCTTCAAATTTTAATAAGTATCAGAATAAGGCGTTAACAATTTCTGGATCACAAAACTTAAACTTTCCGGAAGTTGTAAAATTAATTAATCTAATAACCAATGGTGAAATAAAATATAGATCAGTAAATCCATTGAAATATTTCATAGCGAAGAAAAAAGAGAAATACGAAATAGGAATGATATTTGTAATGTTTGTTTTGCATTTTCTACCAAGAGTACAGCCTGAACCTGAAATCGTGAATACATTTTATGATATTTTTAATGAAAACCCAAAAAAAATTGAAGAGTTTATTCGAATGAATATAAAGAAATTCACCTAACAACTGCTTCAACCTGATATTTTCTTTGTCACATTTTGTGCTGTCGCTACGCTCCTGGCGCACAAAATGCGCCAAGCCCTGCGGGCACGAAAATACAGGTTAAGCAAATGTTAGTTCGACCAATCTACACTTATTAATAGAAGAAAAAGAAATAGATTTGGAAGAAGATTGTGTATAACTGAAGTAAACTGTCGCTGAAAATAGACTTAAGAAAAAGTTCAACAGATGATAACACTCTAAAAAACGGTTATACAGTTTGCACCTAGTTTATTACTTAAAGTGTCATCGTGATTAAAACTTTTTCTTTCGTTGATGAAGTTGACTTCATACCACTTGTGCTAAAACTTGCAGGAACTGATGTTAGAAAACGATATGCAGAAGAGTTGCCTCAGTCTTCACATTATAACAAGTCATAAGGATTCAGCCTTCGGGTTTTTAATGGTACTGCAAATCGTTTTCTAACATTGATGTAGTTGGTTATAAACTGAATTGTTTAACAGTTGGCGATCTAACAACTGCTTCAACCTGACTTATTTGCTTGTCACGGATTTTTGCTCTTCGCTACGCTCGGCAAAAACCGCGCCAAACAAAACGCAGGTTAAGCAAATGTTCTACGGACGCTGCGCGCGCGGAAAGAAAATTTACATTCCAGTATTAAATATATATATTACAAAGAAATAATAATCATTCTCTTTCTGTTGCTATGTATAATAATATGTATTATAATATAAGCAGGAGGACGAATATGTTAGTAGAAACAGATCGAATAATGCCAATTACAAAGTTACAGAAAGAACTTACTCAAACTATAAGAGAATTATCTGAAACTGGTGAAGCTGTATACATACTAAAGAATAATAATATGGAAGCAGTAATGGTTCCCTTTTCAGAATATGAATACTTAACAAACCTGGAAGAAATGTTTGAGTATTACGAAATCAATAATATGATTAATACGAGAATAAAGAATTATGATGTTAATAACTCAATAGAATGGGAAAAAATCAAGGAATAAAAAATGATGTATAAAATTGTTTTTATTCCTGAGGCTGCAAAGGACTATAAAGAACTAGATGGAAGTGTAAAAAAAAGTATAGAAACTAAAATTGAGGAATTAAAAAAAAATCCATTTCTTGGTGAAAAGCTTGGGCATAAGTTTAATATTGATTTGACTGGTTTCTATAAAATATATGTCCATGGTAAAAAGTTCAGAATTGTTTATCGCATGATAACACCAGAAAAAATAGAAGTTATAGAAATTTGGGGAATTGGAAAAAGAGAAAAAGAAGAAATTTATAGGACAATTGGAAAACGATTAAAAGAAGATTTGAATAAACGTAAATAAGAGAAGACGTAGAACAACTGCTTCAACCTGACAATTCCTTTTGTCACACTTTTTGCTTTCGCTTCGCGGCAAAAAGTGCGCCAATCCCTACGGGCCGGAATTGCAGGTTAAGCAAATGTTCTACGGACGCTGCGCGCGCGGAAAGAAAATTTACATTCCAGTATTAAATATATATATTACAAAGAAATAATAATCATTCTCTTTCTGTTGCTATGTATAATAATATGTATTATAATATAAGCAGGAGGACGAATATGTTAGTAGAAACAGATCGAATAATGCCAATTACAAAGTTACAGAAAGAACTTACTCAAACTATAAGAGAATTATCTGAAACTGGTGAAGCTGTATACATACTAAAGAATAATAATATGGAAGCAGTAATGGTTCCCTTTTCAGAATATGAATACTTAACAAACCTGGAAGAAATGTTTGAGTATTACGAAATCAATAATATGATTAATACGAGAATAAAGAATTATGATGTTAATAACTCAATAGAATGGGAAAAAATCAAGGAATAAAAAATGATGTATAAAATTGTTTTTATTCCTGAGGCTGCAAAGGACTATAAAGAACTAGATGGAAGTGTAAAAAAAAGTATAGAAACTAAAATTGAGGAATTAAAAAAAAATCCATTTCTTGGTGAAAAGCTTGGGCATAAGTTTAATATTGATTTGACTGGTTTCTATAAAATATATGTCCATGGTAAAAAGTTCAGAATTGTTTATCGCATGATAACACCAGAAAAAATAGAAGTTATAGAAATTTGGGGAATTGGAAAAAGAGAAAAAGAAGAAATTTATAGGACAATTGGAAAACGATTAAAAGAAGATTTGAATAAACGTAAATAAGAGAAGACGTAGAACAACTGCTTCAACCTGACAATTCCTTTTGTCACACTTTTTGCTTTCGCTTCGCGGCAAAAAGTGCGCCAATCCCTACGGGCCGGAATTGCAGGTTAAGCAAATGTTAGTCGGACGCCTACGGCGCCGAGGAAAAGAAAGAATATGTTAGGCAGGAAAAGGAATTTGTGCATACAAGCTATGCATGAAGAACCGTATACTCGAGCAGATATGCTCTGTTGCGCTTAAAAGATCCTTTAAGCTTGATGCGAAACAAAAACGCTCTCTTCAGAATATGAGGGAGTGTAAAACAACCCGGTATGGCGGCCGAGTTGTGCAATGCACAAAATGTGGAACAATCGCAACTGTATATAATTCCTGTAACCAACGTGGTTGTCCTATCTGTTATAAAGCGAACCAGAAAAGATGGGAGGATAAGGTATTAACATCTGTATTAAATGTTAATCACTTTCATTTAGTCATATCAATTCCACAGGTTTTCACTGGCGTGTGGCTCAGAAATAAGAAAGATTTCATGAACGCTTTTTTCGAATGTGTAAAGCGTGCAATAAATAACATATCGAAATATTATGGAATAACCCCTGGATGTATAGCGGTATTTCAAACACATGGAAAGGGGATGTCTTATAAACCGCATATACATTGCGTGTTATCTGATGGTGGACTGACTGGTAACGGTGACTGGATGCCGTTAGGAACGATATCATATACGCGAATTACTGATGTGATAAAAGAATATCTTGTTAAAGAATTACAGAGAAAACATATACAAGATATTCCTGAACAGAAGGATATTAATGATCGCGAATGGAATGTATACGCAACATATTATCAGGGAAATGTACAAAAGATAATAGGATATTTAGCACACGCCGCTAAGGGTGTAGTGATAAACCTTAATCAAGAATTGGTGGAAAACGAAGAGAAAGGAACATTTAGTTATATTGAACGTCATGCAGGGAAAGAGACGCGAATTGAGTTGGATAAGGAACTGTTTGTATCTCGATACATGAATCACATACCTGTCCCTCATACTGTAACAGTACGGAATTATGGATTATACTCAAACCAATACAGCGATAAGTTAGAAAAACTGCAGAAAATATTTCCGATGGAAATAGAGATGGAAGAAGCGGAATGTGTAGATCATTGTCCTATATGTCATGCGGCAATGGAAATCATTATGACCTTGGAACCGTATGAAGAAGTTCCTGCACATGAAATATTGTGTAAGATAAAGCTTCCTGAAACGTAAAGAGAATGGGTGTAAGAGTATAGCGACTCCAAGATAGTAAAAGACCTGGTAAAGATATGTCCAAAAAAGAGAAATGAAAGAAATAAATGTGAAAGAGATATAATAAAAAAAGAAACTAGTACAAAAGATGATGAGTATAAGTATTAAAAGCAGCAAATAATAGAAAGAAACCTGTAAAATCTTCCAAATCAAATCATTTGAAATGCAATAAGAGAGAAGCGACTAACAACTGCTTCAACCTGACATTGCTTCGCAATGCAGGTTAAGCAAATGTTAGATACACGCCTCCGGCGGGCGGGGAAAAATGAAGAAAATAACTGTAGTATTAATTGTATGTATGATAAGTGCATTTCTTGTTAGTTGTAATAAAAAAAATCAATATCAATCATTTATAGACGAAGGTATATTTGAATCTGTAGATACTAATTTTAAGAGTGTTAATAATAGTTTCTATTTTATTAAAAAATATAAATTAACCAGTGATGAAATAAACAATATTGGTTCTTGGTTTGTTGATACTTATAATAATCAGTATATAGAAAATAGTGGATTAGGAATTTCAATTACTTTTTATCCAAATAGAATGTTCAGGGTTTACAAAGATCATGCTGGATTAAATGATATCCAATATATTTTTGGTGATTGGAAAATTGAAAATAAGAAATTGCTAATTAGTTTAAAAATAAAGGCAGTTAAATTGGGAAATAATACTTGGGATTTTGAAACAACATCAAATCATAACTACTATAAAATATTGAAAATTAAAAAATATAATTCTGCAGTAATAAATAGCGAAGCTTACGATTTCACATCAGTTCCACAAAATATTAAAAAATACTTTGAAATAAATGAGAATGATTTACCAAGATATAGATTGCTTTTTGATACTCTTGGTAATCCGCCTGGAGATTTGACTGCTGATAGTAAATATGAGCAGATATTCTCTTCCGTATCTTTTGATAAAGATTATTTGAAACAATTAATTGAAGTTTGGTAAGAAAAAAATTATCTAACAACTGCTTCAACCTGATAATTCCTTTTGTCATGAAAATTGCAGTCGTCGCTACGCTCCTTTAGTGCAATTTTCACGCCAATCCCTTCGGGCCGGAATTACAGGTTAAGCAAATGTTATCCCCACGCCTTCGGCGGGCGAGGATAGAAGAACTAAAAACGCTTATAAATCTCGAATTATAATTTGGATTACTGTGCAAGCTCTCGCGACAAATGCTGAAGATCCATTAAAAATAAAACAGCAAAGCAGTGTTCCGTTTTCACTTCCAAGAATTTAAGGCGACTGTAGGACGTTGCTTTTCAATTGATTTTAACATCTTGAATTGAAAAGATCCTGGATATAAGGTTTTTAGATTACTGTGGTTATTCAGCAGTAAAATGAGAATCCTGCACAATTGGTTTCGAGAAATAACCTTACAGTGGCTTGTATGAAGCAAATCAAAAATAAGTAACTGATTCAGTTACTGGTTATCATTCTATTGTTTTATACAATAGGATCTTGATGTTTTGCAGAAACGAATCAAGATAATTGGACTGGATTTGGTCTTATATAATAGAAGAAAAGAGATAAAAATAAGAAAAATGTTTTGTATAAAGCTGCTGTAGAATAAAAACATAACGGAGCTTTCTGTAGGAAATATTTTTGTTGCGTATTAAAATTTAAGACGTTGGTAACGTTTGTAAAAGTAAAAAGCTTAGTACACAAATTAGTTGGAAACGAAGCTACAGCAGAACTGAAACCAAAAATTGGATAACAACTATTTCAACCTGACATTGCTATTGTCACACTTTTTGCTAGTCGCTTCGCTCGGCAAAAAGTGCGCCAATGTACGCAATGCAGGTTAAATAAATGTTAGAACGACGCCTTCGGCGCGACAAAATAAAATGAATATATTATCAAATAGAGAAATAGCCTTAGTCTTTTGGCTTTTATCTTTTATGATTTACGCGTTTACGATAAAAGATGTTCGTAAATCATTTGGTAAAGTTGTTAAAAATTTCTTCTCAAGGCAAATACAAGCATACATTATTATTTCAATAATCTATTTTGGAATAATTTTATATGGAGTAAATAAAATTTATCACTTAAATATTGGGTTGATAAAGGATTCAATATTATGGTTCTGTATTAGCGGATTGTATTTTACTCAAAAAATAATAACTAATAAAATTAAAGATTTTAGTATAGTATCTAGATTAAAAGATAATATTACCTTTTTAGTGTTTATTGAATTATTGGCAAACACTTATGTATTTCCTGTCATTATAGAAATAATCATTGTACCAATAAGTTTATTTGTATTCATATTTTATGATGTGGCTAAAAAACATAAAGATGCCGAATTGCTTATGCCAATAATTAATAAAATAAGAACACTGCTGTCCAAGATAAATAGAACTATTTTAAAAACCCGATTTCCGTGATACAGTTTTGTTACCACACAAACCTTTACCACAAAAGGAAATCGGGTATGAATAACTATAACACACTTTTTGGACAGCTTCTATCACAAGTTAAGAGACCTGAATTTGATAAACTGTGCAAAACGATGGAATCAGACAAATTCCGAAAAGATTTCAATACATGGGATCAATTCGTTGTCATGGCCTTTGCGCAAATAACTAGACAAAACGGCCTGCGTAGTATTCAAAATGCAATGAATTGCCAAAAAAAATCTTTTTACCATCTCGGCCTGAACAAAGAAATAAAACGATCAACGATTTCATACGCAAATAAAAATCACGGCTCCGAGTTTTTCGAGTCCTTGTATTATCAATTATTTTCAACGCTTGAGCGCGGCGCACGTAAGTTGACGGAAAAGAAACTGTATGCCGTAGATGCAACCACAATCGGATTTTCTCTGAATGATTTCCCATGGGCGAAATTCAGATCGACAAAAAGCGGTGTTAAGATCCATGTGAAATATGACGTTGGCGAATCAGTTCCGGAATATTTGTTCATTACTAATGCAGAAGAGCATGAGAACAATACGCTTGGAAAAATGAATCTTAAGAAAGGCGATATTGTTACCTTTGATAAGGGATACAATAACTACGCTCAGTTTTCTGATTTTTGTGATAACGGTGTCTATTTCGTTACCAGACTTAAAGATAATGCCTCCTACAAAGTAATTAAACGAAGAAAAACGCATACCACAAAGATATCGAGCGACCATATCATTCAGTTTACCGGCCAGGTTGCAAAAAGCAAATGCCCAAATGAACTCAGGCGTATTCGGACCGTTGATAATGAGACTGGAAGCGCAATTATTTTACTTACGAACATGATAAGCTGCAGCGCGGAAAAGGTTGCTGAAATATACCGAAAGCGTTGGCACATAGAACTCTTTTTCAAAACTATTAAGCAAAACCTGAAAATAAAACGTTTTTATGGAACCTCTGAGAATGCGGTAAAAACGCAGATTTGGATTGCTATGATCGTTTACCTTTTGTATATAATGCTCAAAAAATCGACAGGCAGTATAACGAAATGCTTCACACATTTTATTTCGGAAATCTCTGTTTCATTATTCCAACGTATTGATTTGAACCTTTGGTTTGCCGGGTCGTCGCCGCCAGTTTCTGTTCACGCTCCAGATGTCAGTTGTATGCAATTTGAGTTTTGTCTATGAAATTATCTTGGACAGCAG
This sequence comes from Teretinema zuelzerae, assembly GCF_021021555.1. Classification (NCBI taxonomy): domain Bacteria; kingdom Pseudomonadati; phylum Spirochaetota; class Spirochaetia; order Treponematales; family Treponemataceae; genus Teretinema; species Teretinema zuelzerae. The sequence goes on along the minus strand of NZ_JAINWA010000003.1, from coordinate 1,734,216 downwards.
TGAAATAAGAATGCTATTTACCATAGGATTGATTGCTTATTTACTTGTTTCGTTTATCAATAATCCAGATGAGATAGTAAATTATAATTCACTGGTTGGTTTATTATTACCTGTTGTTTATATAATATTGTATTTCCCAATGCAATATGTTCAAATTTTCTATACGAATTATGAAATTTTAACAGTTGTTATAAAATATGTATTTAGAAATATTAATAAACCTGAAATTGGGAAGTATTTATTAAAAAGAGTTAGAAGATTTGTTGGATTTAGTTTAGCACGTGTAGAGCAAATCAGAAGCTGTCGATATTATTTCTGGCATAATATTGATTCCTATGAAGAAGTTGATTTCTGTATAACTTGTAATAGACACCATATAGATAAAAGAATTTTGTTCTAACAACTGCTTCAACCTGATAATTCCTTTTGTCATGAAAATTGCAAGTCGTCGCTACGCTCCTTTGGTGCAATTTTCACGCCAATCCCTTCGGGCCGGAATTACAGGTTAAGCAAATGTTAGGCGCACGCCTTCGGCGGCGAAGATAAAGAATACCCAAAAAGTGATTTGAATTACTTAAAATTTTTTAGACTTAATAACCACAGAATTTCAAAACATAATGTTTTGTATAATTGTTTCTTTAATGACTTTAACAAGAAGGAATTTATATGGATCTTACATTAGAAGTTATTGAGACAGAAAGATTATTATTAGTGCCTGCTGATCTAAAATTTGCAAATGAAATATTTAAAAACTTTAATAGTGAAACCACAAAATATATGTATCCGAAACCTGCAAATGATATTAGTGAAACAATAGATTTTTTGAGCAACTCTATATTAGAAATGAAGAAAGGAACAAATTATCAAGTTATTATAACAAAAAAAGACACTCATGAATTTATTGGATGTGCTGGATTACATGATTTAACAAGTGAAATTCCAGAATTAGGAATATGGATTAAAAAAGAGTCTTTTGGGAATAAATATGGGCAAGAAACAATTAAAGGAATTGTTAATTGGGCTGTTAAACAGAATAAATGGAATAAAGCTCGCTATCCAGTTGATAAAAGAAATATTTCTAGTAGGAAAATTCCAGAGAGTTTAAATGGAATAATTGTTAAAGAATTTAAAAGTATTAATATGAGTAATGTTGAATTAGACGAAGTTGAATATGAAGTGTCTCTTGAAAAAGAATTCGCCTAACAACTGCTTCAACCTGACTTATTTGCTTGTCACGGATTTTTGCACTTCGCTACGCTCGGCAAAAACCGCGCCAAACAAAACGCAGGTTAAGCAAATGTTAGTTTGACGCCTTCGGCGCGCGAAGAAAAATGTATTGTAAAATGCTGTAACAAGGCTTCTTTTTTTTGAAATTACATGAATTTAATTAATGCTTATAACAGTTCGACACATTAATGGAATTGATTAATAGGATTGTTTTTGTCTTAGTAAGAATGAAGCTACAAAAAATAAAGACAATAAAATTGAGTAAAATAAACTGTCAACAATTGATCGGACTAGCTCTTGTAATAAAGAATCCTTAGTGCTTTGAGTAAATTAAAAAATAAAGAAAAATGATTAAAAAATTTTACGTGCATAAAACCCTTCTACACATAATGATTATTAAAAAGATTGGAATATTTTATTGAAGAAAAAATAATGTAATCTTTGGATAAAGAATTATTTGGAACCTTATCAGTAACTAAAGCATTTTTAAGAAAAATTGGATTTTAAATAAGAAGTAAAAATGAATTCTGTTCATTTTAGTTTATTTGTAATCACGATAATGTTGTTTATTTATTTTGTAGGTAAAGAATTGAAAATGGGTCAAATAAATAAAACACAATCAAGTAGTACGATTCTGTTAGGTGTTTTACAACTATTAATAGGTTTTCTCAATATCGGAGAACCAGTAAGTTATTTTTCTTTCGCAGCAGGAATACTGATTATTATTACATCAGTAATACGGACAAAAAAATAAACTAACAACTGCTTCAACCTGATATTTTCTTTGTCACATTTTGTGCTGTCGCTGCGCTCCTTACGCACAAAATGCGCCAAGCCCTTCGGGCGCGAAAATACAGGTTAAGCAAATGTTAGGTTGACCCTGCGGGCGCAGAAAAGAGGGAAAAATGTTTAGTAATTTTACAAAGTCTATTATTGAAAAGATAGCAAATTCACAAAACCGCGATGATAAAAACCCATCTGGTACTTTTTTTATTCAAAACTGGATAGACAAGAATATTAATCGATTAACAGCATTTGGCATACTGATTTCAGTAGGGACATTCATACAAAGTATGTCACAACAAACAATAATCATGATTATTTTAGGTTATTGTTTTATTTTATTATCGGTTGTTATTTGGCTAATAATGGATAAAGAAACTATTTACACACTTGCACTAATTACTGATGAAAAGGAACAAATTGTCTATTTGTTTTTTAACCTAATCGTTTATATATCAAATATAATCATTATTTTGTATGCAGTTTCTACAATAAAAAAAGAACACATTGGAATAATGATGTTTGTTTATTCTGTTATTTGGTGTCGTTTTACTATGAAGCTAGTTGACAGGCTTAATAATAAATCAAAAAGTAAAATCATAAATTTGTTATACACTTTATTTATTGTATTTATAATAGTTTTCTCACTTGTAGATTTTTCTACAATGTTTTCTTATTCATTTAAGATACTACGTGTGTTACAGCAATAATTTACTTAAGTAAGTTATAAAAATATTATAGGAGATAAATTATGGAAAAGATTGAAACAAAAAATGTGGAAGTTGATGGAATGAGCTATGAAATTAATGTGTTTCGTGATGAAAATGGTTTTATTGTAAAAGCATTTAAAGATGGAAAACGAGCAAATGGTTATGTTTATAGCGTAAGTTTTGAAACCAACGAATACTATTTGTTTGATAATGGAATTTATGCTTATGCGCACTTAATGGAAATGGCAGAATCAGACATCAGATCTCATATGTGGGACAAATGCTTGCAAGCGAGAAAAGAAAAAAACCTAACAACTGCTTCAACCTGATATTTTCTTTGTCATAAAACTTGCTTGTCGCTTCGCTCGGCAAGTTTTACGCCAAGCCCTGCGGGCACGAAAATACAGGTTAAGCAAATGTTGGACGGACACCGCTGTCGCGGTGCAAAAATGGAGAAAAAAATGATCTATGGAATGAGTGCATTTTTGTTGTTTTTGAGTAAAAAAGACATAATAAATGAGAAAGGAACAAAATATTATAGCGATCTGAAGAAGCAGATTAAATATCAATTAAAGCTGATAGTTCCTAATGTTCCCGAAATTGGTGACAGTATATTTAGATCAAGTTATATAATGGGTGTAATTTATATTGCATGGTATAAATCATTTTTAGAATTAGGAATGCAAAAAGATGAAGCTAATATATGGATTTGGAGAGCAAGCGAGAACTCATTAAAGATTATCCCAAAGAATTGTTTATGGCTGGTAAAAAAAGCATATATTGGCGGAATGTTAAAGAAAGCTGAAAGTCATACCAAAAAATCTATTGAAAATAAGCTACCAGAATATGATTGGAAGATTGAGTACAAAAAAGTAAATGAAAATGAATTCTATTTAAATACATATGAATGTGGAATAAAAAAATTATGTAAATTATTTAATACAGAAGAAATGTTACCATCTCTTTGCAGATTAGATTATTTAACATCTCATTATTTAGGAAGTGGTTTTTTGCGTGATAAAACACTAGGTGATGGCGATGAATTGTGTAATAACAAGTTTTTTATTAATGGAATATGTGAGTGGTCACCAGAAAAAGGTTTTATTTCAAGAAAATAAGTTCTAATGATATTAATTAAATAAAAAGACGTCCAACAACTGCTTCAACCTGTCAACGCTATTGTCACAAAACTTGCTGGTCGCTACGCTCGGCAAGTTTTGCGCCAATTGACGCGTTGCAGGTTAAGCAAATGTTAGTTCGACCAATCTACACTTATTAATAGAAGAAAAAGAAATAGATTTGGAAGAAGATTGTGTATAACTGAAGTAAACTGTCACTGAAAATAGACTTAAGAAAAAGTTCAACAGATGATGGCACTCTGAAAAACGGTAATTCAGTTTGCACCTAGTTTATTACTGAAAGTGTTATCGTGATTAAAACTTTTTCTTTCGTTGATGAAGTTGACTTCATACCACTTGTGCTAAAACTTGCAGGAACAGATGTTAGAAAACGATATGCAGAAGAGTTGCCTCAGTCTTCACATTATAACAAGTCATAAGGATTCAGCCTTCGGGTTTTTAATGGTACTGCAAATCGTTTTCTAACATTGATGTAGTTGGTTATAAACTGAATTGTTAAACAGTTGGCGATCTAACAACTGCTTCAACCTGACTTATTTGCTTGTCACGGATTTTTGCACTTCGCTACGCTCGGCAAAAACCGCGCCAAACAAAACGCAGGTTAAGCAAATGTTAGTTTGACGCCTTCGGCGCCCGAGGACAGAAGAACATTAAAATGCTGTAACAGTTCGACACATAATTAGAAATGATTTAAAAGGGACTTGAACCAGTTAATCTGATGAGACCTCTTCTACACATAATAAACATGATTAAGAGAAAGAATTAATATTGTTAAATATAATTAGACCAGTTGTTCTGATAAAAATGCATCTACACAAAATGGAAATGTATAAAAGAAATTAAACCAGTTAACTTGTTTAAGACATTTCTACACATAACTAGTATTGATTAAGAAAAAACTAACAACTGCTTCAACCTGACTTATTTGCTTGTCACGGATTTTTGCACTTCGCTGCGCTCGGCAAAAACCGCGCCAAGCAAAACGCAGGTTAAGCAAATGTTATCCCCACGCCTTCGGCGGGCGAGGATGGAAGAACTAAGAACGCTAATAAATCTCGAAATATAATTTGGAATACGGTGCAAGTTCTCGCGACAAATGCCGAAGATACACTAAAAGTAAAACAGCAAAACAGTGTTCCGTTTCTACTACCAAGAATAAAAGGCGACTGTAGGACGTTGCTTTTCATTTGATTTTAACATCTTGAATTGAAAAGATCCTGGATATAAGGTTTTTAGATTACTGTGGTTATTCAGCAGTAAAATGAGAATCCTGCACAATTGTTTTCGAGAAATAACCTTACAGTGGCTTGTATGAAACAAATCAAAATAAGAAAACTGATTCAGTTACTGGTTATCAGTCTATAGTTTTATACAATAGGATCTTGATGTTTTGCAGAAACGAATCAAGATAATTGGACTGGATTTGGTCTTTTATAATAGAAGAAAAGAAAAAGAAAAGGTAAAAAAAATGTTTAGTACAAAGCTGTTGTAGAGTAAAAAACAAAACGGAGCTTTCTGTAGGAAATATTTTTGTTACGGAATAAAATTTAAGACGTTGGTAACGTTTGTAAAAGTAAAAAGCTTAGTACACAAATTAGTTGAAAACGAAGCTACAGCAGAACTGAAACCAGAAATTGGATAACAACTATTTCAACCTGACATTGCTATTGTCACACTTTTTGCTAGTCGCTTCGCTCGGCAAAAAGTGCGCCAATGTACGCAATGCAGGTTAAATAAATGTTAGAACGACGCCTTCGGCGCAAGAGGAAAAAAGATGGATAAATATGAACAGATAAAGAGATCTCCATTGTTCAGGGTTTCACTTTCTTCTAAGGAATTATTTCATACAAATTTCATTTCATGGGCTTTAGAAACTGAAGAAGATAATTTGAATAGCCAAGTATTTACTATTTTGTTCAAAGAGAAATTAAAAACAGAATTAATTGTTGAACGTGAAAAGGATAATATTGATTTACGAATAAAAGCAAATGGTAAAATATTTATCATTGAAAATAAAGTAAAAGATATATTAGGTGATAAACAGGCTCGAAAAATTGAAAATAAAAAGGCTGACGTCTATTTATTACTAACCTTGTTACCACAGAAATTCTATTTTGATATGAGTAAATGGAAAGTTAAAGATTATTCCAAATTAATTAAAGACTTTTCTAAACTGAATATCACTAATGAATATCATAAACTTCTTTTTGAAGATTACATTAAAATGGTTCAATTGTTGATTGATATCATTTCAGAGAACATCATTAAAGAAGTTTATAATTTTAACTGGAGTAATCCAGGTTTATTGGCTCCATTACAAGAGCTCAGAATGCACGATGTATTTATAAAATATGGTGCAAGTTGTTTGTTGGAATATATTACACGGAACATCAATATAAATGAATTGTTAAATTGTGGATATACATTTAAACCAACTTTTGGTTTTTCTCATAATCATCCAATTGTAGATATTTTCTGGGAAAATGATTTTTATATAATAGGAATTCAAATTGAAGATAAGTATTATCGTAAAATATTTATGTTAAAAAAAGGGAAAACTGAAGAAATTGCATGTGAACTTAGGAAGAGAAATATTTGGTTTGACTCAAATTGGAAGTCAAAACAAAAAAAAGAATTCTGTACATACGATAGTCTAAAAGATAGCCCAACATTTATGTACCAATATTCAAATGAATATTTTACAAAGAATACAAAGTTTAATGAAATTGTAAAACTAATTAATAAATCAATGGAAGAAATAAAAAAAAGAGATTCTGAAATCTATAAAATATGTAGAAGAGTTCTAACAACTGCTTCAACCTGATATTTTCTTTGTCACATTTTGTGCTGTCGCTACGCTCCTGACGCACAAAATGCGCCAAGCCCTTCGGGCGCGAAAATACAGGTTAAGCAAATGTTAGGTGGACGCCTTCGGCGCAGAAGATATATTATATTTTTAGTTTCTTAAATTTATTAATTATTTTATAAACAAAATATACATACAGATCGTAATTAAATAATAAAACATATTGTAACAAATAATTAATAGTTAATTTACATGCTTAATAAAGGTGATATAGAAAATGAGTATTTATGAGGAATTGTTTAAAGAATCAAAAGGTAAACCAGTACAATATAATGATAAGTTATTATTAATGATTGATAGAATTCAAGTTGTTAAAAATGAGATAATAAATATAACTATCGAATCAACAAATTCAAAATATATCCAAGGTGTTGGTTTTCACGAAGAACTCGAAGTATTTGGAGAAATTACAAGAAGACCTTTAGTATTAGAATCTTTTTCTGTTGAACCTAAAAAAAGAAATAAAATAAAATCGAAATTACCATTTTCCTTCTCTGTAAAAGCAATTAAAAATGGTTTTATTACATATTACAATGTGTGTATAATTAATGAGGTTCAACAATATTGGCATAATGGCGCATGTATGTATTCAGAAAATATTCAGAACGGGAAACGTTATTATTGCAATGATATTATTGATGATAATAATTTTGATGATATAGTTTTTACAGTTTGTAAAATGCAATAGATTGATTTAGTATTTATTAAAGAAATTTCACCTAACAACTGCTTCAACCTGACTCGGCTATGTCACGATTCTTGCTTGTCGTCGCTACGCTCCTCGGCAAGAATCGCGCCATTACGCCTCGCAGGTTAAGCAAATGTTAGACTGACCCTTCGGGCAGAGGAAAAAAATGACGAATACAAAAAGTCTATATTGTTGTAATATTGTTAATTTGAGATAAAAATGATTATTATTTTTGATCCGTGGTCTTTTTACTAAATATGTTATTAGCTTGAGGTTTTATATCAACTATCATTCGTATTAATGATTAGTAATACTGTTTATTATGTAACACAATAGTTGGTGGTTTTACAAATAAAAACGAATAAGATTATTATCGTAATTTTTAAACAACATGAAAAGGAAAGACTATGGAATGTCCAAAATGTGGATTAATTAATCCGCCTAACTCATTGAAATGTGATTGTGGTTATTCTTTTAAGGATAAAACGGTAACACAGATTGAAAACGAGAATATAAAAATAAAAAGAAATAAATTCACTGCACAATTAAATGGTTCAATAGTTTTTTTGATTATAGGTATTATTTCTTCAGTAATATTATTAATAAAAATAATGAATTCAAAATATGATAGAAACTTGTTGCAACAAATTATTGAGTTTTATTCAGATAAAAATGTTTATGTTAAAGTAAAAGGGATACCTGCTTTAGTATTAGTAGGATTATTTGGAGTTTTATACAATAATATTAAACTAAATCAATATAAGAATAAAAAAAGTAAAACAAGCGGGAAGAAGAAAGAAACAGAAATCTAACAACTGCTTCAACCTGACTCGGCTATGTCACGATTCTTGCTAGTCGTCGCTACGCTCCTCGGCAAGAATCGCGCCATTACGCCTCGCAGGTTAAGCAAATGTTAGATACACGCCTCCGGCGGGCGGGGAAAAATGAAGAAAATAACTGTAGTATTAATTGTATGTATGATAAGTGCATTTCTTGTTAGTTGTAATAAAAAAAATCAATATCAATCATTTATAGACGAAGGTATATTTGAATCTGTAGATACTAATTTTAAGAGTGTTAATAATAGTTTCTATTTTATTAAAAAATATAAATTAACCAGTGATGAAATAAACAATATTGGTTCTTGGTTTGTTGATACTTATAATAATCAGTATATAGAAAATAGTGGATTAGGAATTTCAATTACTTTTTATCCAAATAGAATGTTCAGGGTTTACAAAGATCATGCTGGATTAAATGATATCCAATATATTTTTGGTGATTGGAAAATTGAAAATAAGAAATTGCTAATTAGTTTAAAAATAAAGGCAGTTAAATTGGGAAATAATACTTGGGATTTTGAAACAACATCAAATCATAACTACTATAAAATATTGAAAATTAAAAAATATAATTCTGCAGTAATAAATAGCGAAGCTTACGATTTCACATCAGTTCCACAAAATATTAAAAAATACTTTGAAATAAATGAGAATGATTTACCAAGATATAGATTGCTTTTTGATACTCTTGGTAATCCGCCTGGAGATTTGACTGCTGATAGTAAATATGAGCAGATATTCTCTTCCGTATCTTTTGATAAAGATTATTTGAAACAATTAATTGAAGTTTGGTAAGAAAAAAATTATCTAACAACTGCTTCAACCTGATAATTCCTTTTGTCATGAAAATTGCAGTCGTCGCTACGCTCCTTTAGTGCAATTTTCACGCCAATCCCTTCGGGCCGGAATTACAGGTTAAGCAAATGTTAGAAAGACGGCTGCGCCGCCGCGGAGAAAAGAAATATAGTTCTTCTCAACTACGTAAGAATGAATATCCTTTTAAAAAGCACTGATAAATTCTTTTAGGGAGTCACACGATGATTAATGAGAAATGGGTTAAGTTAAGACTGTTAGGAAAACAGAAATATGCAATGCTTTACGGATCTTTGTTTTGGGGTTCTATTTGTGGTACGTCTAGTATTGTGCCTTTTGTTTTATTGAATAAAGTAAATAGTATCTTCTTGGTATTTATTCATTATTTAGTTTGGATGATTGGTGGATATTTTTTTGGATGTTATAATTGGGAAAAACAAGAAAAGTTCTTTAAGCGTGAATTTTTATGATATTACTATTAAATTCAAGCAAGTAGAGTTTTGTATAAAAACTTTTAAACAAGATTTTTATTATTTAAAAAAAATAGTGAGCTATAATAAATAGACAAATATTGTATTTTTTAAAGACACAATTATGTAGATGGAACCACTAAAAATAATCACTGTAAATTCAGAAATGCTTAAAAGAAAATGCTTAAAAAAAAGATTAAAAAAGATCTTAAAGAAACTGATGATAAAAAGATGGATTGGTTTTTCTTTTTAGGAAAAAGATATTAAATAAAAGTATCGAAGATGTTCTATATGAAAAATATACTAATGAAAATTATACAAAGAAAAATCTTCTATTATATGAAATTGGGAAGCGTTCTGGCCTTTCTATTGCATATAACGAAAAAAAAGTTTCTAACAACTGCTTCAACCTGACTTATTTGCTTGTCACGGATTTTTGCACTTCGCTACGCTCGGCAAAAACCGCGCCAAACAAAACGCAGGTTAAGCAAATGTTAGTCGGACGCCTACGGCGCCGAGGAAAGAAATTAAAGGAATTTATGTTAACGATAAAAACAGCTGATTCTACTGAAATAAATACATTACTTTCTATCTATATTGAGAAAGTAAAATGGTTGCGATCAATGAATAAACCATTATGGGATGAATCTCAATTTACTCTTGAGGCATTGAATAAAAAATATGAGAATCCCGTTTTTTATGTAGGAATAATTAATAATGAAATTATTGGTGGTTTCATTTTAGTTGAGTATGATCGGTTGTATTGGCCAGAAGTAACTGATAATTCAACATATTTTTTTTACAAATTTGTTATCAGTAATAAGTATTGTGGTAAGAATTACTCTGATAGAATACTTAAGTGGGTAAAAGAATATGGACGAGAAATGAATAAAAAATACATACGATTAGATTATGATGGAAACAGAAAACCTATTACCGAGATGTATACACGAAACGGATTTAATCCAGTTGATACAATAAGCAATCAACATGTATCAAAATTAATTAAAGCAGAATATTTAATAACCGGTAATAATTGAGTATTTTAACTTTTTTGATTGATGAGTTTAATTGATAATCATAATAAAAGGAAGTTACAATGAAATCATTTTTAATGAGTATAGCTGTCGTTATTCCTGTGTATGTAATATATATTTATTACTTGCGACAACGAATTGTTAAATATGTAAAAAAGAACTATCAAAATATCACAGGATTAAGTGTTTGTTGGTCATTGTTTGGTCCAGTTGGTCCAGGATCTGGGACAAAATATTATGTGCGGTTATCAATAAATAATGATCAATATATCACTTTCTATGCAATGACAAGTTTATTTGGTGGTGTGTTTATATCAAGAGAAAGCGACTAACAACGGTTTCAACCTGACTTATTTGCTTGTCACGGATTTTTGCACTTCGCTGCGCTCGGCAAAAACCGCGCCAAACAAAACGCAGGTTAAACCAATGTTAGTTCGACCAATCTACACTTATTAATAGAAGAAAAAGAAATAGATTTGGAAGAAGATTGTGTATAACTGAAGTAAACTGTCACTGAAAATAGACTTAAGAAAAAGTTCAACAGATGATAACACTCTGGAAGACGGTTATACAGTTTGCACCTAGTTTATTACTGAAAGTGTTATCGTGATTAAAACTTTTTCTTTCGTTGATGAAGTTGACTTCATACCACTTGTGCAAAAACTTGCAGGAACAGATGTTAGAAAACGATATGCAGAAGAGTTGCCTCAGTCTTCACATTATAACAAGTCATAAGGATTCAGCCTTCGGGTTTTTAATGGTACTGCAAATCGTTTTCTAACATTGATGTAGTTGGTTATAAACTAAATTGTTTAACAGTTGGCGATCTAACAACTGCTTCAACCTGACTTATTTGCTTGTCACGGATTTTTGCACTTCGCTGCGCTCGGCAAAAACCGCGCCAAACAAAACGCAGGTTAAGCAAATGTTAGATTGACCCTTCGGGCCGAGGAAAAACGAACGAATGCAAATTATCGCAATAATAATGGGTTTAGCAGCCGGCTTGCTTTTTGGAATTGCAACACCGTTAAGTAAATTAACTCTTTCACATCTTAATAGTTTCCAACTTGCAGGTTTATTATACCTTGGCGCAAGTATCGCTTTTTTGCCTTACATGATAATTAATAAATCAAAAAAACTAGTATTGTTAAATACAAAAGGCACAAAAAAACATCTTATAGGAATCGTCCTATTTGGTGGTTTGTTAGGTCCGTTATTTCTAATGGTTGGTTTGAAATCAGCAAACTCAATGTCAGTTTCAATTTGGCTCAATATGGAGTTAGTTGCGACTGCTCTGTTAGGAGTTATAATATTTAAAGAAAGCCTTGGTCGATATACATTACTTGGAATAATTTTTACGCTTTTATCAAGTATTGTTATATGCTCGCAAGAAAATTCCAGCGGAATCATTTCTGCTTTATTTATTATATTGGCATGTATTTGCTGGGGTGTTGATAATCATTTAACAGCAATTATCGATGGAACTACACCTCAAGCAACTACTTTCATAAAGGGTCTATTTGGTGGAACAGTAAATTTAATGATTGGAATGTTCTTATCCGGCAATAAAATTGAAATACAATATATTGGTATTGGTTTATTAATCGGCGTGTTCTCATATGGTATTAGTATTTTTCTATATGTAACTTCTGCACAGAATTTAGGAGCAACTAGAAGTCAAATATTATTTAGCTCATCAACATTTTGGGGAATAATTGCTGCGTATTTATTTCTTAGAGAGAAATTTAGCTTCATAACTATTATTGCATTTATACTGTTATTTATTGGAATCATTTTTAGTAATAAAATATCACATAAACATAGTCACTTTCATAGTAGAATGGTTCATATACACATGCATACTCACGACGATGATCATCATAATCATTCACATGGTGAAAACTTTGATACTCATACAAAACATTCGCATATACATGAGCATGATGAAATAACACATGAACATAGTCATTATCCTGATATGCATCATAGACATGAACATTAAAGAAGAAAAATCTAACAACTGCTTCAACCTGACTCGGCTATGTCACGATTCTTGCTAGTCGTCGCTACGCTCCTCGGCAAGAATCGCGCCATGACGCCTCGCAGGTTAAGCAAATGTTAGTTCGACCAATCTACACTTATTAATAGAAGATAAAAGAATAGATTTGGAAGAAGATTGTGTATAACTGAAGTAAACTGTCACTGAAAATAGACTTAAGAAAAAGTACAACAGATGATAACACTCTGAAAAACGGTTATACAGTTTGCACCTAGTTTATTACTTAAAGTGTTATCGTGATTAAAACTTTTTCTTTCGTTGATGAAGTTGACTTCATACCACTTATGTAAAAAACTTCCAGAATCAGATGTTAGAAAACGATATGCAGAAGAGTTGCCTCAGTCTTCACATTATAACAAGTCATAAGGATTCAGCCTTCGGGTTTTTAATGGTACTGCAAATCGTTTTCTAACATTGATGTAGTTGGTTATAAACTGAATTGTTTAACAGTTGGCGATCTAACAACTGCTTCAACCTGACTTATTTGCTTGTCACGGATTTTTGCACTTCGCTACGCTCGGCAAAAACCGCGCCAAACAAAACGCAGGTTAAGCAAATGTTAGGTTGACCCTGCGGGCGCAGAAAAGAGGGAAAAATGTTTAGTAATTTTACAAAGTCTATTATTGAAAAGATAGCAAATTCACAAAACCGCGATGATAAAAACCCATCTGGTACTTTTTTTATTCAAAACTGGATAGACAAGAATATTAATCGATTAACAGCATTTGGCATACTGATTTCAGTAGGGACATTCATACAAAGTATGTCACAACAAACAATAATCATGATTATTTTAGGTTATTGTTTTATTTTATTATCGGTTGTTATTTGGCTAACAATGGATAAAGAAACTATTTTCACACTTGCACTAATTACTGATGAAAAGGAACAAATTGTCTATTTGTTTTTTAACCTAATCGTTTATATATCAAATATAATCATTATTTTGTATGCAGTTTCTACAATAAAAAAAGAACACATTGGAATAATGATGTTTGTTTATTCTGTTATTTGGTGTCGTTTTACTATGAAGCTAGTTGACAGGCTTAATAATAAATCAAAAAGTAAAATCATAAATTTGTTATACACTTTATTTATTGTATTTATAATAGTTTTCTCACTTGTAGATTTTTCTACAATGTTTTCTTATTCATTTAAGATACTACGTGTGTTACAGCAATAATTTACTTAAGTAAGTTATAAAAATATTATAGGAGATAAATTATGGAAAAGATTGAAACAAAAAATGTGGAAGTTGATGGAATGAGCTATGAAATTAATGTGTTTCGTGATGAAAATGGTTTTATTGTAAAAGCATTTAAAGATGGAAAACGAGCAAATGGTTATGTTTATAGCGTAAGTTTTGAAACCAACGAATACTATTTGTTTGATAATGGAATTTATGCTTATGCGCACTTAATGGAAATGGCAGAATCAGACATCAGATCTCATATGTGGGACAAATGCTTGCAAGCGAGAAAAGAAAAAAACCTAACAACTGCTTCAACCTGATATTTTCTTTGTCATAAAACTTGCTTGTCGCTTCGCTCGGCAAGTTTTACGCCAAGCCCTGCGGGCACGAAAATACAGGTTAAGCAAATGTTAGGCGGACCCTGCGGGCGCGGATTAAATTAATTAATTTCAAATAAATCAATTCATTGATAACAGATTATTTTAAGCACTTTCGATGATATATATTTTAAACGCTTTATTTACGCATAATATTTTGTAGCATTTTTTTACCAGAAAAGCACATAGATTTTATTGGTAAATACTTTACTACGAAAAATACAAAACCCTCTTTTCCACTTTTTTTATGGCAAATATAGAGCCAATAATATATTGTATAGATCACAGTTGCAAATAGTATAAATCAACCTTTTCAACGTATTTTGGAGGACAATTCATGACATTCAGTATTCGCCCATTTTCCGAGAAAGACATTCCTGAAATGATTAATATCTGGAATAGTATTGTAGAAGAGGGCAATGCTTTTCCCCAAGAAGACTGTCTATCAGTTGAGACCGGTTTATCTTTTTTTAAGAATCAAACATTAACTGCTGTGGCTTTTAATGATAATGAGCTTGTTGGACTGTATATATTACATCCAAACAATATTGGCAAATGTGGTCATATAGCAAATGCATCATACGCAGTAAAAAACGGACACCGTGGTGAACGAATTGGTGAAAAACTCGTTATTCATTCGTTACAGGCAGCAAAAGATAATAAGTTTCGCATCTTACAATTTAATGCTGTAGTTGCAACAAATCAGGCTGCGCTAAATCTATATAAAAAAATTGGATTTATACAACTTGGAATCATTCCAGAAGGTTTCCACCTAAAAGGGAATAAATATCTTGATATAATTCCACATTATATTCAACTGAAATAAAAACATTCGCCTAACAACTGCTTCGACCTGACATTGCCTTTGTCATAAAACTTGCTGTCGCTACGCTCTGCAAGTTTTACGCCAAGCCCTTTCGGGCACGGCAAAGCAGGTCAAGCAAATGTTAGATACACGCCTTCGGCGGGCGAGGAAAAAGTATTAAAAGGATAATAATCAGTGAATACAAGTTATGAATCTGGAGCTGAATATTATGATTTGATAATGGAAAAAGTATATCAAAAAAATCCCAAGAAGATTTTTGATTTTATACAATTTATTTTAAGTAAAAAATCTTTAATCAAAATAGATAAAATACTGGATTTTGGATGTGGGACTGGAATAGATTCATTATTTTTCTCAAAAAATATGTATTCTGTAACTGGATATGATGTATCAGAAAAAATGTTAAAATTAGCTCAAAAAAAAGTAAGCAATGATGAATATAAGCTAAAATTCACTAACGATTTAAATGCAGAAAAATATGATTGTATATTTTCATATGGAGCATTTGGGCATATTTTATCAAATGAAAATATTAAGAACACATTAAATACAATTTATAATTCATTAAATCCAGGAGGAGTATTTATTCTTCATCAGGAAAATATTTTAGGAATAATAAAATATATTAAAAATCGTAAACATATCTTCAAAGATAATGGATTCAAATATAAAGTAAAATTAGATTATAAAGTGGATTTATTAAAAAGTTATTTAATCGAAACTCAAAAAATAAAAATATTAAAAGGATCTAAAGTAATTAATTTTATTCAAGAAAACCACATATTTCGAAATTGGACATATCCTGAAGGTATGTTTTTTTTGGAAAATTCTGGTTTTAAGAATATAGAATGTTATTCATCGTTAAATGACCGCATTGAATTATCTGGAAATGAAATTGGTTTGATTTACTGTTGTATAAAGGAAAAATTATCTAACAACTAGTTCAACCTGACATTTCCTGTTGTCACAATTTTTGCCAATCGCTACGCTCAGCAAAAATTCCGCCAAGCCCTGCGGGCCGGAAATGCAGGTTAACTAAATGTTAGTCGGACGCCTACGGCGCCGAGGAAAAGAAAGAATATGTTAGGCAGGAAAAGGAATTTGTGCATACAAGCTATGCATGAAGAACCGTATACTCGAGCAGATATGCTCTGTTGCGCTTAAAAGATCCTTTAAGCTTGATGCGAAACAAAAACGCTCTCTTCAGAATATGAGGGAGTGTAAAACAACCCGGTATGGCGGCCGAGTTGTGCAATGCACAAAATGTGGAACAATCGCAACTGTATATAATTCCTGTAACCAACGTGGTTGTCCTATCTGTTATAAAGCGAACCAGAAAAGATGGGAGGATAAGGTATTAACATCTGTATTAAATGTTAATCACTTTCATTTAGTCATATCAATTCCACAGGTTTTCACTGGCGTGTGGCTCAGAAATAAGAAAGATTTCATGAACGCTTTTTTCGAATGTGTAAAGCGTGCAATAAATAACATATCGAAATATTATGGAATAACCCCTGGATGTATAGCGGTATTTCAAACACATGGAAAGGGGATGTCTTATAAACCGCATATACATTGCGTGTTATCTGATGGTGGACTGACTGGTAACGGTGACTGGATGCCGTTAGGAACGATATCATATACGCGAATTACTGATGTGATAAAAGAATATCTTGTTAAAGAATTACAGAGAAAACATATACAAGATATTCCTGAACAGAAGGATATTAATGATCGCGAATGGAATGTATACGCAACATATTATCAGGGAAATGTACAAAAGATAATAGGATATTTAGCACACGCCGCTAAGGGTGTAGTGATAAACCTTAATCAAGAATTGGTGGAAAACGAAGAGAAAGGAACATTTAGTTATATTGAACGTCATGCAGGGAAAGAGACGCGAATTGAGTTGGATAAGGAACTGTTTGTATCTCGATACATGAATCACATACCTGTCCCTCATACTGTAACAGTACGGAATTATGGATTATACTCAAACCAATACAGCGATAAGTTAGAAAAACTGCAGAAAATATTTCCGATGGAAATAGAGATGGAAGAAGCGGAATGTGTAGATCATTGTCCTATATGTCATGCGGCAATGGAAATCATTATGACCTTGGAAACGTATGAAGAAGTTCCTGCACATGAAATATTGTGTAAGATAAAGCTTCCTGAAACGTAAAGAGAATGGGTGTAAGAGTATAGCGACTCCAAGATAGTAAAAGACCTGGTAAAGATATGTCCAAAAAAGAGAAATGAAAGAAATAAATGTGAAAGAGATATAATAAAAAAAGAAACTAGTACAAAAGATGATGAGTATAAGTATTAAAAGCAGCAAATAATAGAAAGAAACCTGTAAAATCTTCCAAATCAAATCATTTGAAATGCAATAAGAGAGAAGCGACTAACAACTGCTTCAACCTGACATTGCTTCGCAATGCAGGTTAAGCAAATGTTAGAGCGACGCCTTCGGCGCGGCGAGGAAAAGGAATAAATTTGAACGGCGTTATTGAGTATTTACAAGACGAACATACAAAGCTTAATATTATTAAACTGATTAAAAATAATTTATATTTATATCAGCAAATTAATACAAATGAGAAAATACAAAGTTTTTCTGGTTCAATATATAATTATTTTGTTTCTGAGTGTATTCAAAACAATCAATACATATCTCTCTCAAATGAAACAATAAACCGAATTAATGATATTTATATAAACCTTGTTAAAAAGTTAAAACAAATAAGTACAGACAACTACGATAATGAATTAATTGAATCAATAGTGATTAACCATAGAGAACAGTTATTAAATGCATTATCTGAAAATGAGTATCACAAATGCGATAACCAACTGTATATTCCTTGTTCCGAATATTCCGGTTCTTTTCAATATACTTTATTAAGGCTAAACCAATTCAGATTGCTGGAACCAGTTATGGATATTGGTTGTGGAAAAGAATATGAATTATTAAAGTATTTAGAACATGCTGGTTATAAAGATATATTTGGTATTGATCAATATATTTCTGATAATAATTATATTGCATGCACCAATTGGTTTGATTATAAATTTGAACCAAATAAATGGGGCACAGTTATAGCTCACATGTCTTTTTCTAATCATTTTCGCCGTAGTTTAATAAATGAAGATATAAATCTAGAAAAGTATAGTAACCGTCAAATTCACCCCATAAGTACAATACTCAGAATTCATATGAAATTTTCCCAAAGGAGAACATCATATGATTCTGAGGAAAGACACACGGGTATTTGTCCAGTTGGGGTACACAGATATGAGGAAACAGATTAACGGATTATCAGCACTTGTTCAGGCAGAACGTTCTTCAGGACCATTCGATGGCTCATATTATGTTTTCTGCGGCAAGACGAAGAAGGTTATTAAAGTCTTGTATTGGGATCGGACTGGTTTTTGCCTGTGGCTCAAACGTCTTGAAAAGGACAGCTTTCCCTGGCCGCAGGGAGAATCGGATCTGACAGAAATCACAAGAAACCAGATTCGATTGTTGCTACGCGGTATCGATATCTGGAAAGCTCACAAAGAAGTGCAGTGTTCCATCGCCGGGTAATATTTCTCTTGCCATCAAAATTCCGGCATGATAGAATTCTATCATGCCGAAAACGATGACGGAACTTGAAAAAGAAATTGAGGCTCTTAAAGAAATCGTTAATGGCCTTCAACTTACAATACAGAACAAAGATCATGAGATACAAATCTGGAAAGAAAACTACTTCCTGATCCGTCAGAAATTGTTCGGAAAGTCTTCTGAAAAGAAGCATTTCGAAAAGGATCCCCAGTACCTCTTGTTCGACGAAGCTGAAGCACATGCTGACGAGAAAGCGCCGCCTGTCCAGGAGATCAAGGTCGCCGAACACCAGAGAAAGAAAAGCGGACGCAAACCGAAAGACATCCCGTTGCCGGTTGTTGAAAAGATTCATGAGCTTGCAGGTACGGATCGCGCCTGTCCGTGCTGCGGTAAAGACCGGCCGGTCATCGGCGAAGAACGATCAAGCGAGTATGACCTTGTTCCGGCGCATTTCGTAAAGATCGTTCATGTTCGCCATAAGTACGGACCATGTGCGTGCGAGAGGTTTGAGGAATCAGAGACTGCTCCGATCCTGATCGCTCCTCCTCCGGTGAAGGTCATTCCTGGAAGCGATTTCTCGAACCGCACGACGGCGTTCTTCATGACGGCCAAGTATGCCGATTCCATTCCATTCTACCGAATGTCGAAAGTGCTTGAGCGCTATGGTTTGGGAATCTCACGCGCGACGCTCTCGAATCAGGCAATCGCCGTGGGGCGGGCAATCGGGCCTCTCATCGATCTCATGAACCGCGATCTGATGAACTCTCCAGTTCTTCTCATGGATGAGACAACGGTACAGGTTCTCGACGAGAGCGGAAAGAACAATACATCGAAATCGTATATGTGGGTGCAGCGCGGGTTCCATGACGGAAAACCGATTCACCGGTTTTCATATCATCACTCCCGTGCAGGAACCTTCGCGGAATCCTTGCTCTCGGGTTTCAAGGGTTATTTCCTGCAAACCGACGGGTACAAGGGCTATGCCCGGTTTCATGATGAAAAGCACCCGTCGTATCGACCAGACCTCGTCCATGTCGGATGCTTTGCGCATATCAGGCGGAAATTTGTTGAAGCATGGGAGGTTGCCGGGAAAACCGGTAACGCCCCTGAGGCAATCAAGCTCATCGCGAATCTCTATGAAGTCGAGCGAGAGTTGCGGAAGCAGCTTGACGAGAAAGCAATCGATGAGTCAACGTTCCTTTCACGGCGGAAACGAAAGGCCGAACCGTATTTGTCGGACTTACGCATGTGGTTGTCCCGCAATGCACTGACCGTTGCACCGCAAAGCAAACTCGGAATGGCGATATCGTACGCCTTGGCAGAGTTTCCGCTGGCATCGCGCTACATAGATCATCCCTTGTTGACGCCTGATACGAACGCGGTTGAAAATGCCATACGTCCGTTTGTGATCGGCAGAAAGAACTGGCTGTTCTCGGGCAGTCCCCGTGGAGCGCACGCGAGCGCTGGAATCTACAGCCTGGTTGAAACGGCAAAAGCAAACGGTCATGATCCGTATTTCTATTTTTGTTTTATCTTTGACCGATTGCCGCTGTGCAGGACTGAAGCAGAAATCGAGAAGCTGCTTCCCTACAAGATTACTTCCGAAGAACTAGTCAAGTTGCTCTGAAATTGACGGTTACAAAGTATAAAGACAAATATGCAGAGATATTAAGATCACTTCAAATAAATGGATTATTTATATATACACCATCAATAAAGCAAATAGAAAATAGCATTAATAAAAGCTATTATTCAGTAGCATATTATGAAAATATGAACGATAGAAATCTAGATACTGTTGTTATAAAAAGAAATCTCTAACAACTGCTTCAACCTGTCAATTCCTGTTGTCATGGTTTGTGCTGGTCGCTTCGCTCGGCACAAACCACGCCAATCCCTTCGGGCCGGAATTGCAGGTTAAGCAAATGTTAGTTTGACGCCTTCGGCGCGCGAGGAAAAATGTATTGTAAAATGCTGTAACGAGGCTTCTGTTTTTTTGAAATTACATGAATTTAATTAATGCTTATAACAGTTCGACACATTAATGGAATTGATTAATAGGATTGTTTTTGTCTTAGTAAGAATGAAGCTACAAAAAAATAAAGACAATAATATTGAGTAAAATAAACTGTCAACAATTGATCGGACTAGCTCTTGTAATAAAGAATCCTTATTGCTTTTAGTAATTAAAAAAATAAAGAACAATGATTAAAACAGTTTACGTGCTTAAAACCCTTCTACACATAATGATTATTATGAAGATAGGAATATTTTGTTGAAGAAAAAATAATGTAATTTTTGGATAACGAATTATTTGGAAACTTGTCAGTAACTAAAGAATTTTAATAAAATTTGAATTTTAAATAAGAAGGAAAAAATGAATTCTGTTCTTTTTGTTTTAGTTGTAATCACGATAATAATGTTTATTTATTTTTTCGGTAAAGAATTGAAAATGGGTCAAATGAATAAATCACAATCAATTAGTACGATCCTGTTAGGTGTTTTACAACTATTAATAGGTTTTTCAAATATCGGAGAACCAGTAAGTTATTTTTCTTTCGCAGCAGGGATACTGATTATTATTACATCAGTAATACGGACAAAAAAATAAACTAACAACTGCTTCAACCTGACTTATTTGCTTGTCACGGATTTTTGCACTTCGCTACGCTCGGCAAAAACCGCGCCAAACAAAACGCAGGTTAAGCAAATGTTAGAGGGACGCCTTCGGCGCATGAGGAAAGGATGAAAATAAAATATTATATTGTGTTACTTTTTAGTATGCTAACCTTGTTTTGTTTTGCAGAAAATACAGTAGCAAACAATAGTAAACAGGATTGGATTAATAAAATAAAAGGTAAAAAAATTGAGGATAATAATCAAGAAATAATTCTACAAAATATATTCGATGACGATTTCTTGAATATTTATATTGATAATGAGAAAATTAATTTTTTTACTGATACAGTAGGAAAAATAATAAAAATCTTAGGTTCAGATTATAAAAGCAACCCGTTTAGTGGAGATGAGAAAGGCAATGTAATAATATACGAGTATAATTTTAATGGTCTTGACGTTTTATTTGATGTTGTAGAGTTTAAATTTAGAACAATAATTATTAGTTCTAATAAATATAGTGTAGAATTAAATGCAAATGTTGGACTAAATAGAGATGATATTGAGAGAATTTATCCAAATGGTTTCTACTTAAATAACGATAGTAATTGTTTTTATTATATGAAAAAAGCTGGATTAGCTGAAATGGGTGTAGGATATAGGTTTTATTTTGATGAAGAAAATTCACTTGACACAATAGTAATAAGTGATTGGGCTTTTGCGGAATAAGATAAAAATATATAGAAAATAATAATATAAGAGGCCTCTAACAACTGCTTCAACCTGATAATTCCTTTTGTCATGAAAATTGCAGTCGCTACGCTCGGCAATTTTCACGCCAATCCCTTCGGGCCGGAATTACAGGTTAAGCAAATGTTAGACACACGCCTTCGGCGGGCGAGGAAAGAATTAAAGAATTAAAAATTGTTCTGGTGTATACGTTGGAATACGAGAAGATTTAAAGTCAGAAATATTACGTGAAATAATGTAGTCAATATTTGATTTCATTGAACTCACTTCAATAACTGCATCTTCGTAATCAGAAATTGGTGATATTAATGAATCCCGCAAAATAGTTTCATCAATTGGAATTATATTGAATATATCTAGTAATGCTGTAATTGTATTTATTACTTTTGTTTTATCTTTTTGATCCTTTAGTAGAAAATATGATAACGTTGTTACTTCATGAGCACAGATGTAGCCAGATATTTTCTTTTCTACACACATATTAATAACTTGAGCTGCTTCTACATGGAAATTTCTTTTATTCAAAAAATCAAGAATGATATTTAAATCAATGAGAATCTTTTTCATGAAATTCTGTCCTTAATAGTTTTTTATCTGGAATAGGTGAGTCTTGGAAAAGACCATATAAAGTAGTCGTTTTAGAATTTAGTTCTTGGTTTTGATCAGTTGATCGTAAACGATTAAGATACTGCTCGAACAGCTTAGAAATAGACAAACCATTTTGTTGAGAATAGGAATGAGCAAAAGTAATCAATTCATCATCAATGTTCAATGTTAATTTTTTAGACATAATCAACCTCCTTACGTATAAAATGTAAAACAATACGTATTATAAGTCAATAAATGATTCGAAAGTGTTTTTAATGGTAATAAGAAATTCAAATAAATCTATATATGATAAAGAACTATGAAATAGCAATAATACTATTTCTTTGTATTATAATGAATTAGCTATTTCTAAAAAAAATTGTCTAACAACTGCTTCAACCTGACTTATTTGCTTGTCACGGATTTTTGCACTTCGCTGCGCTCGGCAAAAACCGCGCCAAACAAAACGCAGGTTAAGCAAATGTTCGGCGGACGCTTCGCGCGGAGGAAAAAATGGAAATACAAGTAATTGTTGAAAATACAAGTGATAATAATAAAGTTAAAGGTCGCCATGGATTATCACTTTTAATTACTACAAACAATACTTCGTTATTATATGATTTTGGTCCATTAAATAGTTTACAGCAAAATGCCAAATATTTAGGAGTACAGTTACATAATGTAGATATAGCTGTATTATCTCATAATCATATCGATCATGGTGGTGATATCAATAATTTTTGTTTAATAAACAAAAAGGCTTTAATACATGTGAACACAGACTTATCTGAAAAGTTATACACCAAAATAATGTCATTTCTATATTTTCCTGTTGGGATTAAATTAAATAGTAAATATAGAAATCGAATAGTAGTTCATAATAATTCAGAAAAAATACTTGATTACATACATTTAGTAAAACTATCAAAATATAAAAACAAATCAAATTTAAACAAAGATCTTTATATCAAAAAGAATGGAAAATATAGAAATGATGATTTTCAACATGAATCCGCAATTGTTATAGAAGAGGATCAAGAGCTTTTTGTGTTATGTGCATGTTCACATCATGGTGTTAGCAAAATATTAGAGGATGTTAAACATAACTTTCCAAATCGAAAAATAAAAGCATTTATTGGTGGATTTCATATGTGTAATCCGGTTAATAAAAAAAATGAGAAAGAAGAAATAATTAGAGAAGAAATTGAAGCGATAAAAAAATACGATACAAATTTATATACTGGGCATTGTACGGGTAGTTTTGCATTTGGTTTATTTACGGAGGAACTTGGCAATAAAGTTCATAAATTGAGTACAGGAATGAGAATAGAAATATGAAAAAGCGCCGAACAACTGCTTCAACCTGACTCGGCTATTGTCACAAAACTTGCTAGTCGCTTCGCTCGGCAAGTTTTGCGCCAATGTACGCCTCGCAGGTTAAGCAAATGTTCGATGGACGCTGCGCGCGCGGAAAGAATTATTTATCTATATAAAAACTATTGGTAATTTTACTAATAAATGAAATAATTTTAAAATTATTTTTTTGAGGTAAATAAAAATATTTATAAAGATAAATCTATGGCTTTTAGTAGTAGGTTTATATAATTTATCATAAAATTAATAAAGGTGAATTACTAAATTAGCAAAAGAATCAAGGAAAGCATTATGTTGATAAAAAGAGTTAACAAAGTCACAATAAGAAAATTGATTACAGCTTTAATATTATTTTCATTTATTATTATAGGCTGTATTGATGCTTTATTACATAATCAAGTAACATATTCTTCAATTATGGGTATGGATATTAGTAGAGTATATTTTTATACTTTCTTTTTATTAATTATTGGTTGTTGGCTCCTTTATAATAAGTTTTTAACTGGTATTGGGTTTATTACCTTAGCAACATTTAGTTCGTATTTTCCTGAATATTTGTCTTTACATAATTATTTTGCATCAATTGTTATATATATCGGATTATTAGTTGATATAATTATTAGAAGAAAAGTGTTATGGTTAATTCCTTTTATAGTTTTAGGTCTTTTACAGGGCATAGCATTTCAAAATTTTAATTTTATTAATTATATTGTTGGAAGCATGGAGTTAGTTTCTTTATTAATTGGATCAATATTTATTGTAAAGAATATTTAAATTATAGAACAGAATAGTAACTGGATGGATGTGTATATGAGTTTATCAAAATAAATTAAATAGATTTTAATCCGTAAATAAATAGTGTTATTTAGTATAAGAGCATCGAACAACTGCTTCAACCGGATAATTTCTTTGTCACATTTTGTGCTGTCGTCGCTTCGCTCCTCTGCAAAAAATGTGCCAAGCCCTACGGGCGCGAAATTACCGGTTAAGCAAATGTTAGTTTGACGCCTTCGGCGCCCGAGGACAGAAGAACATTAAAATGCTGTAACAGTTCGACACATAATTAGAAATGATTTAAAAGGGACTTGAACCAGTTAATCTGATGAGACCTCTTCTACACATAATAAACATGATTAAGAGAAAGAATTAATATTGTTAAATATAATTAGACCAGTTGTTCTGATAAAAATGCATCTACACAAAATGGAAATGTATAAAAGAAATTAAACCAGTTAACTTGTTTAAGACATTTCTACACATAACTAGTATTGATTAAGAAAAAACTAACAACTGCTTCAACCTGACTTATTTGCTTGTCACGGATTTTTGCACTTCGCTGCGCTCGGCAAAAACCGCGCCAAGCAAAACGCAGGTTAAGCAAATGTTAGATTGACGCCGCTCTCGCGGCGCAATTATTGTATTAATAAGGAGATAGAAAACAATGCCAATATGTTCAAGATGCGGTACTGAAAGCAAATACACCTATGGCACATGCCAAAGATGTAAAGATGAAATAGCTGTTATGAAACGACAAAAGGAGAAAGACAGAGAAGATGCTGAACTCAGAAGGAAGCAGTTACAGTATTTACGAGAACAAGAAAAAATACAAAGAATGCAAGAAGAGGAACAAGAAGAAATAGAGCAAAACAAACTATATCAGAAAAACTTAGCAAAACTTAGCAAAACCTATACCGAGTTTAGGTCTTATGCAAAAGATCGAAATCTTACAGGTTTTTTATTTTCTTTTTATAATGTTAATGATGATTACTCTGACTTAGTTCAACAAAAAAGCAAGCTATTCCAATTTTTAGGTAATCTTATTAGTTTAGATAAATGCATTAATATTGATGATTATGGAGTCAATATAAAGCAAGATGTAACTCTCTCTAGCATACACAAATTATGTGCATCTGATTCTGCAGCTATTATTATAAAGCAACAAGATGGACCATTTGATAACTTATTAATATCAAAGTTCATGTGTATTAAATATTCTAAAACTCAAGGATATGAAAACAAGAGAATTCCTATAGAAGATTTTTCATATATACTTTTTCTTGACAAGGATGAATTAAACATACTTATAACTTACTTAAAAGAATATGAAGATAATTACCTACTATTTATTAATAAAAAGAAAGAAATCAAAACGAAGTATTCTAACATTATTGATCAAAAGCTAAAAAAAGACATTAAAAACCACGATCGTGTTTTTATTATTGGTATTGCAGTGCTCTTCTCAATATTGCTTGAGATCAACTTATTTACAAATCACTCTTCAAGTTTTCTGTTCAGTATATACTCTCTCTTTAGTCCCGCAGTAAATATTTTCTGTAGTATCTACTTAAGTATGCTTGTTCACTATCTACGAGAAAAAAATATTGAAGATTTTAATACGAAGTTGAAATCATCTCTTTTTGAACAAATGGACACAGAGATTCGCTCGTTAATCTAACAACTGCTTCAACCTGACTCGGCTATGTCACGATTCTTGCTTGTCGTCGCTGCGCTCCTCGGCAAGAATCGCGCCATGACGCCTCGCAGGTTAAGCAAATGTTAGGTTGACGCCGCTTTCGCGGCGCAACGAATGTGCTAAATATTGATTTAAACCATTGTGCTTGTTTTTGTTAATTCTTTAAGTCTGTTGAATTATGTATAAAGTAAATCTTTTAATTAACTCTTTATTGGACGCCATTAGTTAAGCAATTAATTGCGTTTCATCTACAACACAGAACTAGACTTTTCTGTTCTAAACAAACTAATTAAAATGAGTTTAATACCGTTGTTATGTAACCGTCAAATTCACCCCATAAGTACAATACTCAGAATTCATATGAAATTTTCCCAAAGGAGAACATCATATGATTCTGAGGAAAGACACACGGGTATTTGTCCAGTTGGGGTACACAGATATGAGGAAACAGATTAACGGATTATCAGCACTTGTTCAGGCAGAACGTTCTTCAGGACCATTCGATGGCTCATATTATGTTTTCTGCGGCAAGACGAAGAAGGTTATTAAAGTCTTGTATTGGGATCGGACTGGTTTTTGCCTGTGGCTCAAACGTCTTGAAAAGGACAGCTTTCCCTGGCCGCAGGGAGAATCGGATCTGACAGAAATCACAAGAAACCAGATTCGATTGTTGCTACGCGGTATCGATATCTGGAAAGCTCACAAAGAAGTGCAGTGTTCCATCGCCGGGTAATATTTCTCTTGCCATCAAAATTCCGGCATGATAGAATTCTATCATGCCGAAAACGATGACGGAACTTGAAAAAGAAATTGAGGCTCTTAAAGAAATCGTTAATGGCCTTCAACTTACAATACAGAACAAAGATCATGAGATACAAATCTGGAAAGAAAACTACTTCCTGATCCGTCAGAAATTGTTCGGAAAGTCTTCTGAAAAGAAGCATTTCGAAAAGGATCCCCAGTACCTCTTGTTCGACGAAGCTGAAGCACATGCTGACGAGAAAGCGCCGCCTGTCCAGGAGATCAAGGTCGCCGAACACCAGAGAAAGAAAAGCGGACGCAAACCGAAAGACATCCCGTTGCCGGTTGTTGAAAAGATTCATGAGCTTGCAGGTACGGATCGCGCCTGTCCGTGCTGCGGTAAAGACCGGCCGGTCATCGGCGAAGAACGATCAAGCGAGTATGACCTTGTTCCGGCGCATTTCGTAAAGATCGTTCATGTTCGCCATAAGTACGGACCATGTGCGTGCGAGAGGTTTGAGGAATCAGAGACTGCTCCGATCCTGATCGCTCCTCCTCCGGTGAAGGTCATTCCTGGAAGCGATTTCTCGAACCGCACGACGGCGTTCTTCATGACGGCCAAGTATGCCGATTCCATTCCATTCTACCGAATGTCGAAAGTGCTTGAGCGCTATGGTTTGGGAATCTCACGCGCGACGCTCTCGAATCAGGCAATCGCCGTGGGGCGGGCAATCGGGCCTCTCATCGATCTCATGAACCGCGATCTGATGAACTCTCCAGTTCTTCTCATGGATGAGACAACGGTACAGGTTCTCGACGAGAGCGGAAAGAACAATACATCGAAATCGTATATGTGGGTGCAGCGCGGGTTCCATGACGGAAAACCGATTCACCGGTTTTCATATCATCACTCCCGTGCAGGAACCTTCGCGGAATCCTTGCTCTCGGGTTTCAAGGGTTATTTCCTGCAAACCGACGGGTACAAGGGCTATGCCCGGTTTCATGATGAAAAGCACCCGTCGTATCGACCAGACCTCGTCCATGTCGGATGCTTTGCGCATATCAGGCGGAAATTTGTTGAAGCATGGGAGGTTGCCGGGAAAACCGGTAACGCCCCTGAGGCAATCAAGCTCATCGCGAATCTCTATGAAGTCGAGCGAGAGTTGCGGAAGCAGCTTGACGAGAAAGCAATCGATGAGTCAACGTTCCTTTCACGGCGGAAACGAAAGGCCGAACCGTATTTGTCGGACTTACGCATGTGGTTGTCCCGCAATGCACTGACCGTTGCACCGCAAAGCAAACTCGGAATGGCGATATCGTACGCCTTGGCAGAGTTTCCGCTGGCATCGCGCTACATAGATCATCCCTTGTTGACGCCTGATACGAACGCGGTTGAAAATGCCATACGTCCGTTTGTGATCGGCAGAAAGAACTGGCTGTTCTCGGGCAGTCCCCGTGGAGCGCACGCGAGCGCTGGAATCTACAGCCTGGTTGAAACGGCAAAAGCAAACGGTCATGATCCGTATTTCTATTTTTGTTTTATCTTTGACCGATTGCCGCTGTGCAGGACTGAAGCAGAAATCGAGAAGCTGCTTCCCTACAAGATTACTTCCGAAGAACTAGTCAAGTTGCTCTGAAATTGACGGTTACGTTGTTATAGCTAGTGAATTACGGTTAAAAAAATATGATAAAAGGATCTTGTTATAATGATTAAACCGAAATGTATAGTAATTACAGGACGACCAGGTTCTGGAAAAACTACGTTAACTGATAAACTATCAAAACACTTGTATATTCCTAAAGTTAGTCGTGATGAGCTCAAAGAAGGATATGTGAATACTTTTGGTATTAAACATGATCTTTTACCAAAAGATACTAATAGAATAGTAAATGATATTTTTAAGGATACAGTAATTCAGTTGCTTGAATCAAAAATATCTTTGATTATTGAAGCTGCTTTTGATCATAAAATTTGGGAATATTTTGTATCCGATTTTATGAAAGTTGCAAATGTAATTATTATAATATGCGATATTGATGCAACCAAAAGTGCATTACGCCATTTGGAAAGAGGTTTGGCAAATCCAAAACGTGAATATTATCATGGTGATAAAGGAGTTTCTGTTTATAGAGAAACTGGTTATTTTGAGCCAGGTGAAAAATATGATCTTCCTGAATTTGATGTACCTACATTACTAGTTTCTACTGAAAAAGAGTATTGTCCAACAATTGAAGAAATAGAAACTTTTATTAATGAAGATAGTTGATAAAGAAGAAAAACCTAACAACTGCTTCAACCTGACTTATTTGCTTGTCACGGATTTTTGCACTTCGCTACGCTCGGCAAAAACCGCGCCAAACAAAACGCAGGTTAAGCAAATGTTAGTTTGACGCCTTCGGCGCGCGAGGAAAAAAATGAAATTTAAGCTTAAAACAAACAATAATGAAAAGCTTAATGAAGCTTACCAATTAGCAGTAAAATATGTTGATGAAATTAACAAGAAAGATGTAATAGGAATTGCTTTCCTCGGTGCAATTGTTCGTGGTTATTATGATAATGATTCTGATATTGATATAACGATTTTTAGAAAAAAATATAGACAAAAGATTACTTCCGATACATTTGATTATCATGGATATCAGTTACATATTTTTGATGTTGATTATAAAAATGAACTCGCAATTAAATGGGAAATGGGGAAAAGGTGGGCTTATTCTACCTCTCAAGTGTATTGGGAGAAAAGCAACCTGATTACAAGTTTAATAGAAAATAATACATCAATAAGTGAAAGTGAAAAAAAATGGTTGTTAATGTCAGGAATCACACTTTCTGAATGGTATATAAATAGGTTAACCGACTTATGGATTCGCAGAGGAGATATTGAAAATGCTCATTATCAATTTAGTGAGGGGTTAACACATTTCTTTAATGCTTTGTTTGCATTAAATAATGAATTAGTACCAGATTATAAATGGAGAATATTCTGCTCAAAACAGCTTGAAACACTTCCACCAAATTATTCTGAAGATATTAGTAATATTCAAATAGTACATTCAATAACAGTAGAAGAAATTGAAAGAAGAAAAAAAGTCTTTTTCAATATGTGGAATTCAATATTACCAAAAATTGAAGATAAGTTAGGAATGAAATATGAGGAATTCAAAGACAAAGTCTAAGAAAAAATAAACTAACAACTGCTTCAACTTGATAATTCCTTTTGTCATGAAAATTGCAGTCGCTACGCTCGGCAATTTTCATGCCAATCCCTACGGGCCGGAATTACAAGTTAAGCAAATGTTAGCTGGACTCCGCTTCGCGGAGCAAAAAAGATAATGAAAAACATAAAACATTATAATATAGAGATTTACCATAAAAGAACACTTAGTGTCATACTTGACAACTTGACAAATACCGCATCTTGTATGATATTTTTGGTATGAAAACACTTCCTGTTGGTGAGTTAAAAGCACAGTTCTCAGAGGTTCTGGAAAAGGTTAAATCCGGAGAATCCTTTGGTATTCTTTATGGAAAAAAGAAGAAACCCATTGCTATGATTGTACCGTATAAAGACTCTGTTGATAAAAAAGAACGAAAAATAGGATTGCTTGAAGGTAAAGTTAATATTCAGTTTACGGATGATTTTAAAATGACTGAAGAAGAATTATTGGGTTTATCATGAATTATTTATTAGATACCCATACTTTTCTTTGGACTGTTTCAAATACAGAAAACCTATCTAAAAAAGCATTAGAAATAATTAAAAATCCTAAGAATGAAGTTTTTGTAAGTGCCGTAAGCTTCTGGGAAATATCAATAAAAACTAGATTAAAAAAAATAAATCTTGATAAAATAGAACCAGAAGAATTGTTAACAATTGCAGAAAGAATGGATTTTCAAGTAATTAGTTTAACACCCGAAGAAGCAATCACATATCATAAATTAAAAGAAAACACACATAATGATCCTTTCGACAGAATGCTTATTTGGCAAAGCATATCGAGAAATATGACTATAATAAGTAAAGATCAAGAGTTTTATAAATTTGTACCGTACGGATTAAAGCTTAGTTGGTAAAAAATTCAGCTAACAACTGCTTCAACCTGACTTATTTGCTTGTCACGGATTTTTGCACTTCGCTACGCTCGGCAAAAACCGCGCCAAACAAAACGCAGGTTAAGCAAATGTTAGGCACACGCCTTCGGCGGGCGAAGATAAAAAAAGATAGGTTTATTAAAAATTATATTTCTGTATATCAAAACAAAATAAGTATTATATGAATTAACATAGTTATTACACATGAGGATTATTAAGATGGATAATACTAATAATGATTTAGAGGTAAAATTTAATAAATTCCTAGAGTATGATGGGTCATTAAGAGATATTTTGATAGAAAAAACTGAACTAAATGATTGGAAATTGTTATATGATTATTTATTAAGATCTGATTATAAAATTGAATATATAAAAGATAATGCTAAACAATCGTTGCCAAAAAATATAGAGCTGCTGTTTGAAGATAAAGATCATACCCACACTTTGTCAATTCAAGAAGAAAATATTATTTTTAATATTCATATGTTTTTTGATTTATCAAGAATTGAGATTGATATCGACCCAAGGGATTTTGTTGCAAATGAACAATATCAGATAATTATTAATTTTATGAAGAATATTAATAATATATTATCAAAAAAAATTATTATCACAAATGAGAATGATCATAATAATATTTTTTATAGTATTAATTGAACAAGAATATTTTATATTAAACACTATTGAATAATAGTGAATAAAAATTGCCTAACAACTGCTTCAACCTGACATTGCTATTGTCACAAAACTTGCTTTTCGCTACGCTCAGCAAGTTTTGCGCCAATGTACGCAATGCAGGTTAAGCAAATGTTATGTTGACGCTGCGCGCGATAAGAAATTAAAAGATTAATCCAAACTTTGTAAATTTGGGCTTGTTAGTGGGATTTTCAAGCGGTTTAAAAAAACTGGCGTAAATAAAATTTGAAAAAGAAAAAGTTTTCCAAGATTGCTCTATATTGTATGATAAAAACTGTAATGTACTATTTCGCCTTTGGCGAGGAAACTTAAGTCTTGTTTTTTGAGAAATTTAAATTGTATTTTTTAAGTTAATCGGCCTTTATTGTATTTTTTACTTATATGTTGCTACGCAATGAAAAAATTAAAATTAGTTTGTAATTAAGAATTACAAAAGGCTGATTGTAAAAAACTGAATGAAAAACGGCGAAGTCGTCGCCGCACTATTGAAATAAACTATTTGAGCTTTCATTAATCTTCCTTCGGCGAAGAAAGAAAATTCCATTTTTTAAATTTTGATTTTCTTGTATCAAAAAACAGAAAAGAAAAGTATAAAGATTTCGCCTTCGGCAAGGAAGCTTTAATTGTGATTTTTTGAATTTTCAATATGAAATAATAAAAAGCAAAAAAATATTTGAATGTTAAAAGAGAATAAGTTATAATAAAAAGAAACATAACAACGGTTTCAACCGCGACAACGCTATGTCACACTTTTTGCAACTTCGCGCTTAAGGCGCGGCAAAAAGTGCGCCATGAACGCGTTGCGGGTTAAACCAATGTTAGTTCGACCAATCTACACTTATTAATAGAAGATAAAAGAATAGATTTGGAAGAAGATTGTGTATAACTGAAGTAAACTGTCACTGAAAATAGACTTAAGAAAAAGTACAACAGATGATAACACTCTGAAAAACGGTTATACAGTTTGCACCTAGTTTATTACTTAAAGTGTTATCGTGATTAAAACTTTTTCTTTCGTTGATGAAGTTGACTTCATACCACTTATGTAAAAAACTTCCAGAATCAGATGTTAGAAAACGATATGCAGAAGAGTTGCCTCAGTCTTCACATTATAACAAGTCATAAGGATTCAGCCTTCGGGTTTTTAATGGTACTGCAAATCGTTTTCTAACATTGATGTAGTTGGTTATAAACTGAATTGTTTAACAGTTGGCGATCTAACAACTGCTTCAACCTGACTTATTTGCTTGTCACGGATTTTTGCACTTCGCTACGCTCGGCAAAAACCGCGCCAAACAAAACGCAGGTTAAGCAAATGTTAGAGCGACGCCTTCGGCGCGGCGAAGAAAAGGAATAATCTTGAACGGCGTTATTGAATATTTACAGAACGAACAAACAAAATCAAATATTATTAAACTGATTAAGGATAATTTGAATTTGTATAAACAAATTAACACAGATGAAAAAATACAAAGTTATTCTGGTTCAATATACAACCACTTTGTTTCAGAATGCGTTCAAAACAATCAATATATATCTCTCTCAAATGAAACAATAAACAGAATCAATGATATTTATTTAAATCTGGTAAAAAAGTTAAAACAAATAAGTACAGATAACTACAATGACGAATTAATTGATTCAATAGTAAGTAATCATAGAGAACAGTTATTAAAAGCATTATTTGAAAATGAGTATCACAAATGCGATAACCAGCTATATATTCCTTGTTCAGAATATTCCGGTTCTTTTCAATATAATTTATTAAGGCTCAACCAATTCAGATTGCTGGAACCAATAATAGATATTGGTTGTGGTAAAGATTATGAATTAATAAAGTATTTAGACTATGCTGGTTATACAGCTATATTTGGTATTGATCAGTATATATCTAATAATAATTATATTGAATGTACCAATTGGTTTGATTACAAATTTGAACCAAATAAATGGGGCACAGTTATAGCTCACATGTCTTTTTGTAATCATTTTCGCCGTAGTTTAATAAATGAAGATCAAAATCTAGAAATATATAAAGAAAAATATGAAGAGATATTAAAATCACTTCAAATAAATGGATTATTTATATATACCCCATCAATAAAACAAATAGAAAATAGTATTAATAAAAGGATTATGCAACCTTTTTTCTGTAAATTTCGTTCAAAGCAGGTCGGTCGGTTGACTCAGGCAAGTACCGTTTGTCATTCTGCCACTGGTCGTTTTGTTCGATCAGCATAGAAGCCGCAAGGCGAAGTAAACTCTCGGCGTTCGGGAAAACACCCACTACTTTCGTTCGCCTGTTAATCTCCTTCATCTGGCGTTCTGCCAGATTCGATGTTCGCATCTTCCTCCTGTGATTTTCAGGGATGTTGAATACACTCAATCCTTCCCGTATATTTACATCGGCCCAAGCCGCTAAACGCGGATGGGTTTTTTGATATTTTTCAACGAGCTGTTGCAAATATCGTTCTGCATTCTCGCGGTCAGGCGCATTGAACACCTTCCGAATATCGGCGGCTACCAGCGGGATGTCATCTTTTTTCGTGACGTAGGAGTGGGCATTCTGCTGCAGATGAAACTGGCAGCGTTGCCACAGAATTCCAGGGAAGACAGCATCGATTGCAGCGCGAAGTCCTGAGTGGTCATCACTGGTGATCATTCGAAGGCCGTGCATCCCTCGTCGTACGAGATCCTCGAGAAAGGAACGCCAGTTTACCTCTGCCTCACTGTTCGCGACTTCGGCGTCAAGAATATGCCGATTCCCGCTGTAATCAACGCCAATAGCCACTAGAAGAGCCTGCTTGACCACCTGGGAACCGACGCGCACCGATTCATAGGTCGCATCAAGTACCAAGTATTGAATCTGTCCGACAGGCTGCGCCTTCCAAGACGTAATCTCTTCATCGAGCTCCTTTGCCAGCCTGCTGACCTGGGACGAGCTGACTTCGGTGCCACAAAGAATTTCGACGATATCCGAGACCCTGCGGGTACTTACTCCTTTGACATACATTTCGGCGATGGCGAGCTTGAGAGCACGCTCACTGCGCATGCCTTTCTCGATGCAGCTGGGGTAAAACTCCATCCCGCGAACTTGTGGTACTTTCAAGAGGACTTTCCCGGTCGCAAGATTGAGCGTCTTGTCTTTAAATCCATTGGCATGCCCAGTACGCTCTTCCGTGCGTTCATATGGTTCGGCGTTGAGAGCCTTTGCTCGCTCGATCTTCATGGCCTCATTGACGACCACTTCGATAACACGAGAAAATTTATTGTCCCCATTCGCTGCCAGCATCTGGATCACTTGCTCCAAAAGTGTATATTCTGATTCGTAGGCCATCGGGTTCTCCTTATGGTTGGTTTGGTCACTTACCATTTGAGCCCGATCGGCCTGCTTTTTTCAACCCAATTTACAGAAAGAATTGTACACTAACAATAAAAGCTACTATTCAGTAACATATTATGAGAATATGAACGATAGAAATCTAGATACTGTTGTTATAAAAAAAAATCTCTAACAACTGCTTCAACCTGTCAATTCCTTTTGTCATGGTTTGTGCTAGTCGCTTCGCTCGGCACAAACCACGCCAATCCCTTCGGGCCGGAATTGCAGGTTAAGCAAATGTTGGGCCGACACCGCTTGCGCGGTGCGGGAAGAGAAGAGAAGATACCCGAAAACATGGGCAGAAACGTACATTTTTGATTACTTAGTTCACGTGAACAAGTCCATTCTCGCTGAGATCACACAGGTTATGAATAGCCCGCTTTTCTTTGCAAGCACAGAACAAAGAAAAGCGGTAGAAAACATGCATACGTGTCGAACTGCTGCACGAGGAGGACGCATCGTCCAATGCCCTAACTGCTATACCAGAACAGTAGTGTATAATCCATGCAATACGCGTGAATGTCCAACCTGTTCAAATAGAAATAAAGTGTTGTGGCAAAAGAAGGTTAGTAAAAAGCTCTTGCCTGTAAGCCACTATCATTTAGTTTTTTCTATGCCGGCAGCATTTACAACAACCTGGCTAAGGAACAAGAAAAAAGTAGCAGAAATATTATTTAAGAGCGCTAGCAAAGTTATTGCGGAATTACGAGCAACAACAGGTTTATTATGCGGAAGTGCTTTAGATTTTCAGTCGCACGGAAGAGGAATGAGTTATAAACCTCACATACACTGCATTCTCAGTGATGGTGGGATAAATCAGAACGGAAAATGGGAAAGGCTCAGGACACTCCGCTACACTGAAATGGCAAATAGATTTCATGAGATTGCTTATCAAGAATTGCTAAAACAGATTCATATAGAAAGTTTACCCAACACAAAAGATATTAAAGACAACGAGTGGCGTATATATCCGGAGTATCATCGAGATACAGGAAAAAGCATAGCTGGTTATCTAGGTCACACTTCGTGTGGTGCAGTTATAAACTTAAAACAGACCTTTGATATAAATGAAAACACTATAGGTTTTAGCGAAACACATAATGGAAAACAAATAGAAACAGTATTAGGGAAAAAGGTATTTGTTGAACGATATCTAAATCATATACCGCCGGCGGGATTGGTTACAATTCGATACTATGGATTATACTCGAATCAACATACGGATGAGTTAAAAGCAATAAGAAAAGAATTTGAAACTGTTTTAGAAACAGAAGAAGAATCGGTAATAGATCTGTGTCTGAATTGTCAAAATAGAATGTATACAGTTGTACTGTTTCCTGCAAATACTGATCCTGAAGACATAGAACAATTATGCAGCCATGGACCGCCAAGATTACTTGGTTCACATGCGTACAATTGATTTCTCAAGTAGGATATGGGTTGCGAAGCTATATTCAAAGTTCAATAATCAGTATAAAAAAGCTATAATAATGTTCGTAAAATATGAAATGCATAAAATAAGTAAAGAGCACTCTAGAAAATTGTTTAGTTCTTTACATTATTAGCTGATAAAAAACTTAATGAAATTATCTTAGGATTTGCCCAACAACTGCTTCAACCTGACTTATTTGCTTGTCACGGATTTTTGCACTTCGCTGCGCTCGGCAAAAACCGCGCCAAGCAAAACGCAGGTTAAGCAAATGTTAGAGCGACGCCTTCGGCGCGGCGAGGAAAAGGAGTAAATTTGAACGGCGTTATTGAGTATTTACAAGACGAACATACAAAGCTTAATATTATTAAACTGATTAAAAATAATTTATATTTATATCAGCAGATTAATACAAATGAGAAAATACAAAGTTTTTCTGGTTCAATATATAATTATTTTGTTTCTGAGTGTATTCAAAACAATCAATACATATCTCTCTCAAATGAAACAATAAACCGAATTAATGATATTTATATAAACCTTGTTAAAAAGTTAAAACAAATAAGTACAGACAACTACGATAATGAATTAATTGAATCAATAGTGATTAAACATAGAGAACAGTTATTAAATGCATTATCTGAAAATGAGTATCACAAATGCGATAACCAACTGTATATTCCTTGTTCCGAATATTCCGGTTCTTTTCAATATACTTTATTAGTTAGTGTACAATTCTTTCTGTAAATTGGGTTGAAAAAAGCAGGCCGATCGGGCTCAAATGGTAAGTGACCAAACCAACCATAAGGAGAACCCGATGGCCTACGAATCAGAATATACACTTTTGGAGCAAGTGATCCAGATGCTGGCAGCGAATGGGGACAATAAATTTTCTCGTGTTATCGAAGTGGTCGTCAATGAGGCCATGAAGATCGAGCGAGCAAAGGCTCTCAACGCCGAACCATATGAACGCACGGAAGAGCGTACTGGGCATGCCAATGGATTTAAAGACAAGACGCTCAATCTTGCGACCGGGAAAGTCCTCTTGAAAGTACCACAAGTTCGCGGGATGGAGTTTTATCCCAGCTGCATCGAGAAAGGCATGCGCAGTGAGCGTGCTCTCAAGCTCGCCATCGCCGAAATGTATGTCAAAGGAGTAAGTACCCGCAGGGTCTCGGATATCGTCGAAATTCTTTGTGGCACCGAAGTCAGCTCGTCCCAGGTCAGCAGGCTGGCAAAGGAGCTCGATGAAGAGATTACGTCTTGGAAGGCGCAGCCTGTCGGACAGATTCAATACTTGGTACTTGATGCGACCTATGAATCGGTTCGCGTCGGTTCCCGGGTGGTCAAGCAGGCGCTTCTAGTGGCTATTGGCGTTGATTACAGCGGGAATCGGCATATTCTTGACGCCGAAGTCGCGAACAGTGAGGCAGAGGTAAACTGGCGTTCCTTTCTCGAGGGTCTCGTACGACGAGGGATGCACGGCCTGCGAATGATCACCAGTGATGACCACTCAGGACTGCGCGCTGCAATCGATGCTGTCTTCCCTGGAATTCTGTGGCAACGCTGCCAGTTTCATCTGCAGCAGAATGCCCACTCCTACGTCACGAAAAAAGATGACATCCCGCTGATAGCCGCTGATATTCGGAAGGTGTTCAATGCACCTGACCGCGAGAACGCGGAACGATATTTGCAACAGCTCGTTGAAAAATATCAAAAAACCCATCCGCGTTTAGCGGCTTGGGCCGATGAGAATATACGGGAAGGATTGAGTGTATTCAACATCCCGGAGAATCACAGGAGGAAAATGCGAACATCGAATCTGGCAGAGCGCCAGATGAAGGAGATCAACAGGCGAACGAAAGTAGTAGGCGTTTTCCCGAATGCGGCCAGTTTACTTCGTCTCGCGGCTGCCATGCTGATCGAGCAAAATGACCAATGGCAGAATGATAAACGGTACTTGCCGGAGTCAAACGATCGACCTGCTTTGAACGAAATTTACAGAAAAAAGGTTGCATAATCCAGCAGTGGCACAGTTTATCAAATTCAGGTCTCTTAACTTGTGATAGAAGCTGGCCAAAAAGTGTGTTATAGTTATTCATACCCGATTTCCTTTTGTGGTAAAGGTTTGTGTGGTAACAAAACTGTATCACGGAAATCGGGTTTTTAAAATAGTTCTATTTATCTTGGACAGCAGTGTATGTTTTGCTATTATTTGATTGATGCATCATCACGCCTTTATATTGTTTCTACCACATCTTTGAGAAAAAGGATTGTAAAATGAAAGGAACGATTTCGATTGCATTGTATTTTGATCTGGAAAATGTAAACGAGAAATTGAATCTGAGCAAATTGCTGGAATCAATTACATTGAATATCGAAGAGGATTTGTCTCCTATTTTCGCGATTAAATTGGCATGCGGGGATACTAACGGCATAGCGAAATTCCGCGAACAGATGAAGGATTTGAATTTCAATATTCGCGAGGCGCCGCATGTGTCTCAAAAGAATCTGAAAAACAGGGCCGATTTGATCTTGTCGGTAGAGGCTTTTGAAAGTTTGTATCAAAAATCGCCGGAGATCGATTTGTATGTGTTTATCACTTCGGATACCGATTTCACGGTTATTATGGATAAATTGAGGAAGTACGGCAAGCAGGTCTGGCTGGTGACAAGAAAGACGGATAAGGATAAAAAGCTGTTCACAAGCAGCACCGATGAGATCCTGGTTATAGAAGATAATTTTCTCGAGGAAGAGCAGGCGAATAAAAGCATCGTAAAGTTGGAAAAAGAATTGATGAGTCTGGGCTTCGACGCGAACGAGAGTAATAAGATCAAGGAAGTGATCGAGTCCTTCGAAAAGGATAAGTGGTACAACGGAGCGTTGTTCGGAAAGAAGATCAAGAATATAATGAAGGATTTTTCTTACAAGGGTAAAAAGGTCAACAGCCAGACTAAGTTGCTAGCACACTTAACGAAGGCTAATTATGTGGAAACCAGGAAAGACGAGAAAAGCGAGCAGTTCAGAATAATAGCATAACAAAACGTTTCACCTTTTGGGTTCAATGATCATTGTTTGGCAGACTGTCGCGCCCGGAGGGACGGATATTTCGTTGGGGTCGACGGCGCCAGCCTCCATGCAAACGAAGCTGTTCCATTCTTTTTTTCCGAGATCGGCTATCGCCTCGCCTTTAACTTGACCGGGGTTCCAAATAATGCGGTTCGGGAAGCCTTCGGTTCGGATGATTATTTGTCCGGGTTTTATGTTGTCGATAATCCTTATGTTTGAATCTGTCAGATATACCCTGTCG
Organism: Teretinema zuelzerae; assembly: GCF_021021555.1. Classification (NCBI taxonomy): domain Bacteria; kingdom Pseudomonadati; phylum Spirochaetota; class Spirochaetia; order Treponematales; family Treponemataceae; genus Teretinema; species Teretinema zuelzerae. Next base: position 1,694,116 of record NZ_JAINWA010000003.1, on the reverse strand, counting down.
ATTTCCCCCGTGAAGACGATTTCTCCGTTCTGCGTTATTCGCGTGTCGGGTTTTTCTGAAGCAGCGCCTGAGCGGAGTGCGGCGAGGTCTCGGTATTCGGATTGTTCCAGCCCGATCAAGCGCGCGGATTCAATCTGCGATACCTTGAAATAGGCGTGCAGCGCGTCGGTGAAGGACAGCGGAGACCCGCCTGTATTCGTAACCGATAGAGTGAGTGACAGCTTTTTTGATACGGTGACGGCGAGCGCTGCGGCGAATGAGTGCGGCCATATGCGGCGGCTGTCTTCCGTGTCTGACAATCCAAGAATCAGAGTGGAGTTTTCAGGTTCGTCTTCGAATGAGATTATACTCCAGGTCGATGTGCGAGCGAAGCCGTGTTGAGGAAGCATTGGGTCGTCGGTGCGGGGGCCGAACCACGGAAAGCAAATCGGGATGCCTCCTCTGATCGGCTTTCCTGGTTTGAATGAGCAAGGCGAACTCATGAAAAGAATGTCGTCCCGGTCATCCGGCTTGAACGATAGAACCTGCCCTCCGTAAAGAGACACTTCTGCCGAGGCGAATTTATTATGTATTGTCGCCACGGTTATTCCGGCGCTTCGTTCACTCATTGTTATCATTCGCTGATCCTTTCCGTTGTTAAGTCTGTTATCGATATTTGCAGGCGAAAAAGGTTACAGAACCTGATTATATTCATGAAAAAGAATCTGCACAACTAACGGGACCGGCGGTATACTGAGCGGTAAATACGGCAGTGCAATATAAAATCAGTAATACTGCCGGCGGAGGCATGCAAAGTGAATGATTTCGAGGAAGGGTATAAGCTGCTTGACGAGAAGTTCGGCAACGGCAGGGATAATATTGTATCGCTTGCGACCATAGCCGCAGAAGCAAACGAAGCGGGCGCACCCCGCCCGATTGTCCGCGGCGTGGACGCGTATTATGAGGCCGGCGTTTTTTATGTGACGACGAACGCTAAATCGAACAAGATGAAGCAGATAGCGAAGAATCCGGAAGTGTCGGTGGCTTCGTGCGTCGAGATGTTCACCGCAAGCGGCGTAGGCGAAAATATCGGTTGGGTGTTGGATCCGAGGAACGCGGACTTGCGTCTTAAGCTGCGCGCCGCGTTCGCTGCCTGGTACGATCTCGCGAATAAGGAAGGAGATCCCGATTGCTGTATTCTGGCTATTCGCTTGAAGCGGGGAACGCTCAACATCAATCACTGGGAAAGGCTCTTTCATATGGATTTTGAACGCAGAATCGCGATGGAAAACGGGGGCGTCTTCTAAAGCAATCTTTCTGCGGCCTTGTTGATAGGGTCGGGGAACCGCAGGCGTCGTTGGGAAAAAGGACGAAGGGGTGGCGGAATAGTGGTTTTTCTTGTCTATACCGAACGGTAGGTATAGACAAGAAAGTACTGTGCAGGCATGAAAGTACCGTGCAGGCATGAAAGTACTGTGCAGTCATGAAAGTACTGTGCAGTCATGAAAGTACTGTGCAGTCATGAAAGTACTGTGCAGTCATGAAAGTACTGTGCAGGCATGAAAGTGCTGTGCAGGCATGAAAGTGCTGTGCAGGCATGAAAGTGCTGTGCAGGCATGAAAGTGCTGTGCAGGCATGAAAGTACTGTGCAGGCATGAAAGTACTGTGTACACACGGAAAACCGAGGAGACAAAAAAAACCGCTATGGAGCCAGGGGGAGCCGCGCGGTGGAGGCGGCGGAAATTGAACTCAGGAGTTTGCTTTCGCGGTACGCTGTTCCCCCGCCTCTTTGATTGTTAATTTCAGCGCGATGATCGATAATCGGAAGTGGAGGCTGCCATGTTGTACGAGTTTACCATTAATACCGAGCGCGAGGGCATGACGAATCTGACGAATCAAGTGTACGAAGCGGTTCGGGAAAGCGGGATCCAGGACGGGTTTTGCATCGTATACTGCCCCCATACGACCGCGGGAATCACGATAAACGAGAACGCCGATCCGGACGTGGTCCACGATGTGCTGTTGGGCCTCAGCAGGGCCTTTCCCGATACGGGCGATTTTCTACATGCCGAAGGGAACTCCGCGGCCCATTTAAAGTCGAGCTGCATCGGCTCGAGCGTCACCCTTTTGGTGCAGAACGGCGAGCTGTTGATGGGACGGTGGCAGGGCGTGTATTTTTGCGAGTTCGACGGACCGCGGAAGCGGACTTTTTTCGTGAAGGTGCATTGAGGCATTGGCCGGGCGGCGTGAGGCGGCTTTCCGCGGCAGCCGGGTGCAGCCGCGTACATCCGGGATCAGCCGCGTACATCCGCATGCAGATAATAAAAGGTGTTTGAAAGGCGAGCCGGTCCCGGCGTTTCGGGGCCGGCTTTTTTTTGTCCTCCGCCCCAAGCGGGATGTTTCGCTCAGGGAGGGAAGGCTGCGTATTGCGCCTGGCGGGAAGGTTATTTTTTACGCTTGGGAGAGTCTGCGAGGATTTTTTTGAGGTCCTCGAAGACGGGCTTGGGCTGGGATGCCTTGTCGAAGAGGTGGGCCGAGCCGTAGCCGGGGAAGGTGCCGGGGATCCAGCTTTTCGCGTCGGTGTAGCCCCATACGACGAAGTGTCCGGTGTTCGGCTCTGTCGCCGCGATTTCCATGAGGCCTTTGAATATCTCGGTTTGCTGAGCTTCCTTTTCCGGGCTTGAGGGCATTGCGATGCGGACGTCTATTTCGGTGAAGGTGACGAACATTCCGAGTTCGGCGAAGCGGCGGATTTGCGCGAGCAGGCCTTCGCGGTTGAACGTGTGTTCCGCGACGAGGTGGAGCTGAAGGCCGGCGCCGTCTATCGGGATTCCGCGGTTTTTCATGTCCTTGCACAGTTCGTAGAAGGCGTCGCCTTTCGCGGTTCCGGCGTATTCGTTGCTGTAGTCGTTGAGGACGAGGCGGGCCTTGGGGTCGGCCGCGCGGGCGGCTTTGAACGCGATGTCGATGTATTCGGGGCCGATGGTTCTGAGCCAGACCGTGTCGCGCAGAGTTCCGTCCTCGTTGAGGACTTCGTTCGCGACGTCGTACTCGAAGACTCTTCCTTTATAGCGCTCCATCACCATGGTAATTTGTTCGGTGAGCATGGCGACCGCTTCGTCCTTTGTTTTAAGGCTGTCGACGTAGGGAGCGTTCTGCTGGTGCCAAACGAAGGTGTGTCCGCGGATCACCATTCCGTTTTTTTCGGCGAAGTCCACCATGTTGTCCATGTCGGACCAGTTCCAGAAGGTTTTCGTCGGCCTGATGTTTTTCCATTTCATGGTGTTTTCAGGGACGATGAGGTTGAAGTGTTCTTTCAGGAGGGCGCTGGTTTCAAGGCTGAGAACGTCTCCTGCCTGGATGGCGACTCCGAAGTTGAGATTTTTCTTCGATGCGAGTTCATGAAGGTTTTTGGGCGAGGCGCAGCCGCTTATCAGGCCGAGGAGCCCGACGGCGATGCAGACGGCGGAAACAGTGGCGGTTTTGGTTGGTCGCTCTTTGAGCATGGATATTCCTCCGGTGATTGTAATCCTGAGGTCGAGTATATCATGGTTTATCCGTTCTGCACTGTTCTGCTTGTAAAAAAAGAGTTTTTTTTACGGGAGAAGAGAGGCCCGGACGGTAAGGCGGGTTTCCACCGGGGCCGCGGGGACGGATCCGTTTGCGATGAAGCCGGCGGCCTCTGCTCCGAGGGCGTAGAAATCGGCGGAGAGAACGCTTACTGGAACCTTGAGGGCGGGGTACAGCGGACCCTCGTTGATCGCGACTGCTCCGACGTCCGGGCCGACCCGCAGGTTCCGGGCTTCGCAGGCCTGGAGAAGCTGGGAGAGCAGATGGTCGTCGAGGATGAAGTAGACGTCGCCTGCCTCCGGCTGGATAACGGCTGCTGCGTCCCGGTCGGTGAAGGGCGCGCGAAGCTGATGAAAGGGGATGCGGGCTCCTGCGGCGAAGCGGGACAGTCCTTCCTTCATTTCTTCTATTATGGGATTGGTATAGAATTTGGTAAGAAATACGAGGCGCGTATAGCGGCTTAAAATTGCGGTTTGCGCGACCAGTGCCGAGTGAAAACCGTGGCGGAAGTCTTGCCACACTGCCGGATGGCGGAGTCCTGAAACCCTGCGGTCCAGAAACAGGAGATTTCCCGGATTTACGTATCGGAAATACTCGTATTCGCGGTTCTGGGCCGAGGTCGGTATGATCATCATGGCGGCGCAGTTGCGCATAGCCCGGTACTTTTCGTAAATCGTGCGGAGGGTGTCGAAGTCGTCGCCGTGGGTGTAAATGTCGACGTAGTAGCCGCTCGGGAGGGAGTCGATCAGGCCGAAGTAGAGGCGTTCCTTGAAGGGAGACATGGAATCAGCGAGAAAGAGGATGCGCGGCGGGTCGTCGGTGAGGAGGGTGTTGCTGACGAAGCAGGCTTTATTGGGAGTCGCTTCGATAAGTCCGCGGTCTTTGAGTTCCTGGTAGGCTTTGACGGCCGTGTCGCGGGATACGGAGAAGTGGGCGATGATCTCGTTGACGGAGGGAAGCCGGTCGCCGAGGGAGAGTCGGCCGCAGTCGATAAGCTCGCGGAGGCGATCCGCGATTTGAAGAAATTTCGGTTGATTCGAGGCTTCGTTTATGGATCCCAGTTCTTCGCTCGTCAGTTTCACGGTTTCTCCAATGTAGCGATTCATCACTTATACCAGTTTAAACAGTAAACATCAATATTTTTTTTGTTGCAGAATGGAACAGAATGGAATAGAATGGCCTTAATCAGGCGACCGCCTGATATAAGGAGAGAGACATGAACAAAGGAAAGATTATCGGTTTGATAGCGGTTTTGGTAGTCGCGGGCGCCGCGCTGTACGGCGCGGATACGGCAATTCCGAAGGGAGTCCAGCCGCTGATGGTTCAGGGAGCGTTCTATACGCCGTCCTGGTCCTGCATCTATCTGAAGGGAAGCGACGAGCTCAAGCTGAAATACAAGCCCAACGCATGGAATACCTATTCCATAAAGGTAACCAAGGACGCGACGACCTACGACGGTACGAACGGAAACTTTTCGAACATGAACGTGTTCCGCATCAAATCGAATACCGACAAGCCGTCCAAGGACGTGGTCCTGGTGATCGATAATGTGAAGATCGTGGACGGAAAAGGAAAGACGGTGTATTTCCTCGATTTCGAAGACGGGAAGTCGGGCGACGTTTCGAAGACTCAAGGCCGCCCCGCGGCAGACAACGGAACTGTAGTCGAAGTAGGCGGAAAGAAGGGCCTCATGCTTCATATGAAATCGGAGAATATGTACGGCTATAACGGACTCGAAGCCCAGTGGACTCTTCCCGCGGCTCCCGACGGAGCGGCGGGCTACGACCTGAACGGCGGGGATTGGACGGTTACGTACGATTATTATATCTCTGTCGAGTAAAAAGAGGATGAACATGAAATTGAAAATTGGTATTATGGCGGCCGCGGCTGCGCTCGTTGCTTTGAGCTCCTGCGCTTCGAAGCCTGCCGCGAAGGAGACTGCGGTGGCCGAACCGAAAAAACTCTGCGCCCTTACTTTCGACGACGGTCCCGATATCGAAAAGACGGCGCTTGTATTGGATAAGCTGGACGCCTACGGCGTAAAGGCGACGTTTTTCGTCGTCGGACAACTGTTGAGCGAGGATACCGCGGATTTGGCGAAGCGCATGGCGGAAGCCGGACACGAGTTCGGAAACCATTCCTGGGGATGGGAGAGTTTGAACGAAAAGTCGCCTGCTGATATTCGAGCGTCTCTCGATAAAACCGCTGCTGCAATTCAGCGGTATACCGGACAGACTCCGCGCTTTTTCAGGCCGCCGAATCTCGCCACCAGCGAGGTTCTCTTCGCTGAGGCCGGACTTCCGTTCGCCGGCGGCGTTCTCGGAATGGATTGGGCCGGCTGCGGAACCTCGGCAGAGGACCGCGCCGCGAACGTTCTCAAGGGCATGAGGGACGGAGCGATCGTTCTGCTTCACGACGTGCAGCCGTATCCGCATCCCACGCCGGAGGCCCTGGACATCCTGATTCCGGAGCTGCTCGCGCAGGGTTACGAGTTGGTCACGCTGAGCGAGCTCTTCGCGCGAAAGGGCGTAACGCCTGATCCGCGCGAAGAAATCATGTGGACCTATGTAGAATAAAGCGGAGAATTTTTATTGATCCGAAGCGGCCCTGGATGCGTAATCCGGGGCCGTTTTCATTTTCAAACTGTCGGCGCGAGAGAGGTCGAGTTCGAGTCCGGCTTCGCGGGCAATCCGCTCGGTGCAGCCTGCGCAGGCTCCGGTTCCTTCCGTAACGCACCGTTTCCCCGGGTATATTTCGTATTTGGTTTTCACTTCTCGAGGGGAGAAGTTCGGCATGAGCACGTTCGCCCCCGCTTTAAGAGCGTCGGTTCGGTAATCACGGTCCATGCTTCCGAGGGCTGTCGTCGCCGGAAGCCAGGCGTTCCGGGTGAGGAGGCGCAGCAGTGCGAGGGTTCTCAGCGTAAGCGGAACGCCTCCCGCCCGGGCGCTTCCGAAGGGAGTGTCCGGATGCGGAATGAACGGTCCGATACCGATCATGTCGCACTCGCGCTCGGCGAGGAAGAGGATGTCGCGGGCGAGGATTTCGGCGGTTTGTCCGGGAGGACCGACCATGATGCCGCTTCCGACCTGGTAGCCGAGGCCGCGGAGATTTTCCAGGCATTCAAGCCGGGTCGCAACTTCGCGTCCGATGTGCATTGAACGGTAGAGTTTTTCATCCGTGCTTTCGATGCGCAGAAGGTAGCGGTCCGCTCCGGCTTCTTTCCACAGCGCATAATCCGCGCGGCTTCGTTCGCCGACCGAGAGGGTGATCGCGAGATCGAAGCGCTTTTTTATTTCCCTGATCGCTTCGGCGAGCCTGTCGGCGGGAAAGGAGTCTTCTCCCGACTGCATGACGATTGTGCGTATTCCCGCCGCATGGACGAGGGCCGCTCCTTCGCTGATCTCCTCCGCGGAGAGCCGGTAGCGCTGGGCGCGGAGATTGTTCCGGTTGAGTCCGCAATAGAGGCAGGTGTTGGAACAGTGGCTCGAGAATTCTAAAAGCCCGCGCACCACCATTCGTCTGCCGCAGTGAATGTCTCTTACCTCTGCGGCTTTATCGAAGAGGTAGGCGTTTTCCCCGGGATCTTCCGAATCAAGAAAGAAGACGAGATCTTCGATGTCCGGCCGCACCGGATCGGGGAAGCGGGGGTCGGGGAAAACGCGTTTGAAACGGTCGAGAAATTCTGTTCTCATCTGAAGCTCTCCTTCGGCGCGGAAACGGTTTTACGGGCTTTCCGATACGCGTCCAGAGCCTGGGGGAAGGGTTCGAGGGCTCGTTCGGCAACTCCCTGCAGAACTGAAATCGCCATGCCGTAATTCGTAATCGCCCGCGGGCCCGCGCGTTCGATGCGAGAAAGCATCTGCCTTCTGGTGAGGGTGCAGGAACCGCAGTGGATGATCAGGCGGTACTCTCCCAGATTTTCAGGATAGTCTTTTCCGGTGCAGTGGTCGATCGCGAGATCGAGTCCGGTATATTGTCTGAGCCAGCGGGGGATTTTCACCCTGCCGATGTCGTCTTCCAGCGAGTGGTGCGTGCAGGCTTCGGCGATGAGCACCCGGTCTCCGGCTTTGAGCGTTTCTATCGCGGCGGCTCCGGCGGCCATGGAGACGATGTCTCCCTTGAATCGGGAAAAAAGGATGGAGAAGGTGGTGAGCGGAATCCGATCTGGAGTATCGGCCGCGGTTTTCAGGACCGCCTGCGAATCGCACACTACGAGATCCGGTTCCGCCCCCAGTTTGTCGAGGAGGGCGGGGTACTCCCGGTCCTTTACGACTACGACCGCCGCGTCCGAATCGAGGGCGTCGCGGATGGCCTGGACCTGCGGGAGAATCAGTCTTCCTTTCGGGGCCTGAAGATCGATGGGGACCACGAGTACGACGAGAGGAAGGCCTTTTCCGGACGGAAGCAAATCGCCGAGAATCGCAGGGAGTTCCAGGGCGCTTTCCGGAATCCGTTCGAGGAGAAGAGCCTTGAAGGCCGAGATCGCCCTTTCGCGGAGCTCGGGCTTGTGCGCTGCCTGTACGCAGGAGATCTCGAGAAAACCCGCTCCCGGAAACCGGGAGGAAAGTTCGCCGAGCCATTGCTCCGAAGGCGCCGCGACGTCGGTTTTGTTGATTGCGACGATCAGCGGCGTTTTTTGTTCTGCGCATCGGGCGGCGAGCGTTTCTTCGTATTCCGTCCAGACTCCGGCTTCCGCCACGAGCACTGACACATCCGAGGACTCCAGAGCCTTGCTCGTTTTTTCTATTCTCAGGCTTCCTATCTCCGACGAATCGTCGATGCCTGCGGTGTCCAGAAAGGTCACCGGGCCGAGCGGAAGCAGCTCCATGCTTTTTTCCACGACGTCGGTGGTGGTTCCTGCGACCGGCGAGACGATGGCCGTCGATTGTCCGGTGACGAGGTTGAGGAAGCTCGATTTACCGGTGTTCGTCCGGCCGAATATTCCGATGTGGACGCGAAGTCCGCGCGGCGTCTGATTCATTGATTCCTCCTGTAGCCCAGCTCCGAAAGCGAAGAAGGCGAAATCTTTTGCTTGACGGCTTCGGCGCCGAGCCTCGATTCGAGAAATGACCTTATTTCGAGAGCTCCGTCCGTTTCGCGAGCCGCGTCGAATTCCGCGAGCAGCTTCTCCGCGGCCGCGTATCCGAGGTCCGGAAGAAAAGCGGTGACGATCATCCGGTCCCGGCGAACCAGTTCCGCGCAAACGGAAGGATTCGCGGCGATGAGTGCAACATGGGCCGCAAGCGCTTCCGCACTCCGCTCGGCGAGATCGATCGCTTCCAGAAGCGAATCCGCGATGAGCGGGAGAAACTCGTTGATTTGGAGCGTTCCCCGGGACGCCGCCTCGGCAACCAGGGCGCAGAGGCTCCTCGCCTTCATGCCGGCCTGGATGACCGCTTCGCAAACGACGGGGTTGATCTTGCCCGGCATTATCGACGAGCCGGCCTGCAGGGCGGGAAGGCGGATTTCGCCGGTATGGGAGAGAAAGCGGATGTCGCTTGCCTGCTTTTCAAGGTTCGCCGCGAAGGCGGACAGGATTCCCGCGACTTCCGCGAAGGCGTCGGCGTTTGCAGTCTGGTCTACGAGGTTTTCTCCGCGCGCGAGGCGCACTCCCGAGATTCTGCGGAGCTCGTCCGTCGCGCGAAAAATGTAGTCTCGCGGCGCCGCGAGCCCGGTCCCCACGGCAGTGCCGCCGAGATTCACCGTCCGTATCCGCTCTTCGCATTTGAATATACGCCAGCGGTCGCGGCCGGCGGCTTCGGCGAAGCTTGAGAATATCGCGCCGAGCGTCATGGGAACGGCGCTTTGCATTTCCGTCCGGCCGACGGCAACGATTGAAGCAAATTCTGTTTCTTTTTTCTGGTAGGCGCCCTGCAGGGCTTCCGCCGCCTTTGCGGCTTGAGCGAGGCGGAGGGCCGCGCAGAGCTTGAGCGCGGTGGGGTAGGTGTCGTTCGTCGACTGATGAAGGTTCACGTCGCGCAAGGGCTCGACGCTTCCCGCTTGTCCGAGGCGAGCGGAGGCAAGATGGGCTATGACCTCGTTGACGTTCATGTTCGTCGACGTGCCGGCCCCTCCCTGGAGAGCGTCCACCGTAAACCATCGATCGTGCGTTCCCTCGGCGATTTCGTCGCAGACTGCTTCTATGGCGGCGGCCCGGTCCGCGCCCAGGAATCCGAGTTCCCCGTTCACGCGGGCGCAGGCTTTTTTTACAAGCGCGTACGCGCGAACGAGTTCTGTTCTGACCGGCCGTCCGGCGATGCGAAAATTATCCATTGCGCGCATGGTTTGAATTCCGCGCGGATCGCCCGGCTGCGCGCGGAGTTGTTCGGCATTTCGTTCGGTATCGGTCATGCTCGAGTCCTTTACGGTCAGAAATACAGATCGCGCTCGCCGGCGCGGATGCGGAGGAGTCCTTTTTCCAGATGTTCGAGCTGAGCCTTGCTGAAGTCGGCTGGAACGCGCGCCCGGATTTCCTCCATCTCTTTGTCGATGATCTTCGATCCTTTTTCCTTGGTGTCTCCGGTAGCGAAGTCCTCTAGCCATTCCTGGAAGGTAAGAACCGCGTTCAGTTTGCAGAAGCATCCTTCCTGTCCGGAGGAAAGCGCGTCCATGATTTTCTTTCCGGTCCGGCCGCAGCGGTAGCCGGCGGTGCAGAAGGAAACGATATGCCCCATGTCCACCAGTTCGCGGATGATCGCGTCGAGGCTGCGCGTGTCGCCGAGCATGAATTGCTGCTTTTCTTCCTGCTGATGGTTGATCGCTCCGGCTTCTGTTTCGGGGAAGGCGTCAGAATACGCGCCGATTCCCACCCGGGTGTCGGCGTCGCGCTGGGTGCACATCTTGATGACCGAACGAATCATTTCCGGTTTTTCGCGGTTGGTGACGATGAGCCCGGCATAGGGAATCGCGAGGCGGATCACCGCGATCAGGTAGCGGAAGTCCTCGTCGCTCACCCAGTGCTTCACCCAGGAGAAATCGGTGTCAGCGGCGGGTTCGAGGCGCGGGACGGAAACGGTGTGCGGTCCCAGTCCGAACCGTTTTTCCAGGTCCCGCGCGTGGGCGACCAGTCCCATCACCTCGAACTTCCAGTCGTAGAGGCCGAAAAGGGCTCCCACCGCCACGTCGTCGATTCCGGCGTCCATGGCCCGGTGGAGGGCGTAGAGCCTCCAGGGATAGTTTCCTTTCAGCGTTCCTTCCGGATGCACTTTTCGATAGGTATCGTGATGGTAGGTTTCCTGAAATACCTGATAGGTGCCGATGCCGGCCTCGCGCAACTTAACGAGGCCTTCAATCGGGAGAGGAGCGGCGTTAATATTGACCCGGCGAATTTCTCCGACTCCTCCGCGCACGGGATCTTTAATTGAATATACCCGGCACATGGTTTCCGCGATGTAGTCGGCGTCCGTGTCCGGGTGTTCGCCGTACACCATGACGAGCCGCTTGTGCCCGATCTTGGAAGCGAGCACCCGCGCTTCGGCTTCGACTTCGTCGAGGCTGAGGACGCGGCGTTCGATCGCTTCGTTTCCGCAGCGGAAGCCGCAATAGGAGCAAGCGTTCACGCATTTGCTGCTGCAGTAGAGGGGAGCGAAGGTGACGACGCGCTTGTCGTATACCTTCATCTTGATTTCGCGGGCAGCCGCGAAAATTTCTTCCTTGAGGGCCGGGTCCGTCACGGAAAGGAGGGCTGCGACGTCCGCGGAGTCCATCAATTTGATGTCGAAGGCCTTTTTAACGATCTCCCGGATGCGTTCCGGGGAGGCCGAACTGTTCGCCTTGATTTCGTTCTCGATCGCTTCGTCGTCGATAAAATCCTTTCCGCTCGAGAGGTATCGGTCGATTTCATCCTGCTTGATCAGGTTTTTCTGCCATTGTGCTGTTGTTTCAGTGCGGGCCATGGGTATCTCCTTGAAAATTATGGTGAGAGTCCGGTTCGAGACGCTTAGAGTTTCGCGAGAGTCGATTTGACGGTGACGTCGGCTATCATGCCGAGCTTGCCCGTGAGAGAGCCGATTCTGTCGGTCGATGCGTCGACGATGAGGGTGATGATGTTGAGCGAGCGCTCGTGATAGGGGATGCCCATGCGTCCGATGACCATGTCCCCGAATTCCGAAAGGACGTCGTTCACCTGATGAACCGCGGCTGATCTGTTTTTGATGATGATGGCGATTACGCCGACGGACCTGTTTTCCATGCCTTCCTCCTGGGGAACCGGCGGAAAGCTCGGGTCAGGGCGCGGCCGGACAGGCCTGTCCCGTCTGAAGGGGGTTCGACGGGAGAGATGTCTTGGGTTGCGCGTATCCTGACCCTTGGCTTCAGACAGGAACTATCCTGACCGCAGGTTCGGTATACGGAAACTGTATGATATCGAGAAAAAAATATCAATACGCAGTTGTCGTTTTATGTTAATAAAAAAATCAGAGTTTCATCGAGCTGATGAGGGTGCCGTCGAGCTTCTTCAAAAACACGCCATCCGGCGTAATCATCGCGTACGAGGGCTCGCTGCCTTCCTTCGGGAGCGAAGGAGATCCCGGATTCAGGTGGATGAGGCCGTCTTCTTCTTTCAGGACCGGAACATGGGTGTGCCCGGAAATGAAGAGGTCTCCCTTCTGGAGGGGCGGCCGGTTTCCCTCGGTATACAGGTGTCCGTGCGTAACGAAGCAGCGGCGCTTCCCGGTGAAAAAAATAAGGTAATCGCTGGTGCAGGGGAATTCCAGGAGCATCTGGTCGACCTCGCTGTCGCAGTTTCCGCGAACTCCCATGATTTTCAGCTTCCACGCGTTAATCATCGGCGCGAGCGCCTGGGGATCGTATCCTACGGGTATGGGGTTGCGGGGCCCGTGGTTGAGGTAGTCTCCGCAAAGCACGAGATAGTCGGCCTTCTCGCGGAGAAAGGCCTCTTCGCATTTTTTGAACGCCGCGGCCGAACCGTGGATGTCGGATATAATGCAGAATTTCATCATCTTCCTCACTGAATATTGTGTCTATCTATCCAGACTTTTTCTCACCGTCTGGAGTATGAAGTCTCCGTATTTTTCAGCCTTCACTTCTCCGATTCCGTAGATTCCCTGGAGCTGCGAGCGCACCACCGGCTTTTTAACAGCGATATCTTCCAGTGTACGATCGGGAAAGACGACGTAGGGCGGAACCGAGGCCGCGTCCGCGAGCGAGCGCCTGAGATCCTTCATGAGCGCGAGGATTGTCTGCCCCGCCTTGTCGGAGCTCTCCAATCCCGCCTGCGACATCCGTGCGCCCTTTTTCCTGAGCGGCGAAATCTTGTCCGGTTCGCCGGTCGCGAAAAACGGAAGCATGATTTCGAAGCGTTCTGCGAGCGCTTCCTTCGCGAGCGAGGTGAGCGAGAGGACTCCGTATTCGTCGTCCTTCGATAGATATCCCTCCTCGAGGAGGAGGTTAGAAAGCTGGAACCAGCCGTCCTTTTCAAGCTCGCGTCCGATCCCCCATACGCTGAGCTTGTTGTGCCCGTTTTCCAGGATCCGCTTTGCTCGGGAGCCGAGAAGGATCTCGATGAGATAGGCCGCCCCGTAGCGGTTTCCGGTTCTTGCCACGCAGGAAAGAAACTTCTGTGAGGGAATCGTCATGTCGACTTCCGGAACGGGGCCCTTGTCGCAGACGTCGCAGCAGGGAAGCCGTCCGTTTCGACCGTCGGAGCCGGCCGGGGCCGGAACTCCCGTATTTGAGCCGGTCGTTCCGGCGTCGAACAACCCGGGTTCCCGGACTTCTTCTGTCGAATTTTCAAAGTTTTCTCCGAACCAGGACAGCAAAGCCGCCCTTCGGCAGGTGCGGCTTTCGGCGTAGTTCGTCATTGCTTTTAGAAGGATTTCGGCTTTTCTGTTTTCCGCCGCGCTTTTTTCTTCCATAAAGAAACGGATTTTTCGCGTGTCTCCGCGTCCGTAGAGCAGCAGCGCCCGGGCCGGCCTTCCGTCCCGCCCCGCCCGGCCGATTTCCTGATAATATTGCTCGAGGCTTTTCGGCAGATCGAAATGGATTACGAAGTCTACGTTCGGTTTGTTGATTCCCATGCCGAAGGCGACCGTCGCAACCATGATGAGCGCTTCGTCGGCCACGAATTTCTGTTGATTCCGCGCCCGCGTTTCATCGTTCAGCCCCGCGTGATAAGCGAGGGCGGGGTAGCCTCGGGAAACGAGCTCGTCCGCGACGCTTTCGACCTGCTTGCGGGAAAAGCAGTAGATGATGCCGGACGCGTTCTGATTTTTAGAAAGGAAGTCCAGCACCTGCGCGACTGGATTGCTTTTCGGCGCCACTTCCAGATAGATGTTCGAGCGGTTAAAGCTCGCGGTGAACTCCGCGGGATTGTGCAGCTTCAGGTTCTTCCTGATATCCTTACGGACGCCGGATGTCGCTGTGGCGGTGAGCGCCAGGCAAACCGCGCCGGGAAAGTGCTCCCGGATTCCGGCGATCTTGCGGTATTCCGGCCTGAAATCGTGCCCCCAGTCGGAAATGCAATGCGCCTCGTCGACGGTGACGCAGTCCACCCGGATATCGGAGAGCAGTTCCTGCGTCCTGTCCGTAACGAGGGTTTCCGGGGCGACATAGAGGAGCTTCACGGAGCCTGAACGGAGCTTTCGCACGTTCGCGACCCATTCCTCCTTGTCCAGGGAGCTGTTGAGCACTATCGCTTCGACCCCCGCGTTCGTCAGCTGGTCGACCTGATCCTTCATGAGGGCGATGAGGGGGGAAACGACTACGGTGAGTCCGGGAAACAGAAGCGCCGGTATTTGATAGCACAGCGATTTTCCGCCGCCGGTCGGCATGACCGCGAGGGTGTCCTGTTTATTCAGGACGCATCGGACAATGTCTTCCTGGAGGGGCCGGAATTGGTCGTAGCCGAATACTGATTTTAAAGCTTCGTGAGGGGTGCGCGGATCCATGTAGGGATAGTATACCCAAAAAACGGATTCTGTCAGCGCAATCGCGTTTCGCTCATGTAAACATCTTGCCATCCCGGTTGTTTTCATTCCATCATGTTTCAAAACGGAGAGGTACAAATGTTGAATTATCTGCGGCAAAACGATTCGATTCTTTTTCAGGGAGACAGCATAACGGATACCGGGCGGAGGGAAGATCCCGCCGGCATGGGCTCAGGATACGCGGGCATTGCGGCCGGCTGGATTCAGGCCTCTCTTCCGGAAATGGGTTTCCGCTTCGTCAATCGCGGAGTTGGGGGAGACCGGACCACCGAGCTTCTCGAACGATGGAAGGAAGACTGCGAAGACCTTCGTCCCCAGGTTCTTTCCGTTAAAATCGGCGTGAACGACGTATGGCGGATACTGGGCTCCTGGAACGGCCAGCACTACGTGCCGGTCGAAGAATACGCCGACAATTACCGCCGCCTGCTTGACCGCGCCCTCAAGGCGGGAACGCGCCAGCTCATCCTGTGCAGCCCGACTACGATTGATAACGGAACTAACAGGGAAGTCTCGGAACTGCTCGCCGAACGGCGGGACATCGTGAAAGCCCTCGCCGCCGAGTACCGCGCCCTGTATGTTCCGCTCCAGGAAACGCAGGCCTCTCTCATTGAGAAGCGCCCGGACATCGCCTGGACGGTAGACGGCTGCCACCCGAGCGCCGCGGGGCACGCTGCCCTCGCGAAGTGCTGGATCGAAACCGTCGTTGGAACGCTCTAAGCGCCGTCAGCCTTCCGCCGAAGCGCGCCGGGTCTTGTTCCGGCGCGTCTACGCCCTTTTTTCGACCATCTCGCTCGTCGTGTAAAACCTGAGTTCCGGATTGTTCTGATGTATGCGGTTGAAGGCCCACTCAGAATCCGACACGAGCACGTAGTTTCCGCGGATATCGACGAGGATGCGCCTGATGTTCGCTTCCACGAAGTTTTTCAGCGCCTTCTCGTCGTCGCTGGTTACCCAGTGCGCAATCGAAACGTCGATCGGCTCGTACTTGCACGACGCGTTGTATTCCGTTTCGAGCCGGTTCTGCAGAACTTCGAGCTGGAGCTGCCCGACCACGCCGAGCACTCGGGCGTTCGGCTGATGGATCTTGGAGAAAATCTGCACGACTCCTTCCTCCGCGAGCTGGTCCAGCCCCTTGTGGTACTGCTTCTCCTTCAGCGGATCGGCGTTCATGATGGAACGGAATATCTGCGGAGCGAAGCTCGGAATGCCCTTGAAATTCACCCCTTCTCCCTCGGTCAGCGTATCCCCGATCTTGAAGGTGCCCGTATCGTGTAGGCCGATGATGTCCCCCGGCCACGCTTCGTCGATGATCTCCCGGTCCTGGCTCATGAAAGCCGTCGGATTCGCCGCCCGGAACGTCTTTCCCGCGCGCACGTGGTAATAGAGCGTGTTTCGCTCGAACTTGCCGGAGACGATGCGCAGAAACGCGATGCGGTCCCGGTGCTTAGGATTCATGTTCGCGTGGATCTTGAACACGAAGCCGGTGAACTTCGCCTCTTCAGGAAGCACCATCCGCTCTTCCGCCTGCTTCGGCGTCGGATACGGAGCGATATCCACCATATTGTCCAGAAGTTCGCGCACGCCGAAATTGTTCAGCGCCGAACCGAAAAACACGGGAGTCGCGCGGCCGGCCATGTATTCGTCCTTGTCGAAGGCCGGATACACGCCGCTTACCATCTCGACGTCTTCTCTGAGCTTTTGGGCGAGGCTCGAGCCGACCTTTTCGTCCAGCAGCGGATCGTCGATCCCGTTCACCGGAATGGCGTCCGTGGGAAGATGATCCTGCCCCGCGGCGAACAAGTACAGCGATTTTTCTACGAGATTATAGACGCCTTTGAACAGCTTTCCCTGTCCGATCGGCCAGGTTACCGGGCGCACTTCCACTGCGAGCTCGCGCTCGATCTCGTCGAGCAGCTCCATGGGGTCCTTGCCCTCGCGGTCGAGCTTGTTCACGAAGGTCGCGATCGGAGTGGCCCGCATGCGGCAGACGACGCACAGCTGCCTCGTCCGCTCCTCGACGCCCTTTACCGAGTCGACGACCATCAAGGCCGAATCGACCGCGGAAAGGCCGCGGTAGGTGTCTTCGGAAAAGTCGGCGTGGCCGGGAGTGTCGAGCAGATTGATCTTGCGTCCGCGGTATTCGAATCCCATTACGGAAGTGGAAATCGAAATTCCGCGCTCCTGCTCCATCTTCATGAAGTCGGAGACTGCAGCCCGCGCGGATTTGCCGGACTTGACGGCTCCGGCGATATGGATAGCTCCTCCGAAGAGGAGGAGTTTTTCGGTGATAGTCGTTTTACCGGCATCCGGGTGCGAAATGATCGCAAAGGTGAGCCGTTTGTGGATTTCCTGGCTGAGTTCGGTCATAGGAAAGCAGAATACTCCGAAACCGCCTCAGCTTTCAATGCGGACTGTCGTTGTCGGAGAGTCCTGGGAGGGGGGGCGGCTGCGACTGTACTCTCGTGCTCTGTCCCCTGTTTGTCGGTTTACAGACGCGGCCCGCCCCTGTCTCCATGGTAATTTCCTATCTATACCTACCGGTAGGTATAGATAGGAAATTACCATTCCGCCACCCCCTCGTCCTTTATTTCTCAAACCCTGGTTGTAAACCATGCTTTTCAAATTTGTAAAAAATGTATACTAATACAATTTTTCTGGTGTTGTCCGAAAAGCTTTTCTCTCGCAATTATTGACATATGCTGTCATTATATAGAATAGTGTGATTAAAATATGATGGTGAATGAATCAACTAACATCGGAATTCCGGAACCCGATCCGAGAAGTTCCGTGGGTCTTGCGGTCATCGATTCTCTTTCCGGATCGGTGCTCGCGGCGAACGACCAGTGGGCAGCGCTTTTAAATCTGCAACTCCGCGAGATTCCTTCATGCAACTGGTACACTCTGGTTCATCAGCATCTTCGTTCAGACATAAAAGAGGACGTACGTTCCCTGCATGGAAAAAAAAAGCGTTTCGTTGTTCGGGATGAAGTATTCAGCATCTCTGATACCGGCCGGCCTTTGCGCTGCGTCATGTATCCCCATTCGTTTCCCCGCCAGCCGATGTCCCATGTCACCGTCTTGTACGAAGTCGACTCCCCGGATTTAGTTTCCGGTGCGGTGAATTATCTCTCTCAACCATCATTGTGCGCCGGAATACTGGATACTATGATTATCATGGCCGGCTACGACGATCCTGCGACTGTTCATCATGTCCGCAGAACCAGCGCCCTCGTGAGAACCTTCATCGACCATCTTCCGCCCGTTATGCGGAAATCGTTATCGTTCTCCGAGGACATGATCTGCATTGCCTCAATGATGCACGATCTGGGCAAGCGGACGCTCTCTCCGAGCATACTGCAGAAGCCCGGCCCCCTGACTCCAGCTGAGCGAAAGGAAATGCAGGCTCATACGTTTGAAGGGGAGCGGTTGATCCGGGAAAGCTTTCCGAACTGCGAGTCATTCTCCCTGTGCGCTTTGGCGTCGAAGATGGCGCTCTTTCATCATGAGAAATGGGACGGCTCGGGATACCCGGAGGGACGTAAGGGTGAGGACATTCCCCTTGTCGCCCGCATCGTCGCTCTAGCCGACGTCTACGAAGCCCTCGTGTCCGAGCGGCCCTACAAAAGAGCTGTTTCACACGAAGAAGCCCTGGACATCATTCTTTCAGAATCCGGTTCGCACTTCGATCCCGCCCTCCTCGGCGTCTTTCTCGCCGCGAGCGAAAGCATTTCCGCCGTCTGCGCGTAACTGAGTTTATTCCTTTAAGCATTGATCAATTAACGATAATGGACATTTTTTGATATTTCTTGTCTGTTTTTATAGATAAGTTTTTTCCTCAAGCTATACTGATTTTTATAGCTTAAGCAGGCTATCACATATGACCATCAACCTGCGCGGCCTGGGAGCCGCAGCGATTCTGGCCATTGCATTTACCGGATTGACCCTCTCTGGATGCGACAATGCAGTCGCCGGCGATACTGACGAGGAAAAGGGCGTTGAAGTAACTGGAACTGTGACTCTTCCGGAATCTGTAGACGGAAAACCCTGGATTGTTTTTATCGATAGCGATAAAGATCCGGCAACCGGCTTTGTCAAATCGACCAGCGGAACAGCTGCCGGTTCTTCTTTTTCATATTCAATAAGCGATGTGGATGAAGGCACGTATTATATCTATTCAGTGGTTCACCTCAGTGCTTCAAGCGGCGGCAATCCGGCTGCCGGAGATTTCGTCGCGATGTACGGAGCGGCAAGTTTGACGAATATTCCATCGACAGCGAACTGCGTTGTTCCGTCTTCCGGTTCGGTCAAGTTCGACATGAACGCAATCGCGATGCCCGATTTAGACGACGGTGACGACGGTGACGACGGCGCGACTGTAACGGGTACTGTTCTTGTTCCCGAAGGGATGAACGGAAAACCCTATGCGCTTATCGTAGATACGGATGAAAACGGAGGAAACGGATATGCCGCATACAAAAACGGAGTCGTAGAGGACGGGAAAATTATATATTCCGCGGCAGGCAACGATGCGGGCTCATACTACATTTACGCGATCGTGTACGCATCCGGAGCGATCGGAGGGGCGCCCGCCGCCGGCGATTATTTCGGAGCTTACGGAATGGATTCGATTGATGAATGGCCGTCGAACACTCTTAAAGCTTACGTGACTGCGAATGGATCGAATGTTTTCAATTTCTCGGTATATCTTTCTCCGAACTTCGGAGGCGGAGGCGGAGACGGGAACGGCGGGGGAGGTCATACGGCGAGCGAAGTGTACGGAGTGATAACCGCGCTCGGCAACGGCCGCGCTTCGGCGATCGCGAACGCTACGGTGAATTCCGACGGTACCGCCAATATTCCGTACAATTACACAGACGCGAACGGATATTCCGTAATCGGCACATTGATTCAATCCGGTACGTTTTTGAACGGACCGATCGCGGTGAGCGGAGGCAATATAACCCAGATCGTATTCGTCAATGTTCCTACTGACGGGTCAACGATAACCTTCCTCGTGACTTTCTCCGACGGTTCTGTATACAACTATGTAAACGGCGTTCTTACCGAATCAGAATAGCGGCGGGTGTTGAATGTAAAGCCGGTACAACTCCTGAAACTTGTGTCTTCGAGGGGGTGTGCCGGCCGATCGGAATCTCAGGAAAAAATCTCGGAAATCGTAAACTTGACTTTGAACTTTGTTGAATAGATTAAATTACCGTAATAGTAGTAATCGCTGGTGATTGTATACGTATTATCCGGATCGAGGTCTGTTAATGAGATTGACTTGGTGACATCGTTGTGTTCGTCGTCCCGTATGTTGTCTTCGATAACCGATTCAGCCTTCATATCAAATTTGTCGTTTTTGGATGTAATGAAAAAGCTTTTAACATCCGTGGAATAGTATTTCGCATGGTTGGTATTTTTGACGGCGGGCGTGCCCGGGAACTCAGTCCACGCACCTTTAAGAGGAATATACCACAAATTGTGAGCGCCGGTTTTCCATAGATCGTGATCTGTCCCGTTATATGAGAGGGTCAGAGCTCCGCTGAGGTCCGCGTCGTCGTCGGGATCTCCGGCTTTTCCGCAGGAGATTCCGGTTAACTGCGCATCAACTTTGTATTTTCCCATTATCGGTTTTACCGACCTCAGAGTATACTCTCCGTTAAATACTATATTCGCGATGGAATTGTCGTCGACGAATCGAAGCTTGTAAGACACTATTTGTCCAGTGCTTTCGCTGGAGAATCCTCCGTTGGTCAAGAAATCAGCAAAGTCCTCCAGGGATTTTACTACAGTCGGGGATCCGATCACTGTAACGTTGAGATTATTGCTGTTCTGAACAGACTTTATTTCTGTCCCCGCGTTCGCGTTCACTGCGAGCGATGGGGTCTGAAGTATGGCTTCGACGCCTGCTTTGATGCTTTCCAGGCTTGCTTCGCTTTCAAGCGTTATATAGCCCAGGCGGCCGTATGCGATCGAAGATACATACACCGGTCTGACTCCCTTAAAGTCGTCAAGATTGAAATCGCTGTACAGAAAGGATTCCACGCCCTGATCGATGTCGACCGTATAATACGTCTGCGCGAAACTGATCATATATTTCTTTTTGGTTGTTTCCTTCGTGTAGTCCAAGGACGCTTTCACTGAAGCAGAAATCGAAGGGGATTCATATGAAACTCCGGCGGAAAAAAACACGTTGAAGGAGTCTTCGGACGATATATCCGATGCAACCATCGTATAGGTGGAATTAGCGCCTTTGAAGGTTTGATTGATTATTTGATTATGGAACTTGCGGAACTCGGAGAGCGACGGATATATTTTCCCCGAAACTACGCCGTCTTTCCCCCCTTCTGTAGTGACTCCGTTCAAACCGCCATAACTGACCATAATCTCGTTTTTTCTTCCCCTGACGACTTCCTGATACGAACCGTCGTCGATGGACGAACCGACGATCACCGATCCCGGGTAGATGACATCCGTTGAAGGATTCAATAAAACCTGAGTGTCGTATGTCGCGGAAGCTTTGAATTTTTTCGTCGTTGTTTCATATTGGATCGGTACGCCGTTAACTATTTTCGTAGCGCTTCTTTCTGTTTTCGCTTCGTCTTTTTCCTCTTCGGATTTGATTGGAGTGGCAGCGCTATTTGTAAGGTTTTTCGGAGTTTCAAGCTTGGCCAGCAGCGCGGCGAGACCGGTAAGATCCGGTTTGTTTTCTTCTTCCGTTGTGCCCGGCATGCTGCATCCTGAGAATTGAAACAGCATGGCGAATACCGCCAGTCCAAAGGCGAAACGGCTTGCTGCCGTTGTACTGTTTTGCTTTCTTGTCAAATTGAGATTTCTTTTCATGATTCCTCCGGGAAATGGGTTTGTACGGCTGGATTCGACCGTACCGAGTACTGTATCTCCCGGATAAGACAGTATCCCCGTCCAATCGGACGGGTTGTGTCAGAATTTCAATGCATCCGCCAGTTTCGCTCTGCGGTCGATTGCCAATTTTTGAAAAATCGAGCGGAGATGAAAACGGATCGTGTTTTCGGTCACGCCCAGAGCGTCTGCGATTTCTGCGTTTCGAAGTCCCGCCGCGGCCATTTTCGCGATCTCTTTCTCCCTCGGAGTAAGATTTCCCGGCAGCGAGTTCGGAGCGAAGTCCTTTGAAACAACAATCCATCCCGAGGCGAATCTTTCTTTTATTTCGTTGAATCGTCCCGTGAACGACGGTTCTTTTTTTTGTATGAATGCATCGGGCAAGCCCTTGAGCAACCAGGAGAACGAGACGAGCGGAAAGATGATCCCGTCGGGCAGAGCTTCCCCGGCAGCTGCTTCGATAAGAGCCGTCGCCTTTACCCGGTTTCCGAGTTTCATCTGCGCGACCGATTCAAGCAAATAGAAAAGAAACATGGCGAACGGATAGCCCGAAAAACCCTGCGACCGTATTCCCTGGAGGATTCCGATCAATTTGACGTATTCGCCCAGATGCAAAAGACAATTCAGGTGCGCATATACCGCGTTGCCGAAGATCGGCGCGTGCGTTAATTCATCGGTGAATAACCCTTTAACCAGCCATTCGGCTGAGTCCATCGGCCTTTGCAGTTCGCAGAAGAGGACGCATTGAACAGTCTCGAAGACTCGTCCGACTATCAACGGAAAACGCGCGGGGTATTGCACGGCTTTGTCCATAATGAGAATAGTCCGTTTCCAGCCTTCTGTATCTCCGTTATGGAGCATCACTTCCGCTAACATCATCGCTGCGGCTATTAGAATGATGCTTTGTTTGGATGATTCGGCGAGAAATATCGCCTTGTTCGCCAGAATTTCGGTTTCGACGAGATCTCCGCGATGATACGCAAGTTCTGTTCGAAACAACGCATCCGCGCCGCATCCGTACCCCCCTGTCATGGCGGATAGTAATCGTATGTATTCTTCCAGCTTTTCCGCTTCATCGTCCGCGCTCCCTTTTTTCGTGTGAAAACTGGAAATCATTGAATAATCTCCGAATCGCCAGGGATAATCGTTGCGTATGATTCGCGATTTTTCTCCCGCAAAAAGAGCGTGCGCTTCGCGAAGCAGCTTGATCATTGCGTCCAGGTCGGGATGAAATGTAAACGATCGCAGTAAAAGCGTTTCCGCTTCAACGCGAGTTGCTTCCGGACTCGACGGCATGAGCGTATGCGAAGCTACGATGTTCAGAATCGTCCGGAATTCTTCATTGTTTCCGTAAGCCAGCAGCATCCACGCCAGACGGAGCGAATTCATCGGGCGAGTTATTACTATGTTCGAAGGACAACGGAACGCGATGTCTTTCAGCAGCGTCATAAGCTTCGCTTCGTTCTCTGTTGTTATCTTCAATTCCGAAAGATCGCAAGATAGCATTCCGTCGTAGTCTCGAATCTTCAGATAAGCATGCAAGGCCTCTTCGGTTTTCCCCTCGGATGCGAGAATGTTCGCCGTGCGGCGAATCACGGCTTCTTCGAACGCTGTTCCTTCTGCCTCTCTTTTCCTGATTAAGAAATGCGAAAGCGCCGGTATAAACGCGTATGAATTCCGGTCTTCCTGCCGAATGACGAAGGGATGATCCAAAAGAGCGTTGATTTCTGCTGTGATGGAATCGCATTCGACGGCCGCGCAAATTCTGGAAACCGTCAGCCTGTCAAATTCCGCGAGGCTCAACAAAATCTGTTTTTCCTTGTCGGAAAGTGCCGTCCAGAAGACGAATTCCAACAATCGGTTCATGATGTCTTCATAACTCGATGGTGAAAACGCATTTGTTCTTGCCAGTTGCCGTACAGCGGCGGGCCAGCCGCCTGTCGCCGCGAGAATTTCCGCCGCGTTTTCATAACAGGCGGGAGAGGCCGCGGCGCGGCTGTACGACTGAATGTCCTCCAGGGTAAAAGAAAGATCTGTTCCGGTGATCCTCAAGAATTCATTTGTTTCCAAAACGGATAGGTCATCGCGATCCATACGCATCGCTGTTATGACAAGAGTTCCCTTGATCGAGAAGTCGAATAGTTGTTTGAGCTGAGATTTCGGAATCCATGGGATAAAATGGTGAAAATCGTCTATTACCACCATTGTGTCCGGGTCGGCTATTCTGATGCCGGATAAAACCTGTTCATAGAGCTCTTCCGCAATGCGGCCTGATTCCAGAAGCGGAATGGCGAAGTCGAGATGTTTCGATTTGGGTATAAGGGCTGTAAAATGACTGAGGACGGATGTTTTTCCGAAACCGGAGGGAGCGTCGACTACGATTTTCGAAGCGCTCCGGATCATGTGCGTTAGTGCCGATATTCGATTCGGAATCGTGTAATTCACAATGTTCTCCAGCGTGTCCGGTACGGATTCGCGTTTTTAAAACCACCAGCCGATCGAGGCGAAGGGGCCCGAGTAGACTTCGATCTTTGTTCCGCTGTTCGATTGCACGGTCCACCATCTCCAGCCCAGCGAGTATTCCGCCTTTTTGCGCAGAAAGCCGCCGCGGAGTTCGGCTTCGCCGATCTGGTAGCCGTCGAATTGTTGCACGCCGCCGCGGAAATGGAGGGCTACGGGCTTGAACGGATACGAATCGATATATGCGCCCATCGTGCCGCTCGATCGGTCGAGGATGCCCGACCACAGCTGCCACTGGAAGTAGGCGCCGAGCGTGAAGGGATTCGTCTGTATGATGGAAAAGTTCGCTCCGAGCCTTGCGTTCGCGAGGTGTTCCGTTCCGTCGGTGAGGTACGCCGCTTCTATCCAGGGACCGAAAAACCGCCACATGTTTCCCCGGAAGCTGAACCAGGAACCTCCGGCGTCGAGGCCGTTCATCCACACCGGCTGGATTTCGGCGGCGAACCAGTGGTCCTTTTCGGAAACAGGAGCGAACTCGATGTCCGGCTTGTCCTGAGCGCCCGCTAAAACCGGCCGGGGATAGCGGATGAGTTTTCCTTCGAGGTAGGGAGCCTCTCCGTAGCTCATGTAGAAATTATTGACGATCCACACTTGAACAAAAAGTTCGAAAAACGCGGCGGCGAGGCTGTTTTCTCCTCCGCCTCCTCCGCTGGAATACGACTCTTCCTCTTCTTCCGTCGTCTCTTCGGCTTCCGCGACTGCCGTCCGCAAGCCGTCGAAGTCGGCGAATACGGGAGCCGCGCTGAAGGCGGCGAAGAGGAACGCGGCAAGGCAGTTCCTGAGAGGCTTGGATCGGCTTCGGGACAGGTCAAAACATGTATGCGTCATCGGCGTATTCCGTTATTGATTTTGGAGATCCCTGATCCTGAGCGGTATGTACGGATGGCTCATGAAAAGCTGAGCGAATTTGACGGCGGCTGTATTGTTGGTTTTCGCGCTTTCAATGTAGCTTTCGACTTTAACCTTGCTGAAGATGTCTTTTCCCGCCGCGAGAAGAATAAGCCCCTGGATGCTTTTTTCTCCGCAGAAGGCTGCGCCGATGCGGTCGCAGGTATGCTCGCAGCTTCTC
The DNA here is from genome assembly GCF_021021555.1 of Teretinema zuelzerae. Classification (NCBI taxonomy): domain Bacteria; kingdom Pseudomonadati; phylum Spirochaetota; class Spirochaetia; order Treponematales; family Treponemataceae; genus Teretinema; species Teretinema zuelzerae. The sequence continues at coordinate 1,669,168 of NZ_JAINWA010000003.1, read as the reverse complement.
GAATATGCCGCCTCCAGGAAGGGGACGAACGCCGAGGGAAGGGTCCAGAAGCGTTTGACGAGATGGTTTCTTTTTACATGGCCCAGTTCATGAGCGAGGACGAACTGCACGATTTCCGGAGCAGATTCGTACATGCTGAATATTTCTGAATAAACGGCAATGTAGTTTCGTCCGGAAAAACGCACAGCGAAGGCGTTGAGCGCTCCTCCTTCCTGCAGAATGAAAAGGGGCGGGATTTTCCTGATTTGGAGTCCTTCCGCGATCTTGCGATAGGCTTCATGGGCTTCCGGAAACTGGGAGGCGGTGATCTCCACGCCGTTTCCCTTGAGGTGTCCGATTAACAAAACCTTCTGGAACCAGATGAAGAGCCAGATAAAAACGGCGTAAAAGACGAAAACGGCGGCGGTCGGACCCGCGGCTTCGGCGCCCAGGGCGGTAAGATTCTTTAAAGCTGATACAGCGAAAAAAACGACGACGACGGTGAAAAGAATTTTAAGGGTGAAGTAGAATGTCTCTTTTTGATGAACTCGGTATTCCATAAAGTCTTCCTTATTAATGATGTTGCGGGGCATATTCGGGGTTCCCCCGATGCGGGATTCACTCAGGTTTATTGCTCGTCCGCTGATTCCTGTTGCGCGATTTTGCGGGGATTTCTACCGTCGGCGCAGGGCGGGAACTCTTTTTTTTGGCCGCAGGATCCGCGTGCGCTTCCGCCCAGGGATATCATGAGTCCGAGGAGGTATCCCGCGTTGTATTGCCAGCCGTTGTTGACCGTTTCGTAGATGTTCACGTCTTTTTTAAAGAACGATACGATGAACGACACGACGCAGATTATTCCATGCCAGAGTCCCAGAAGAAATCCCGCCGGTTCGGCATCCGCGCTTTGAACAAGAGCGGAAGAATTCGGTCCGGGAAGACACGATGCGAAGAGCACGGCGGCCGCTGCGACCAAAAGTCCCGCGCTGTACAGCGTTCGAGGCGAAAGGTTTCTTTTCATAGTACCGAGTATAACACGACCGACGGAAAATTCCGTCCGCGTTCCTGCTGACTCCCGGATGTTTTTTTTAGGCCGGAAACTTGCATCTTTGCGGCTCTCTTCATACAATGCCTTCCCCGGGGGTCCCCCGGTTTCGATTATCAGCGCTGTTTCGCGGAGGCTCTCCTCATGATTATTCCCGCAGTTTTCTATGGAAGATATACCGAAGTGAAGGCCCGCACCGAGAAGATCGTTTCGAGCGTTCTCAAGGGAAAGTCCTTCGCGGATTCTCTCCCGGACCGCCGGACGGTCGACACATCGGTCGCCGCATCAAGCTATCTTAATCTGCTCACCCACCGGGATATTTCCATCGTGCAGTCGCACTTCCACTTCACTCTTCTCCGCTCCGCTCTCATCGAGGCCGAAGGCGCTCCCGACGCTCCCGCGGCGGATCGTTTGTTCGCCGAGCTGCTCGACAAGGAGTGGGGCCCTCTTGTTTTCGCAGATATGCAGGACGGTTGGTTCGCTTCGAGCTTTATCTCGGACAACGCTCATCGTCTCAGGCCCTATCTCGACTCGGTGAACCGCCATTCCCGCGTCCTCGACCGCGAGGGCGCCCGATTCATCGGAAGCGACGGAAGGCTCGGCTCGTTCTGGCAGGCGAACAGCGCGCTTCGCTTTGTTCTGGAGGCCTCCGGCGTTTCTTCCGAAGTTCTTGCCCGCGGTTTGACGGCTCAAAGCTTCCGCGCGCTGTACGCAGGGCTCATTGGATGATTATTCGCTGATCATCCGGTGATCTTCCGCGTAAAGCCGCAATTCGCTACTCTTCTTATTTGTCTGTAGAAGGCGAACTGGTTTTTTCTTCGTTTTATCCGGGATACCCTCTTGTGGTAAACCGGTCTACCTTGAATAATCCCGGTATACGGGCAACCGTATGTAAAGGAGAAATCATGTCCGAGAAAACCGATAGGCCGTTGATTCTGAAAGAAGACATTATCGCCGGATTGCGCAAGGCGGGCTTGAAAGCCGGCGCCTCTGTCTTCGCCCATGCGTCGCTTTCATCGTTCGGCTTCGTTATGGGCGGGGCGGAAACGGCGATCCGTGCCCTGCTGGAAGTCGTCGGTCCTGAGGGCACGCTGATGATGCCGGCGCAAACGTGGAAGAACCTGGATCCTGAAACGGGCGTCCACTGGCTCGAGCCTGAAGCGTGGTGGCCCGCGATCCGCGAAAACTGGCCCGCCTTCGATCCTGCTGTGACGCCTTCAATCGGCATGGGCGCGGTTGCCGAAATGCTCCGGACCTGGCCGGGCTCCAGGCGTTCATCGCATCCGGCCCGCTCGGTGTGCGCTGCGGGAAAGCACGCCGCGTATTTGACTGAAAACCACGATTTATCCGACATCTTCGGGGACGATTCCCCGACCGGGAGGCTGTATAAGCTGGACGGACAGGTGTTGCTGATGGGCGTCGGGTACGACAAAAACACGTCGATTCACTTGGCGGAATATCGAGCGGACTGGGACAAGCCGATGTCGAGGGAATGGAGCGCCGTGTATCGGGAGGGGAAGCGGGAGCGCGTTTGCTATGACACGATTGCGGTCGACGATTCAGATTTTGTCGCGCTCGGGAAGGATTGGGACTCCTTCGCCGGCATACGGCCGGTTCTCGTCGGGAACGCGGAAATCCGGTGCTTCGATCAACGGCCGTTCGTGGACTGGAGCGCCCGGTGGATAACCGAACACCGGAAGAAAACCGCCCCGGGAGAGTGAAGGCACTGGCTGACCGCGCGGCGTATGCGCGGAGGGTAACTGTTTCAGCATCCGGGCAGGGAAGCCGGCAAGCGGTACGGGGATGGGGCTCGCTCCGACGTTCGGCTCCCTTGCCGGCCGCTCCGGCGATGGATTTTCGCCGGAGCAGGGACGTTCTGCGTCGACCTTGATTCCTTATATTATCGCCACACGAGCCAGAGGAATGCCGAGGCGGCGGCGGTGGTAATGAGGGTGAAGGGGGCGCCGATTTTGAGCCAGCCGGAGAAGTTCATGGGCGAGCCGTTTTTTTTAAGGATGCCCATGGCGACGATGTTCGCGGAGGCTCCGAAGGGCGTGAGGTTTCCGCCGAGGCAGGAACCGATGAGCAGGGCGAACATGTAGAGTTCGGGTTTGAGCCCCATGTTTACGGCGAGGGTCGAGGCGACGGGCAGCATTGCGATGATGTAGGGAACGTTGTCCACGAAGCCGGAGATGACGACGGAGACGGCGAGAATGACGACGAAGCCGAGAAGGACGTTTGAGCCGACGAGGGTAGAGAGGAAGATCGCGAATTCTTCGAGAAGGCCGGTTTCGGCGATAGCGCCGATGACGATGAAAATTCCGATGAGGAAGACGATGGTCTCCCAGTCGAGCCCTTTGATCATTTTAAGGGTGTCGGCGGTCGATTCCTTGCGGACGAAGCGGTACCACAGAAGTCCTGCGACTCCGAGAATCATGACTGTGAGGCCGGACCAAATCGAGATGCCGGTATGGAAGAACGATGATATCGCCAGGCCTATTATCATGAGAACGAGAAGGGCCGTGGGAACGAGAGAGACGATCGGTTCGCGTTCAATGTCGACCTTTTGTCCGCCGTTTTTGGCGAAGTAGGCATAGAAGAAGACGGCTCCCGCGAGCATTCCTACCTGAACAATGAAGAAGATGGAGAGGCGGCCCTGGTAGACGAAGAAGTCGTTGAAGCCGTAGTTGGCGAAGCTCGCGAAGATCATCGAGGGCGGGTCGCCGACGAGTGTGGCGGTGCCCTGGAGGTTCGCCATGACTGCCAGGCCCACCATGAAGTATGTGGGGTTCATTTTGAGTTTTCGGGAGAGGGCGAGGGCGATGGGAGCCATGACGAGGACGGTCGCGACGTTTTCCACGAAGGCGGAGATGATGCCGGTCATCATGAGGATTGCGACTATCGCGAGCCCTATGTTCGGCGTCGCGGCTACGATGTTGTCCGCGATGCGGGCGGGAACCCGGGAGTAGATGAAGAGCTCCGCTATCGCGAGGCTGCCGACATAGATCATGAGGACGTTCCAGTTCACGAGGGTTCCGAACGCGTGGGCCGGGGTCACTACCTGCAGGAGAATCACCGCCGCAGCGGCTCCGAGGGTAGCCCAGGCTTTTTTGTGGGGGAACGCGACCACTACTCCGTACATGAGCGCGGCGATCGCGAGTACGATCCATTTCATTTCCATTTCTTCTTCCTTATCATCCGGGCGAGCGAAAAAAAACCTTTCGCACCGGAGTCCGATTTCTTCCAAGAGCCGTTTTCGGTCTTGATTCGGATCCCTGTGCGAAAGGTCTTGTTTCCCCGTTTCCCCTCGCGGCTGCGCCGTTTGGTACGGAGGCTGGAACCAGGCCGCCGCAAGGCTGAACCGGTTGTTGATTCCAGGCGTGTAACTACTCCCCTTTCGGATGGTTCACAGAATACCCGGGACGGCTGTCAGGGTCAATCGGGCGAGCCCGCGCTTCGCGAGATTGGTCCTTCTTGAGGGGCCCGGCTCCTTTGTATTATCGGGCACCTCGAAAAACTCGGTGAGTTTTCCTCGGTGCCCTTGTAAATCCTTACAGGATTTACACCTATATTAAGGTAGACCTCTAAAAAACTGAAGTTTTTTAGAGGTGTCCTATTATAAGTCTTTGGAACGGAGGATTGAATGAAAATCGATGATTTCGCCCGGCGCCCGTTTTTTCAGGCGCGAGCGCTGTTTTTTTCTGTATGCATGCTTTTTTCCGCGGCCGCGCTGCTTTCCTGCGCCGGCGCCGCGCGTTCGACCGGCTCCGCGCCAGGCGACGGTACGCCGGCCCTTGCCGCGCATCCCGAAGTTCTTCGCGGGCGCCTGGAGAACGGTCTGTCCTGGCAGTTTCTTCAAAACAGGGAGCCGGCGAACAGGTTGTTCATCCGGCTCGCGGTGAAGGCCGGCTCGGTTCACGAGGAAGACGACCAGAAGGGCGTCGCCCATTTTGTTGAACACATGGCCTTCAACGGCACCGAGCATTTTAAAAAGAACGAGCTGGCGAGCTATTTCGAATCCATCGGAATGGCCTTCGGCCCCGAGGTGAACGCCTACACTTCTTTTACCGAGACGGTGTATATGCTCGAAATTCCCGCCGACGATCCCGAGATCATCGCGAACACCTTTCTTGTTTTGCGCGATTGGGCCGCGGGCTTGAGCTTCGATCCCGAGGAGCTCGACAAGGAGCGCGGCGTCGTAATCGAGGAGTGGCGCCTGGGCAGGAACGCGGAAGGCCGGGCCGGCGATCTGCGGGTTCCCTTTATTCTGGAGGGCTCGGCCTATGCGGAGCGGCTGCCGATCGGGGATCCCGAAATTGTCCGCGCGATATCCCGCGAGCGGGTCGTCGATTTTTATCGGGCATGGTACAGGCCTGAGTCGATGAATGTGACGATAACAGGCGACGCCGATCCGGAGGTCGTTCGTTCGCATATCGAAAAGAGCCTCGGCTCTATTCCGGCGTCTCCCGAGCAGAAGACGCCTTCGGTACCGCCTCTATCGTTCGGCGGGGAGCCTGAAGTTCTGATTTTTCGCGATCCGGAATTGCGCTACGCGACCGCGCAGATTTTCGAGGCCTTTCCGTACGAACCTGTCGCGACCGAAGGCGCTCTCAGGCGGCGTCTGGTGAGGGGCATCGCCTTCGAGGCGTTCAACGCGAGGCTCGAGGAGAATCGTCTGAACGGGGTTTCGCAGCTTTTGGCGGGAAGCGCGTCTTCCCAGCGGATTGCCGGTCCCGGGCGATTTACCTATGTCGGCTTTGTTCCGAAACCGGGGCGGTTCCGCGAAGGCCTCGCCGAGATAACGGCCGAGCTCGAACGGTTCGAACGCTACGGAATCACCGCCGCCGAGCTTTCCCGCGGCCGGGATTCGATGTTGAACGCGGCGAGACAGTCGTGGCTGGATCGGGATAAGGCTTCATCGGCCATGTATGCGTCCCAGCTGTTGCAGGAATTTCTGCTGGAAGATCCGGCTCTTTCGATAGACGAGCGAAAAAATCTGTACGAGCGGATTCTCCCGGACATCAGCGTTGCAGAAGTGAACGCTTCTATAGAAGAATGGTTCGACGGCAGGGGAAGCCGCTTGTTCGTGTCCGCTCCGCAGGATTCCGCGGACGTGCCGGATGAAGAGGAGCTTCTCGGTTTGTGGCAAGCCGCACCCGTAGCGGATTTGGGCCCCTGGGAGGATGAGAATTTGGATACGCCTCTTTTTGAGGTCCCCTCCGGATCGAAGCCTCTTTCCATCGCGGGTGAGTCTGTTGTTCCCGGCACCGATATCCGTGAGTGGCGGCTTTCCAACGGAGCCCGGGTGCTGGTACTGCCGACCGACTTCAAGGACAATCAGATCCTGTTTTCCGCCTGGAGTTCGGGCGGAACCTCCCTGGTTTCCGATGCCGATTTTCCTTCCGCCATCGTCGCGGGAGACTGGCTTGAAATGTCCGGCCTCGGAGAATTCTCCGCGAGCGGTTTGTCCAAGAAGCTGGCGGGAAAATCCGTCTCCCTTTCACCCTGGCTCGATGAAAGCTGGGAAGGGTTTTCGGGGTATTCTTCGGTATCGGACCTGGAAACCCTCTTCGAACTGACCGCTCTCCACTTTGCCTCGCCGCGCTTCTCGACCGAGCCCTGGACCGCCCTGACTGACCAGCTTTCCGCCGTAGCCTCCTCGCGGAAAAACAGTCCGATCGAGGCCTTCGCCGACTTGAAAACCCGGCTTCTCTACGGCGGCTCGATCCGGCGTTCCAATCTGACCGAAGAGCTTGTCGCTCTTATGGACAGCGGGCGCGCCGAAAAGGCCTGGCGCGGCAGGTTCGCCGATCCTGGCGACTTTACCTTTTTATTCGTGGGCTCCATCGATGAGGCGCTCCTGAAAGAGAATGTTCTGCGGTATTTCGGCGGGACGAATAGCGTTTCCGGCGCGGCCGGCGGCGCAGAGGCGAAACGGGAGACAGCGAAGCCTTCCGGAATCGCCTTTCCCTCGGGCATCCGTTCGCAGACGCTGGTCCGGGGCAGGGATTCGGGCAGCAGGGTGTTTCTCGCCTTCGGCGGAGAAGCCCTTCCCTCAGGACGCGACCGGGATCTTTTCGACTCGCTCGTATCTCTTATCGATCTGCGGCTGCGCGATGTGATCCGCGAGGATATGAGCGGAACCTACGGAGCGACCGTCGGCGGCTCCCTCGTCGGTTTTCCGGAAAACGGGTATGAAATAACGATAGAATTCGGCTGCGAACCGGGACGGGAGGACGCGCTGACCCGGGCTGTTTTACAAGAGATCCGGCGGCTTCGGGATGAGCTTCCCGGAGAGGCCGAGGTGACGAAGCTGCGTGAAGCCTGGCGTCGCTCGCGTGAAACGGGCTTGCGGAACAACGGATGGTGGCTTTCAGAGATCGCGAGCCGGGATATGCAGGGGCTTCCCCTTTCGATGATCGCGGAATCGGAACCGTTTCTTGAACTGTTAACCGCCGAGGGCTTGCAGGCCCAGGCGCGGAAATATCTGGATCCGGACCGGAGGGTCGAAGCAGTGCTGAAGCCTGAAGAGTAAAAAACATCGGGGACGAGAATCGGCGCGGGGGTTGTGCGCCGATTCCCGTCCCCGTTTTTGTCAGGAGAGGATTTCGCCTTCGGTGGAAACCGTAACGACTTGCCAGGGGATGAACTTGCCGCTCGCCTTGAGGGCTTCGGTAGCCGCGTGGGACAGCCCTCCGCAGCAGGGAACTTCCATGCGGACCACCGTCAGGCTCTTGATGTCGTTGTTGGCCAGAATAGTGGTGAGTTTTTCGGTATAGTCGCCAGCGTCTAGCTTGGGGCACCCGATCACCGTTATGCGGTTGCGGATAAAATCCTGATGGAAGGAGGCGTAGGCGTAGGCCGCGCAATCGGCCGCCACCAGGAGATGGGCTCCGTTGAAATAGGGCGCGTTCACCGGCACGAGCTTGAGCTGGACCGGCCATTGGCGCAGCTGCGATTCTGCCGTTTCTGCCGACGGGCCGCGGAGGTTTTGAGGAGCGGCCGGTGCCGGAGCGTTTTCGCTTCTCAGGCTTCTGGAGGCAGAGCCGGGGCATCCGCAAGAGGAGGGCGCCGGGCTATGAGCCGCAGCGTGCGCAGGCGAGGCCGGCGCGAATTTCATCCCGCCGGAGAGTCCGTTCGAGTGACCTGCCGGGGCGAACGAGGCTTGCGCGGTCTTCGCTTTCTGTTCCTCAAGATGTCGTTGGACCGCTTCTTCGTCGTATGCGGCAGCCTCTCTTTCTTCGAATGTTATGGCGTTCGTCGGACAGGCGGGCAGGCAGTTTCCCAGGCCGTCGCAGTAATCGTCCCGTATGAGACGGGCTTTTCCGTCGATCATGGCTATAGCCCCTTCGTGGCAGGCGCTCACGCAGAGTCCGCATCCGTTGCATTTGTTTTCATCTATCTTGATAATCTGGCGTTTCATTCGTGTCTCCTTCTGTTCTCTCTGTTTTTCCACTATACGCAAGTCTCTATCAATGATATGTTGCAAATGCAACGAAAGGAGGTCTTCCCGTGGTAATTCCCGGAAATATTCCCCTGTTTGAAGGCTTGTCGTCGGACGAGACCGCGACGCTGCTCACCTGCATCGGCGGTTCCTGGCTCTCCGCGAAGAAGGGCGAAATCCTTCTTCATGAGGGGCAGGAAATCGATTCGCTCGGCGTCGTAATCGCCGGAAGCGTGCAAATATTGAGAAGCGACGGCGAAGGAAACCGGGTGATACTGGCTGCCTTCGGCCCGGGCGCGGTCTTTGCCGAAAGTTTCGTCTGCGCGGGCGAAAAGAAAAGCCCGGTAACCGTTCAGGCAATGGAAATGTCCCGCATCCTGTATATCCCCTGTTCCCGGCTCCTGCGCCCCTGCGCGAAGGCCTGCGCCTTCCATCATCGGGTTATCGAAAATTTAATGCGTCTCATGGCGCGGAAAAACCTGGTGTTGAACGCGCGTTTGGAAATTTTATCGGCCCGGACTATACGGCAGCGCCTTCTCGCCCTCCTCGACTTTGAACGGAGAAAGCAGGGAAGCAAAACACTGAGCCTTCCGTGGAACCGGACCGAACTGGCTGATTATCTGTGCACCGATCGGAGCGCCCTGTCCCGCGAGCTTTCCCGCATGAAGGACGAGGGCGTGCTTGATTTCGAAGGGGCCTCTTTCGTACTAAAATGATCTTTTGGAGAAAATCGAGTATTCTCAAATGTCATATTTCATTGACAAAGGGTAAAAACACCCCGTAGTATGATTTTACATGCTCGAGAAAAAGTTCATCCGTCAGGGCTTGCTTGATTTTGCGTATAAGGATACCGCCTGGTATCAGAAAATCCGCGATGAAAGCAGACATTACCGGTATCATCTGATCCTCTACGCCCTTTCGACGGCTCTGGCTTTCCCGCCGTTTCTATCCGCTTCTCTTTTTTTCAATAAACGCTACGATCTTATGCCGTCTCAACCGGTTGTGCACTTGGCCGTCTTTCTCATCCTTTCTGCCTTGCTTGCTTTTCTTATCCGTTTTCGGCGTCTGCGGCTGATGACCTACGTCAGTTTGGCGCTACCCGTTATCGGATTTTTCGCTTCCGTCTATAGTCCGGGCGGCTCGGGTTTATATATGATGATTTCCCTCGTGTATCCGGCCCTCGCAATACAGCTGAGGGGGTCCCGTCGGGGGTCGTATTGGTGCGCCGGCTATTTCGGTCTCGTCAGCGCGGTAGGCTTTCTGCAGGCTTCCTCGGTGCTGCCACCCTGGCTTATCTCTCCTACCTTCGAACTTTCTGCGGTGAGCTTTCTTACCTATGCTTTTATATGGGTGTTCAGCTACGCTTCGGAAAAAAGGCAGGAAGGGATGATTTCCCGGCTGACTGATATGATCGTATTCGACGAGTCCACCGGTCTTCCTTGCCGCGACGTTCTTCTTCATTCGCTGAAAAAAAACCGCTTCTACGTGTTCGCCATCATCAAGATCGAGAATTTCAGCGATCTGGTCGCCTTGTTCGGCTATGAGTTTTCCGACATCATTTCCCAGTTCGCCTCGAGAAAGCTGAGGAAGTATGAAAATCGCTACCGGTACCGCACCTACCAGCTCAAATACAACGAATACGGAATTCTGATAGACAGCGATGTAGAACCGACCGTTCAGGGAGCGGAGCAGCTGCTTTCGAAAATCGTCAAATCGCTGGATCTGGAGTCCCTTCCCTGGGAGCGCGACCGCATTCGGTTGGTGTACCGGCTCGGAGCTGCCATAGTTCTTCCCGGCGACGAAAGAAGCCCTCTGTCCCGGTCGGACATTGCCTTGAAGAAAGCCGAGCGGACTCATTCCGTTTTGTCCGTTTTCGACGAGGATGAAAGCGAAAAAACGACCGCGTACGAGAGCGTCATCCGCTTTTCCGAATTGATCAATAATCGCGAAACGGAGGGTTTTCGGGCGGTATTCCAACCGATATTCTGCGACAAGGGCGCCGAGGTCGTCTGGTACGAAGCACTGCTCCGCCTGAGACGCCAGGACGGATCCTATGTTTCAATTCATCCTTATCTCGAGGTCGCCAAATCGACCGGATTGTATCCGTATCTCACCGATTTCATCCTGCGAGCCTCGGCCGACGCGATCGTGCGAAACGATGTCGACGTTTCGGTAAACATCGCGATCCACGATATAATGAGGCCCGAGTTCATTCTGCTTGTAGACGAGGTGTTCGAGATCATAAAGGAAAAGAAGGGACGGATTATTTTCGAGATTCTGGAGAGCGACGAACTGGTCGAGCTCGACCGGTGCCTCTGGTTCATCGAGTACATAACCCGTTACGGCTTTAAAATCGCTATCGACGATTTCGGAACGGGCTACTCGAATTATTGCACGCTCATCAATCTTCCGGTGGATATCGTCAAGATCGACGGTTCGCTGATCAGGAAGATTCGGACAGACGACAACGCCCGCACGCTGGTCGAAGGCATCGTTCATTTTTGCAGGAAGTCAAACAAGAAAACGGTAGCGGAGTTCGTGGAAGACGAGCTAGTCTTCGACTCCCTCCGCTCGATGCACATCGATTATTTGCAGGGCTATTATCTGGCCGAACCCGCCGCGCTCGCCTGAAGCCTGGCGGCGATCGCCGCGGCGCACTTTTCTCCGTCCATAGCCGAGGAAACGATTCCTCCCGCGTAGCCGGAGCCCTCTCCCGCCGGCCATAGGCCCGGCAACGCCTCCGATTCCAGGGTTTCCGGATTTCTGAGTATCCGCACCGGGGAGGAGGTTCTCGTTTCGGAAGCGACGAGAAGCGCTTCCGGACAGATGAAGCCGCGCATCGAAGCGCCGAACTGGCGGAAGCCTTCCTTCAGTCGCTCGCCGATATGCCAGGGCAGCCAGAGATCGAGGCGCGACGGAACGAGGCCGGGGCTGTACGAGGATTCGGGAAGGGTTTTCGATTCGCGTTTCGCGAGAAAATCCTCGAGCCTCTGGGCCGGAGCCTTTTGGCCATCGCCGTGCTTTTTAGTTTCCTTCTCGAGCCATTCCTGAAAGCGCAGTCCGCCGAGCTGATCCTTTTCGCGGAAGTCTTCCGGTATGTCTTCCGTCCTGATTTCAACGACGACGGCCGAGTTCGACCAGCGGGAATTTCTGCCGGAAGGCGACATTCCGTTTACGACGATTTCGTCGTCGGAGGTCGCAGACGGCACGATGAGTCCGCCGGGGCACATGCAGAACGAATATACGCCCCGTTCTCCGGCCTGGGCGGTCAAGCGGTATTCCGCCGCGGGAAGCTCCGTTCCTCTGTCCCTGCCGTGATACTGTATACGGTCGATGATTTCGCGCGGATGCTCGACGCGCACGCCCATGGCAAAGGCCTTAGCCTCGAGCGCGCCTTCGGGCCTCATCTGCGCGATCAAGCGGTAAAGATCCCGGGAAGAGTGGCCTCCCGCCAGAATCACAGCGTCCGAGCGGATTTCCTGTTTGCCGTCGTCGACCCGAATTCCCCGGATCTTTCCGTCTTCTTCGATAAAGCCGGTGCATGCCGTATGGAAAAGGAACTCTCCTCCGAGGGATACGATCGTTTCCCGTATCGCATTGATGACGGCGGGGAGCCGGTCCGTTCCGATGTGGGGATGGGCGTCGGTGAGTATTTCCTTTTGCGCTCCGTGATGATGGAATATCGCAAGTATGCGCGACGGATCTCCCCGCTTGTTCGACCGGGTGTAGAGTTTGCCGTCCGAGAAGGTTCCGGCTCCGCCTTCGCCGAAGCAGTAGTTGGAGTCGGGCTTCACGGTTTGGGTGCGGGTAATGTCGGCGATATCCTGTTTGCGCTCCGGGGTGGGAGCTCCTCGTTCGACGATGATCGGTTTAATGCCGTCTTCCAGAAGCCTCAGCGCGGCGAAAAGTCCTGCTGGACCCGATCCTACGATGGCGACGGTACGGCTCCCGTCGGCTTTTTTCCATTTCGGCGTCCATGCGGCCGTTTCTTCGAGAGCCGGTTTTTCTCCGACCCACACCTGGCAGGCGAGATGGATCTTCACGCGGCCTTTTCTGGCGTCGATCGATTTTTTCTTTACGATCAGGCCGGTGATGTCCGCCGCGCTGATATTCATGCGTTCCGCCGCTTTCGCGCGGAGAATTGCGTCGTTCGCTTCCTCGCCGGGAAGCACGGTGATTGATAGGGTCTCTGTCATTATGGAGCGAGTATACCCGTTTTCCTCAGTCTGTGCTTCGGCGTAAAGGTCGGAATCCCGCTCTATTTCCCGGAATTTTGCGTCTTTTCGCCGCTTTGCTCCGGCTTGATACTGTGCTCATGAAATTAATTCACTTTTTGGCATGCTTAGCCGCATGCGGAGGCGCAGCAATGAATCTATCATCGCAGAATTTGACGGTCCGTCTCGCTCCGGATTCTCTTTTGGGAAGATCTCAGGCGGTCGGCCTCGAGTATGTACTGGCTCTGGACGCCGACAGGCTTTTATCTCCGTGCTGGATCGCCGCGGGCAGAGAGCTCGAGGCGAAAGGCCGGCCGTACGGAGGCTGGGAGTCGCGGCAGATCGCGGGGCACTCGCTCGGCCACTATCTTTCCGCGCTTTCAGGATTCGTCGAAGCAACGGGAAGCGAAACGGCCCGCAAGCGGCTTGACTACGCCGTTTCGGAGCTCGGCCGGCTCCAGCGGTCAGACGGCTATATCGGCGGAGTTCCTTCGGCTCCCTTCGACGCCGCGTTCAGCGGAACTTTCCAGGTTGAAAACTTCTCGCTCGCCGGGTACTGGGTTCCCTGGTATTCGGTACACAAGATATACGCCGGGTTGATTGAGGCGTACCGGAGAGCCGGCAACGCGGAAGCTCTGCGCATCGTTACGGGAATGGCCGACTGGGCCGCGAACGGCTTGTCGCGGATGAGCGATGCGGACTTCCAGCGGATGCTCGTCTGCGAACACGGAGGGATGTGCCTGGCATTCGCGGATCTCTACTCGATTACGCGCGACGAACGCTATCTTGAGCTGGCGGTGCGGTGGATTCACCGCTCGGTCGTCGATCCTCTGACTGCCGGAAAAGACTCTCTGCAGGGACTCCACGCCAACACCCAGATTCCCAAAATCATCGGTCTAGCCCGCCTCTATGAATTAACCGGCAAGACCGAATACCGCAGGGGCGTCGAGTTTTTCTGGGAAAACGTCACGAAGAAGAGAAGCTACGCCATCGGCGGAAATTCGATCGGCGAGCATTTCGGGCCGGCAGGGAAGGAGAGTTTGGGAAAAGACACCTGCGAAACGTGCAATACCTATAACATGATCGAACTGGGAAGCCATGTGTTTTCCTGGACCGGCTCGGCCGAGGTTTCCGAATTCTGCGAGCGCGCCTTGTACAATCATATTCTCGCTTCGCAGGAGCCTGATACCGGAGCGAAGACCTACTTCGTTTCTACCCAGCCGGGGCACTTCAAGGTGTACGGGACTGTCGAAGATTCATTCTGGTGCTGCACCGGAACCGGAATGGAGAATCCTGAACGGTACGGTAAAACAGTCTGGAGCCTCGACGGCGATGCTCTGTCCCTCCTTCTGTTCGCGCCTTCGACCGTGTCGGCGGCGGGCTGGGAAATCGAAGCGTCCGGCGATCCCTTCCGCGACGGGACGATGACGCTTCGCGTTATGCGCTCTGAAACCACGGTTCCGCGCCTTCGAATCAGACAACCGTCATGGAATTCCGCTCCTCTGTCCCTCTCCTCGGAGAACGTCGTCGAGCGCGGAGGATGGTTCGAGATCGACGGGCTCAAGGCCGGCGATTCGCTGTCTATCACATTCGATCCGATCGTCCGCATGCGCACTGCGATGGGAAACGATTCGCTTTATTCTTTCGAGTACGGCCCCTTCGTCCTTGCGGCTTGCCTCGGCGTAAAGGGTTTCCCGGGAGAGAAAGGGAACGCGGCATCCGATACCGTCGGCGACCATCTTTCGCTGATGAACTGGCCGGGAATTCCGGTTCCGCCGGTAATTGCGGATGTTCGGCGCCCGGCGGATTTCATCGCTCCCGCGGGAGACTGGAAAAAGGACGGCATCTTGTTTGAAACGATATCCGGCGCTATCGCGGGAGGCGAACGGCTTTTCCTGAAGCCCTTTCATGAAGTCCATCACGAACGGTACACAATATATTTCTCCGCGGGAACGGGAGCGGCAGGCAGGGACGAGCGTTTCGCAGCGTCCACAGTCGATCTTGTAAAACCCGGCGAGCAGCAGTCCGAGATCGAGCACGGCATGAAAAAGGCAGAGTCGTCTACGGGCTATATCGCCTCGCTGGACATGCGCTGGAGGGAGGCGGCAGGACCTGACGGCTATATCAGTTGCAGGATGAAATTCGATCCTTCGCGTCCCGCGGAGCTCCTCGTCGCATGGCACGATATGGACGGCCCGCGCCCCGGCCTTAAACGGCGCTTCGATATTGTGGTGAACGGAAGCAGGATAGCCGCGGTAGATCTGGTCGGAAGCGGGGAGGACAGGGCCGTCGACTCCCGCTTCGCGGTGCCTGCCGAGGTTCTCGCCGGGCTGCCTGCCGGCTCCGGCGGTTTGGTCGAAGCCGAGGTTATGTTCAAGCCGGCCGGAAAACGGACCGCGGCCGGAAAGATTCTGGAGGTCAGGTCTCTGAGAGTCATGGATTGAGATGCATGAAAAAATGGGGGAGGGCTCCCCGGACGGAGTCCTCCCCCACGGGAAAACGGTATTATTTTTTCTTCAGCGTCAGTATGGACGCCGACCAGGGCTCGAGCGTCACGGTAAAGTCCTGCGATACTCCCTGGAATTCGGTTTTCGCCGGCAGCACCGCCTCGGGCCTCGCTGCCGTATTTTCCGCGTCCTTCGCGCCTGCGAGGACGACCGCGCTTGCGGTCGCCTGGAGCGGCCCGACGTTGGCCAGCTTGATCCGAACGGGATTTTTGTTTCCGTCCGCGTTCACCAGTTTGATAATGATGTCTCCGTTCTTCGCCTCGCCCGCATGCGCGAAAACGGGATCCCAGGCCTGCGCGTCGGAAATCGTGTGTACCAGACGGCCGTCCAGATAGCACTTTGCGACGGCTCCGTAGACTTCGACTCTGATGTCGTACCAGCGTCCTGCTTCGATCGATACGGGAACGCTTTCCCCGATGATGCCCTTCGATTCTCCCGTACCCTTTTCTATCGCGGACTGGGTATTGTTCCATCCGCCGATGTTCCACCAGTACCAGGTTCTGTCTTTGACGCCGAACATGACGAGCATTCCTTCCGCTCCGTCGGTTTTGCGCGCTTTCATGCTGAAGGTGTATCCGTCCCATCCCGGAGCGTCGAGAAGAATCCTGCAATCCGTTCCCGAAGAATCCTGGACGATCGCGTTTTTCTTCGCGCTCCAGCTTCCCGTCAGGGGCTTCCAGTCGCGGATCTTCGCTTTTCTTCCGTCGTAAAGGACTTTCCCGTCTGCGTCTTTCACCATGATGTCCGCGTACTCTGTCCGGGTCGCCCAGGTTCCCAGTCCGACCGAGCCTCCGATCGCCGCGGGCTTACGGTTGGAGGAATCGACGGTCAGAACGCTTGCAAGCGTTTTTTCGCTTTTACGGTCCGCGAACATTTTCTGGACCCAGTAGCTCGGCGTCGTCCAGGCTTTCTCGTTATCGAACCAGATCATGTCCGGGGCCCATTGAACGTTCCCTTCCTTCGCGAAAAGGGGAGCGTACGACGCCATCTCTACGACGTCTCCGTTCCTCTCAAGACCGGTCATGAATGCGGCTTCGGCGATCGCCGCGAACATATTATTTCTCCGTCCGTCCGCGTGCGCCGCGTATTCGCCGAGAAACACCTTCGTCTTTGAACGGTCGTAAGAGTCGTATCGTTTCGTATTCGCCAGGAACCACTCGGGCGGACAGTAGTAATGTTCATCGATCAGATCGACGAGTCCCTCTTTCTGGAATTCGCGCGCCTTCATCCACGCGCTGTCGAAAATAATCCCGCTCGGGAGGGGTCCCGAACTCAGAATCAGTTTAACCTCGGGATAGACCTTCTTGATTTCCTTCGCGAACGCCTCGTAGCGGTCGAAGTAGCTTTGATTGAACTGTTCGTTTCCGATTCCCAGGTACTTCACATTGAAAGGCGCCGGGTGGCCGTTTTTCGCGCGCAGGGCTCCCCATTTGGAAGCCGCCGGTCCGTTGGCGTATTCGAGCACGTCGATCGCGTCCTGAATCCACTCCTTCAGATCGGGAAGGTCCTTCAGGTTGATGTAGGGAATATCGCGATCGGCGAAGGACATATGGCAGTTGACGATGGGCACCGCGTCCGCTCCGATATCCTCGCAGAACTGGAAATATTCGTGGAAACCGATGCCGTATGTTTGCTGGTATCCCCAGAAATTCGGCGCTTCTTTGCGTTCCTCGACCGGTCCGATGGTGTCTTTCCATCGGTAGGCTTCTTCTATTACCCTGCCTTCCACGACGCAGCCGCCGGGAAAACGCATGAAGCCGGGGTTCAGTTCTTCCAAAAGGACCGCAAGGTCGGTTCTGAACCCGTTTTCGCGGTTTTTATAGGTTTCAGGAGGAAAGAGCGATACCATGTCCATATCGAGAATTCCGTTTTGATCCGGGGAGATGATCAGTTTTGCCTTTGACGAGTCCTTCGTCGGGGACAGAGTAAACTCGAATTTCTTCCATTCAGTCCCGATGCCTTTGATCGAGGCGCTCGAGAGGGTTTCGCCGCTTCCCGAATCGAGCGCCGCGGCGACGGAAGAGATTTCGCCGCCCGGAGAGCGCAGCCAAATCGATCCGGGGTACTTCTTTCCCTCTTTCACCGCGATTCCTCCGAACCCCGCGTTGACGACGCCCATTCCCGGGGACGTCCGCTCTATCTGCGCGTATTTTGGATTCTGGGGGTTCAGGGGATTTTCCGTTCTAATTTTAATTCTCGGCTTTCTGCTTTCGCCGCCTTTCAGCGTATCCCATGATTCTGTCGCGAATTTATATTCGAAGGACCTGTTTTGAATCAATTCAGCGTATAATCCTCCGTCAGCGGCGAAATTGATGTCTTCATAGAAGATTCCGTACAGATTCGGGCTTACGGCAGTCTTTTTTCCCGCGCCGTCTATCTCAAGCACGGCGGTAGGGCTTTGCGCGCCTGCAATGAACGCGAAGGACAGCAAAATCAGTGATACAACGCCTTTTTTCCGCATGTATCGCTCCTTTCAATAAATATCAATATTTCCGGATGAAAACCGGAGCTTTCAGTATTTTCCAGCATTCTGCACCTGTCAAGATTTAAAACCATTTATCATGATAAATAACCGTAAATAAAGGGATTGTTTTTCCTTTCAACAAATAAAAGAGCTTATTTTATGCATTTTAAATGTAAAAACCCGATAAAGTGGTGATACAATGATAAAAAACAACTTGCATGGATATATAACCCGGGTTATCTTCAATATTGAACTTCCTCCTCTTATCCGGGGAGGTTTCCATACTGCCCCGCAAGAGCTGATGTCTCCCCGGATTTTTATGTTTTATAAACCATCTTATAACGATACTTATCATTTTTAATGAATTCTAACGCATTTATTTTCTGGTTAGTAGTAATTATTGCTTGCTCTATATCAAATATCTTTATTTAAAACCTTTAAATATGATAAATAACAATTTGACAGGGTATAAAAACAGGTTTATTATTCCAACGTGATGTGCGGGGCAGTCATCGACGATGGGGATCGCCGATGACTGTCCCATCCCCCTCATCCGAACGTGAAGACCGCCGGCGGGAAGGTTTGCGCCGGCAACTGAATTAAAGGAGAGGAAAATGAAGAAAGCTTCATTGTTGGTATTGATCGCGGCCGGCCTCGCGCTGGCTTTCGCCGGATGCACCCTCGAGGTGAAGGATCCGATAGAATCGTCAACCTGGACGGCTTATCTCGGCGGAGAAGACGTCTATCTGAATGTCGCAAGCGTGACGAAAAACGGAATCAATCTCTTGAACTCTGCAGTATCCGTCGGTACCGCGGGCCCCGGTACCCTTGCGTGGAATGCGTACGACCTTTTTCTCGCAACCGAGGGCATTGAAAACGGAGACGTGCTCGTATACACCTTTCACTGCGATACGCCCGCGACCGAAAACTGGAAAAACTGGGCCTTTGCGCTTAAAGACGACGCTACCGGCGATGTCTGGTATCTCCGCGCAGACGCATGGAGCAATTCCACTCTTCCGACGAATGCCTCTGTTGCCTATACCTCGACATGGAATTGGGACGATTTCGCGACCGTATTCGACGACAAGGATATCGTTCTGACCGTCACCAAGGGCGAAGCCGTAATAACCGCTCAAGCGTCGCTCGGCGGAACCGTCGTGTATACCGCTACGGCGCAGTGATTCTGAAAATCAGAGTACAGCCTAACTAAAGGAGATACTGAAATGAAAATGGCAAAAAGCCTTGCAATAGCGATGTTGGCGGTTTCTGCAGCGGCAGGTCTCGCCGCCCAGACTGCATCGATTCACGGATATCTTGATTATACGAATTTCGCGGTCGGACAGGAATTTCAGAAAGCCGGCGACGGAGACTATATCGAGTCGGACGCGGCCGCGGAATTCGGTTCCTTCTACAACGGACGCACTTCGCTCGACGTGGCGGTGGACGCTCAGAATTTCCACTTCGAAACAGGCGTCTGCCTCGACGCCTCGCTCGGCACCTGGTACGGCCTCTACAACGATGTCGACACCAGCGCCTCGAACGCCGACGATATCGATACCATCTTCTATAAAGGAAACGTCCGGGTTGAGCTTCTTAACGGACAAGCCCGCATCATGACCGGAAAATTCGAAGACGCGACTTTCGGCTATACGCTTGCCGGCTACGCCCTCGGCAATATGCCCACCGGCTACTATGCCCAGCGCGACTTCGGCCAGCATTTTACCGCGGTTGAATTCACCCCCTATAAAGTCGACGGTCTCGGCGTCATGGTCGGGCTTCCGATTCTTCCCGTCAGCGGAAACGGCGTGAACTACGCGGCGCACAACGCATATCCCGATCTCCTCAAGAAGTTCAAGGCAGGCGTCCGCTACGCCGCTCCCTTCGGAGTCAAGTTCGTCGCCGGCTACTACAACGAAGTCCACCTCGAGGGCACCGCCAATTATTCGGAAGAAAGCCTCTATACCGAAGCCTGGCTTCAGGCCGACATGCCCAACCTCGTTCCGGGCGTGGCCCTCAACGCGGGATACGACTTCCGCCTCCGGGAAGACAACGACGCGATGCACCATTCGTTCACCGTGTCCGGCAAATTCTCTCCCGTTAACCGCATGACTGTCGCCCTCGAAGACCGCCTGGTATACAACGGAGAGCATTACTTCATGGTGAACGAAATCCAGCTCTTCAATCAGCTTGCGGCCGCTGTGAGCTACGACCTCGGGAAGTCTTTCGTCGCCGGATTCAACACACAGTTCATGTACGCTCAGGACGCGAACGGCTCGACCGTTTCCAACGGACGCCTTGCCAACGTATACGACGACAACGCGATGGTCGCCGAATGGATGCCCTTCGCCGCGAACGTGGCGACCGGAACTCCCGGAACATATATCGGAGTGTACGGCTATCCCTACATCCAGAAGAATTTCCAGAACGGCTACCTCCGCACCGGAGTGGAAGTGCAGTATACCGGGTTTGAAACAAGCACTACCTCGTCCGCGATCGGCTACCGTGTTCCCGTCGCGATGTGCTTCTGGTTCTGATTTTCGTCTCATTCGGACAATGTCCGGCTGCCGGCGATCCGGCGGCCGGTTCTATTGAAAAGCATTTTTGGGAAAGGAGAAACCTTGTGAAAAAACTTCTGACAACTGTCGCGGCTCTCGCCGCGGTTCTTTCGATCGCCGGTTGCGCAAGCTCGGGCGGCGGAGCTTCGGGAGACGAAGGGATGACGACGGCAGACTTCGACATGAAGGCTCTGGTCGTATACGATTTTGAAACGCCGATCGAAGACGGCGACGTAATCGACGCGTCGGGAAACGAACGCTACGGACTCGCCGGCGGCGACGGAACTCTCGTCGAGGGCAAATACGGCCAGGCGATGGTTTTCAACGGCTCGGACGGATACATCATGGTTCCCGAGGACACTCTGGACGCGGCCGCATGGACCTTCGCCGCCTGGGTGAAGCCGGACAGCTGGAGAGACTGGTCCCGCATCATGGATTTCGGCGACGGAAACCTTGCGGACATCTGGCTCGGCTTCGCCGGCATTGAAAAAAGAACCCGCCTCGACATTTTCTCCAGCGGCAAAGCTGTAACGCTTCTTGCTCCCACACTGGTTCCCGGCGAATGGAGCCACATCGCCTTTACCTTCGGAGACGGCAAGGTCGTTCTCTATGTAAACGGAAAAGCCGCTCAGGAAGTTCCGCTCGACCTGAAGCCGACCGACATCGTGAAGAAAGGATGCTACATCGGACGCAGCAACTGGAGCGCCGACCCCCTCTTTACCGGAGCGATGGATGAGATTTTGATCGCCGACGCGGTATATACTCCCGCTCAGATCAAGGCCGTCATGAAAGGCATTGTGCGGAAATAACGGTTCGACCAGCGGTTTTCCCGGGTTTGCTCCCGGGGAAGCCGTTTTTATCAGGAGTTTTGTATGTCAGTAAAACCGGTTGCGTACATCGGAAACGCATGCGCCGCGGCATTCGCGGCTGTTTTTATCGCGGCGGGTTGCGCCGGCTCTCCCGCGCCGTCCGTTTCTTCCTCTGTCCCCGCGGAATCGGACATCGCCGATTCCGGTGCGGCTTCGTCCGACGGATTGGCCTATCCCGGAAAACCGGGGGATTTCCGCCTGTATAATACCGGCGCGATACACTCGCCCCATGCCTGGGGTTCCATGAACGTGCATGATCCCGCCGTCCTTAAAGACGGCGATACGTATTGGATATATTCAACCGATGTCGCGGTCGGCAGAAGCCCGACCCGCGGCCTCCAGATCCGCAAGTCTACAGACCTTGTGAACTGGACCTGGGTGGGAACGGTCTTCGACGATATTCCTGAGCCTGCCGCTGAATGGTCGGATGCGGAAACGCTTTGGGCTCCGGACGTCATCAAGCTCGGAAACGCCTACTATCTTTATTATTCGGCCTCGGTGCTGTATTCGCCTCAGTCCTGCATCGGCCTTGCGACCGCTCCCAGTCCGGAAGGTCCCTGGACCGACCGCGGAATACTGCTCAAATCCGATTTTTCCTCCGAAGTGAACGCGATAGATCCGGCCGTGTCGTTCGACGCGGAGGGGAACCTCTGGATGGTGTACGGATCGTTCTCGGAGGGGATTTACATCATCGAAATGGATAAAACTACCGGCCGGCCTGTCGGCGAGGAGCCCGGTCGTCTGGTCGCGACGCGCGGAAGCCAGGCGGGAAGCGAAGCGCCGTATATCGTATACAACAGCGAATTCAAAAAGTACTACCTCTTCCTCAGCTACGATTCGCTGTTCTCGGATTATAACGTGCGCGTCGGCAGGGCCGATTCAATCACCGGTCCGTATTACGATTTTTCGGGACAAAAATTGACGGACTATCCCTGGAGCGACGATGTTCCGGAGGATGTGGAAATCGTCTCCGCGAACGTGGGCAACAAGCTGATCGGCGGATACTCGTTTACGACCGGGGAAGGCTGGGCCGCTCCCGGACATCAGTCGGTTCTGAACGACGGCGGCGATTGGTATCTCCTGCATCATGCCCGGCCGGTCTCCGATAAAAACTGGACCTACCTCCATGTGCGTAAAATCTTCTGGAGCGCCGACGGCTGGCCTCTTCCTTCTCCCGCCCGATACGCCGGCGAAAAAATTCAGGCTGTGCCGAAATCGTCCGTTTCCGGAAGCTGGGAAGTCCTCTGTCACCACCGCCTTTCCTACGAAGACCCCGTCGCTGAAAGCTGGACTTTCGAGGCCTCGGGTTCCGTTACGGCGCCCGGATACACGGGCTCATGGAAACTCGCGGGCGAATCGACCCTCCGCCTCGAACTCGCGGATGAGGACGGAAAAACTTTATTAATAGAAGGAACCGTCGTTCCGTCCTGGGATTGGGAAAACGGGCGGGGCGGATTGGCTTTCGCCGGAATCGATGAAGACGGACAAACCTGGTGGGCCAAGCGCGTGCGCGGCTCCAGGAAAGCTCAGTAAATACACCAAGGAGATGCATCATGGTTGAAAATTTCGCAGACACGGAGCCGCTGGTTCTTCAGCGCGCCGATCCCCAGATATACAAACATACGGACGGATACTACTACCTTATAGCTTCCGTTCCCGAATACGACCGCATCGAAATCCGCCGTGCCTGGACGCTCGACTGCCTGAAGCACGCCGCTCCCTGCGTCGTGTGGAGAAAACATGCCGAAGGCCCGATGAGCTGGCATATCTGGGCGCCGGAACTTCATTGGATAGACGGCGTGTGGTACATATATTTCGCCGCCGGACAGGCTGGCGATCCCTGGTATATACGGAACTGGGTGTTGGCGAATTCGTCGCCCGATCCGTTCCGGGGCGAGTGGAAGGAAAAGGGACAGGTTGTTTCAGAGTGGGATTCTTTTTCTCTCGATCTGACCTCTTTCGAGCATCGGGGACAGAGGTACGCCGTCTGGGCTCAAAAATCGAAAGAGCGCACGGAGAATTCGTCCATTTATATCGCCAAGATGAGTACTCCGTATACGCTTGAGCTTCCTCAGACGCGAATCTCCCGGCCAGAGCTCGAGTGGGAGTGCGTCGGCTTCAAAGTGAACGAGGGGCCGGCCTTTCTTACCCATGGAGATAAGGTGTTTATAACGTATTCCGCGAGCGCAACCGACTCGAACTATTGCATGGGCCTCCTCTGGGCCCCCGCCGACGCCGATCTGACCGACGCCGCCTCCTGGACGAAGCTCGATAAACCGGTTTTCGTTACGAATCCTGAAGCCGGAATCTATGGTCCGGGGCACAATTCCTTTACGAAAAGCTTCGACGATAAAACGGACGTGCTGGTGTATCACGCCCGTCCGTATCCCGACGTCGAGCTTCCGCTGTACGATCCGAACCGGCACACCCGTGTCCGGGCGATCGAATGGGACGCCGAAGGCTTTCCCGTATTCCAAAAAGGAAAAACGCAATGAAATCTGTGCATGCCCTTTTTTCGACGCTTGCTCTGTCCCTCTTTCTCTTCGGGACAGTCTCATGCGCGATGGATCCGACCATCAAGAGCCCGGTGGTTTCGAAGTACAAGAATATCGCGTCGATGAATACCTCCAGTCCTTCGAGTTGGGGTCCGCTGAACTGCCACGACCCGAAGCTCTTCCGCGACGACGACGGCACCTGGTACGTTTTTTCCACAGACGCGAGCATCGGAAACGTCTGGGGCGGAGGCATCCAGGTGCGGAGTTCGTCCGACTTAAAAACCTGGACCTGCAGGAGCGTTTCCGCCCTTCAGGGGAACTGGGACGACGAACTCCTTGAATGGTGCTTCGGCACGGGAAAACCGTCGAGCTGGGCTCCGACCGTCATAAAAAAAGACGGGAAGTACTTCATGTATCACGGCATCATCACGGATAACGATCTTGTTCCCGGCGAGGCGAATAAAAAACCCCGCGCCTGGATCGGTCTCGCGATTTCTGATTCGCCTGTTGGTCCCTACAAACCCGCGCATGAGTACGATCCCGCCGCCTATCAGTCTTCTACGATAGTCCGATACGCCTGGGAAGCCGACGACGAGATAGATTCGGCCTGCCTTAACGAAGGGAACTCGAGCTGGGATTACGGTTTCGGGGCAATCGATCCTGAATTCGTCTTCGACGAAAAAGGAAATCTCGCAACGGACGAAAACGGCGACTGGTATATGACGTACGGCTCCTGGAAGGGCGGCATCGCCCTTATGCGGATCGACTCGGATACCGGGCTTCCCGCGGACTCTCAAGGTGCGGCTCTTTCGGGTCCCGCCGATGAAATCTCCGGCGCGTACGGCATTCAAATCGCAGGAGGAAGCGGTTCTCCCTTTGAGGGGGCTCAGCTGCTCTATAACTCGGCCGCGGGGTATTACTATCTGTTCGCGAGTTCGGGCGATCTCGTGGTGGATTACAGCGTCCGCGTGGGCCGCTCGGCGTCGATCGAAGGACCCTATCTCGACGCTTCTGGGCGATCGATGTCCGGAGTAACCTGGATTAAAAACGATTCCCATTATCGGCTTGCGGGCAGCAAAATCCTCGGAAGCCACAAGTTCGGCGCTTCCTACGGCTGGAGAGCGCCCGGCGGACAGTCCCTTCTTCCTCTGGCCGACGGGCGTATTTTTTTCGCCCATCATACCCGGACCGATTTTCTTGCATCGTATTTCTTTTTTCTGCAGGTGCGCCAGATGTGGTTCACCTCCGACGGCTGGCCTGTCCTGAATCCCAACGAGTATTACGACGAAATCCTTGAATTCGTGGACGCATCGCGTGTTGTCGGCTCCTGGAAGGCCGTGGCGACCGAACGCTCCCACGACACGGGAAATTTCACCACCTTCGAAGGATCCTCTCGCAGCAATGTATTCCTGTCGGACGCCGTGGCAACCGCCTCTAAAAGTCTTGTTCTGGAAGAAGGGGGAATCGTTTCCGGGTATTGGTCCGGAACCTGGTCCCTCGAGGGGACGGAGGTTGTGCTGGATCTTGTTTCTCCGGCCGAAAGTTCGGGAACCTTCCGCGGAATCGTGACCGATTCGGTAGACTGGAACAGGAACAAGACGCTCGACGAGTGCCGAACTCTGTCTATAGCCGCTATCTGTTCGGTATCAGGCCAGAGCCTTTCCGGAGAATATTTGAGCGCTGTCAAAGATTGATTCCCGGCGAGTTCATCGCCGCGGGCGCCCGAGTCCTCGGCTGCCGACTCTCGGGCGTTCGGCGGCGAGCCGTCTGTCTTCGTGGTTCGCCTTCGATTGCCCCGGCGGCCTGACTATCGCCACCGGTTTCCTTGCGGGTGAGGGCAGTAGGCCTTCTCTGTTCGGGATCTGATGCGAACGAAGCATCCGCATTGGGCGCACAGGACCCCCTCTCTCAGCTCTTCGCAATGCCCGCACGCTATCAGTCTCTCCTTGATTTTAGCCTCTGTAGCGGCTTCCAAAATCGGGGGAGGCATCGAGCCGGCTATTTCTTCCAGTTCTGTTTGATTCGGCATTCTCTCAGGATTACAATTTCTGCATCCGCTCATGCGAAGCCTCCCGTTGTGGTTGTTAAGTTCCTGTATCAACCAATGTATTCCCATATATATCAATATACAAGAAGGTTTTTTTGCATGAATGTAAAATAATGTTCGTACACGCATATTTTCTTAATTATTTTTATCGGTTTATATCAATTTTTATTGACAGCTTGAAGATACCGGGTTTACGATACATTTATAAGAGCGGAACTGACTCCGCTGCATTCTAGAAGGAGGATGTGTAATGAAAAGACTATGCGCAATAATCGCGACCCTGTGCGTCGGCGCGGCGGTTTGGGCCCAGGAAATTACCTGGATGAACTACGCCCAGCCCCAGGAAAAGGCGATCATGGAAAAAGTGATCGAAAAATTCGAGAAGGCTCACCCCGGAGTAAAAATTAAGTTTATCTCCGTAACGATGGACCAGTTCGGTCCGAAAATCCAGGCTGCCCTCGCCGCCAATAATCTTCCCGACGTATTCTATGTCGGCCCGGAAGCGATCCGCACTTATGTAGACAACAAAAAGCTTCTGAGCCTTACCCCCTATGTAGAAGGCGCGAAGAAGTCCGGCATGAACGTAAACGATATTTACGAAAACGCCCTGAACAAATACCGCTACGACGGCAAGAAAGTCGGTACCGGCGACCTCTGGGCGCTGCCCAAGGATCTCGGACCCTTCGCGTTCGGCTATAACAAGGACCTTTTCAAGAAAGCCGGAATTCCCCTTCCCGATAAGGACAAGCCCTACACCTTCGCCGAGTTCACCGACGTGTGCAAGAAACTCACCAAAGACGTGAACGGCGACGGAAAGATGGACCAGTGGGGTACGGGACTCAACGTGCGCTGGTCGTTCATCCAGTTCGCATGGGGCAACGGAGGTGACTTCCTGGACGCGTCCAAGACAAAGGTAGACATCGCCAATCCGAAGTTCTACGAAGCGCTTCAGTACTGGGCTGACCATACTTTGAAAGACGGCATCACCCCCACCATGGGCGAAGCCCAGTCGATGGACACCTATCAGCGCTGGCTGAAGGGCGAAATCGCCTTCTTCCCGGTCGCTCCCTGGGACCTCGCCGCGTTCAAGAATCTTTCGTTCGAATACGACGTCATTCCCTGGCCGGTCGGAAAAGCCGGCATGAAGAGCGCGACCTGGGTAGGCTCCGTCGGATACGGCGTCGCCGCGAACACCAAGCATCCCGAGCTCGCCGCCGAATTCGCCCTCTATCTGTCTGCGGACAAAGAAGCGATGGAAATGATGACCGACATGGATCTTCAGATTCCTAACCTGAAATCCCTCGCTCCCCGCTATGTAAATAAGCCCGGCTATCCCGCGAACCGCCAGGAGTACATCGACATCATCAACGATTACGGCCGCAGCTGGCCCGCCGAGTTCACCTACAACGCGGTTTGGTTCGACGAGTTCTGGATCAATATTCAGACCGTGCTCGACGGCAAGGTCACCGCCAAGGAATACTGCGAAAAGATGCAGCCCAAGATGCAGAAGCTTCTGGACCGCGCCAATTCCAAGATGAAAAAATAAGCGTTCAGTTTTTCAGGAATGCGGCCGGGGATTTCCCCGGCTGTTTTTTCCGGCCGCCGGTTTAATCGTTATGTAAGGGAGTTTTATCATGGCAACAGCTGTTCATTCCAGGAAGGTATGGAATGAGGAAGCGCGGGCAGGCATCCTGTTCGCTCTTCTCCCGATCCTGCAGTTTTTCATGTTCACCGCGGGACCGTTTTTATTTTCCATATTCGCGAGTTTCACTGATTGGAATTCTATGGGCGACCACTATTTCATCGGGCTTGAAAACTATGTCGAGCTGTTCCAGGACGAGCGTTTTTGGAAATCTTTGTGGAATACGTTTTACTATATGATCGGAATTCCCATCGGCATGGTGTGGGCGTTCAGTCTTGCTCTTGCGTTCAACCGCGATATGCCCGGCGTAAAGGTGTTTCGCGTTATCTACTATATACCCGTCGTTTCTTCCATCGTCGCGGTGTCTATTCTCTGGCGCTGGCTCTATAACGGAGACTACGGCCTGCTCAACCAGTTTCTCTGGTGGGCGTTCAAAATAAAGGGTCCGAACTGGATGTACAATACGGAAACCGTCAAGGCCGGAATCACCGCCATGATGGTGTGGAAGGGAGTCGGTTTCACCACGCTCCTGTACCTTGCCGGTTTGCAGAACCTTCCGAAGTCCTACTTCGAGGCAGCCGTCGTCGACGGAGCGAATTCCTGGGTTATCTTCCGCAAGATCACCTTTCCGCTTTTGAAGCCGATATCGTTTTTCATCATGATCACCGGAGTCATCGGAGGAGCCCAGCTCTTCGTAGAACCCCAGATCATGACCGATTTCGGCGGCCCTGAGTACAGCGCCGCGACCATCGTGTACTACATCTGGGAGAAGGCCTTCTCGTCCGCCGACGCGAAGGGCTATGCCTGCGCGGCCGCCTGGGTTCTGGCCGTCATTATTTTCGTCGTAACCGCGATCCAGTTCAAGCTGGGCCCGAAAAGCGACAACTACCTGGAATAGGCGAGGAGAATCGAATGAACAACGCACCGATGAAAGAATCCTACGGCTCGATCAGAAAAGCGCGATTCCTGGGAAACTTTACCGTTTATCTTATTTTGATTTTAGGCTCGTTCCTGATGCTCGTCCCGCTGTGGTGGATGCTCATTTCTTCGCTGAAGACGCCTAATCAGTTCCTCATGTCCCAGCTGTCCCTCGGCATGCCGGAGAATCCCCAGTGGAACAATTTCATCCGCGTGTGGGATATGAAGCCGCTTCTGAAGGGATTCCGCAACAGCGCCTTCATTTCCATCACCGTCGTGGTGTTCGGCTCCCTGTCGTCGGCTCTCGCCGCCTTCTCGTTTTCGAAGCTCCGCTTTCCGGGGAAGGACAAGCTCTTCATGGCCCTGCTCGGCACGATGATGATTCCGTTCGCCATCATCATGATCCCCCAGTTCATCATCTACTCCCGCGTCGGCTGGCTGGATACCTGGTATCCCCTCATTGTTCCCGGCCTTCTGGGAAACGTCGCGATGATCTTCTTTCTCAGGCAGTATATGAGCGGAATACCGACCTCCATGATTGAATCCGCGCGCATAGACGGCGCGAGCTTTTTCCGCATCTTCTGGCAGATCATGCTTCCGAACGCGATGCCCGCCGTTTCCGCCCAGGCAATTCTGTGGTTCATGGGCGCGTGGAACGATTATTTCGCGCCGAGCATCTACATCAACGATGAAGCGAAAATGCCCATACAGGTGATGATTCAGTCGCTGAATTCGTACTACGCGATTCAGACAGACTATCCGGCCATTCTCGCGGCCTCGGTTCTCGCCCTGCTTCCCGTGCTGATCGTGTTCATGATCTTCCAAAAGCAGATCATCAGTTCCGTCGCAATGACCGGCTTGAAGTAAGCGATCCGCCATGTCCAGACTCGAGCTTTCCGGCGATATCATCGCCCACGACCCGACCATCGTCTTTGAAAACGGCGCGTACTGGCGCTTCCAGACGGGAGACCGGCTTCCCTTCTTCCGTTCCGCGGATCTGCAAAAGTGGGAGAGCGCCGGGCGGGTATTCGAATCGAATCCCGCGTGGACTTCGGAAGCGATTCCCGGTTCCACGCATTTCTGGGCGCCCGAGGTCGTTTTCAGAAACGGCGAATGGCGCGTCTATTATTCGGTATCGACGTTCGGATCGAACGTTTCTGCGGTCGGTTTGGCCGCCTCGCGGTCTCTCGATCCTTCAAGCGCGGACTACGGCTGGATCGACCGCGGACCCGTCGTTTTTTCGCAGGCGAGCGACGATTTCAACGCCATCGACGCCGCGGTTTTTACGGATTCTGACGACCGCGACTGGTTCGTCTGGGGCTCGTTCTGGGGCGGCATTCGCATGCGCGCGCTCGACCGCGAAACCGGAATGCTCGATTTGGACCGCCCGGTCGTGACGACGCTCGCCAGCAAGGTTGCCGAGCCGAACCCCGTGGAGGGAGCCTTCGTCCTTCCCCGGGGCGATTGGTACTATCTGTTCGTGTCGCATGATTTTTGCTGCCGCGGCGTCGATTCCACCTATAAAATCGTCGTCGGCCGTTCGTCCGATCCGGAGGGGCCGTATTTCGACCGCGAGGGCAGGGCAATGGCTCAGGGCGGCGGGACAGTCGTTCGCGACGGTTCCTCTCATCCGCGATGGGCCGGTCCGGGACATTGTTCCGTATACACAGACAACGGCGTAAATCGGCTTGTCTACCATGCCTACGACCGCGAAAACGGGGAAAGCCCGTCCTTCAAATCGAAAAGATCGAGTGGACCCGCGACGAGTGGCCGTACTGCCCGGAATAATCCGCAACGTTCGGACAAACACGAGTTGTCCGAATTATCGTAAAAAAAAGACCCTCTGAATCGTGTTCAGAGGGTCTTTCATTTGCAGTTGTAAGATCGGCTTGATGTGGAAGGATATCCGCGCTAAACGCTTTTTCTCAGAAATAGAGCCGGAGAATGATTCCCTGATCGTAGTTGCCGAAGCCCCGTCCGAAGATATTCATTCCGCCCATGTGCTCGGCGTCTTCCTTCACCCCGATCTTTACTTTGATCGAATGATGTTCGGTCAGGTTTATGTCCGAAAGGGTGACCGATGAAATTTTTACGCCGTCCACGAAGGCTCCTTCATCGGTGAGGCTCCAGTTTTTGAGCAGTCCGTACTGGGATCCTTCCAGCTTCCACCATTCGGGGGTGAACTTGCCTCGTCTGTCGCCGAAGTCGCCGGGAGAAATCCAGGAACCGATTTCCACATTGTTGAGCCAGAGCGTTATGTCGGACAGCCAGTTTTTATTCGTTCCCGGAGTTTCAGACGACAGTTCGAGGCTGAGCTCGAGCTTTGAAACCTTGCGGTTGTCGTAAATGGTGTTGTTGGGGAATTTGTATTCGACATAGCCGGTTTCGCACCACAGGAGGCCGGCCTTCATGCGGTTCGGATTGAGGAATGAATCGGGAATGTCGAGAAAGCCGATGATGCTTTCCTGCGAGCACAGGCCGCAGGGAGCGCTCACCTGGTAATTCGTATAGAGTCCGATCGGCATCTCGACTTCGATGCAGTCTTCCTCTTTTACTTCCTCGGGGAATTTTATGATGATTTCCTGAAAACCCGGGCGGCACAGTTTCTGGCTGCCTTTTTTCGCCTTCACGGATTCCGTCTTGAGCAAGCCCGCTTTTTCCAGGATGGAAATGTGCGTAGCGACAGTGGACTGCGGCAGCTGCATTTCTTCGGCTATTTCATTGACGTTGCGGGTTTCTTTCCGCACGAGGTCGAGTATCTGGATGCGGGGCTCGGAGGCCAGCGCTTTGATTTTTTCTACATCTTCCAACGGATTCAATATCAGTATGGGTTGATCTTGGTTCATGATAACGAAGTATATCTACTTTTATCGATAAGTTACAAGTCTTTTTTTTATATCTCTTCAAAGACGCGGTTTTTCTGTGTATACTGATGGCCTTGGGGAAAGAAAATGACAGTCACAGAGATAGCGAAAAAGGCGGGAGTTTCGATCGGAACCGTGGACCGCGTTCTTCATAACCGCGGCAGGGTTTCGGAAGAAACCCGCGCGAAGGTCCAAAAAATTATCGAAGAAAGCCGGTATCAGGCGAATCCGCTTGCGCGGCATTTGAAGAAAAACCTGAAATACCGGATCGGCGTCCTTATTCCGGAATTAGCCAAGGAAAGCACCTATTGGAAGCTGATCTACGACGGCATCGCCGCGGCCGCCGCGACTCTGTCAGCCTTCTCTTTCGAGCTCGAGCTTTTCGAGTTCGTACGTCCCGTCCGATCTTCGTTTCTCTCCGCCTTCGAGCGGATGACCTCTTCCGATTGCAGCGCGTGGATAATCGCGCCGGTAATGCAGGACGAAACGCTCGTGCTGCTCATGGACGTCGAGAATCCTGTTCCCTACGCCTTCATCGACTGTCCGCTTCCCGGAGCCTGTCCCCTGACCACCGTAGCCCAGGACCCGTTCCAGGGCGGCGTTCTCGCTGGGAGGCTCATGGATCTGGTCTCGCACTCTGGCGGACCCTTCGCCGTCATCAGACCCTACAACGAGGCTTTCAACCTGAACGAGCGCGCCCGCGGCTTCGCTTCCTGGTTTGCCGGCCGGCCCGGCGTCATCGTCAGGGACGTGGTATGCCAGGAAAACGAGCCCCGCCAGATGCTTTCCGCCCTCGAATCTCTGCTGCGGGAACTTCCGGATTTGCGCGGGGTGTTCATCGTTTCGTCGATGGTTCACACCATCACCGATTATCTGTGCTCCCGCGGCTTCAGGTCGGGGAATCCCCAAACCGATGTCAGGATAATCGGATACGATCTTGTCCCTCCGAACCGCATGCTGCTTTCGACCGGGAAAATCGATTGCCTTATTTCGCAGCGGCCGGAAGAGCAGGGGCGGCTTGTCATGCAGCAACTGTACCGCTGTCTTGTTCTCGAGGACGAGACACGTTCAGATATCGCGATTCCGATGGACATCTTTTTCCGGGAGAATCTTCAGGGCTAAGGTTATGCTCGGAACGAGGGGAATGTTTCTCCGAATTTATCGCCGAAGAACAACAGTTTTTTTTCAACTTCTCCGTCTTTCCATCGGATCGACAGCGTTTCTTCCTCGGAAGCGAAAAAGCGCGCCGACAAACGGCCGATGAATGCCGCAAGAGCGTTCGCCGGCTTTCTGCCAACGGGTACGACGGCGGAAAACAAATCTCTTTTGGCAATTTTCAGGTGAACGGCGCGGGGAGCCTCTTCATGCGATGAAGAGCGGATCAGCAGATCCATCGGCGATTCTGAAGCATGGGCGAAAAATCCGACAGCGTCGGCCGTTTCGTAGAACAGTCCCCAGGTTGAAGCGTCGCCGGTCGGCTTCGGCAGGGATTCGGGATTCGCGCCGTCGGCTATCGCGCCGGCTTCTGTTCTTCCGTACGGGAGCCTGGCGAGCGTGTATGCAAGGACCTCTTCATGTTCGGGCAGGAAATCGAACGTTTTTTTGGACATGAAACGATAATAGGGCAGGGTTTTAGGCCTGTCAATCAATACTTTTTCCAGATAATCCGATATATAACGTAAATTTAAGGTTTTATGAGAAATAAAATTATTGACAGCGCAAGACTGATCTGTTAGTATCCGGTGTGTAGGTACACGCATTTTTGTGTTAAGGAACACGCACATGACGGTGACAGAGATAGCAAAACTCGCAGGCGTATCCATCGGAACAGTAGACCGGGTTCTTCACAACCGCGGCCGGGTTTCTGAGGCTACGCGCGCGCGCGTTAAGGCTATCATCGACCAGGAAGGCTACCAGCCGAATCCTCTTGCGCGCCACCTGAAACGGAATAAGCGCTACCTCATCGGCGTGCTCGTCCCCGAGCTCGAGAAGGAAAGCAATTATTGGGTTCTTATATGGGAGGGCCTGCGTCTCGCCGCGGAGGAGCTTTCAGCCTTTTCGTTTTCGCTGGAGCTCTTCACCTTTTCCCGACCCGACGCTGAATCTTTGCGGAACGCCTTCGAGCAGATGGCGAACGCAAACTGCGCCGCCTGGGTCGTCGCGCCGGTAATGCAGGACGAAACCGAACGGCTCCTTAAGCTCTACGGCGGCTCGACTCCCTACGCCCTCATAGACTCGCCGCTTCCGGGATCCGAGGCGGCGGTGACCGTGGCTCAGAATCCTTTCGGAGGCGGCTTTCTGGCGGGGCGTATGATGGACATGCTTTGCGACGGCAGAGGACCCTTCGCGGTTCTTCGTCCCTATTCGCAGGCCTTTAATCTGAACGAACGGGCGCGGGGGTTCCGCGCCTGGTTTTCTTCCCGGCCCGGGGTGCAGGTTTTCGATGTCCCCTGTCCCGAGCTTCACGAAGAGCGGATGGACGATTCGCTGGACTTCATCCTCGCCTCCTGTCCCGAACTTCGCGGCATCTTCGGCGTGTCCGCCGCGGTGCATCTGGCGGGCGACTGGGCGTTCAAGCGGGGGGTGAAGGATCGCATCGTCATCGTCGGGTTCGACCTCGTCGCCCTGAACAGGGAAGCGCTGTCGTCGGGCCGCCTCGATTGCCTCATATCCCAGCGACCGGAAGAACAAGGCCGCCACGTATTGCATCAATTGTACCGGAAAATAGTTCTCGACGCCGAGAGCGAAAGACTCATCGAAATGCCATTCGATATTTTTTTCAAGGAGAATCTTGTATGATCAAACCATCAGAACAGTACGTAGCAGGCGCCGATTTCGGCTCCGATTCCGTGCGCGTCGTGATTTTGGACGCGGCGAACGGCGAAGTCGCCGGATCCCATGTCGTGTATTATCCCCGCTGGAAAAAAGGGCTTTTCTGCAATCCCAGGGAAGACCGGTTCCGCCAGCATCCTCTCGATTATGTGGAAAGCCTTGCCGAGGCCGTCCGCTCTGCCGTAAAGCAGGCCGACGAAGCGTCTCCCGGCTCCCCCTCCATAGCCGGAAAAATCCGAGCGATCAGCGTCGACACGACCGGCTCGACCCCCGTTCTTGCAGACGCGAACGGTACGCCCCTGGCCCTTCTCGATTCGTTCGCTGAAGACCCTGACGCGATGTTCATCCTCTGGAAGGACCACACCTCCGTAGCCGAGGCCGACGAGATCAACAAGGTCTCCCGTTCCTGGGGCGGCACCGATTACACCAAATACATGGGCGGCGTATATTCTTCCGAATGGTTCTGGGCGAAGATCCTCCATACCATCAGGAAAAACCCGAAAGTCGCCGCTGCGGCCGTCACCGCCGTCGAGCACTGCGACTGGATCACCGCTGTAATGACCGGTACGACCCATCCTTCAAAAATCAAGCGGAGCCGCTGCGCCGCCGGACACAAGATCATGTGGCATGCCGAGTGGGGCGGCTATCCCCCCCATGAGTTCTTCGACCGCCTCGATCCGAAGCTCTCCGCAATCCGCGATTCTCTCGGCACCGAAACCTGGACTACCGATACTTCCGCCGGAACGCTCACCCCCGAATGGGCGAAGAAGCTCGGGCTGGCTGAATCGGTAATCGTCTGCGTCGGCGCGTACGACGCCCACATCGGCGCCGTCGGCGGAGACGCCGCCCCCGGCACTCTCGTGAAGAGCATCGGAACTTCGACCTGCGACGTCATCATCGGGCCTAAGCCCTCAACTCCCGAGGGCGAAAAGCTGATCGGCGGAATTTGCGGCCAGGTCGACGGCTCCGTCGTCGCGGACTGGATCGGCTACGAAGCGGGCCAGTCGGCCTACGGCGATTATTACGCCTGGTACCGCAACCTCCTCATGTGGCCGCTTAGGCATTTCGCGGAAGCCGGCCTTCCCGGGCTCGGTTCGGAAGCCGTCGAGGCGATCGAGAAAAAGCTTCTCGCGGAACTTGAAGCAGCGGCCGCCGATATATCTCCCTCCGAATCCTCTCCCGTCGCCCTCGACTGGGTGAACGGACGGAGAACACCGTGGGCGAACCAGAAGCTCGCCGCCGCGATTTCCGGCATCAAGCTGGGAACCGACGCTCCCGCCCTCATGCGCGCCCTGCTGGAAGCGACTGCTTTCGGCGCCCGGGCCATCATCGAAGCCTTCGAAGCGGGCGGTATTAAAATCGAACGCATCATGGCGATCGGAGGAGTCGCCCGGAAAAGCAAGCTCGGCATGCAGATCCTCGCAGACGTGACGAACCGCGAAATCCAGGTGACCGCCGGAGACCAGTCCTGCGCCATCGGAGCCGCCGTATTCGCCGCCACCGCCGCGAAGCTGTATCCTGACGTATTCACCGCGCAGAAAGCCCTGTCCGCCGGAACCGAGCGGGTTCACAAGCCCGATCCGTCGAACGTCGCGATATACGAGAAGCTTTACGCCCGCTATAGAAAGATGGGCGAATTCATCGAAGGAGAAACCAAATGATCGATCTGAAACAGTATGAATTCTGGTTCGTGACGGGAAGTCAGGACCTCTACGGAGACGAGACCCTTCGCCAGGTGGCGGACGATTCGCGCAAAGTCGTCGAATCCCTGAATGCCGATGCGCGCATGCCCTGTAAAATCGTATGGAAGCCCACGGTTCTTACGTCCGAGGGAATCCGCGCCGTCCTCGAAGAAGCGAACGCGAACGCCAAGTGCGCCGGCGTGATCGCCTGGATGCACACCTTCAGCCCCGCGAAGATGTGGATTGCGGGACTCAATTCCTACAAAAAGCCTCTGCTGCAGCTCAACACCCAGTTTAACCGCGACATTCCCTACGACAGCATCGACATGGATTTCATGAATCTCAATCAATCCGCCCACGGCGACCGGGAGTTCGGCTTCATCACCGCCAGGATGGAAAAACCCCGCAAGGTCATAGTCGGACACTGGGGCGAGGATGAAACCCGCAGCCGCATCGCGCTGTGGATGCGCGCGGGAATCGCCGTCGCTGACGGCAAAAATCTCAGAATCGCACGCTTCGGCGACAATATGCGCGAGGTAGCCGTCACGGACGGAGACAAGGTCGAGGCGATGATCCAGCTCGGCTGGTCTGTCCCGTATTACGGAATCGGAGACCTCGTCGAGTATATGAACAAGGTCTCGGAAGCCGAAATCGCGGCGCAGATCAAAGTGTATGAAGCAGAATACGATATCCAGTGGGGGAAGGATCGCGCCTATGCCCTGAAGCAGATCGGAGAACAGGCCCGCATCGAGCTCGCCATGCGCCGATTCTTCGCGGAACGGAACATCAACGCGTTCACAACCAATTTCCAGGATCTCCACGGAATGAAGCAGCTTCCCGGCCTTGCCTGCCAGCGCCTCATGGCGGACGGCTTCGGCTTCTCCGGAGAGGGCGACTGGAAGACTGCCGCAATGGTCCGCACCTTCAAGGTTATGTCCTCCGGCCTCGGCGGCGGAGGACAGGGACTCGGCGATTCGTTCATGGAAGACTACACCTACCACTTCGAGCCGGGCAACGAGATGAATCTCGGCGCGCACATGCTCGAAGTCTGTCCCTCTATCGCAGCGGCTAAACCGACCCTGGAAGTGCACCAGCTGGGAATCGGGGACAAGGAAGATCCTGCCCGCCTCGTGTTCACCGGAAAGCCCGGTCCCGCCATCTGCGCGGCCGTCGTGGATTTCGGCAACCGCTTCCGCTGCGTCATAAACGAAGTGAACGTCGTGACTCCGCCGAAGCCCTTCCCCAAGCTTCCCGTCGCCCGCGTGCTCTGGAAACCCGAGCCCAATCTCCGCGTTTCAGCCGAATCCTGGATTCTCGCCGGAGGCGGACACCACACCGCGTTCTCGAACATCGTCGATACCGACATGGTTCGCGACTGGGCTGAAATGGTCGGAATAGAGTGCATCGCCATAGACAAGAATACAACCGTGAACGTCTTCCGGAACGAGCTCCGCTGGAACGCGGCCGCCTGGAGGAAATAATGGCGTCTCCCTATGCCTCCCTCAAAGAGGAAGCCTGGGAAGCGAACTGCGAGATCCCCGTGCGGGGTCTCGCGTTGTACACCTGGGGAAACGTATCCGCCTTCGACCCCCGCGCAGGCGTTTTCGCCATAAAGCCGTCAGGGGTTCCCTATCCCGATCTCAAGGCCGAGGATATGGTGGTGATCGATCTGGAAGGCAAGACGGTTGAGGGATCCCTGAATCCTTCATCCGATACGCCGACTCATCTCGTTCTCTACCGCGAGTTCACCGCGCATGACGGAGCTCTCGTCCGGGGCATCATCCACACGCATTCGACTCACGCGGTCGCGTGGGCGCAGGCATGCATGGATATTCCCCTGTTCGGGACGACGCACGCGGATCATATCCAGGTTCCGGTTCCCTGCACTCCGTACCTCTCGAAGGAAGCGGTCGAGCGCGACTACGAAAAGGAAACCGGCGACCTCATAGTCGATCATTTCCGCGCGGGAAAGCTTAATCCAGACGAGGTGTCTATGGTGCTCGTAGGCGGCCACGGCCCCTTCGCCTGGGGCGCGAGCGCGGCTAAGGCCGTGTATAACGGCGCGGTTCTCGAGGAAGTCGCTCGCATGGCCTATCTTACCCGGCAGATCAATCCCGGCGCGAAGCCTTTGCCCGACTATATCGTCGGCAAGCATTACTCCCGCAAGCATGGGCCGAACGCGTATTACGGGCAAACCTGCCGCTGATTCCGGCGTAGACACAGGCACCCAAAATCTCGCATTAAGACCGTTCTGCAACAGAGCAGAACGGTCTTTTTTTATGGTGTTTAGTAAATGTGTACGTCCACGCTTGTAAAAAAAGCGTATGTAAACCGGTTTTATTTTCTAAAAAAACGGTTTTTTTCACTTATTCCGTTTGACAAACCAGCGAAGCCCTCATAGTATTAGACACAGGGCGTGTACCTACACGCTTTTAATACAGGGAACGGCTGTTTTCCGTTCATTTCCTAAGGAGGAGTAACATATGAAGAAACTGATGTCGGCGCTTGTCGCGCTCGGTCTCGCCGCTTCGCTTTTCGCAGGCGGTACAGCAGAAGCTGGAAAGAAGACCGTCGGTACTGTCGGTATTTCGATGCCCACAAAATCATCAGCTCGCTGGATCGCAGACGGCGGAAACATGAAAGCGGAGTTTGAAAAACTCGGATTCAAGGTCGATCTTCAATACGCTGAAGACGTTGTTGAAAACCAGATTTCCCAGATTGAGAACATGATCACCAAAGGCGTGAACATTCTGGTTATAGCCGCGATCGACGGCGAATCCATGACCAAGGTTCTGGAAAAAGCAAACGAAAACAAGGTTCCGGTAATCGCGTACGACCGCCTTATCCGGAAATCACCCTTCGTCAGCTACTACGTAACCTTCGACAACTTCAAGGTCGGCGTACAGCAGGCGTCCACCCTCGAAGCCGCTCTTAATCTCAAGACCGCTAAGGGCCCCTTCTACATCGAACTGTTCGGCGGATCTCCCGACGACAATAACGCCTACTTCTTCTATAACGGCGCAATGTCCGTCCTCGATCCCTACATCAAGGCAGGAAAAGTCGTTGTCGGATCGGGACAGACCGGCATGGACAAGGTTTCCACCCTTCGCTGGGACGGCGCAACCGCCCAGGCCCGCATGGACAACCTTCTTTCCGCATTCTACACCAACCGCAAGATCGACGCTGTTCTCTCCCCCTACGACGGAATCAGCCTCGGAATCCTTTCCTCCCTCAAGGGCGTAGGCTACGGAAAGGGATCAACTCCCATGCCGTTCGTTTCCGGACAGGACGCTGAGCTTCCCTCAGTCAAATCCATCCTCGCCGGCGAGCAGTATTCCACGATTTTCAAGGATACCCGCGCTCTCGCAAAACAGGCTGTCCAGATGGCTGTCGCCCTTCTTGAAGGAAAACCCGCGCAGGTTAACGACACCAAGACCTACGATAACGGCGTAAAGGTTGTTCCTTCGTATCTGCTCGAGTCCACCATCGTAACCAAAGACAACGTTACCGCAGCTCTCATCGACAGCGGCTACTACACAGCCGATCAAATCAAGTAATAACATTTTGTCCAGGGACGGCGTAACCGCCGTCCGGAAACTGTAAGGAGCCGCGCAACCGGCGTCGATCGACGCCGGTTGGACGGCTCCGAATAGTCCGGCGGTTTCGGCGTCGAAGCATCAGAGGGGGAAACGCATGTCGGATATTTTGCTCGAGATGAAAAACATAACCAAGGAATTTCCCGGGGTTATGGCTCTCGACTCCGTGAGTCTGCAGGTTAAGAAAGCGGAAATTCATGCCCTTGTCGGAGAAAACGGCGCGGGCAAATCGACCCTGATGAACGTCTTGAGCGGGATTTATCCGCACGGGACGTATACCGGGGAAATTTTCATGGACGGCAAGCTCTGCGAGTTCCGCGACATAAAGCAGAGCGAGAAGGCCGGAATCGTAATCATTCATCAGGAGCTCGCGCTGAGCCCGTATTTATCGATCGCGGAAAACATTTTCATAGGAAACGAAAAGGCGAAAGCCTTGGTTATAGACTGGGATAAAACCCGCGAAGAAGCCCTCAAGCTGATGAAAAAACTCGGCCTCGAGGAGAATCCCAACACGCCGGTGAACCATCTCGGAGTGGGAAAGCAGCAGATCGTGGAAATCGCGAAGGCTCTCGCCAAGGACGTTAAGCTCCTTATTCTCGACGAGCCGACGGCGGCGCTGAACGAAAAGGACAGCGAGAATCTTCTTCAGCTGCTCCTGGAACTTAAAAAGCATGGAATATCGTCCGTTCTTATTTCGCACAAACTCAACGAAATAGCGAAAGTCTCGGACACAATAACAATAATTCGCGACGGCAAGGCGATAGAAACCCTGGACGTCGGCGATACCCCCATTTCCGAAGACCGGATCATCAGGGGCATGGTCGGCCGCGAAATCACCGACCGCTTCCCGAAACGGAAAAGCGAGATCGGCGACGTCGTATTCGAAGTGAAAAACTGGAACGCGTGGCACCCTGAAGACGCCGAGCGGAAGATGATCGACGGCGTCAATATCAACGTCAGGGCGGGCGAGGTAATCGGCCTTGTCGGACTCATGGGCGCGGGACGCACTGAGCTCGCGATGAGTCTGTTCGGAAAATATTACGGCAAGAACATAAGCGGACAGACCTTCATCGACGGAAAAGAAGTGCACATGAACTCGATTCCCTCGGCCATCGAACACGGGCTCGCCTATGTTACCGAAGACCGCAAGCAGTACGGCCTGGTTTTGATCGACGACGTGCGGCGGAACACGACCCTCGCGAAGCTGTCGAAAATCTCCAGGCATTCCGTCATCGACGAACACGAAGAAATCGTACATGCGGAGAAATTCAAGAAAGCGCTCAGCATCAAGACTCCTTCGATTCTTCAGCTGACGAACAACCTCTCCGGCGGTAACCAGCAGAAGGTAGTTCTTTCGAAGTGGATCTTCACTGATCCCCGCATTCTCATTCTGGACGAACCGACGCGCGGCATCGACGTCGGAGCCAAGTACGAGATCTACACCATCATCAACATGCTCGCGGCCCAGGGAATGGCCTGCATTCTGATATCGAGCGAAATGCCCGAGGTTATCGGAATGAGCGACCGCTTGTATGTAATGAGCGAAGGAAAGATAACCGCGGAACTGGACGGCAAGACCGCCACCCAGGAAGAAATAATGCGAAACATAATCCAGCGTTAAGGGGCACCCCATGAATACCGTTTTTACGATTGCAAAGAAAAACATCCGCCAGTACGGAATGCTTTTGGCCCTCGCGGCCGCGATGATCTTTTTCCAGGTTCTGACCGACGGGGTTCTCCTCAGGCCGGTTAATCTGACGAACTTGATTCTGCAGAACTCCTATATTCTGATTCTGGCGATCGGAATGCTGTTGTGCATCCTTACCGGAAACATCGACCTTTCGGTAGGATCGGTCGTCGCCTTCGTGGGAGCAATCTCGGCAACTCTGATGGTGGACAAGGGCATTCCCGCTATTCCCGCCATGCTGCTCGCCCTCGTTGTCGGCGGCTTGATAGGAGCATGGCAGGGCTACTGGATCGCCTATATCAAGATCCCAGCCTTCATCGTCACTCTCGCGGGCATGCTTATTTTCCGCGGAATGGCCCTGGTCGTTCTTCAGGGACAGTCGAAGGGACCCTTCCCCGAGCTTTTCCAGAGCCTGTCGTCCGGCTTCATGGGCGATCCCTTCGGAAGCGACAAAAACTATATGACCATTCTGGTCGGAGTGGCGGCGGCGCTCGTCATCGTGTTCAACGAGATTCATAAGACGAGAAAGCAGAAGAAGTTCGGTTTCGAAGGACTTCCTGTGTGGGCGGTAGCGGTCAAGACGGCCTTTCTTATCGCGGTGGTCATGGCCTTCGCCCTGGTGTTCGCTTCGTACAAGGGCATCCCGAACATCATGATTCTGCTGTTCGTCCTCATAATGATTTATAACTTCCTTACTACAAAGACCATTCCCGGCCGACATATATACGCGTTGGGCGGAAACGCGAAGGCCGCGAAGCTTTCCGGAATCAAGACCGAGCAGGTGATGTTCTGGATCTACACGAACATGGGCGTCATCTCCGCTCTTGCCGGCATGGTGTTCGCCGCCCGGCTCAACGTCGCGACGCCGAAGGCCGGACAGAACTTCGAGCTCGACGCCATCGCCGCCTGCTACGTCGGTGGCGCCTCGACCACCGGAGGAATCGGAACCGTTCTCGGCGCCATCGTCGGAGGACTTTTCATGGGCGTGCTCAACAACGGCATGTCGATCATGGGCATCGGAATCGACTGGCAGCAGGCGATCAAGGGCTTCGTTCTCCTCGGCGCCGTCGCCTTCGATCTTGCCTCGAAAGCTAAAAACCGCTAATACTTTCCGCGCTCGAATAAATAAGATAATGACGCCCCGAATTCCGGAAGACGGTTTTCGGGGCGTTCATAAATGGAGAATGAGATGTCTGAATTGCGTTACAACCCTCTGCTGGGCACCTGGACCATGGTCGCCTCCCATCGGCAGAACCGGCCCCAGATGCCGAAGAACTGGTGCCCCTTTTGTCCGGGATCGGGGAAGGTTCCCGACCGCTACGACGTACACAAGTACAATAACGATTTTCCCGCGTTGAGCGACAACCCTCCTGAGCCTGATCCGGTCGGTTCTGATTTCTATCGCGCCGTGCCCTCGAAGGGAGCCTGCGAGGTAATCCTGTATTCCCCGGAGCATACAAAAACGCTCCACGAGCTCCCCGTTGCCCATATCCGGAAGCTGGTCGATCTGTGGACCGAGCGCTGCGTCGAGCTGGCGAAAACTCCTGCGAACAAATACGTCATGCCCTTCGAAAACAAGGGCGAAGAAATCGGCGTTACCATGCCGCATCCGCACGGGCAGATTTACGCGTATTCCTGGATACCGCAGAAGGTGCAGGTCGAGCTCGACAACGCTCGCAAGCACCATGAGGAACACGGCGGATGCCTTCTGTGCAAGATGAACGAGGAAGAGAAGAAATTCGGCGAACGCATCGTGTACGAAAACGAATCCTTCTACGCCTATATTCCGTTCTTTACCGATTATCCGTACGGAGTATTCATCACCGCGAAGAATCACCGCAACTATCTTTCGGATTTGACGGACGGCGAAAAGACAGACCTTGCCGAAATCCTCAAAATCGTTACCGGAGCCTTCGATCATATTTTCGATCGGCCCTTCCCCTACATGATGGTTCTCCATCAGAATCCCGTAAACAGCCCCGAGTACGACGACGTAAAGGATTCATTCCACTTTCACATCGAGTTTTATACTCCCCTGCGCGGAAAGAATTTGATCAAGTACTACGCCTCCTCCGAATCCGGCGCGTGGGCCGCGGCGAACGTCGCGGCGGTAGAACGCACCGCCGCGGAGACCCGCCGGGCCAAGCTCGCCTATCTCGCAGACTGCGGGGATCCGGCTCTTTCGCGCGATCTCCTGAAAAAAGAATTGCTCGCCGAGTTCGCGCGTGCGTACGGCGGAGACCTCGCGGAAGTTTCCGTGTTCGCGTCTCCCGCGCGGATCAACATTATCGGCGAACACATCGATTACAACGGCGGTAAAGTCTTCCCCGCCGCGATAAACAAGTATCTCTACATCATGATTCGCCGCCGCAAGGATTCGAAAATCGTGTACGACGACCTCCGCTTCCCGGGCAGGATGGAATTCGACCTTTCCGCAGGCCTTTCCTACGCGAAGGAGAACGACTACGCGAACTACCTTAACGGCATACTCAAGATTATGCAGGACGAGGGCTATCGCTTCGACTCGGGCTTCGAGGTGCTCATGTTCAGCACCATCCCCGCCGGCGGAGGCGTATCGTCCTCTGCCGCCCTCGAGATCGGCTTCGGCTACGCGGTGAGCGAACTCTACGGCTTCGGAATCGACCGGGTCACGCTTGCCAAGATGGGCCAGCGCTCCGAGCACGAGTTCATGAACGTCAAATGCGGAATCATGGACCAGTTCGCCGTCGCGATGGGCAAGGAAGGCTACGCGGTGGAACTTGACTGCAATACGCTCGAGTACCGCTACGTGCCGCTGGAGCTCGGCGATTACCGCATCGTGGTCATGAACACCAACAAGAAAAGGCAGCTCGCCGATTCGAAATACAACGAGAGGCTCGGCGAGTGCATGACCGCACTTTCCATACTGAAAGCGCACGCGAACATCGAGGCTCTCTGCGATCTGGACTCGGCGGAGTTCGAAAAGCTCGCTTCGGTTCTGATCGATCCGATCATCCGCAAACGAGCAAAGCACTGTGTGTATGAAAACGAGCGGGTTCTGGACGCGGTGAAAGCCCTCGAACGGGGCGATCTCGCAGAGCTCGGAAAGCTGCTCGGCCAATCCCATGAATCGCTCCGCGACGA
Organism: Teretinema zuelzerae; assembly: GCF_021021555.1. NCBI lineage: Bacteria > Pseudomonadati > Spirochaetota > Spirochaetia > Treponematales > Treponemataceae > Teretinema > Teretinema zuelzerae. Next base: position 1,625,208 of record NZ_JAINWA010000003.1, on the reverse strand, counting down.
CTACGAGGTCACCGGCCTGGAATTGGACACCCTGTACGAAGAGGCTGTCCAGGCGGACGGCTGCATCGGCGCCCGAATGACCGGGGCGGGCTTCGGCGGATGCGCGATCGCGATCGTGCACAAGGACTCGGTAAAAGGCTTCGCGTTGCAGGTCGGCGCCGCGTATAAAAACCGGACCGGCCTGGAAGCGGGCTTCTTCTCCTGCGAAAGCGGAAACGGAACCTTCAGGATATAGCGGTTCGCTCGCGCCTGTCCAAGACTGCTCGCGACGTCCTGAAACCGTTCGCGTGCGGCATCCGGAGTGTTTAAAATGGAAAAGGGCGGCCTGAGCAATTCCAGGCCGCCCTTTTTTTATCGATTCGTGTAATGCGCGGTTAATCCTGAGTTCCGGCCGGATCAGCCGCTTCTGTCGTGAAATGCGACACATGTTCGTTAAGGTTTTCGCTGATCGCTCCGACTGCCTTCGCGTGGCTGCCGACCTCTACGAAGGTGTTCCGGATATACACGACTTCGTTGCCGATGGTTCCGCTCGCGGCCGCGACTTCTTCCGACGATCCTTGAACGGCCTGGATCGCGCCGGAGACGAGGGCCGTCTGGCGGTTTATCGCCTCGGTATTGTCCGTTATCGTCGTCGTGTAGGAGTTGAGCTCGACCATCGCTTCCATGATCTGCGTTCCGCCCTGCTTGAGCTCCCTGAGTCCGTTCAGCACTTCGTCGAAACTGTTGCTTACCTTGCGGATCTCCTTCTGAACTTCCTGGAACGATTCAGACGAATTTCTGCTGGCGGCGTCCGCGTCCGTGATGTTTCCGATGACGTCCGCGAGATTTTTCGAGATGATCTTGGAGTTCTCCGCCGACGCCTCCGCGAGAGTCCTGATTTCGTCCGCGACTACCGAGAATCCCTTGCCGAAATCACCGGCATGGGCGGCTTCTATCGCCGCGTTCATCGCCAAAAGATTGGTCTGGGTCGCGATGCCGCTTATGAGGTTCGCCATGTCCTGAATGGTAGTCACGCTTTCATTGATTCGGGAAATGATCTCGCCGGTTTCCAGAAGACGCTGTTCGCCCACTCCCGCGATTTCCACGAGTTTTTCGGATCCGTCCTTGTTCTTCTCCATTATGGAAGAAAGAGACACGATCGACGAGGCCATCTGGGTAATGGAAGCGGTGGATTCTTCGACCATCGCCGCCTGCGAGTGGATCATGCCGGATACGGCTTCCAGGTCCCTGACGATCTCTCCCATTGCGGTATTTGCGCGTTCTACGTTTTCGTTGAGAGAGATCGATACGTTTTCTACCCGGTTGGATTCATCGTCCAGGCGGGAGAGCGCCTGGGTCGAATTGCCGACCGCTTCTTCCAGCTTGGTTTTGCTTCTCATCGCCTTGGTCGCGGTTTCCTGGATGGCGTTCATCGAGGCCGTGATGCTGCGCCGCATTTCTTCCATCAGCGATCCGAGCTCCCTGATTTCGTCCGCGCCGGGTATCTCGATTTTTCTGGTGAGATCTCCTGAACTGATGAGCCGCGTCGACGCTTCAAGGCGCTGGATGCGGATCGATATGCGCCTTGCTATGCGCGCCGCGACGATGAATCCGGCAATGCCGAGGATGAGCGCAACCAGGGCCGACGAAATGAGCGAATTCCGCCTGATCGTCTGAATCGCGCCCTGTATAATCTCGTATTCTTCGTCGATTATATCTATGCTCGTCTTGCAGGATTGGTTCATCACCACAATCGCCGAGGCAAAGTCCTTCGCCGCGGAAAGATAGTCTTCATATCCGGGCTTTCGCGCGAAATAGGGGAGTATGGTGTAGTCCGCGAGCTTGAGGCTGGTTCGGAATCCGCCGGTCTCTGTCCCCTTGGAAAGAAATTCCTCGGTCGCTGAAAGAAGACTTGCCCTGCGTTTCTGGATGTTCTCGTTCATGCGCGCGATCTGCGATAAGGCTTCCCGAACGGATTCCTGCTGAGACGGAAGGTATGTAATACGGGCAAGCGCTTCGAAGGACTGATTCGTTTTTTCCGTCACCGCTTCGTAATCCGCGATCGCGTTCAAAGCGGGCGTAAAGGTGAACGCGTGGAGAAAGCTCGTTTCCTGGAACAATTGATACCGCAATTCCTCCAGAAGCCTGAACTCTCTTTCTATTTTCGATTTATTCGATTCGGTGGTAAAGAAAACTCCGACTGAAAGGAGAAACACTCCGGTTATGCTTGCAATGATTCCGAGCAGTTGTGACCGTATCTTCATCCAGAACTCCTTTGTCTGTATATAATTGTAACACTGTTACAGCCATACGACAAGGAAAGTTGACAGGATGAGTCCGCAGAGGCTCGCCGGATATAACGCCGGCGCTCCCGCTGGAACATCAGGACTCCTGCGGGAACGCCGGCCGCGGCGACCGTTGAAGCGCCGGCGCGGCTGCTGGAACCTCAGGACTCCGGCGGGTACGCCGCCCTCTGCGTCCGCTGGAACCGCGGCGCGCCTGGGATGCTACTTCAGCGGCACCCAGTATTCCGCCCAATAGTCGGGCGAGGCAGAGTCCGGATGCGTACCGTAGTATTCGATTTCATGCGTTCCCGCGTGCTCTCGCCCCGAGGCCGGAAACCACTCGGAGTAGATGCGTTTGATCGTTTCCTGAAAGTTGGGGTGCAGCGGCCCGCGCGAGGTGAACTTCGCCCAGGTCGATGCCGGCACGAGGATGTCGACGCAGCCTTCCGGGAGGAGCGTGAGGTCTTCCGGAGTTTCTATCGCGATCGCGTAGGAAAATTCCCCGGTTTTCATATCGTGGTCATAGCAGACTCCGACGACTCCGAGGCTCTCCTGCTTGCTCGCCTTCCACAGCCGGTCGCAGACATCCGTTTTCATGACCTCTTCCCAGAAGAGCGGGATTTCCTTGAAGTTGCTTCCGTCGAGGCTGTTGAAGCGGCGGCTGAGGCCGGTCATCCTGATTTCGCCCGTCTGTTCGATTCGGTATTCCATTGCTTTGTCTCCTTTCAGAGCGATAGTGAAAGCGAGCGGAGGGTAGATGTGCAGCCGGGCGCCGTTCTGGCGGGCTTCGCTGGGAAGACACCCGAACTCTTTCTTGAAGGCTCTGGCGAAGGCGTCCGGCGAATCCCATCCGTAGTTGAGGGACACGTCCAACACCTTTTCCGACCCGCCTGAAAGATCGAGCGCCGCCGCGGAAAGCCTGCGCCGCCTGAGGTATTCTGCTGGGCTGATTCCCGCGATCACCTCGAACATGCGCATAAAGTGGAAGGGCGAACAGTTGGCTCTCTGCCCGGCCTCGGCAGGATCCCAATCCGCGGTCAAACACCCTTCCAGATACTCTATCGCGCGCAGCATGCGCGTCTGCCAATCCATCCCGTGCTCCTTTCGTGTTGCTCTTGATTAAGGTATATATTGAAATAGGAAACGGCTCCCGCCTTTTTTTGCCTACGCGAGTCGGATCGGTTCCGCAGCATCGGCGGAAAGCGTTATGAATGACGGGAAGCGATACCGCAAACGGAGTTCTGTAGTTCCTGCATCTTGGATATGTTTTGTTTACCCAGATCGCGCACGCGGGCCGCCTTGTCCAGCAGGGCGTCGCAGGCTTTCATCATGGACTTCGCGTCGGTTTTCATGTTCGAGGCGACTTCCCTCGACACGTCGGACATGTCGATCACCTTTTTCAGGAGGTCCTCCGTCGAAGCCGCTTCCTTGCCTGTTTCAGCCGCGAGCCCCGAGAAATCTTCCATCGCCGAACGTATTTCCCCGGTGCCTCGAGCCACTTCCTGAAGCCGCTCTATCAATCCGGATAAGGTGTCCGCCACCTGCTCGATTTCCTGATCCATCTCGTTGATGAACGAACCTGTTTCGCCGCTGGCCTTCGCCGCTCCGTCTACTGCGGATCTGGTCGCGGCAAGCGTTTGCGCTATCGTTTGGGATCCCGATTCGGCCTGTTGGGAAAGCTTTCTGATTTCCTGCGCGACGACGGCGAATCCCTTGCCGGCCGAACCCGCATGAGCCGCCTCGATGGAAGCGTTCATGCCGAGCAGGTTCGTTCTGCTCGCTACGTCTCCGATCAGGGAGTTCACCTCGTCCATTCTCGCGGTCGCCGTGACGATCGATTCTATCGTGCGCGACAGGTCTTTCGATTTTACGCTGCCGTCCTTCGCCATTTCCGTCAGGCGATCGACAGCGGCTTTCCTCTCTCCGGCGTTTTGAGCGATCGCTCCGATGGATTCGATCATCCGGGCTACCGAGGAGGCAACGCGCTCGACTCTGCCGGAATACGCCGCCAGGGAATTGCGCACCCGCGCCTGGGCCTCGATACCCTTGCGCTCGTCGCCCTCGTTCTGCAGCAATACGTCGTCGAGCGTTTCGAGCCCGGAAGTTTCTTCCTGTACGGTAATTCTGAACTGCGTGATGGCCGAGGAAAGGGTCTCCGAGGCTTCCGCGAGTTCGCTGCCGATTTTCATGATGGACTCGCAGGCTGAACTGACGACGTTTCCGAATTCGTCCGCCTGGGTGCGCGCTTTAGTAGCGGATGTCAGGGTCTCCCGGACAAGGTTGTTCTGCATCTTGATCGCCGCCGCGCACAGGGCTCCTCCGGCGACGGTTATTACGCCGCAGGTCGCAAGATTCTGTATAGCCAATAGCGAAACCGTTCCGCCTTCGCCGGGAAGCGAGTCGAGAACGTAGAGGGCGGCGATTCCCGCCAGGGTTCCGATCGTCGCGGCCAGCGCGTGGAGGTAGTGGGCTCCGAGATTCGCCACCATCAGCATGAAAAAAAGACCCAAAGATGCGAATACGTAGGTTTCATAGATGTTCTTGTAGGCGTCGAACTTGATCGCAGCGAACATCGCCAGAAAGAGGCCGTAGAGAAAAAGTGATGACGATATCGCGTAGGCTCCCTTTCGGAGAAGAACAAGGACGGCGACGCACAGCACTATGAATCCGGAAAGGATTCCCGCCACCGCGTAGGCGGCGGTTACGCCCATAACCATTGAAAGCAGGACGCACAGCGCGGCTATCGAGAGGGTCAGCGGAGCCAGCAGCCTGGCCTTTTTCTGAATTCGTATATCGGCATTCTCGTAGGGAGCGTAAAAGTAACTGAGTGTTTTTTGAATGATCGTGCTCATCGGTACTCCTGTAATGCCTACAGTATAGCTTTTATCCGGCAATACGGCAGTCTAAAGGATGGAAAAATGAATGAATTGACGGTTTTCGGCTATTATCAGCGGCCCGTGCCCGAACTCTCTCCCCAAAAGCTTTCCAGCACCCACAGCTCGGGTTCCGGTTCGGAAACGAGTTTTCCCTTCAGCGCGTCTTTTAATTCCTTGAAAACGCCGGTTTTCATGAAGTCCTCGGCATGTTTTTTATCCTTCCAGGTGCCGATGGCGAGGGCGGTCGGCTGGGCCGTGAGAAACTGCATCCGAACCAGGCCGGGGGCCTTTTGCGCCGCGTTGAACACGATGGTTTTCCACAGAGCGCACCCTTCCTGAAAGCCTTCTTCGGTGAAATTATACCTCATTGTCGCTGTATACATTGCGTCCTCCTGGTTATTATCAACAAGTATAAACGATTAACCGGGCTGCGCGCGAATATTTCCTGGTTTGCGCGGCATCGCGGGTTTTATTCTTGACAGGATTGTTCCGAAAGGGAACAATTCAACCAGATATGAAAGATAAAAAAGTCGCCCCCTCGAGACTCGCCCTGAAGGTGAGCCTCATTTCCGTAGGAATGATTTTCGTCGTGTATGTTTTCATGCAGATATTGGGCTATTTCCGGGACAACGCGGTATTGGGAATCGCTTCGGTTTCTGATTTGCCGGGCTATGTTTTCAATTTTATTCTGTTCTACGTAGTCCCTCCCGCTGTAGTATTCGGCCTGGTGCTGTATTTCGCCGCGCGGCCCTTCGAGTCGGCCCTGAACCGGCTCAGAAGCGATTCTTCTCTCGGGGAAGAGGAAACCGAACGACTCCGCGTATCCCTGCTCCGCTTTTCCTGGATCGTGTTATTCCTGAACCTTTTCGGCTTCGCCATGGGATACGCCATCCTGGTGTTAATCGAAGACGGCATCGGCGGCTTCACTTCTCCGTTCCGGCTGATCATTCTCGTTTCGAATATCGCCGGAGCGGCAATGTACGCGTCGGCGCAGTCGGCTCTGCACGATATCTGCTTCGGCGAATTGCGCGATCGATTGGGCATCACCGGATTGGGAAACAGAAAACGCGCCATGCGCAGCACGTCCAAGCAGGTTCTGCACGTCGCTATCGTCGCGGTGTACGCGGCTACCTATCTTCAGTTCAACATGCATGGATTGATTGCTTACCAGGATCTTTCGTTTCAGGCGCTCCGCTCCGAAGCCTCAGGAGAGGCGAGGGCCGAAGATGTTCTGCGTGCGGGCATCGTAAAGGCTGTGCCCGGCGTAACCGCCAGAAAGAGCTTCACGCCTCAGGATGTTCCGCTGCCGTGGGATGCCCTTGCGGACTACGAAACGAGGGAAACGGCCGTGTTCCTCTTGACCGCCTTTTTTCTCGCCGTAGTATGCATCCTTGTCCAGGGAGCCAGATCCCTCGAAATGAAAGGCCAGATCAGCGCGCTCAACGAGAGGCTTCTTGATGTAATCGAGGGAGGCGGGGATCTTACTAAGCGATTGTCGCTGCGTTCAATGGACGAGTTCGGCCAGCTCGCCGATTCGGTCAACCGCCTGATGGACCGATTCCGATCCCTGATATATCGCATCGGCGCCGCGGCCGCTGAAACCCGCGAGGCCGCCCAATCCATCGATTCAGTTATGAAGGGTTCGGAGACGGCGACGATGAACGTGATTGAATCGGTCGTTTCGCTGAGCTCGTCCATCGACAAGCAGGCGACCGAATCCCGCATTCTCAAAGATTCTCTCGAATCGTTGCGCGCCGCCGCCCGGGCGGTAGCCGGCGCTGTGGATTCTCAGCGCAGGTTCACCGACGAAACAGCCTCCGCGATGGAGGAAATGTCCGCGAACATACGCTCCGTCGAGTCGATGACTCATCGTTCCGGCGCCGTAACGTCCGACTTGGCGGCGAAGGGAAACTCCGGAAACAGTTCCGTTCATGAGGCGGCGAAGGCGATTAAGGATATCGAAAAGTCCGCGGCCGACGTATTGAAAGTGCTCGGCTCGCTTTCCAGAATCGCGGGAGACACGAATCTGCTGGCGATGAACGCGGCGATTGAAGCGGCTCACGCCGGAACAAGCGGAGCGGGGTTCGCGGTCGTCGCCGGAGAGGTTCGTTCATTGGCAGCCTCCGCCGCGAAAGAAACGAAAAAGATCAAAGATTTGGTATTGGAGATGGACGGGCGTGTTCACAAGGGCGTCGCTTCTTCGGAGGCGACTTCTCAGGCCTTTCTTTCCCTGTCCGGCGGAATAGCGGAAGCCGCTTCCATTTCCGCCGAAATAGCCTCCGCCATGAAAGAGCAGTCGGCGGGCACCAGCAGCGTCGAATCGTCGATTAATCAGGTGCAGGAAAACTCGCGAATCGTCCGCGAAAGGATGGAAATACAGGAACGAGAAACTACGCTCATGGCGTCCGGATTGGAAGAGACTCTGAGCCGGTTTTCGTCCATCGCGTCTTCCGCTAAGGCCCAGGCCGATGCCATGCAGGGGTTGCAACAGGCTTTCTCGGCCGTCCGCCGCGAGGTCGACCGCAACCTCGACGCAAGCGGCGCCTTGGAAAAGGAGCTGCTCGGATACAAGGTGTAGCGTCGGTTGCTACAGTTTCGCCATCAGCTTTCTGAGGATTCCGTACAGGGCGATGGAGTCTTCCTTAGAGAGGTCTATGCACCGGGAAATTCTGGAAGGAATCTCCCTGGCTTTAAGTTCCAGCTTCTCGCCCTCGGGGGTCAAGCTTACGGTCAGGTTTCTCTCGTCTTCCGGATCGCGCTCCCTTGAGATCAATCCCTTCTCCTGAAGTTTCTTTAAAAGAGGCGTAAGCGTTCCCGAATCGAGGGACAGAGCCTCTCCCAGGGTTTTCACGTTAGTCTTCCGTTTTTCCCACAGCACCAGCAGGGCGATGTATTGGGTGTAGGTTAAATCCAGTTCGTCGAGAAACGGCTTGTATTTGCCTACCACGCCTTTCGCGCAGGAGTACAGGGGAAAGCATAATTGGTTGTCGAGCTTTAATTCTTCGTACATGTTCCTTCCCCTTCTTCGTTCCCGTGATGTATAGCGGTATTCCAAAACGCTGTCAACGTTTTTCCAACAACTTCACAATATCAGCTTCCATTTCCATCGGATCAGTAGTCGGCTCGAAGCGTTCATACACCGTTCCGTCCGGAGCTATCAGGAATTTGGTGAAATTCCACTTTACCGAGTCTCCTTCCATGAAGTGCGGAAAATTCGTGCGCAGATTGGATTCAAGCAGGGACGCTATGGGATGATTTGCGTTGAAGCCCTTGAACGGTTTCTCTTTCGTTAAAAAAGCGAATACTTTGTGAGCTTGCGGGCCGCGCACGGACGTTTTTTCAGTGAGCTTGAAGGAAACGCCGTAGTTCATCTTGCAAAAGCTTTCTACGTCCTGATTGCTTCCCGGTTCCTGGCCGGCGAAATCGTTCGAGGGGAATCCCAGAATTTCCAGACCTCTGTCCCTGTATTTTTTATACAGCTGTTCAAGGCTTTCGTATTGGGGCGTAAAGCCGCACTTGCTCGCGGTGTTTACGATTACAAGGGCCTTTCCCCTGTATTCAGAAAGAGGAATGTGTTTTCCGTCGATTGCTGTCGCAGTTAAATCGTATATGTTCATTTCAAGCTCCTTGGGCATGTTTGTTTCGTGCGCAGGAATTCCTCATCCGAGAAGAGCTGCTATCTTCTGTTCCATCTTCGCGGGGACAGTCGCGGGCGCGAATCTTTGAATCGTTTTCCCCTCCGCGTCGATGAGAAATTTGGTGAAATTCCATTTAATCGAGTTGCCGAAGAGTCCGCCGGTTTTTTTCCTTAAATATGCGAACAGGGGATGGGCCGTCTTTCCGTTCACATCGATCTTGTCGAAAATCTGAAAGGTTACTCCGTAGTTCATTTGGCATACGGCATGTATTTCGTCTGCGTCGTCTAGCTCCTGTCCGGCGAACTGGGAGCAGGGAAAGCCGAGGACCGCAAGCCCTTTTTCGGCGTATTTCTTATGCAGCTCCTCAAGGCCTCTGAGCTGGGGAGCGAGTCCGCATTTAGTCGCTGTATTAACAATCAAGAGAACTTTTCCCTTATAGTCCGCTAAATTCACGGAAGCACCGTTCGCTTTCTTAACAGAAAAATCGTATACGCTCATGTTAATCTCCTTGCATTATGTATAGCACTCGATTTAATTGTATGCAATCTAATAAGGATGTTTTGTTGCGGATTTTACAAATATATGAACGTGGTAAAAAGGCAAGCCTTCCCCGCAGAGGGCGAAAGCTTGCCTGTTTGGTTAACTACGCGCTTAGTTGCCTTCTCCGAGATAGACGCGGGCCTCCCATGGGCCGAGCGTCGCCGGGGACAGAGGAACTTTTTTTTCGTCGGTTGAACGATTGTCCAGCACCAGGTCTCCCGCGTTATCGATGTGATCGGTTAGAAAGCCGATGTCCTGCGCTTCGCCCGAGAAGTTGAGGATGGTCAGAATGCTTCTGTCCGATTCCGGCTGCGCGTTTGTAAAGGTTTCAGCTTTGAGAGTTCTCCGGTACGCGTACACGAATTCATTGCGGGGACAGAGGTCTTCGAACGAACCCGCGTAGACGAGCTCTTTTTTCCGCTTTCTGAGCGCGATGAGCTTTTGATAGTAGCGGAAGATCGAGTCCGGATCGGCTAAAGCCGCTTCTGCGTTTATTTCGGCGTAGTTCGGGTTGACTCCGAGCCAGGGTGTTCCGGAGGTGAATCCCGCTCCTTTTCCCGCCGTCCACTGCATCGGCGTACGGGCGTTGTCCCGTCCCCGGTAGTGGATTCTTTTGAGCAGTTCGTTGTCGCGGAGAGCTCCGCGTTCGCGTTCTTCCTTCACCCAGTTGCGGATTTCCACGTCCTCATAATCTTCGATGCTCGGGAAGGCGACGTTGGTCATTCCGATCTCTTCGCCCTGGTAGATGTACGGCGTGCCCTGCATGGTGTGAAGCATGGTCGCGAGCATTTTCGCGCTCTTTACCCTCCATAGGGGCGAATCGTCTCCGAATCGCGACACCATCCGGGGCTGGTCGTGGTTGTTGAGATAGAGGCTGTTCCATCCCTTCCCGTCGAGCTCCCGCTGCCACTTTCCGAGGATGGCGCGGAGTTCCGTGAGCATCCAGGGGCGTATGTCCCACTTTCCTCCGGGGCCCGAGTCCACGTCCATATGCTCGAACTGGAACACCATGTTGAGCTCGTTCCGGTTTTCCCCGACGTAGAGCTCGGCGAGCGCGGGATCTACGCCCGGAGTTTCGCCTACCGTCATAATGTCGTATTTTGAGAGGATCTCGGCGTTCATTTCCTGGAGGAATTCGTGGACGCGGGGGCCGTTCATGAAGGTCGTCAGGGCGGCGTCCTTGGAAATCATGTTGATGACGTCCATTCGGAAACCATCGATACCCAGATCGAGCCAGAACCTCATCATGTCGAATATTTCGCGCCGGAGAACCGGGTTTTCCCAGTTCAGGTCCGGCTGTTTTTCCGCGAACAGGTGGAGGTACCACTGGTCGCGGGCGGCCGAATACTTCCATGCGGGGCCGGAGAACACCGACTGCCAGTCGTTCGGCGGCTCCGCGTCGCAGGCGCAGCCGCCCCGGCCGTCGCGCCATATGTAGTAATCGGCGTACGCGCCGTCCCGGGATTTTTTGGATTCGACGAACCAGGGATGTTCGTCGGAGGAATGGTTGACCACGAGATCCATCACCAGCCGGATGTTCCGGTCGTGAAGGGCCTTTAAAAGACGCTTCCAATCGTCGAGGGTGCCGAATTCGGTCATGATTGCCCGATAGTCGCTGATGTCGTACCCGTTGTCCGCGTTCGGAGACTGATACACGGGCGAAAGCCAGACGACGTCGATTCCGAGCTCCGCGAGGTAGTCCGCCCGCGAGAGAATGCCGGGTATGTCGCCGATGCCGTCGCCGTTCGAATCCATAAAACTGCGCGGGTAAATCTGATAGACCACCGCTTCCTTCCACCATGCCCGTTTCATTCTAGTATCTCCTTCTCGTGTCGGGATAAAGCATACGGGAGCGGAAGCGGTCTGTCCAGACCGCGGACTTACCTCGCAATCAGCGACGCCTCCGAACCATCCAAGGCCCAAACAGGGATGCTCATGAAATCGTACGACTCCCGTATCCATCGACCGCCTCGTATGATTCTGCCGTCTATGAGGTGAGTCCAGTTTCCCTCGGGGAGATAATATTCGGCGAGGCCTTCCGGATTAAAGACCGGAGCCACCAGGATATCAGGCCCCAGCATGTACTGCCGGTCCAGGAACGCGCACGCAGGGTCGTCCGGGAAGGCTAGGAACATCGCCCGCATGACCGGAATCCCGTTTTCATGCGCGTCGCGGGCGCATTTGTGCAAATAGGGCATGAGCCGCTTTTTCAATAGCGCGAAGCGGCGCGTTACCTCTACCGATTCATCGTCTATGTTCCAGGGCACGCGGTAGGAATTGCTGCCGTGAAGCCTGCTGTGGGAGGAGAGCAGGCCGAACGCGATCCATCGCTTAAAGAGATCCGCGCGGGGAGTTCCCTCGAATCCGCCGATATCATGGCTCCAGTATCCGAAGCCGCACAGCCCCAGAGACAATCCTCCGCGGAGGCTTTCAGCCATCGCTTCGAAGGTCGATTCGCAGTCGCCGCCCCAGTGAACCGGATATTTCTGGCCTCCCGCGGTCGCCGAACGGGCGAACAGGCAGGCCTCTCCTTCTCCCTTTTTCGATTCCAGCAGCTCGAACACCGTGCGGTTGTAGAGCTGCGCGTACCAGTTGTGCTGCTTGACCGGGTCTCCGCCGTCGTGCCAGCGGACCTCTGTCGGAATGCGTTCGCCGAAATCTGTTTTAAAGGCGTCGACGCCGAGTGCGAGCAGCGCTTCGAGCTTCTCCGCGTACCAGGCAGCGGCCTCGGGATTCGTGAAGTCGACGATGCCCATGCCGGGCTGCCAGAGGTCTGTCTGCCATACCGAGCCGTCGGTTTTTTTCAAAAGGAAGCCGTTTTGTTTTCCTTCCTTGAAAAGCGGAGAGCGCTGCGCGATGTAGGGATTGATCCACAAGCATACGCGGACTCCCTTATCCTTGATGCGTTTGATAAGCCCCGCCGGATCGGGGAAGGTTTCGGCGTCCCAGATGAAATCGGTCCAATGGAAGGCCTTCATCCAGAAACAGTCGAAATGAAAGACGCTCAAGGGTATGTTCCGCTCCGCCATCCCGTCGATGAAGGACATGACCGTTTTCTCGTCGTAGGAAGTGGTGAACGACGTGGTGAGCCACAGGCCGTAGGACCATTCGGGAAGGAGCGGGGGCCTTCCGACGAGCGCCGTATAGCGTTCAAGGACTTCGGCCGGGGTCGGACCGTAGATCATGAAGTAATCCAGGACTTCTCCGGGAACGCTGAACTGGACGCGCGAGGTTTTTTCGCTGCCGACTTCCAGGGACACCGCCCCGGGATCGTTGACGAACACGCCGTATCCCTTGTTCGTCATATAAAAGGGAATATTCTTGTAGGCCTGCTCGCTGGCCGTTCCGCCGTCCGCGTTCCATATATCGACGCTCTGCCCGTTCTTGACGAAGGGTCCGAAGCGTTCTCCCAAACCGTAGACGTATTCTCCGGGGGAAAGGTTGAGCTCTTCCTTCATATACGCTTTTTTATCCGGGTCGACCATATAGCCTGTCGATTTCGTTCCGCTGAAGGTGAGGGGCCGGCCGCTTCCGCTCCATTCCACGAGCCAGGAATCGGAAAAGGCGATGCGCGCCTCCAGCCTGCCCGACGAAATGCGGGCTTCGTTCTCGTCGATTGAAATCTCGGGTCGGAAGAGCGGATCGGATGCGGTTTCGAAAAAGGGTCCGGCATCAAGGCCGCCTTCGAAATGGGAAATTCTCACGCGGACGATGTCCCTCATCGGGCTTGAAAGCCTTACGGTCAACAGCGTCGCGTTGAGCGTATCTCCCCGCGTCTTCGTCGGTTTGACCGGGGCGAACACGGCAAGTTCGCCGCCGTCCTGTTCGGCCTCGTAGGCCTGCGCTGCGTGGTGAGCGGTGATTCCTTCTTTAATAAGCCAGTATCCGTTGGTGAATTTCATTTGATCGCTCCTGCGGTAATGCCCCGCGACAAGGTTCTTTGAAAGAGAATGAAAAAGACGATGCAGGGGAGAATCCCCAAGAGGGCGGACGCGCTCGCCATGGTGGCGTCCATGTTGTGCTGGCCCTGCGTCACCGAGATGGCGATGGGGACCGTTTGGCGGGAATTGGAAACGAGCATGATGAGCGGGATGAAGAACTCGTTCCATGTCCACAGGAAAAAGAACGTGAAGAGTACCGAGATCGTCGCCTTGCTCATCGGCGCTACGATGTTGACGAGCAGTTCGGTCTTCGAGCATCCGTCCACTGTAGCCGCTTCGATGAGCTCCCGGGGGAAGGCGCTGTAGGCCGAGCTCAGGAGATAGGTTCCGAAAGCGCTCTGGACTACCGTGAAGATGATGATGACCGCCAGCTGCCGGTCGTAGATGCCGAGAGATTTCGCCAGATAATAGAGCGGATAGACGAGGACCTCCTGGGGAAGGGTATTCGCCACCACGAAGAGTATGAGAATGCCGACCGCTCCCTTGATCTTGCCGATGCCCAGCGCGAACGAATTGAGCATCGAAAGCGCGGAAGCAAGAACAGCCACCGACGCGCTGATGTAAAAGCTGTTCCACAGTTTTCCGCCGAATTTAACCCGGTTCCAAAACGCCTTGATCGCCGCGGCCGTCCAGGTTTCAGGCATGGCGAGCGGGCCGTTTTGCGCGTAGTCTCCGGCGGTTTTAAACGCGTTTATGAACACGATGAAGAAAGGAAACAGCATGAGGACGAGAAGGGCCGAAAGCGCGGCGAGGGACAGAGTTCTTCCGGCATGGAGCCGCATTCGATTCGTTTTCATCAGTATTCCCCTTCGCCGGCGAGCTTCTGCTGGCGGGTAATGAAGGCGACTTCCAGGACGATGATGATCGCCGTCATGATCATCGCGATCGCCGATCCGTAGCCCACGTTGGTTTTTTCGAAAAAGTTCTGGTACGCGAAGTAGGAGGGTACGATGGTCGCGGTTCCCGGACCTCCCCGGGTCAGCACGTATATCTGGGAGAACAGCTTGAGCGCGTAGATGGTCGAGGTAAGCACGACGACGAGTATCTCCGGCCGTATCATGTAGAGATTGATGACGAATTTATGGCCCCAGTGCGCGCCGTCCACCTCGGCGGCTTCCAGCACTTGGGGATCTACCCGCTGGAGGGCGGAAAGGAAGATGACCAGCGGATAGCCGATCTGGAACCACACCATGATGCCCATGACCGAAGGCAGGGCAGTCGCCGGGTCTCCGAGCCAGTTCATCGCGAGGGCATCGAGCCCCAGAGATCTGAAAATAGTGTTAAGCGCGCCGTGGGTCGGATTCAAAATCCATCCCCACACGATTCCCGCAATGGCGACCGGAAGAATCTGCGGAAGATAATAGCCGGCGCGGAAAAAAGCCACCGTTTTATTTCCGAACTGCTTCGAAGCGTAGCCGAACATGAATACCGAAAGCAATAAACCGATCGCGGTGGGAATAACCGTGACGGCGAATATCATCAAGAGATTGTTTCTGAACGAGGCCCAGAATACGGAATCGGTCGCGGCCTTAATATAATTCGCCGCTCCGATGAACACGGGCCGGCCGACTCCCGACCACTTGGTGAAGCTGATATACAGACTCATCAGGAAGGGCAGTCCGATCACCAATAAAAAAAGAGCGAATCCGGGGATGAGGAAAACTCCGTATCCCCGGTTTATTTTGTTGCTCGTCATGCTCGACTCCTTGGAAAAAGCGCAAAAAAAATAACAGCCCGGCGCATGCGATACGCACGAAATACAGGAAAAAAACGGCCCTCCGGAGAAGAGCGTCCGAAGGGCCCGGAAACGGAAGCTTATCGGCCTTCCTTATAAGACTTGTTCAGGGAATCCAGGAACTGGGGCGTCGTTTTCTTGCCGAGCAGGAGATCCTGAATGTTCGAAACCAGCAGGTCGTAGAAACCGGCTGCGGGCCAGTCGGGATAGAATGCGAGGCCGTCTTCCGCGTTCAGGGTGTTGAACTTGGCGATCAGGTCTTTCACCTTCGGGTCGGTGATCTTCGCGAGATCCGCGTTCACCGGGATTCCGCCTGCGTTTCCGAGGAGGGCCTGGATGTCCGGCTGCAGCGTGATGCTGATGAAATCGTAGGCGAGGTCCTTGTTTTTCGACTTCTGGGGCACGACCCAGATGTTGCCGGACGATCCGGGGCTCATTTTGTTGCCGGGGAAGAGTCCGATGCTCCACTTGAAGGAGCTGATCTCGGTCATGAAGCGGCCGTACCACCAGGATCCTGAAACCATGATCGGCGCTTGACCGTTGGTGAACGCAACGCCCATGTCTTCTGCCTTCATGCTCACTGCTTCTTTTCCGATGTAGCCCTTGTCAAGCCATTCGACCATTTTGTCGGCGGCCCAGGAGAAAGCGGGGTTATTGAAATTGAAGTCGCCCTGGTACAGCTGATACGCGTTAATCATTTTGCGGTCGGCCTTCGAAAGGGCAAGCTCATAGTACAAGTGCTGGGAAGGATACTCCGCTCCCGAAAGGACTATCGGGGTGATTCCTGCGCCCGCGAATTTTGCCAAAACGTTCTCTAGTTCGGCAAAGGTTTTCGGTATCGCGAGCCCGTTCTTCGCGAACAGATCCTCGTTATAGTACGCCATGACGTATTCGCCGTAATTGGTGACTCCGTACCACTTGCCTGAACCCATTACGCCGTCCGGGCTGTAGCGGCAGGTGGTTTGAAGGCTCGGGCTCAAGATTTTGTCCCATCCGCGGGCGGCGGCTTCCGCGGTCAAATCCGTCAGGAGGCCCTGCTTGGAAAGCATTCCGGCGGTTGCGTTTCCCTTGTTGTATTCCATCACGTCCGGAGCTTCGTCCGAATTGAGGATCATCTGGGCGGTTTGCCTGATCTGTTCGAAGCCCTTGTTCTCGTACACGATTTTTACGTCGGGATGCTTCGCCTGGAACTGCTTCATCGCCTCCGCCCACGCGACCCCCATCGCGCCTGCGTCGCTTTCGTAGTGCCAAATTTTGAACTCCCGCTGAGCGGCTTCCTTCTGCCCTCCGGCGAACGCCGGAACCGCGGCGAGAAGCGCCGTCATCGCGACGGCCGCAACCGTTTTCACTGCCCTGTCTTTTTTCGTCATGTCCTTCCTCCTTCGAAAATATGGCGACGGTTCCCCTGTCCCAGGGGATACCGAAGAATCCTCAGCGGCCGGGTAGCGTATGTTCGGACCGGGCATGCAGCGGCGCGGAGCTGCTTCGCTCCACCAGCGTGCAGGGAATCAGCCTCCGCGGCACCTCGAAATAGGTTCCTTCGAGCCGCGCGATGAGCTGGCCGACGGCGAGCTCCATCAGCTTGTCTCCTTCCATCTCCCAGGCGGTGATCGAAGGAATCAGCATGGTCGCCGCCGCCTCCGAAGACGCAAGCGCCTCGATGGAAACGTCCTGCGGTATGTCCTTTCCGTTGTCCGCGCAGGCCTTTATGACTCCGGAGAGCACCTTGTCGTTCATGACGATGAAGGCCGTGGCATCCGCGTTTTTCTTGAGATATTCGGACGCCTTCCAGTAACCGGCGAGCGGATCTGAGGGACAGAGCAACTCCGTTCCCTCAAGGCGCAGATCCCTGCAGATGGTTTCGAAGGCGGTGTGGGCGCGCAGAACCGGCCCGTAGCCCGAGCGGAGCGTTTCCTCGGACTGGTTGACGAAGCAGATTTTTCTATGTCCCTGGCCCGAGAGGCGCGCGATGGACTGGTACATGGTTACCGAGAAATCCGTATCGACGAAGCTTTCCTCCGTGGCTGAATCGTCGCGGCCGAACAGGAATATTGGCAAGCCTTCGCTTTTCAGGTAGGGGATGCGCGGATCGTTGTTGCGCACTTCCATGAGTATGACGCCGTCCACCAGTTCATGGCGGACGAGCTGTCTCAGTTCGTCGAGGTCGTGCGTCTTCATGGCCCACATGACCAGGTGATAGCCTTTTTCCGAGGCAGCCTGAGCCGCGCAGGTTATGAGGGAAATTTCCGAAAGGCCGAGTCCTCGTTCTTCCGGCGTGAAAAGAATGGCGATGATGCGGCTGCGTTTGCTCGCCAGACCGCGCGCGATGGCGTTCGGCTTGTAGTCCAGCTCCTTCATCGCTTTTTCGATCAAGGCCTTTTTTTCGGCGGATATCGGCCGGTCTCCGCTGATCGCGTAAGATACCGTGCTGACTGAGACTCCCGCTTTCTGCGCGACATCGCGTATTGTTGCCACCTGAAATCTCCTTGTGGTCGAATCGGTTATCGAAACGGTTCGACGGATCGATGCCAGTATAGTATCGGTTTTTTCATCCTGTCAAATTTAAAAAAGGAAATTCTTGCCAAGGTTCATCTTGTCCTCTATAGTGGCCAATATGATTCGAGAACCCGGTTCAAAATGCCATTTTTGCCCTACGTGCGACGGACGCGGCTGCGTCTCCGAGCTGCCCGGAATGGGCGGCGTATTCGAAAACGCCAACTTTATCGATAATTGCGCGGCCTGGCGCTCTGCAGCGTATTCGGTATTGCCCGGCCTGTCCTCCGGTTCGGCAGAACTTCCACGGCTCAGGCTCGCGCCCATCACCGGAGCCCTGCAGAATATCGGCTATCACGACGAGCGCGAGTACTACTTCGAAATGATAGAAGGATGCCTCGACGCGGGCCTTGCCCTTTCTATCGGCGACGGCTATCCCGACGAAAAGCTGAAATACGGAATCGAGGCTTTGGCCGCGCGTTCGCTCAAGGGCGCCGTGTTCGTCAAGCCGTATCCGAACGAAAGAATTCTTGAACGCATGGAGTGGGCGGCGAACGTGTCGGAGATCGTCGGCGTCGACATCGATTCCTACGCCATAGTCACGATGCGGAACCTGGTGAACCTGCAGGAAAAAAGCGCCGCGGACTTGAAAGAGCTGATGAAGGCGGCTTCCGTTCCCTTCGCTGTGAAGGGCGTGTTCAAAAGATCGGACCTCGAATTGATCCGCGAACTACGTCCCGACATCGTCGTCGTGTCGAACCACGGCGGCCGGGTTGAAACAGACCGCGGCTCGACGGCCGCTTTCCTGTCCGCGCACGGCGCTGAGCTTGCCCGCCATTGCGGAGAAGTGTGGGTGGACGGCGGAATCCGCACCGCCCGGGACGCCCGTATCGCGAAATCCCTCGGCGCCGCGGAAGTGCTGATCGGCCGGCCGCTCATCACCGCCCTGCTCAAGTCCGGCCCGTCCGGCATCGCCGATTGGCTTGCGAATTTTACGCAGGGGAACTGATCGGCACAGGCGGCGCTTTGCCGGATAGTGAGCGAATTTTTCGCGGCGGAACCGAGCGTCGAAACGCCGGCCGGCGGATTATCTCGGGGGGCAGACTGGGCGTTGAAACGCCGGGCGGCGCCTGATTGGTTGGTGAGCCTGTTTTAAGCGGGAGCGGCGCCGGTTGGGCCGCTCCTGTTTGTGTTACTTGATTTCGATTCCGCCGAAGGATGCCGTTCCGTTGACGATGACGCGCGGCGAGTTAGGGTCGCGGGACGAGGGATATTTGCATTCCGTTCCGCCGAGAATCGGGGTGACGTGGGTTACGAGGCGTACGTTGTCCGGAAGCATCAGCTCGATTCCGCCGAAAATCGCCGTTACGTTTATTACGACGTCTCCGGCGAGCACGACCCGGCGCATGTCTATCGTCAGTCCGCCGAAGACGGCCGAATACGCGGCTCCGGTGAAGTCCTCGTCGCCGTAGCGGATGTCCTGGCCCGCGAACAGGACCGAAGCAGTTTTATAGCTGCTGTTCGGCTTCGACGATTCCGTAAAAAGGCCGCCGCCGCTTTCCCTGCCGGCGTGCGACTTTGAATTTGTCTTCGCCCGGCTGCCTTCGGCTTCGTCTGAACTCTTCGCATCTGCGCTGTCAGTTTTGCCCTCGTCTCCGTCAGAGGCGCTTCCCGCGGCCTTTCCCCGGCTTTGCTTCCATTCCATCCCGTCCCAGTCGTAGTGTTTGAGCCGGCCTCCGAACAGGAGCTGGAAACCGACTGCCAGAAGGACGACCGGAATCATGAGTCGCCAGCTGAAATTGGGAGGAAGCATGCGCTGCGCGTCGAGGAGCAGAATGCCGCCGACAGCGAGCAGAATAATGTTTCCGGCGTTTACACCGCCCTGCACGATTGCCAGAAGGGCCGGGACTATCAGGAACAGCGTCCACCAGCCGGCGAAATTGATGGTAAAATCGAAATATCCCAGCATTCCGCCGCCGATGGCGATTCCCGCTCCCAAAAAGAGCAATCCGACTATAATGGTTCCTATATCCTTTCTCATGTGTACCTCCGGGCGCGATAGCGGACTCGTTGAAGCGTAATCGCTTCTCGTCCGTTATCAGTATAACACCTGAAACCGGAAAAATTATCCCAGGTTTTTCAGGGAAGACAGCAGTTTCATCGGATTCGCCTCCGCCCGGCCTTCCATCCGCCTGAAATCCGAAGCGGTTTCAGTCGCTGATCCGGAGAGATACAGGCCTTTAGGCGTGCGTTTGTACCATAAATAATGCATTTCGGGACGATTCATCAGTTTTCGCTTAGTGAGCGTGTCTACGAGTTCTTCCGCAAGGGCGATATGATTTGCGGAGCCTGTTTGGAAATAGACGTGGGGGCCGCAAAAACACAGGACCACCCGCTGGAAGCCTTCCGCTACCGAATCATCGTTCCTGAAACCGCGTACCACCAGCTGCTGCAGGCCGAGGCTTAAATCGTAGCCTTCAAGGCGGAGCTGCTTTCTGAGGGCGACTATTTCGCTTCTGAGGGTGACCAGCTCGGTGTCGCCGGTTTTCATATTATGAAGCCTGGCGCGCCACTCCTTGAACTGGCTTTCATAGGCCGGGCCGTCCGGGGTGTGGATGAGATAGGACTCGGTTTCGGACAGGAGTTTCCACTCCGGGGCGAACCGGTCCTTTAAAAATGCAGATATGCTGCGGCTTCCGGTTTTTTCCATAACTCTTCTATAGTATACTAGGAGAAGCATGAAAATTCTTCTGGTATCCGATATTCACGCGAATCTTCCCGCGTTACAGGCAGTTCTCGACGGAGCGGGCTTTTTTTCGGGCCTCGTATGCCTGGGAGACACGACCGGGTACGGGCCGGATGCCGCCTCATGCCTGGCCGAACTCAGGAACCTGGAGAAAACGCTCGAGTTTTCCGTGATCCTTTCAGGCAATCACGACGCACTGCTCTCCGGGCATCTTTCATCCTCATGGTTTAATCCTCACGCCCTCCGCGGAGTGAAGGACACCGCCCGGACGCTGGACCAGGACGCGAAACGGTGGGTTTCGGGACTCCCGTCTTCAAAAAAGATATTTCCGGGAGTGTACGTCTCCCACGGCTCTCCGCTCGAACCGTTGACCGGCTATCTCTGGGGCGGCATCGAAACGGCCGAGGTTTTCAAATGGATGGAAGCAGAAAAGTTGACTCTCTGTTTTTGCGGGCACACCCATGAGGCCGCCGTTTTTTCCGACTATCTGCCGCCCGGAGTCCTTCATCCGGTTCCCGGACGTGTCGTTAAAGCGGACGGGGAACGGAAAATCGTCAATCCGGGAAGCGTCGGCTTCCCGCGGAGCTTTAACGGCTTGAACGAAGTTCCTGCGCTCGAATCCTGGCCGGCGTATTACGCTCTCTGGGATACCGAGTCGCAGGAAGTGGAATTCCGCGAGGCGGTCTACGACCGCCGCGGAGTAGAAAGCAGAATGCCCTGACGGGCTGCGCCCGACCCGGTCATTCCAGGCTCGAAAGATATTCCCAGCGGAGGATTTTTTCCTCCAGCTCTGTCCCCGTTGCGGTAAGTTGTTCGCTTATTTCAGCCAATAGGCGATGATCCGAGCTTCCCGATGAAAGCTTGTTTTCCAGCTCGGTTTTCCGTTCTTCCAGTTTTTCTATGACGTTTTCTATCTCTGCGTATTCCTGGGCTTCGCGGAAGCTTCGTTTCTTTTTCTTTGGCTGAGCCGCGTTTTTCGCCGCTTCCTCTGTCCCCGCTTTCGACGCGTTTTTCGCGGCCGCTTCCTTTGCCTCTTCCGCCGCGCTCTGGCGCTCGTTTTCCCTGACAACGAGATATTCGGAGCAGGTGCCGACGAATCCCGAGATCGATCCGTCGTCTTCCAGGATAAAAAGCGTGTCCACTACGCGGTCCATGAAATACCGGTCGTGGGAGACGACCAGCAGGCAGCCCCCGAAGCCTTCCAGGAAGGATTCGAGGACGCTCATCGTATAAATGTCGAAATCGTTTGTCGGTTCGTCCAGCACGAGAAAGTTCGGATTTGACATCAGCAGGCGCACGAGATACACCCGCTTCCGTTCGCCGCCGGAGAGGCTGAGCAGGGGAGAGTACTGGACGCGGCCTTCGAAGCCGAATTGCTCGAGCATTTTCGAGGCGGTAAGCTCGGTGCCGTCCGAGCGGGTGATGACCTCGGCTTTTTCCTTGATGTACTCGAGCACGGTCATGTTCAAGTCAGGAAACTCCGGATTCTGCCGGTAATAGCCGAATACGGTGTTGTCGCCCGCCGACCTCCGTCCACCGTCGGCTTCGACCTCGCCCATCAGGATATTGAGAAGGGTTGTTTTGCCGGAACCGTTGTCTCCGAATACGCCTATTCGTTCGCCCTTCTTAAACTGATAGGAAAAATCCCTGATGACCGTTTTTGTTCCGCCGGGCACGGGCCAGGCTTTGGAAATGCCTTCGACTTCGAGGATTTTTCCGCCCAGCCGCCGTCCGGTGACTTCGAAGGCGAAGCCCTTGTCCTGGGCGAACTTTTCGCGGTTGATCATTCGATGAATGGAGTCGATGCGCGCCTTTGCCTTGGTTCCCCGAGCTTGCGGTCCGCGGAGAAGCCATTCGCGCTCTGTGCGCAGGACGCTCTCGATTCTGGCGTCGGTATTGGCGGCTATCTCTTCCGCGATAGCCTTTTTTTCGAGATATTTCGAGAAATTCCCTTCGTAGAGCGTTACCGTTTTTCTGTCTATTTCCCTGATGGAAGTGCAAATCGAGTCCAGAAAGTAGCGGTCGTGAGTCACCATGAGGACGCTGCGCGGCGTGGTTCGCAGGTGTTCTTCGAGCCAGGCGATGGTGGTGATGTCCAGATGGTTCGTCGGTTCGTCCAGAAGGAGGACCTTGGTGTCTTCGATAAGAACCTGGGCGAGCGACACTTTTTTCGCCATGCCGCCGGAAAGGGTTCCCATCTTCAATTCGAGGTTCGTGATCCCGAGCGTGGTCAGGATGGAGCGGATGGAGTTTTCGTAATTCCACAGGTCCTTCGAATCCATTTCATGGGTGAGCCGTTCGAGCTCGCGCCGGACGCGCTCCGAGGGCGATGTTTGGCCCGCTCGGGAGAGCAGCTCGCAGGCGTCTTCGTACTCGCGGATGATTTTGAGCTTGGGGCTGTCGGATTTATAGATGTGCGCCCGTATGGTGTCGCCGGGCTCGAATTCGGGATTTTGCGGAAGGAATGAGACGCCGGCTTCCTTGTTGACGACGATCGAGCCCGAGTCCGGGGGGATGACGCCCGCGATGCACCGAAGCAGGGTGCTTTTTCCGGATCCATTACGTCCGATAAGGGCGGCTTTTTCGCCTTCGTCAAGGCCGAAGGTTACGTCTACGAACAGGGGGGCTTCGCGGCCCATGCGGGTGAGCTTGCTGACGGAAAGAAGATTCATTCCCGGGAGTATATCAGGTTGCACCGTTCCGGAGAAGGAGCCTGTTCGGTTGCCGAAGAGGCTTTGGGGGTTGTATTATTCGGGAATGAAGAAAGCTTCCTCTGTCCCCGAGAACGACGACGGCGGGTTTCATAGACTCAATCCGGACGAGATACATCGGGTTTTTGAGCTCCTCTCCGCCGGGAATCCAGCGCCTGAAACAGAACTGGAGAGCACGAACGCGTATACGCTTCTGGTCGCGGTGGTTCTTTCCGCGCAGATGACGGATAAAGGCGTGAACCGCGCGACCGGGCCGCTGTTCGAACGCGTGTCGACGCCGGCGCAGATGCTCGAGCTCGGCGAGGATGGATTGAAGGAATACATCAAATCCGTGAATCTCTATCCGACGAAGGCGCGCCATATCATAGCTATGAGCCGAATGCTCGAAGATAACTTCGGCGGAACGGTTCCCGGGGACAGAGCATCGCTTGAAAGCCTCCCCGGAGTCGGCCGGAAAACGGCGAATGTCGTGCTGAACGTCGTATTCGGAGAGGCTGCGATGCCGGTCGACACGCATCTGCTCCGTTTGGCCCCGCGTTTGGGCTTAAGCTCCGCCGCGACTCCCCGCGGAGTCGAGGACGACCTGATGCGAATAATTCCCGCAGCCTGGATCCGGCATGCCCACCACTGGCTCTTGCTCCACGGAAGATACGTGTGCGTAGCGCGGAAGCCGAAATGCGCCGAGTGCGTGCTTTCCGTGCTCTGTCCCCGAAACGGGCTCTGAAACGACTCTTCCGCTGTTCAGTTTTTTTTCAGGATATAGAGGAATTCGGTGACATGCTTGCTTCTGTTCTGCAGGTTTCTGCTTCCCCTGAAGGCGTTATACCGCGTTTCGAGCGTTTCCACCGAGCCTTCAGCGGATAGAATTTCTTCCATTTCCTCCCGCGAGACGAAGCCCTCCGAATTGAAGGATACCAGCACGTATTTTGCCCGGATCCGTTCGATCAGTTTCCGCAATTCGGCGGGAGCTTCCTTTCTTCTATTGTATGGCGAGCGGTTCCAGTTTGAAGGGATTCCTGAAATCGGGGATATTTTTTCCGGACGTTCGTTGCGGGCAAGAACATTCAGCATGAAATAGTTCGATCCGTAGGGGTGCTGGTTGTACGGAGGATCGAGATATGCGAGATCCGTTTCGGGGACAGAGCACGCGGCCGCGAGCGCGTCTTCCTGGAGCACCTGAAAGTTTCCCTCGAAATCGCTGAAGACCGGGTATTCCAGAACGATGTTTCCGGTGATTCTGTTCAACGCGTCTCCCTTATGGCCCCCGAATTGTCCGATTCCCGTATGCCTGTTTTTGTAAAATCCCTTGAAAACACCCGCGGTGTTCGCATGAATCGAGGCTTCCGACAACAGGGGAGCGAGAAAAAACGGGCGGATTTCCTCCGGGTATTCGTCTATCAGCGTCCTGGCGGTGTCCAGGTACAATGCGTTCCTTTTTGTGTAAAAAACGCGTTCTCCCCGATGAATCGCGTCTTCGCTGCCGGGCGCGTAGAGTTCTGAAATAATTCCCGGAATAAAACGGTTTTCCGCCAGTTTTTTCGTCAGATCCCGGTACTGCTCCTTGAGTCCCAGTTTTTCCGCATCCGGGCGATTGGTCAGATAACAGGTGTTTATGATTTTCGAATAGAGTTCAAGATCGTTCGCGATGATATGAGAGGCGTGTTTTTTAAAATAGCGGGAGACGATGCCCGAGCCTGAAAACGCGTCGAAGCACGAGAGCTTCCGCCCGCCCAGTTCGCTCCTGATTTTCCGCACCGCTTCGTCGATGAAGGGCAGAAGGGCCCGCTTGTTCCCGATATAGGTGATTACTTGTTCCGAAAGATATCGGGGGTTTTCCTGTGCGTCCGGCGCTTCTGTATTCATCGGAATCAGTGTATCTGAATTGCGGTGTTTTCGCCATCTTGCTCTTCTGTTTCGCTTCCTTTTCATCGTAGTCCTTGACAGGGAGTCGGTCATATAGTTTAATTGTTGTATGCAAAGAGAAACCGGTTTCTCTTTGAGAAACCGAATAATATATGAAGAGGTACTGCGAATGCATTCGTCACTTTTAATACACGGGTCGTCTCTGCCATCGATTCCCTGGGAAGAACGTCCTGAGGGGGACTCTTCCGTTTTATGGAGGTATTCACAAAATCCGGTGATCGGGCGCGACGCCGCGGCTGACACGAACAGCATTTTCAACAGCGCGGTCGTTCCCTTCAGGGACGGTTTCGCGGGAGTTTTCCGCTGCGACGATACGTGCCGCCGGATGAATATCCGCGTCGGCTTCAGCAAAGACGGCATTTCATGGAGGATCGCCGATTCCCCGATTGACTTTATCAAAGCGTCTCTCGATATTCCGGACTCGGAATATAAATACGATCCCCGCGTTGTGTTCGTCGAGGATCGGTATTGGATCGTATGGTGCAACGGATATCACGGCGCGAGCATCGGCATGGGCTACACCTTCGATTTTGAAACCTTCCAGCAGATAGAGAATCCTCTGATGCCCTACAACCGGAACGGAGTCCTCTTTCCCCGAAAGATCGGAAATAATTACGCGTTGTTGAGCCGGCCGAGCGATTCGGGGCATACGCCCTTCGGCGATATTTTTTATTCTGAAAGTCCCGACATGACATATTGGGGAAAACATCGCCATGTGATGTCTCCTCTGGGAAGCCAGAGCCTGTGGCAGAGCACCAAAATCGGTGCGGGCCCGGCTCCTATCGAAACGAAGGAAGGCTGGCTCCTTTTCTATCACGGCGTATTGAACAGCTGCAACGGATTCGTCTATTCGTTCAGCGCTGCTCTGCTTGACCTCGATCAGCCATGGAAGGTGATCGCCCGCGCGCGGCCCTATCTCATTTCCCCCCAGAAGACGTATGAATGCGTCGGAGACGTGCCGAACGTCGCGTTCCCCTGCGCGGCCCTGACGGATTCGGACACCGACAGGGTGGCCGTTTATTACGGCTGCGCCGACACCTCGACCGGGCTGGTCTTTGGACGGATCGGCGAAATCATCGACTTCGTGAAGCAGAACAATGCGATCGGCTGATGTTACTCTGTCCCCGCTGTATTCGCGGCTGGAAAACCTTTCAACGTCCGCGCGGGAGGAACTGGCCGGCAATATACTCCCGTTCTGGCCGAAGCACGGGCGGGATCTGCCTTCAAAGGGCTTCTTCGGAAGTCTTCGGTACGGTAACGAAGGCGACGCCGCGGAACCGCGCTCCGTCGTGATGACTGCCCGCCATCTCTGGACGTATAGCGCCGCCTCCCGCGTCCTGAACGATTCATCCTGGATGGATACGGCGGATTACGCGTACGCCGCGCTTACGGACAATTTCGTCGATAGAAAGCACGGCGGCGTTTTCTGGTCTGTGTATGCCGACGGCAGCCCGTGCGTAGAAAAAAAGCAAATATACGGAGAAGCTTTCGCGCTCTACGCTTTTTCCGAATATGCGCGCGCGCTCGCCGAGGTACGGAAAGACGGCGAGGCGGCAGCTGCCGCTTTCGATCATGCCCGCGCCGTCTGGACTCTTCTGGAAACACATGCGCGGGACCGTTCCGGCGGCGGCTACGTCGAAGCGCGAGCGCGGGACTGGTCTGCCACGACTGATTTGAAACTATCCGGGAAGGACATAGATTGCGCGAAGTCCATGAATACAAATCTTCATGTCGTTGAAGCGTATACGTCGTTTTATCGGACTCTTTCCATCGCGTTTCCGGATGATATCGATCTTCTTTCTCGGGTCGCCGCGTCTCTTGCCACCCTCGTTCGGGCGACGACAGAAAAAATCATCGGTTCTGACGGGCATCTCGACCTCTATTTTACGCAAGACTGGAAGCCGATAGGCGATATCGTGTCGTTCGGCCACGATATCGAAGCCAGCTGGCTGTTATGGGAGGCCGCTTGCGAGTTGAAGAACGCTGCTTTGAAAAACGGAATACGCGAGGCGGTTCTGCGCCTGGCGGAGATTTCGCTGGCGGAGGGCGTTTCCGACGCGTCGGGCGCCCTTGATAACGAGATCCACGGCGGACGGCGGGATTCGACCCGGGTATGGTGGTGCCAGGCTGAAGCCGTCGTCGGTTTTTTCAACGCATGGCAAATCTCCTCGGACGAACGTTTTCTGGATGCAGCCGAAAAAACATGGAATTGGATTATGACTCGCCAAAAAGATGCCGAGGGCGGCGATTGGCACGCCTCGGTCGCTCCCGACGGACGGCCGCTTTTCAGCGAATTAAAGGGCGGAAACTGGAAAACCGGCTATCATAACGGACGATGCTGCATGGAATTAATCGAGCGCGCCGCCCATTCAGGCGCGGCCGCGATGCGGGGACAGAGCAAGGAGAGTGAATCATGATGTTGAGCAATTTTGCAGACAGGCTCGCGATGCTGGAAGCTGGACACCGGGCCCTGGTCGAGCAGCCGAACGAGCCGGTCCTTCCGGGAAACGGCATTTATGTGCGGTATAAAAATCCCGTGGTAACCGCGGCCCACGCGCCGCTGTCCTGGCGGTACGATCTCAATCCGGAGACGAACCCCTATTTGATGGAGCGCATGGGAATAAACGCGGCCTTCAACTCGGGAGCGATAAAGCTTCAGGATCGCTACTGCCTGGTGGTTCGTGTCGAGGGCATGGATAGGAAGAGCTTCTTCGCGGTAGCGGAAAGCCCGAACGGCATAGATTCCTTCAGGTTCGCCGAGTATCCGGTCGAGCTTCCGCAAACCGACAATCCCGATGTGAACGTCTACGACATGCGCCTTACCGCCCATGAAGACGGCTGGATATACGGCCTCTTCTGCACGGAGCGCAAGGATCCCGCCGCGCCGAAGGGAGACACTTCAAGCGCTGTCGCCGCTGCCGGCATCGTGAGGACGAAGGATCTGAAAACCTGGATACGTCTGCCTGATTTGAAAACGGCGTCTCCTCAGCAACGTAACGTCGTGCTTCATCCCGAATTCGTCGATGGGCTCTATCTGCTCTATACCCGTCCTCAGGACGGTTTTATAGAAACCGGCTCAGGCGGCGGCATTTGCGCGGGCTTGAGCGAAACCATGGACGGAGCTGTTTTAATGACCGAGACTCTGCTCGATGAAAAGACGTATCACACGATCAAGGAATTGAAAAACGGCGCGGGCGCGGTGCCCATCAAAACCTCTAAGGGCTGGCTGCATGTCGCCCACGGAGTGAGAAACACCGCCGCCGGCCTCCGCTACGTCGTGTACGCCTTTATGACGTCCCTGGAGGATCCTTTCAAGGTAATCGCGCGTCCCGGCGGCTACCTCATAGCGCCCGAGGGCGGAGAGCGCATAGGCGACGTGTCGAACGTCGTATTCGTAAACGGAGCGATAGCCGAGGCGGACGGGCGACTGCTGATCTATTACGCCTCGTCGGATACCCGCCTCCATGTCGCAGAATCCACCGTAGACCGTCTGGTCGATTACTGCTTGAACACGCCGGAAGATCCGCTTACCTCGCAGGGCTCGGTTGCCCAGCGCGTCGCTTTGATATCCCGGAATTCGCGCCTCTAGAATTTCTTTTTTTCTCATCGGGCCTATAACAACGATTCTTTTTTTTACGGCCGGCCGGCGGATGTATTCCGCCGCGCCGGCCGTTTGCTTTTTATTCAAGGCCCGGCGAGGTGCGTTTTTTTCTTATAATCGCGCAAATAAAACTTGACAGCTCAAGTTCTCATGATATACTGACCTAAATTATTTGAGAAACCGGTTTCTCAAATAACTACGCAATGGAGGAGAAAAGTATGAGAAAACTTGGTATTTTAGCGGTTTTCGGATTGTGCATGATTGCATCGGGACCCGTATTTTCTAATGGTGCGAAGGAAACCGGTTCCTCTTCGTCTGGTGGCATTTCAGGATCGCTGGTAGTCCTGCATCACCGTACGGATTGGAACGACACGAAATTTCAGGAATATCGGGAGAAATTCAACGAAAAGCATCCGGACGTCAGCATCGAATTCGAAGCGATCACCGATTACGCCGGCACGGTCCGCACCCGCATGAGCACGAAATCCTACGGCGATGTCCTCATGATGGTGACCAATCCGCCGATTCCCCAGGACTTCGCGAACTTTTACGAACCGGTCGGAACAAAGTCCGAGATGAACAAGAAGTACGACTTCATCGAGCAGAGCGCCCAGATTTCATTCGGCGACGATGTCTACGCGTTCCCTATCAACGCGAACGTCGGCGGCCTCGTCTATAACAAGCGGGTATTCGAAAAGGCGGGAATCAAGAAATTCCCGAAAACCTCTGAGGAATTCTATAAAGCTCTCGAATCGATCAAGACCCGGACCGACGCGGTTCCTCTGTATCTCAACTATCCTTCCAAGTGGACCCTTGTCCAGTGGGAAGGCGGCAGGAACTCTTATTCCGGCGATCCTGACTGGGCGAACAAGATGATCCATATGGACGCTCCCTTCGCTGCCGGTTCCCCTCACTACGAGATGTACAAGGTCATGTACGAGGTGGTGAAACGCGGACTGTGCGAAAAGGACATTCTCACCTCTGATTGGGAAGCTTCGAAACAGATGCTGGCTGACGGAAAAATCGGCGTGATGAATCTCGGCGGCTGGGCGGTAGGCCAGATCATGGCCCTCGCGTCTAATCCCGCGGACATCGGATACATGCCCTATCCCTCGAGCGTAAAAGGCAAGATGTATTCCGAAGTCTCCCTCGACTACAACATCGCGGTGAATAAATACAGCAAGAACAAGGCGGCCGCGATGGCTTTCGCCCGCTGGTTCAGCGATGAATCCGGGTATGCGCAGGACAACCAGAGCATACCGGCCCTCAAGGGCAGCGCCTTCCCTGCGGTTCTGGACAGCTTCAAGGAAAGCGACGTGCAGTACATAACCGGCAATCCGCCGAAGGCCGGCGAGGACGGTTTATTCGACAAGATCGATAAAGAAGCAGAGATCGGTTTCTGGGCAGATCCGCAAAAAATCAGAATAGTCGACGCCGCGATGGGTACCACGAAAGAATCCTTCGACGACATCATGAATGACTGGAATGCCCGCTGGGCGAAAGCGCGGAAAACCCTCAACGTAACTCCGTAATGCGTTTCCGTCCGCGGCGCGGACATGACGGCTCGGAGCGCCCGCCTGAGGGCGCTCCTGGCTTGCTTTGACGACTTAAACAAGGACTATAGCATGAAGCGTTTTTCCCAATTGACATATGCCCGGCAACAGCGCGTTGTAGCGGCTGTTTTTCTCGCGGTTCCCCTGGCGCTTGTTGCGATCTTCGGATACCTCCCGTTTTTCAGCATGATCGAATACAGCTTTCTCAGATGGGACGGCTTGAGCTCCAAAGAGTTCATAGGCCTTGCGAACTACGTCGACGCGATGACGAGGGTCGAGAATTTCCGCGTATTCTTCGTAAGCCTCTATTACTTCGGCGCGTCGTTCATTCAGTTGGGACTTGCCTTGTTCTTCGCGACGGTTCTTTCCTTCAAAGTAAAGGGGCATTCGTTTTTCAAGGGCGTGCTTTTTTTCCCGAACCTGATCAACGGCGTCGCGATCGGTCTGGTGTTCCTGTATTTCTACAAGGATACCGGTACCCTCAATACTTTTTTGAAACTCCTCGGAATCGACAGCGACGTGTTGTGGCTGACGAATCCCTCGCTGGTCAACTATTCGATCGCGGCTACCTCCGTTTGGCGGTACATGGGATACAACATGGTGATGTTCCTCGGCGCGATTCAATCGATTCCCTCCGATATTTACGAAGCCGCCGAAATTGACGGCGCGAATAAATGGCAGATTTTCTGGCGCATCATTTTTCTTTCCATCCTTCCTATCATCGAACTGATGGTTATTCTTTCCATCACCGGATCGCTTTCGGTTTTCGAGACGCCCTACATCATGACCGGCGGCGGAAACGGGAGCGAGACCTTCGTTATCAGGACGGTGAACACCGCGTTCAGTTTTAATAAATTCGGACTCGCCTCGGCGATGGCGATGATTCTTACGGCGATAGTTCTGACCGTGACCTTCATCCAGAAGAAAATTTTCAAGGAGAGGTGATCTGAATGCAAACAGTCTTTACTTTCGCAAACGCGCAGAGCAAGCGGTCGGTGCTGAGCCTTACTCTTGTGTACCTGCTACTTATTACGGCATCGGCGCTCACTATTTTGCCGCTTTTGGTTATTTTCATCGGATCATTTAAAACCGGAGCCGAATTCAACACGACGGGGGCTTTCGATCTCCCGGCAGTCTGGATTTTCGACAACTACCGGACAGCCTTCCTCCGCGGGAAAATGGCTCTCGGGTTTTTCAATACTTTTATTCTCATCGCCGGCGCGTGCGCGGGTTCGATTTTGACCGGGACAATGGCGTCCTATGCGCTCCATCGGTTCGAGTTCAGGGGACGCGCGTTCATCAAAAACATATTTCTGTGGATTGTTTTGATTCCGTCTACGACAGCCCAGGTTTCGCGGTTTCAGATCGTCAACGCGCTCGGCCTTTATAACACCCGCGCCGTCGGCATCATCCTGGCCATGGGAACGGACATCATGGCGATATACATCTATCTGCAATTTCTGGAGAGCATTTCGCGGTCGCTCGACGAGTCCGCGATTCTGGACGGGGCCGGATATTTCCGCGTGTATTGGCAGATCGTCATGCCCCTGCTGAAGCCCGCCACGGTGACGGTGCTCATCATCAAGGCAATCGGCATGTACAACGATTTTTATACGCCGTTTCTATATATGCCGAAGCAGTCTTTGCAGGTGATTTCCACGGCGCTGTTCAAATTCAAAGGGCCGTACGGGTCTCATTGGGAGATCATCTGCGCGGGAATCATGATCGCGGTGCTCCCGACTCTTGTGTTGTTTCTCGCCCTGCAGAAGCAGATTTATTCCGGCCTGGTTCAGGGAGCCGTTAAGCAATGAGCGGTTTATCGAGCGAAGTCCGCAACGATTCCGCAAAATCCGGGAAACCGAGGCGGTACGGCTTTAATTTTCTGTGGATGTTCTCGGCCGCGGAGGACGGATCGGCAGCTCCCGGCGATATCGTGATCGACGAAAGGGAGCTCGATTTCGCCGCGGGCATGGGATGCAATTTCGTCCGCATACCGCTTGATTACCGTTTCTGGATCAGGGATTTCCGCTACGGAGAACCCGACATGAACATGATTTCACGGGTTGACGACTGCGTGCGCGCCGTGACGAGCCGCGGCATGCATTGCTCTCTCAATCTTCACCGTGCTCCGGGATACTGCATCAACGGCAACGAGCGCGAGCGGCACAACCTGTGGCTGGACGGCGTAGCTCGGGACGCCTTTGTTTCTCAATGGGAGTTCTTCGCCGGGAGGTACGCCTCGATTCCTGCCGATCTCTTGAGCTTCGACCTGTTAAACGAGCCTCCCGAGATCGGACAGTACGGAATGACGCGGGACTCTCACGAAGCGATCATGCGCCGAACGGCCGCAGCCATCCGCGCGAAATCGCCGCAGCGGCCCGTCGTTCTCGACGGACTGGGCGGCGGCAACATCGCCATCCCGGAACTCGCAGACCTCGGCGCCGTGTTGAGCACCCGCGGCTACCAGCCCATGCCGGTTACCCACTACCGCGCTTCCTGGTGCTCCGAGACGCGGGGGCTTCCGCTTCCCGAGTATCCCGGTACCCGCTACGCCGGCAAGACTTGGGACAGAGCGGCTCTGTTTGAGCACTACCGCCCCTGGCGGGAACTATCGGAAACAGGAATCGAGGTGCATGTCGGAGAATTCGGCGTGTACAACAAGGTGGACAATGCACTCGCGCTCCGCTGGTTTTCCGACGTGTTATCGGTTTTCAACGAGCTCGGCTGGGGGTTCGCCCTATGGAATTTTTCAGGCGATTTCGGAATCGCTTCCCACGGGAGGCCCGGCGCGCGTTGGGAGTCGATGAACGGCTTCCGCATCGACCGGGACATGTACGAGCTTTTTCGCGAACACATGATATGAAAAAAGGAGTTGACGAAATGAATCTTAATTACGATGCAAGGCCTGCCTCTCAGGCCTTTCGCGCGCAGCGGGTCTTAATCCGCGCAGCCGCTTTTTCGATGCGCGCCGCCGCCGGCCTTCTTCTTGTCTGCTCTCTTGCAGCTTGCGCAACCGCCGCCTCCCGGCAGAACGAACATGCCGCCGCTCAAGGCTTCGTCGCGGTGAAGGACGGCCGGTTCATGCTCGACGGCAAACCTTTCCGCTTCGTCGGCACGAACAACTACTATATGCACTACGAGTCCGACAAAATGCTTTCCGACGTGCTCGACGCCGCGGTCGCCATGGATGTCCGCGTTTTGCGCGTGTGGGGCTTTATGAACGGCATGACCAGCCAGAACCGCGACCATAACGTATACGGGATGACCGAGCCGCCGACTGCGGAATCCGGGGGATCCTTCGGAGTGCCTGAATCGAAAAAGAACGCCAAGGGAGCGAAGGACGCGTTCGAACGCCTCGATTTCACCATCGCTGAAGCCGGGAAGCGCGGCATCAAACTCGTGATAGCGCTTAACAATTACTGGGCTGATTTCGGCGGAATCCAGCAGGGCTCCGCCTGGCAACAGTGGTTCGATCTTGAGAAGCCTACCGACTTTTACTCTGATCCCGCAGCCCGCGAAGCGTACAAAGCGTATGTTTCATGGATGCTGAACCGCGTGAACAGCTACACCGGCGTGCCGTATAACCGCGATCCGACGATCATGACCTGGCAGCTTATGAACGAGCCGCGCAATCCCGACGATAAAAGCGGAAAAATCGTGACGGCCTGGGCGAAAGAAATGAGCGGCTGGGTAAAGAAACACGCTCCGCTCCAGCTATGCGCAGTCGGAGACGAGGGCGCGTTCAATAGAAAAGACCTTCAGGGATTTATGGATGAAGGGAACCATCTGTATAACGGTTTCGAGGGCACCGACTTCGACGCTCTCCTGGCGTTGAAAGATATCGATTACGGCACCTATCACCTGTATCCCGAGAGCTGGGGAATTTCGGCAGAAGCAGTCGCCGGCTGGGGCGTCAAGTGGATCAAGGATCATGTCGATTCCGGAAAGGCGCTCAAGAAGCCCGTCGTTCTTGAAGAGTACGGAATTTCAGCCTCGGGCGGCCAGAACAGACTCGCTATCTACGACCTGTGGAACAATACTGTTCTCGAGTCGGACGGCGCCGGATCGATGTATTGGATACTGACCGCGTCGAACGATAAAGAATTCGGAGAGCCCGGAGCGGACGGCCTCTACGACGATTACGACGGATTCCGAATCATGAACGACGACAGCGATGTGTCTGCCCTGCTCAGAAGATACGCGGCCCGATTCGAGGGGGAAGAAAGAGATGCCGACAAGACGCGCGTCTATATGCTCGACCCGGCCAAGGACCGGGAAGCGAAAGATTTTTTCCGCTTGCGGTTTCTCGTTATCGAAGAGGGCAAACGCCTCAAGGATGGATGGCTCCACATCGACGGAAAGAAATCGAATCTTCTCCAGTACAACCGCGAACAGAACGCGTGGCGATACAACCTTGATACGAATGCTATCGAGGACGGAACGATCCTTGCCGTCAAAGGCGTATTTACCTTCGACGACGGCTCAGTTCTTGAAACCCCTGAGCGGAAAATTACGATATCAAACCGCGTTTCCTACAGCGAGCTGATCGCCTACGATTTTGCCGACTCAACCTACGGAGCCTCCTCTCTGGGCGCGTATCAGGCGAGCCTGAAAACCATCTCGCACTCGAAGCTTAACGGCGGAATGCTCGCGGTCGACGCCGACTTTCCCGGAATCAACGAATGGGAAGAACTCAAGGTAAAGATGGTTCCGCTTGAAGGAGTATCGGGGAGCGCTAAAATCCGCTTCACTCTCTATTTCCGCAAGGACCTCGCGGTTCCCTCGTCTACGAAATCAAAACCGGAAAATTCGCTGCCCGGAACGCAGCCCTACGCCGCCTTCGACCCCGGCTGGGTAAAGACGGGCCTCCACGAAAGCAACCAGTATCTGCGCGATCTCGAAATCCTGAAGCTCGACGACGGAAAAGAATACTATCGCCAAATCGTCGAGATCGAGTACTTCAGCAATCCCCAATTCACCGGCGTTACGCTCTGCCCGACCCTCGGCTTCGTCGCCTACCCGGGAACCGTCTATATCGACGATCTGATTTTGTATAAGAAAGACTGATGCTGTCGGTCGGCCGGGGAGCTTCGCGGCTCTCCGGATTTTGTTTCCGGTTGCGCAACTCCGGTTTCCTGGTGTAGGGTATGTGAAACCATGAAGCTTACGATCAATGAAATTGCCGATATCGCGAAAGTAGCAAAGAGCACCGTTTCAAAGGCCTTGAACGGCCACAAGGGAGTGAGCGAGGAAAACCGTCGCCGGATACTCGAACTGGCGGAAAGGCTGAATTACGAACCAAGCGCCTCGGCACAGGCCCTTGCCTCGAGCAAAACCGGAACCATCGGCTTATTGATCCCTCACGAAGCGGGCTACTCCCTTTCCGGCGCCTATTGGTCGGCAATCATTACCGCAATCGCCCAGGCCGCGAATCGACGCAACTATTCCCTCATGATCCTGACGCCCGTAAGCGACGACGATCTGGCCTCTCCCATCGAAGCCGTCATACGGCGCAGGAATGTAGACGGCTTGATTATCGGCGCCGAACAAATCGATCCAGGCGTCACTTCCCGGCTCATCGAAGAAGAAATTCCCTTTGTGTTCATCGGACGGAACACGCAGGTTCAGCATTATTCCGTAGACGTAGATAATTTCGGCGGGAGCGAGCGGCTGGTTCAATGGATGATCGGCCGGGGATACAAGAAAATCGCCTGTCTTTCAGGCCCTGCAGGATATCTGTACAGCCAACAGCGCATCGACGGATATCTCTCGGCGCTCAAAAAGGCCGGCATCGACTGGCACGACGTGACCCATACCGAATATTCCTCCGACTCCACGCAAAAAGCAGTCGCCCGCATCGTAGAAAAATATCCCGATCTCGACGCTCTCTACATCACCGCCGGCGGCGACTTTCTCCTCGATTGCATCGACATTCTTCGATTGTCAGGGAAAAACATCAAAAAAATAGGCCTTGGCGCCTTCGACGATTACCGCTTTTTCGATTATCTCGACATACCCGTCTGTACTATCAGGCAACCCCTGAAGGATATCGGAGTCGACGCCGCGGAAATGCTTTTTTCCTTCCTTTCAGGATCCGTTCCCCGCGAAATGAACAAAATTCTCGATGTTGAATTGATTCTTCGCTGATCCGGTGTTGACAAGCTGGCGGAAAAAGAAGATCTTTTAGTTAGTATTGGTTAACAATTATGGAGCTTGATAGGGCGTATGTTGCTATGGACGTACGTTGCTCTGTCCCCATGATTAGATCGTTATCTAAGGAGATATTCATGGCTACTTTATTTTCAATACTTGCAGTTATCGCCCTTGCGGTTTTCGCCGGCTGGAACGTGTTCAGGAAATCCTCGTCAACAGGATCCGGCGGAGGGTGTTCCGGAGGATGCTCCGGCTGTTCCGGATGCGGATCCTTTCAGGCAAAAGAAGAGCAGGGCAGCTGATTGCGCCCTTCGAAGCAGAAGGGCGATGGTGGAAAAAATACTGAAGAGCCGGTATACTGAGCCTCATAGGAGACTGTGAACTACATGTATATCGACCTTCTCGGCTACACCGCCTCTTTCATTATTCTCATATCGCTGACAATGAAATCCATCGTAAAACTCCGGTGGATAAATGCTGCCGGTTCCCTGCTTTTTGTAGTTTTCGCTTTTTTAACCCGCTCCGCTCCGACGGTTGTCATGAATGTGGGAATTATTTTCATAGACCTTTGGTTCGTTCTCCGCATATCGCGGATCAAAGCCGAGTATGAGCTCGTTAAAGCGGAACGCGGCAGCGCCCTCCTTGATTTCTTTTATTCAAAGCATCGCGATGAGATCGATCAAATTTTCGGAGAAACCGCGTTCGAGGACGCCCGGGGATTTTCGTACTTCATGTGCAACGGTGAAATCGCCGGACTTTTCGCGTGGAAGGACTCGAGCCCGACCGAGTGCCAGATACTCGTCGATTATGTTACGCCTCAATACCGCGACCTCAGAATAGGAACCTGGTTTTTCGAGAAGCAGCTTCCCTATTTCAAGGACAAAGGCTATTCCCGATTCGTGTACGAGAATGTCGGAAAAGATCACTGGAAGTATCTTGAACGCATCGGCTTCGTACATGGAGCACTCGGCTCGTTTTCCAAGGAAATCGTGTAAAGACGAACTCCGAGCTGTCTAGAACACCGTTTCGCCAAGCAGTCTGCCGATGAGGTTGACTGCCATTTTCGCCGTGCTGTTGCGGATGTCGTGGACCGGATTCACTTCAACCATATCGGCGGACGAGACCATCCCCGTATTCGCCATTTCTTCCATTAAAAACAGAACTTCCCGGTAGGTAAGTCCTCCGGGAACTTCGATGCCGACTCCGGGAGCGAAGCGCGGATCGATAGCGTCGATGTCGAAGCTGACGTGGACGGTATCGACGTTTTCTCTGAAATGACGGGTGATTTCGGCCACAGTTTTTGAAATCCCGTTGCGGTCGATGTCGCTCATCGACCAGACGGTGACTCCTGCTTCCTTCATGAGCGCCCGCTCTCCTCTATCCAGATCCCTGACGCCGATATAGCACACGTTCGCGGGATCGACCTTGCGTTTTCCCGTGTAAAAGCCGGTAAGCTCGGGGATTCCGAATCCGCAGGACGCGGCTAGTATCATTCCGTGGATGTTTCCGCTCGGCGTCGTCTGCGTCGTATTGAAGTCTCCGTGCGCGTCCACCCAAAGCACGCCGATCCTTTTTCCCGTTTCCGCGTGGGCCGACGCCGCTCCGGCAAGGGACCCGAGCGCGATTGAATGGTCCCCGCCGAGAATGAGGGGAAAATCTCCCGCCTTCAATACCGATTCGACATTCTGCGCAAGCTCGCCGCATGCGTCCAGTATCGGCCCCAGATGCTTCGCTCCGTCGACCGGCAGTTCGCTGGCGGGATCGATGTACTCCTGAGGCGGTATCGCGATGGGCGGATAGAGATCGTCGGAGTCGATGCCGAGAGAATTAAGCTTGTCCCTGAGTCCCGCGAGCCGTATCGCAGACGGCCCCATATCGGCCCCGCGCCTGCTGGCTCCGTAATCCAGGGGCATTTCTATTATTCGTACTTTCATTCGTTTTTCCTTCACGATTTATGCTGCGCCGCCAGGTTTTTCAGCCAGCGTTCAGTTGTCAATTGCCAATGGGCGATCCCTACTTTAACAAAATCCGTGAGTTTTACAATAGCGAACATCTCGATCGGCCCGAGTTTCGTGAAGGCCGCGAGCAGAAAAATGCCCGGAAGGAAGAGAACCGTATTCACGCCGCCGTCGACCCATGCGCCCATGATCGTGTCTCCCCCGGAACGAGCCGTAGCAAACTGCGCGTTCAGATACGTCCATACCGGCATATACAGTGCGATTACCCACAGCATGTTCCGGGTGATAAGGCGGGCTTCCGCCGAGAGATTTCCGAATACTACCGGGATGAGGAACACCGAAAAGCATTCTATCGCAGCCACGACGAATCCGACGATGAGGGCTCCCGATCTGAGCCAGCGCGCCTGTATGCGCGCGGTTTCCAGTTCGTTCCTGCCCAGAGTCCCTCCGACTATTACCCCTACCGATGTATGGATTCCGCCGAACACGAGCATGAAGAGATTCGCTATCGCCCAGCCTCCGGCCATCCCTGATACTATTTCCGCCCCTCCGCGGCCGTTATACACCGCGTTCATCACCGTTTCCGTCAGCACCCAGGACATCTCGGAAAGAAAAATGATTCCTGATTTTCTCAGGATAGCCGCGAACAGGCGCAGATTGAGGTTGAAAAAGCTGCGCGCCTTTACCCAGAACGGCGGTTTCGTTCCGGCCGCGTAGCCGATGAACAAAATCATCTCGAACGCGCGCGCGATTACCGTGGCGATTGCCGCTCCCGCGACTTCCATTCGCGGAGCGCCCAGGTTGCCGTATATGAGAACCCAGTTAAAAAAGGTATTCACCAGAGTCGCGGCTACTGAAATGATCAACGGCGCGCGAACCTTGCCTATTTCCCTGAGGGATGAACCTATCGCAAGCGATATTCCCATCGGAATAAAGGTGAGAGCGATTAAGGAAAGATACGTTTTTCCCTCGGCGATGATGCCCGCGCTCTGCGAGTTCGAATTCAGCAAAAGGCCGAGCATTTGAGACGGCAACAGGAGGGACAGAGCAATCGCAGCCGTTGCCAGGACGCTTATGGTAAGAACTTTATACCGGAAGGTCTGTTGCATTCCTTCGCGGTCTTTAGCGCCGTTGAATTGCGACATGAAAATGGCGCCGCCCGAGACGAGGGTGTTCGAGGCGACGATGAAGATGAAAAGGAGCTGATTCGTTACATTGACGCCGCTCATTTTAATGTCCCCGAGGCCGGCAACCATGAAGTTGTCGATGAGGGATACGAGGCTTTGGAGCAGAGCCTGAAGCATTACCGGAACGGCTATTCCGAGCGCCATCTTATAGAAATGGGCCGGCCCGATGTATTTTTTGATGTTCATTCCACGACTATACAAAATGCCCCGCACTTGCGCCAGTTGCCGGCGAAGATGCGGGGTTAACAGATTGTAAGATTCTTGGATCAGGTATATTCTTCGCGGCTTTTCACCTCGAGTCCGCGGGTTTTATACCACTCCAGCGAATCTATGAATTGCTTGGCGATTTTGATGTTCGTAATCAACGGGATGCCGAGATCGACGCTCAACCGGCGGATGCTGTAGTCGTTCCTCAATTCGCTTTCCCGGTTGTTTTTCGGAATATTGATGACCAGATCGATCAATCCCGCCTGAAGCTCGTCCGCGATGTTCGGATGCTTGTCCTCCAGCGGCCAGGGCAGGCTTTCCGCCTCGATGCCGTGGTTTTGCAGGAATCGAGCCGTTCCTCCGGAAGCCGCAAGCTGATAGCCGAGCGATTTCAGCTTTTTCGCGCTTTCGATGAAGTCGACCTTGTTTTCGATCGGACCCGTCGATAGCAGAATTTTTTTCTTCGGTATGGTATATCCGGTCGAAAGCATGGCTTTCATGAACGCATCCCGGACTCCTCTGCCCATGCAGCCTACCTCGCCCGTGCTGGCCATCTCCACTCCGGCCACCGGGTCCGTCCCCTTCATGCGCGAATAGCTGAACTGCGCCGCCCGGACTCCTACATGATCGAAATCGAGCCGCGATCCGTCGATTTTTTGTACATCCAAGCCGAGTTGAGCCTTCACGGCAAGGGCAGCCATATCGATGTGGAACACCTTCGAACAGAAGGGCAGCGATCGGCTGGCGCGAAGATTGCATTCGATGACCTGAATATTCGTGCTTTTCGCCAGAAACTGAATATTGAACGGCCCGGTGATTTCCAGAGCCGCCGCGATTTTTCTCGCGGCTTTTTTTATCGCCTGGGCCGTCGAAAGATATATGCGCTGCGCCGGGAGAACCACCGTCGCGTCGCCTGAGTGCACGCCGGCGTTTTCTATATGCTCGCTGATCGCGTAGGCGAGGATCTCCCCCTTGTTCGCTACCGCGTCTATTTCGATTTCTTTTGAATTTTCGGCATAGCGGGTAAGAATCACCGGATGATCGGGACTGACCTTCATAGCGCGGGAGAGCAGCCCTTTCAGGCTTGCGTCGTCCCATGCGACGCTCATAGCCGCGCCCGAGGATACATAGCTTGGACGGATCAACAGGGGAAATCCGTTTTTTTCCGTAAACTGTCTCGCAGCCTCAAGACTGGAAACTTCCATCCACTCAGGCTGCTGGATGCCCAGCTGATCGAGAAGCGCGCTGAATTTATTCCGGTCTTCCGCCCTGTCGATGTCGGCCGGTTGGGTTCCCAGAACGGGGATGCCTCTTCGAGAGAGCGGAATCGCAAGATTATTCGGAATTTGACCGCCCATCGAGAGTATGATTCCCTCCGGACGCTCCGCGTCGTACACATCGCAGACTCGCTCGAGGCTTAATTCCTCGAAGTATACTCGATCTGCGATATCGAAATCGGTTGAAACCGCCTCCGGGTTGCAGTTGAGCACTATCGCCGGCTTCCCGGCGGCGCGGATCGTCTTCAAGGCGCTCGCGCAGCACCATTCGTACTCGAGGTTCGAACCGATATGGAAGGGTCCGCTTCCCAACACCATCGCTCCCGCGCCGAGCGCCTTCACATCGTCTGAAACACCGGAATAGGTCATGTAGAGGCCTCCGTGCCTGACGGTCGATTCTCCGCCAGTGGAATCGATGGATTTGCTTACCGGTCTGATCGAAAGTTCAAGCCTCAACGCTCTGATCTTGTCTTCTCTGCTTCCGACGCACTGCGCAATCTGTTCGTCTGAAAATCCGGCCTGTTTCGCCGCGAGCAGAAGCTCTTTTCCCGGCAAAAGTTTTTTTCCGGTCGATCGCGCAGATTGAGGGATTTCTGATTGTTGCTCTGTCCCCGCGGAAGATAAATCCTCCCCGATACGCGCTATGATCCGCAACTGAGAAATGAACCAGGGATCTATGTGAGCGTGTTTAACGATTCTTTCGGTAGACCAGCCGTCCCGAATCGCTTCGTAAAGCGCGAAAACGCGCTCGTCTGTGGGATTTCGGAGGGAATCCTTGATATCCTTGAATGAATGGCCGTGCCCGTGAATTCCCGGGCACCCCGGCATCGTCATCCTGACGGCTTTTTGCAGGACCTCGGGAAACGTCCTGCCGAAAGCCATCGCTTCTCCGACGGCTTTCACCTCTGTCCCCAAATAGGGATCCGCCTTTTCGAACTTCTCCCGATCCCAGCGCGGCATCTTTAGCGCGATGCAGTCGAAAACCGGTTCCGTGCAGAATTTACTATTGGCCGTTAACGGATTCGCTGTTTCAGACAGCGCGAATCCAAGTGAAATTCGGGTGGTTATGTAGCCGATTTGATAACCGGAGGCCTTTGAAGCGATGGCAGTGCTGCGCGATAGCCGCGGAGCAATTTCGATCAACAGTTGCTCCCGCGTGTCCGGATGAAGGGCAAAGCGGATTGTCGCTTCGCCAATGATATTGAATCGCCTGGCCGCTTGAAACGCAGCTGTTCTCATGCGTTCAAGTTCGTCTCCGCTGAGTGTCTGAGCGGGAATGACGACCAATGAATCTCCGTTATGGATTCCGAGCGAATCAAGGCTCTCCATGCTGCATACCTGGATGCAGTTGTCCATCGCATCCCGCAACAGTTCAATTTCTACTTCCTTCCATTCGCCCAGGAAGGGTTCGACGAAGCAGCACGCCGTTTCGCTGAAACGTTTCCGGATGATGTGTTCTAGTTCTGCTCTGTCCCCGCACAGATGAGCCGCACGCTCGTCTCCCGAATTCAATGATCGAAGAATTACCGGATACTCGATGTCTGCCGGTACGGCGTTCTGTTCTCCGCATGCGAGCTTTATGCCGCGCAAGGCAGGAATGCCCGCTTCATCGAGGGCGGCGACGAAGGATTCTCTGTTGAACGCCTTGTCCAGATCCGGCATCTGGGTTCCCAAAACTTGGAGGTTGAACTGCTCCAGAACGCCGAGGCTCTCCAACTCCAATACGCATTGGTATGCGAGCTTTCCCCCGAAATGAATGAGGAGCGAGTCCGGATGCTCCTTCTCGATCACAGATTCTACAAATTCTGCTGTTATAGGAAGAAAATAGGTAGCGTCGGCAAGTCCTTCCGACGTATGAACCGCAGTCATTTCCGGGTTAATCAGAATTGTCCTGATCCCTTCCATCTTGAGGGCTTTGATCGCCTGCAGACACGATGAGTCGAATTCTCCTGTCTGTCCGATTCTATGCGCCCCTGAACCGAGGATAAGTACCGTCTTCGGGGTATTAATGCGATATGACGTCATTTCTGTATTCCTCCCTCGATCACGATTTTCAGAAAATCATCATACAACCACGCCGCATCGGAAGGTCCGGGATTTCCTTCCGGATGAAACAGTACGCCTGAAAACAGCCCTTTGCGCGTCCTTATTCCTTCTATGCAATGAGAGTTGTTTTCTAGAAATGTTGTTTCCCATTCATGGGGAAGCGAATCTTCTCGTATGCCGTATGAATGATTCTGCGCAGTAATAATGCATTTGCCTGTTTGCAGATCGATACAGGGAATGCTCGACCCGTGGTGTCCTTTTCCGAGCCTATATGTTGCGCCGCCTGCCGCCAATGCCAGAATGACGGCTCCCTGGCCGGTCGCGAAGATTGCTCTGTCCCCTTTGAGCAAGTCTTTAATGATGGCTATCGGCTTATCCCACGAAGTCGGATCTCCGGGGCCTCCGCTGATGAAAACTCCATCGAAATCCTCTCCCCGAAAATCGTCATTCCACGGAGTTTTTATTACGGTTGTGTCCGGTGTAATAAGCTTCCGTAACGCAGAGTGCTTAATACCGCAGTCGATCGCGATTATCTTTTTCTGTCCCGCACCGTATGTTTGCCTTTTCTTTACAGAGATGTATTGAGGGTGGGCGTGTTTTCCAGCGGAACTGAACGACACGTCCCTCGTATCATCAATGATTATTTTCGCTCTCATGACGCCGCGTTGTTCGATTTTCTTTATTAAGGCTCTTGTATCTATGCCCGAAATTCCCGGAACCTGATATTTTCTGAGCCACCGGGTCAACGCTTTTTCCTGAGGCGGAAATACTTCCGGCGCCTGATAATCTCCGACGACGAGGCCTTTTATTGTTATTGTCGGGTGCTCTGTCCCTGTTTCCAGACCAAACGGACAGACTCCAGCGTCCCGTATTCCGGTAGAGCCGCAAATCGGCTGGGTAAGGACCAAAATCGCATCTTTTAAAGACGGATCCGACAACAAACGGCCGATATCTGCCTGTCCTGAATAAAATAATACTTCTCCGGCGGCTGAACTTTCATGACCGAAGGCGAATCCTTCGAATTCTGTTCCGTCTTCGAGTAAAATCCGTGCGTTTCTTGAATAATCGTACACTGTAACCTCCATGCAGCGAGGGTTCATTCACGAGGTTAAGTGTATTCTCGATATTTTGTAATTGCAAGAAAAAAGTCTATAGAGAGCGGATTAAGATTTTCGATCCGCGTTTTTCAGTCCATTTTTCTCTTCTTTTTGACGGCATTTCAGAAATATTAGTCAATTTGAAGCCGAATCTTTCAAACCAGTCTGCTGTTTTCGTGGTAAGGACGAAAATTTTAGAAAAATCCGCTTTTTTTGCCCTGTCTATCAAGAGGTCCATGAGTTTGGGGCCTATGCCCATGTGCGCATAGGCCTCGTCCACGGCGATGCCCGCGATTTCTCCAAGCCCTTCAGGATAGGCATGGAGGGCGCCGCATGCCCGTATTCCGCCGTCGATTTCATAGACTACGAAATCCTGTACTTGCTGTTCCAGTTCTTCGCTCGTTCTCTGCAAGAGGATTCCCTCTTCGACGAATGGATTCATAAGCGACAGAACACCCGCGATGTCATCCTTCGTCATCGTTCTGAAATCTCCGTAGTTGTTGCGGTAAATCATGGTTCCGGATCCAAGTTCCGAGAAAATTTCCGCAGGCATTACGCCGTCGATGTCCGCGTCGAGAATATGCGCTCGGGTAACGCCTTTTATGCATGCGTCGCGCCCCTGAATCAAGAGATCCTCAAGCTCGAGCGTCGGACAGCGGGGATTCTCAACAGCCTGATTGAGCTTGAGGAATGAGTCGATATCGTCTACAGCGATAGCGGCCATTCTGCCTTCCGGGGACAGAGCAACAGAATCCGGCATTTGATATTCGTCGATCGATACGGTATTTCCGCAACCCAGGAAAAAAAGTTTATCTGCCTTCAATGCTACGGCAGTCGAAACTGCAATTTCCGTAGAGGATATGTTGTATGGTTTTCCGGTTGCCGTCCATCCGATGCATGGAATAATCGGGATAAATCCGTCTTCTATCGCCCTGCAAAGCGATTCTTTTTGAATCTTCTCGACGACGCCGGCGCTTCCGTAATCAACGCCGTTCACGACTCCTCTGCCGCGCGCTCTCACCCAATTACC
The DNA here is from genome assembly GCF_021021555.1 of Teretinema zuelzerae. Classification (NCBI taxonomy): domain Bacteria; kingdom Pseudomonadati; phylum Spirochaetota; class Spirochaetia; order Treponematales; family Treponemataceae; genus Teretinema; species Teretinema zuelzerae. The sequence continues at coordinate 1,580,232 of NZ_JAINWA010000003.1, read as the reverse complement.
GATCACCGCATTCATATGTTCGGCGGAAAGCCTGCTCATGATGCGGTTCGATACATCGAATGCCGCCATCTTGATGAAATCCATAGCCGCGTCCGGCGTAATTCTGATGCCGTCCTGGAATTCCCATCCGACCTTATACGCGTCGAGAACCTGAGATATATGATTTTGAGCTCCGGGAATGATGACAGTCCGTATGCCGGTTTCCGCTAACAGTGCAAGGTCGTGCATGTGGGAGCTGAATAGAGGAGAGTCGAACACGTCGTCGTCAACCCTGATTACTATGGTTGATCCTTTAAACTTCTTGATATATCGAAGCACATCGCGTACCCGTTCCGTTTGCATCATGCAGGTATCCTAAGTCAGTAACAGGGGCTTGTCAAACCCGAGTCAAAAGCTATGATGAAAAAATATGAAAGAACTATGCTCTGTCCCCGATTTTTATGATTTATATGTGTTTGATCTGGACGGTACCCTTATCGATTCCTTATCCGATCTTGCTGATTCGGTAAATTTGATGTTGCTCCATTTTCGGCTTCCTGAAGTCGGTTTGCAGGATGTTAAAAAGGCAATAGGGTCCGGCGCTAGAAATCTCATTTCTCAGTGCCTCTCTCTTTCGCTTCAGTCTTTACATGAACGAGATCGAGTTATGCAAAACGCATCTATCGACATCGACGAGTGCCTTTCCTATTATCGGGAAACATATCGAGCAAGGTGTCTTTGTAAAACAAAACCCTATCCGAAGATGCTTAAGACCCTTCGCGATTTGGAGAGCGCAGGGAAAATTATGACGGTGTTGACTAATAAACCGACTGAAGCCGCAAGGTCGATTTTGGACGGATTAGCCCTTTCGGGCTGCTTTCAAATCATTGCAGGGCCTGAATATGCCGGCGTGCTTAAGCCAGATCCCTCCGGCATCGGAAAGATCCTGAATGAATGCGGGATTTCGGGGGACAGAGCAATAATGGTCGGCGATTCAGCTGTCGATATTCTGACCGGTAAAGCTGCGATGATCTCAACATGCGGAATCATCGGGGGCTTGGGCGATCACGAGGACATGATTTCCTCTGTCCCCGACTATGTCGTCGATCTTGATACTTGACAAAACCAATGAAATCACAGTTTACTAGGATTGAAATGAGTACAGTAGCAATGTTGAACCATCATCATCACCTCCACGCGGAAGATATTCCTGGATAACAGCAGGTGATGGTATGCGCATGCATATAGAGCCGCTGAAGCCGGGAGTTGAAAGAACCGGTTTCAGCGGCTTTTTTTATTCTCAGGCGTCGGTTTTGGAATTTACGGCAGCGTGCCGATAGGTATATGTATTCTGACATTATAAGGGAGTCATCAATGGAGAAGCTGAAGATTTTATTGCCGAAGGGCAGAATTTATGAGAATGTAACAAAATTGTTTTCCGACGCCGGTATAGACATATATCTCCCGGAGCGGGCTTATCGTCCGACTGTGAATCAGGACGATCTTGAAGCCAAGGTTATGAAACCTCAGAATATCGGCAAGCTTCTCGAGCTCGGGGCTCACGATGTCGGGTTTACCGGAATCGATTGGATCCGCGAAACATCGGCCGACGTCGTTGAAATTATGGATTTGGGTTTCGACAAGGTGAGAATAGTAGCCGCTGTGCCGAATGATCTTGACGATGCGGCGCTTCGGTCAAAACGAGTAATCGTAGCAACCGAATATGTGAATAACGCGGAAGCCTGGCTCAAGACTCAAAATATGAAGTATTTGACGGTTAGAACTTACGGTGCGACCGAAGTATTCCCTCCCGACGACGCCGACATGATTATCGACAATACCGCCACCGGTCGCACCCTCATCGAGAACGGGTTGCGCATCGTCGATACCATCATGGAGAGCTCTACCCGCATGTTCGCCTCCAAGGAAGCAATGGCAGATCCCGCTAAAAGCAAAAAAATTCAAGAGCTAAAAATGCTCTTCGAGTCCGTCTTGGCCGCTAAAAACCGGGTGATGCTTGAAATGAATGTTTCAAAAGCCCGATTCAGCGATCTTGTGAGCGGAATCCCCGCGATGAAGAGCCCCACTGTCGCGCCCTTGTACGGCGACGACGGCTACGCGATAAAAATAGTCGTCAAGAAAAGCGAAGCTCCGACCCTGTTGCCCAAACTGAAAAGTCTCGGGGCTACCGATATTCTTGAATACGAATTGAGAAAGGTCATGCCATGAACAATTCTTCCGCCGTGTATTCCACTAGCAGCCGAACGGCCATGATAGAGCGGAAAACCGCTGAAACCAGCATATCCTTGACGCTGAATATCGACGGAACGGGTAATTGCGATGTTGCGTGTCCTATCGGTTTTCTCGCCCACATGCTTGCCTCTTTTTGCAAGCACGGTTTATTCGATCTGAGCGGGTCGATATCAGGCGATTTGATAGTCGACCAGCATCACACAGTTGAAGATACCGGAATCGTATTGGGATGTCTGTTCGATAAAGCGCTTGGGGACAGAGCAGGAATCAAACGCGCCGGTTCATCGCTTTTCCCGATGGATGAAGCATTAATCCGCGCTGCTGTCGATTTCGGTGGGCGCCCGTATTTGTCGTGCGAACTGAACATTTCCTCTGTCCCTCTGGTGTCCGGGGGATCCTCGTTTTCGGCGTTCCAGACAGATACGGTGCCTGATTTTTGGCAGGGCTTCGTCGTCGGAGCAAAATGCAACCTGCATCTTGATGTACTTCGAGGCAGAAGCGACCATCACAAAATTGAAGGGGCTTTCAAGGCCGCCGGGCGCGCCTTGTCTGAAGCGGTTGAGCGGGACGCGCGAATTATTGGACGGATTCCGAGCACCAAGGGTACGTTAACCAGTTAACAGATCCTGGTGAGTTTTACTGCTGCGATATATTTTCTATAAGGGTACAGACATGGTTATAGCTTCGATAGATTTGAAAGGCGGAAAAGTTGTTCAGCTTCGGCAGGGCAAGGATTTAGTTCTCGAGCGGGACGATCCTGATTCGCTGGTGAAAGAGTTTGATAAATACGGAGAAGTTGCTGTTATCGATCTTGACGCCGCATTGCGAAACACGAATCCGGATGGTACGACTGTTAACACAGGGATTTTGCAGCGTCTTTTGCGGAAGGGAAACATTCGCGTCGGCGGAGGAATACGCGACGCGAAAAGAGCGAAGGAGCTTCTTTCCCTGGGAGCTGAGAAGGTAATTATCGGGTCCGCCGCATTTACGCTTCCCGACGGTTCTGCGGGCATAAACGCAGCTTTTCTGTCGGCATTGTCGGATACCGTCGGCAAAGAACACCTGATAATTTCTGTCGACAGCCGCGACGGAAAAATTGCCGTCAAGGGCTGGACTGAATCTGCCGGACTGGATCTCATAGGGGCTGCTAAAGCCGTTGAACCATACTGTTCAGAGCTGTTGTATACATGCGTAGAACGGGAAGGCACAATGACCGGCATCAATCTCGAACAGGTCAAAGCTCTTCGGTCCGCTGTCTCTTGCCGCGTCGTCGTTGCAGGCGGCGTATCAACGGTGACAGAGGTGACAGAGCTCGAGCGGCTCGGATGCGATGTTCAGCTGGGAATGGCTCTCTATACGGAGAAAGTCTCGTTGAAAGATTGTTTTCTCTCTTGTCTTGACTGGGAAAAAGGCCCTCTTCTTCCTGTAATCGCACAGAGCGACGACGGAGAAGTTCTTATGCAAGGGTATGCAAACAAAGAAGCGCTTGAAAAAACCTTTGCGACCGGTTTATTGACTTTCTGGAGCAGATCCCGATCGACTCTTTGGACGAAAGGCGAAACATCCGGAAATACCTTGGATGTCGTTAAATTACGCGTCGATTGCGACCGCGATGCCGTTCTTGCCACTGTAAAGCCTCATGGACCGACGTGTCACACCGGAGCATGGTCTTGTTTTAAGACTGTCGGGGACAGAGCATATACACTTCCGTTCCTCTCATCGATCATTGCTGACCGTTTCGCGAATCCAAAGCCTGGCTCCTACACGGCCACCCTTACGCCTGAGCGGGTGCGTGAAAAGATTTTGGAAGAAGCTGAAGAACTCACAGAGGCAGAATCTAAAGACGATGTCGTGTGGGAATGTGCCGATTTGATTTATTTCGTGAATGTATTAATGCATCGAGAGGGAGTGTCGTGGACTGATGTCCTGGGCGAACTCGATCGTCGGCACAAAAAGTAATTTTTTTGGGCAAGAAACGCGATTATGCATACATGTTTACCGTATGAGAAGAAAGCGTTTCCTCCGGGCGGGATCACGGTATCATGTTGCCGCTCGGACTAATAATCGCGAGATCCTATTGGAATCCGACGAGGCAAGAGCTTTGTTTGTCAGCGTCCTCGAACGGGCTCATGAGAAATATCGATTCTCGATCGACAGTTTTGTGATAATGGGAAACCATTTTCATATCATCATTCTGCCTGGCGAGGGAGAAAGCCTCTCTTCGATCATGCAATGGATTATGAGCGTTTTCGCGCGAGCATACAACAGGAGGTATAACCGAACAGGGCATTTTTGGGGCGATCGGTTCGCATCCTGGGTTCTCGATTCAATCAGACAGATCTTGCGGACAATTTTGTATATTGAGGAAAACCCCGTGAAAGCCGGTCTTGTCGATAGGTCTGATGTATGGATTTGGGGAAGCCTCTGGCATAGAAGGAATCGTCGGCTCGCATTTCTCAGCGAGCCTGATTCCTGGTTGTCGTAATTCTGCTATTGCTTCCGATTGTTTCTTCCGTAGCCGGCTTCCTGAAGCAATGCAGATAGCGCGTGAAGCCTTTCAGCCAACAGTTCATCGTCTTTTGCTAATGCGTCGCGGAATAGTTTTATGTCTTCGAGAATGCACGGATTTTCGGTGCAAACTCCCATCCGCAACGCGTCGCCTTGAATGCCGATCTTGCCAATTTCCGGCTTTTCATGGTCGAATAAGTCAGGATGACGATACGCTTCGCGGAAATGAAGAATCGATTGAACAATGAGCAACGATAGATCCAGCACCCTATGCAAAGGCAGCTCTTCAGACTGCCGAGACCACTTTTCGCCGGTGTAACGCCAGACCTTTGCCGCGATATCTATCTTGCCGCGTTCATTCCATTGCGCAAGTCCGAGGGAGAGGCCTTTGGCTTCGGACGAATATGCCGAACGTCCGTCTACCTGTTCGTAGTTCTCGCACGTTATAACAGGTTTGTGTTTTAAGGTGACAGGAATTTTCATAATTACTCCTTGATGGGGTTAGTATACAACTAAACTACTAATTTAGTAAATACGTGAGGTTTTGAATGAAAGACATTTTACAAATAGTGAAGGGGACAGAGGTTCCTTCTTCCTTTTACGCGCAACGTTCCTTTGCAGAGGATCTGAGCATTGTGACCCAGATAATTGACGATGTCCGTTCATCCGGCGATGCCGCGATTCATACCTATGCCAAACGTTTCGACCGGGTTGCTCCGATATCATTAGAAATCGATAAATCCAGACTTGTAGAAGCTGAGTTGCGTCTGAAGGATGTTGATCCGGACCTATATGAGTCGTTGAAGTTGTCTTATAACCTTGCGTTTAAATTTGCTTTGAAGCAGCGAGAGTCTTTCTCTGATTTTGAAGTTGCTCTGTCCCCCGGAATTGTTACCGGACAAAAAACCATACCGGTCGACAGGGCTGGCGTGTACGTTCCGGCGGGGCGTTTTCCACTCTTTTCTTCGGTTATTATGGGCTCTGTCCCTGCTAAAGCGGCAGGAGTCAAGGAAATTGTTCTGTGCACGCCGCCTGCGCCCTTGAACGGCGACGCATCGATTCCTTGGGCTGATGAACGAATTCTGGCTGTTGCTTCTTTGTGCGGTATCGACAGGGTGTTTGCTGTCGGCGGAGCTCAGGCGATCGCGGCAATGGCTTATGGCACGGAAACGATTCCGAAAGTCGATGTTATTGTCGGCCCGGGGAATAAGTTCGTCGCGGAAGCGAAAAAAAGGGTGTACGGCCAGGTCGGAATCGATTTAGTCGCTGGCCCGACAGAAGTAATGATCATCTGCGACGATTCCGCTCATCCGGATTGGATGGCCGCAGATTTATTGGCTCAAGCTGAACATGATCCCGATGCGCAGGCAATACTGTTAACCTGTTCGATGGAAATCGCGCAATCCGTTCAGAACAGGATTTCAGTGTTGCTCAATGATCTGCCGGAATCGGCTGCGGCTCGGAGCAGCATCGGAAATAACTCGATGATCATTGTGGTTGATGATTTGAATGAAGCCGCAGAAATCGCAAACAGGAAGGCTCCCGAACATTTGGAAATCGCTGTTTCTGATGGAACGGAACGAGAGCTTTTGTGCGAAAAAGTACGGAACTACGGATCATTATTCATCGGCCATCGCTCCGCAGAAGTTCTCGGAGATTATGCCGCGGGTTTAAACCATACCCTGCCGACATCCGGGGCGGCGCGGTTTACCGGAGGATTGTCAGTTAGGCATTTCCTTAAGACGGTTACGACACTTCGCGTCCCGGAGGCTTCTGTTGGATCAGTCGATCCGAACGCATTCGACGGCTTGGTTAAATCGCTTCGCGCCGCGGAACAGATTGCCAAGGCGGAGGGTTTATCCGGCCACGCTCTTGCTGCGCGGTGCCGTCTCGATTCTTTAATTTGATTTAGTATTGAGGGACAGAGCAACTCTGAGCAGCGTTTTGATACAGCCTTTCTCTGTCCCTACATTATTAATCAGCTCAGTCTGCCTGCTTCGTTCTCGTCGTGCATTGTTTCTAGACGATGCATGACGTAATCGACAACAAGTTGTTTTTTGTCTTCGATTTCCGCTCCTTTCCATGTCCGGGCTTCTTCCCGGAATTGATTGCAGTCGTAAACGGGGCTGGCAGTCATGATTATTCTATCCTTGCAGACGACGTCTCCCAACATATCTGCGGGGTCTTCCGAGAAGCGCAGGCAGTTTCCATTAATCGAAACTAGCATCATGATATCGGACAGACGGATGTATGAATCGATTTCTCTCACGCCTTTCTTTGTCTCGGGTTTTCCTGGCCGATACCGCGTCCCTGAGGGGAACACTAATACCGCGTTTCCGTCTTTCCGTACGCGATCCAGCGCGCGCATCGACGCCATATTGATGACCCGGCTCCGCTGTTCTTCTGTTTTGTATTTCTCCGGATCGGTGATCGATGCCAGGGATCTGCTCGGGTAGATGATAATTCTGCTGTATGCTTCCGCGAAGGCCGAAACGAAGGGGTTTTCTTCATTAAGTTTCATCCCGGCAATAGCAATGATCCGGTCGGCGAGTTCTTTTCCGATGCCGCCTTCTCTGCTTAAAAGATACATGATTCCGGGAAGATCGAAGTTGCTGTAATGTTCCATTAAAATGATTCCGCGTTTTCCCGCCTTAATGCCCTCTAAAAAGGTTTCTGCGTGCTGCATATTGCGGAATTCCGAGTTCGGTAACATGTTTTCTTCGCACATGGCGTCCATAAAGGTTCGTATGCCCATATTCGCCGGTTGAAGGACATTATGCTCTGTTATGACGTTTTCAGCGCGCGAGAGACGCTTTAATTCCGGGAAAAGGTGTTTGTAACGGATAGCTAGTGAATCGGGATTCATGTGATCGCTCCTGAATTATTCGTTGTTAGATACTAATAGCGCTCCGGGCCTGCGTGTCAATATTCTGTAAGCATCTCTGCAAGCTGATAGATATTTCGTATGTATCCGAAGCCTTCCGACATGGCAAGCGTTTCGTATTTTCCTGTTTCATCGACGAGCACCGCTTTGCCTCCTACCTCTTTATAGCCCCGAACATATTTCATGTGGTCGTCGACGAACAAGCTGTCTGTCACCGTGTGTCCTACAGCTGCTAGAGTAGTAAGATAGCTGTCCGGATGCGGTTTTCCTGCGCCGTTGTGATAGGTTATGTCAAAGACGCCTAAAAAAAGGTCGGAGATGCCGAAAAAGTCGAGAACCCTCTGTGCATGGGCCATCGGCGCGTTTGTCAGCAACGTCATCGGTTTCTTGAGGGACAAGAGATACGGCCTGAGGTTTTCGTCCTTTTGCAGCTCGGTCAACTCTGACGGAGGATGAACAGCGTTGAAGTAGGATTGTTCGTCCTTCAAGTTATGTTCGCTTTTCAGCCATTCCAGCGTTGTTCCATAGCCCGGCAGAGCCGCTGCTCTCATGCTCTGTCCCTCGTCGATCGGTACTCGCAAAAAATCAGCGACGAATTTCATCATTCGATTGGTTATGCCTTCGTCCATCCCGCTCGACGCCGGATAGAGCGTATTGTCGAGATCCAAGAGTAAATGCTCAATCATATTTTCAATATATCATAAAATGAATTACGCTTTAACCGATGCGAAGCGCATTTTAATGCATTCAATTCTGCAGAAATCTTGTTGTTTGGAGGTTTCTATGAATATGCTTGCTGTATCTTTGGGATTCATTCCTTTCATCGTTCTTCTCTCTTTTTCGATTCATTGGAGATCCTTAAAGACTGTATCGTCCTCTTCGGCGAGGCTTGAATATTCAAGGGTCCCCTATCTTGGGTACTCATTCCTTCTGGTAATGGTTTCTTGGGTTCTGTTTATCGCATCGCCGGCAAAAGAATTTCCGTCTCTGTTAATTCCTCTGGGTTCGATTTTCGCGATTATCGGCGATTATTTTAACCTGCAACATGAGTTCGCTCAAAGGATTACCCGCAATACTCCAATATTCGGAGGATTGCTTTCATTCAGCATCACTCAAATATGTTATTCCGCGGCGTTTTGCGCATTCTCTTCAAATTCGTCGCTTTTTAATTTTACTTACAGTATTCCTCTCATTGTGCTTTTTGTTAGTATTCCTCAAATAGTTTTTTCCCTGCGCGTGTATTACAAGGGGATGCCGGCTCGAATTGTGTGGGGCTCAAGGGTGTACTCGTGTTTACTCGGATTCATGGCTGCAGCGGCGTTGATTTATGCGTTCGCATACGGCGGTTTCTGGATTTTAATAGCATGCGGAGGCGTATTATACCTCATCTCCGACTCGATTCTCGGGGAGACTACCGTTCACGGTCGTCATCCCCGAGCTGAGTATCAGCTTCCCTGGATCACCTATCTAGCTGCCCAGGGATGCATCATCATCGGATATGGACTTCTATCGCCTTGATCGTACCGGTATGTCTGAAGACTTCGCTGGAATATTCAGGGGACAGAGCATCTCCGTCGATCGTCTGACTAGAATCTGCCATTTTAAGAATAATCTTCGCCGCTCTGCCCAATACGAACTCGCTTTCTGTGCTCTGTCCCCCATCCTCCGTCTTCGTAAAACGATAGGTGACGGGAATGGCGCACCAGCTGAACTCTATGGTATTGTCCGCGCGAATTTCGGATTTGCGGAGGAGTTCCGGAACGAATCGAATCCTTCCCTCGTCTATTTGAACCCCGAGTTCTCCCCAGCGCGTGAGTATCTCTTCCTTAACCTGTCCGGTCATTCCCGGCTGTTTCGCTCCCTGGCCCGCCGGAGTGTGCGAATAGGGGTCTGTCGGAAACGCTCCGTAGACTTGAGGCGTCTTGTTAAAGCCGATGCCTTTTCTGACGTCGTAATAGATTCGTGCAAGCTTTTCCTTCGCCGGGCCTTTCGCACGCATATAATTTTCCTGAACCGCAAGCATCAATTTCGACACCATGTGCCAGTATATGCTGCCGAGTCCTTCATACGCATAGAAAGTGCCTGATCTTCCGGTAAAGCTGCGGTGATGGAACGTTTGCTCATAGAGTTCCATGATTTTATTCCGATCCCGTACAATTATTTCCTCTGTCGCCGCCGCGTTTTTCTTTCCAAGCTCGCTTAGGGCCTTGTCCAAATCCTTGTTGTTTCTGAATCCGGGATTGAAATGGCACTCGCCTGCAGCGTCTTTATATATGATCGACGAGTCTCCCTGATCGAGCAGCGTTTTCAAGAGAAGAATGCCTTCTGCGTCGCTCGGTGATACCTGATTCTTTGCAAGGAATCGCGGGAGTTCCTTATTGGGATAGAGGATATATGAATACTGATCTTCCCTGAACAGCGGGCTTTTTTTAAGGCTTTCGCACAGATTCACTGCTTCGTCATCGGAAAGCGATCCCGATGAGAGAACCGCAACCTGCCCTTCTAGCATCACATCGAGGTTATGAACCTCGATTCCTCCGTCTTCCCGGACTTCCATTGTATTGTAGGCATGGTAGAGTCCGTCGTTTCTGCGGTTCTTCGCGATCGAGGCGTCGATGTGTGAAATAAAGGCGGCTATTCCCTTAAGAATTTCATCCTTTGAAACGGGCTGTAAATTCTCCGAATATCCACTGTTGTAGAGAGCCTTTCTTTGTTTTTCGAAGAGCAATCCGATTGTGTCGACGCATGTTCGTCGGGCCTTCGTTTCAAAAAGCGATTCCGGGCGGGCTTTTTGATAGTATTGAGCTATCTCTCGATAGAAAACAGCCGTCTCTTCGGAAATATTGAATTGCTCTGTCCCCGATTCAGTATAGAGCATTTGAAGGAATGAAAGAAAACGTCTGAGGTAATACAGCGTAACCATGGAAAGGCCGTATCCTGCCAGCGCATTGTTCGCGTCGTTCCATTCAGGGCGTTGCGTGTTGAGCCAGATTCCGCCGCCGGGAACGAAGCTCGCCATTTTTGCGAGAATAAGCGTGAGAATTTTAGTCGTCATGGATACAAGGGCTACGCTGCCGTCTTTTGCATGCAGAAGCCTTGCGTCGGTTCCTTCGCTCTTTTCAGCGGCCATGATTTTCTCATGAAGGTCGTAATCGAAAATAATCGTCGATCTTGGATTCTGGAGAATATCTGCGTGAGATTTAAGCCGGTACGGTACGTTTCCGCTGGAATAGAGCGGAGAATCCAAATCCGAAGCAAGAGCGGCCGGATTGATGCGGTGTTGCAGCTCCATGAGCTTTGCAAGGTAGATGATTTGGTGGTCGCCCCAGTAGCCTATGTTCGACCAAGGATTTTCCGGTTCCTGAATTTCCCAGTCTATTCCTTCTCGCGTGATTCGGTAGGGATTGTACCCATCAGCCGTCGTTGCGTTAAGGAATTTCGCTATGATGTTCTGGGTGTACTCCGGCCATGAGAGGGACAGAGCTTCCCAGTTTTGGAAAATATCGCGCCAATTTCCCTGGTAATTCAGTTTTGGATTGCCTTTCTCGTCCTTGATTTCGATTGAAAAACGGTTCCATGGACGGCTTGGGTCTCCGTGGCGTCTTGAAAAGGTTATTGGAAGATATTCGCGGAATAAGCGAATGGCTTGCGGATTATTGCTTGCCGCGATCGTTTCTTCGAGCTTTCGAAATGATACGTTGCTCGGGAGATTTTTGGTAAGCTGCGCTATGTCGGCCCCTGCTTTTTTATTTCTTACAGCGGCAAAGGACCTGAAGTCCTCTACGGAAAGACCTTCGCGGTCTGCGAATATTCCGCCGCGCATAATATTGAAAAGGACGTTCGCTTCATGATGTATGCATGTCTCCGTATCCGCAGTGTTCTGCAGACCGTCGGCAGTAGCTATGTAGGAAATGAGTTGTTCTACGCCTTTTTGAATATCGTTCTCCAGGTCTTTCAGGACAACGCTTCTGTTTTTCAGTTTTCTTTTTATCTCTGCTATTTTTCCGGCTTCGAGACTCGTATCGAATACCTGATACCACGAATCGGTTCCTCCACGCGGGGACAGAGCAAGTATTCTTTTAATTAAATATGCCGGTCTCTGTCCCTTGAGAACTATATCTCGATTAAGAGCCTTTCCTTTCCTGAAGTCATCCGGGGCATCGGGGGACAGAGTAATATCTCCCTCGCAGGAAAACCAGCCAATATTCGCAAGGAGTCCTTCGCTGGGCTCTGCTTTATCGGATACTATCGACGTGATGGAGAAAATAGCCATGCCGGAATCTTCATCAAGGTCTGTCCGTTTATACGCGTCAAGCAAAACGCTGTTGTTGTTTTGGAAGTCCGCTGTGACGCATGACGGCAGAATGTTTCTGCAGCCGTCGAGCACGGTGACGGTTTGCTCTGTCCCCGAATTATTAATTATCCTCGAATGCCGCACCAATCCGTATGCGTCGGAGGATGTCCATCCATATTGGAAGGTAAGGCCGAGATCGTTGTTAACCTCTTCAAAATAGACCTTCGATCCAGAATGGTTTTTATACAGATTCCTTTCTATTGACCATAGCCCGTTGGCAGCTTCCGAGAATGGCTCCCAGTGATAGGTTCCGTCTTGGGTTTTAACCTGGATAGCAGTGAACGAGCCGGTGTACGTCCTTCCGTCCGAGACTTTATCAGCGGTATAGTAGGGAAAAACCGCCTGGTCGCAGTGTTTACGGCCGGCGGTTAAGCCTCCGTTAGACCAGATATAGTTCCAGATGTCCGATGCGCTTACTATCGTCATGAAAAAGGGCGGCATGGCGTCATAGTTACCGATCCGGTAGTAGGTTTCGCCAAGAAAATTCGTAAATTTCCCGGCGACTTCTCCGGGTGCGCGCGAACTGATCTGTTCGAGGGTTATTCCTTTCATTTTCTCTCCTATAAAAGGTCAAGCTGAATGTCTCAGCCGTTGATAACGGAAATCGCTGATTGATCTAATGGATCCAAACAGGGAATGGATATGCAACCTGGAGGCCGTCTTGTCATGCCCCCTATATCCCGCTTTCACCACTATCCTATGAAATGTATACGTTGTCAATATTACATGGCAACCGGTTGCCATGATTATGTGTAAAAATTTTACTAATCATTGTCATTTTTTACCTCGCTGATGACTAGATGCTTTCTTCGTTGGATCTTCTGAAACTATAAAAATCGCATTAGCCGGGAAACCAGTATGAATCGGTATGCTGTCAAGCAATCGTGAAGTTTCATGGGAGCTTCGCTTTTCACTACCGATTGCTCATGTATTCAGTACTGAATTATCGCATAACATGATCGATCTTCAACCTTTTTTTCACTTTTCCTGTTGATTAACATAAGACTATCGTTTCCTCTTAATAAAGCCGGTTAATGCAGTAAATGTTAAAATAGTGAAACTTGCACAAAATGACATGTCATGATAATTTGTAATCTATGGATCAAACCTTGCCAAAATTGCTGAAGCGCATCGCTTCAGAATACCCGGATCTTCCGGGACAGTTCGCTAAGAATTCCGCCGGTCGTTTCGAACCGGTTTTTTTTCGTGATTATTATGAGATTGTGTTGAGTTTAGGAGCAGGCTTTATATCTCTCGGCCATCAGCGCGGAGATCATATCGGGTTGATCGCCGATAACCGCAAGGAGTGGCTTCATTCGAGCATGGCCATCATGGCGATCGGCGGAGCCGATGTCCCTCGCGGCTGCGACGCGACCAAGCAGGAAATATCCTATATCCTTTCTTTTGCTGAATGTAAAACTGCCGTTTTGGAAAACGAGGCGCAGGGCAAAAAGATGCTCGAAGTCCGGGGTAGCGTTCCTCTGCTTGATTCGTTGATCTTCATCGATCCGCCGTCCGCGGAGAACTCCGAGTCCTTCTCGTCCGCCGGTTTTTCGGTTCATACCTATGCTTCGCTGCTTTCAGCCGGCGTTGAATGGAGAAAGCTTCATCCCGGGCGGATAGAAGCAGAGTTGGAAGCCGGTCTTGCCGACGATATCGCAACGTTGATTTTCACTTCCGGAACGACGGGCGAACCAAAGGGCGTTATGCTCACTCATGACAATTTCCTGTGTCAGCTGGAAGAGCTTCCGTCGAGGATTATTCTGCATCCGGGCGAGAAAGCGCTTTGCGTTCTTCCGGTATGGCATTCTTTCGAACGTCTGTGCGAGTACGTAATTCTGTTCAGCGGTGCATCTATCGTGTATTCGAAACCGATAGGGAGCATCCTTCTCGCGGATCTCGCATTGATGAATCCGCAGCTTCTTCCTTCGGTGCCGAGGATCTGGGAGTCCGTCTACGACGGCATTTTCAGGCTCATGCGCAAAACAGGCGGCATTGTGTGGCTGATGTTCAACTTTTTCGTGACTGTAGCGATTCTCCAGTCCCGATGCGAACGGCGCGTTTTCGGCCGTTCTCCGGTTGTCAGCCGCGCCTCCGGCGTAGCCGGGGCGGTGTTGTGCTTCGTCCCCTTTCTCTTGCTTTCCCCGCTGAAGGCGCTCGGCGGTTTGCTGGTGTTTAAGAAAATCCGCGCCAAACTCGGCACCGGCTTCAGGGGAGGCGTATCCGGGGGAGGCGCACTTCCTCCGTATATCGACGAATTTTTTTGGGCTGTCGGCATAAACGTCGTTGAAGGCTACGGCTTGACGGAAACGGCGCCGGTCGTGGCTGTGCGTCCGATGTCAAAGCCGGTTTTCGGAACCATCGGCACGCCGATCAGCTGTTGCACAGTGAAGATTCTGGACGACGAGGGGCGCGAGCTTCCTCCCGGTTCAAAGGGCACCGTTTATGTAAAAGGCCGGAATGTGATGCGCGGTTATTACCGCAAGCCGGAGTTGACGGCAAAAGTGCTCTCCTCTGACGGCTGGCTCGATACGGGCGACATCGGCTATAAGACGCTGAAAGGGGAGATTATTCTTCGCGGAAGGAAGAAGGATACGATAGTTCTCCGCGGCGGCGAGAATATAGAGCCTACTCCGATAGAAATGAAAATCAACGAATCGTGCTTTGTTTCGCAGGCGGTGGTTTTGGGCCAGGATCAGCGCTATCTGGGCGCGCTTATCGTTGTTAACAGGGACGAGCTTCTGTCATGGGCGAAAGAAGCGGCTCTGCCGACGGATCGCTTTTCCGATTTGCTTTCCGATCTTCAGGTACGGAAACTATACGAGTCTGAAATCGCGGATCTCGTGAACTCGCGCAACGGTTTTAAGTTGTTTGAACGGATTAACCGTTTTGTGCTGCTGGAAAAGCAATTCGAAACCGGCGTCGAGCTTTCCGCGAAGCAGGAGATTATGCGTTATAAACTGAATGATTTGTATAAAAAGGAAATAGCTTCTTTGTTCACTTAAGCGAATGCAGCTTTGAACATAAAAAAGCCTCCCATCTCAGGGAGGCTTTTTTCATTCAGCTGGCGAGCGCGTCGCGGACTGTTTCGAGGAGCTCTTCTACGGTGAAGGGTTTGGGAAGGATCGATATGACGCCGAACTGATGGGCAAGAACCTTGAATGTCGATTTATTCATGTCGATTTTTCCGGAGGTGAGAACCACCTTGAGGTCGGGATAGGCTGTATGCAGTTCGAGTATGAGGTCCATGCCTCCCTGTCCGGGCAATATAATGTCTACGAGGGCAAGCTCGGGTTTTTCAGTATTGAGGATTTCTTTTGCCTTTTCCGCAGAAGGCACAGTGCTGACCTGATAGCCTTCTTCTTCTAAAAGCGCTTGAACCATGCCGGAAACTGATACGTCGTCTTCTACAATCAATATTTTCTGCATAAGTATCTCCAAAATCTATAAAACACCATAAATCTAAAACTGTTACAGGTCAAGCAATCATATCAAAGAAAGCGGTCATACATGCCGGTTCTTGTTAATAATGGGGCGGTCTGACATGCGGCATGTCCTGCATTGTGTCAGATAGATCGGTGAGCTTTGTTCGCAAGGCTTTGTTTTCATTTTTAATTTTATCCAGGTCGTCGTTCTGCTGGAGAACTGTTTCCTGCAGCCTGCCGAGAAAATCCTCGAGATAGGCGAGTTTCATTTCGATTGTAACAAGTCTGTCGTCCGATTCCGTCATGCCGGAGAGTGTATCACAAACTGCTGTAGTTGTCAGATTCTCTGCAGATGACGATTTTATGCTTGCCTGTTTTTTTCGCTTGATACAGTGCGTTATCGGCGAGTTTTACCAGTTCCTCCGGCGTTCTTCGTTGAGCGCCGTTATTCGAGCTCGACGCGATTCCTATCGAACAGGAGAGCCTGAGTTCTTCGGCGATGGCGACCGGGCGGCGCAGGTATTCGGCGATTCTCGGAAGGAACCATTGCTCCTTTTCGATTGCGTTGAATAAGCGCTCCGCCGGCAGGGCTGCTATTTCTGCGTCAGTATCCGGCATCAAAATGATGAATTCGTCTCCACCGTATCGAGCCGCGAAATCGATGTCTCTGAACGAATGTTTGACGAGCTTGGCGAATTCCGTAAGCAGAATGTCTCCCAGAGCGTGGCCGAAGCTGTCGTTGTAATATTTGAAGTTATCAAGGTCGATAAAAACGATGGAAAGGCCGGGCGGCGGATAGTGATCGGGAGTTGAAAGCCTTTTTTCTTCTTCCTGTAATTGAGTTTGGAGAGCCTGTCGGTTGTAAAGCCCGGTAAGGGAATCCTCGCGCGATAATCTGAACAAATCTTCGTTATGGCGTATTTTGGTGAAGAGCGTTCCTATATGCGCGGTTGCGAACCTGAGCGTTTCCATATCCTCGGGAGGAAGGATGAGCGACGCGTTCGCGCTTGCCATGAAAAGGCAGGCCGCGGGAATTCCGTGCTCCATTATCGTGAGGGAGACTGCGTTCCTGATCGGAACCGAGTTGTCGGGAGCGGCCTGATGTATTTCCTCGGAACCGAATGTTTGCTTCTTCGGAACCGAGAGGATTGCCGCGATGAGGGGCTGCAGTTCTTCCGGTTCAAGCCCTGCGGGACAGGACCAGGCGATCAGCTTTCCGGGGATGAGGGTTCCGTCCGGCCCGGGAGTGACCGAAAGAAACAGGATCACTTCCATCGGAAACTGGTACTTGATCAGGCGGGTTAGTTTTCTCGCCGCCGAGGTTCTGTCCGCAGTCTGGTTCAATTCGCTTTGCAGGATATTCAGGAAGTGTATGTCGCGAATTTTCGTCTGCAGCCTGTTAAGGAGAAATTCTTTTTTGGCGAGATTGATCATGGTGCCCGTATTCACGGACGTTTCGGGGAGGCAGAGCGTCGGAGGGGTTTCTCTGCCGGTTTCGCGGAGGGTTTCAAGACGTTCCCTGAGAAATTCTGTTTCTTTCCCGGAAGCGTCGGAGAGGCCTGCATTGATGCGTTCGTGGGCTTTTTCCGGATTTCCGTTGACCAACCATGCCCTCGCGTATTCATACTCCAGTATCGGCAGGCTGTCGGTTCCCGCGTCTTCTCCTCCTTCAAGGCATACCCGCGCCGTTTGAAAGTGATGGGATGCGTCTTCCATATCGCCTTCGTCGGCAGCGACGATTCCCCTGAGCAGTTTATAATAAAAGCGGGTCTTCCAGGGATAGTCTCGATGTCCCGGACGCAGCCGCGCGATAAGTTCAAACGCTTTCGCGGTCTTCCCGAGCTTCGCGATGCACAGCGCCTTGAGGATGTAGACGTCGTACTTTTTATGGTAGGGAATGATGTCGACCCTGAGGGTTTGCATAAGCTGCAACAGCTTATCGGCGATCGCCGCGCCTTTCTCGTATTGAGCGCAGGTGAAATAGAGCATGCCGATGTTGTAGAGCGTGATGCAGGTTTCTTCATGCTTATCCAGAGCATTCAGAAGCGATATGCTCTTTTGGAAGCAGGACAGCGCCTGGGAATATTTCCCTTGCAGGTAATACAGATATCCGATGCCGTTTTGTATCCGTATTACGCCTTCCGTGTTTCCTCCGGCCTCGCGGATGTGCAGGGTTTTGTTCATGTAGATCAGAGCTTCGCGAAAGTTTCCATGATTGGAAAACATAATGCCCGCTTTATGATACGCGAACGAAAGCCCCATTTCATTTTGGATAAGCGCATAGTACGAGATCGCCTCGTTGCAGACGGAGATGACGTTCTTGAAGGAGCGATAGTAATGCGCGTACAGGTGGACGTTTGCGCAGACGAAGGCGTACAGGCCTTCGAATCCGTCCGCTTTCAATGAGTTCATGAGGGTGAAATAATCGGATTCCGAAATCGGCTGCGAGGTTTTTAATGAAATCACGAGGGAAAGATACAGGGTGTCTCTGGATAAATTCCGGTCTTTTTGCTCTTCCTGCAGTTTTTGCAGAATGCTCAGGAACCGTATCGCTGAATCTACGTCGCCTTTTTGCAGATAGACCATGGCTGTTTGGATGTACGTTTTTGCGAGAAGCGCGGGCTTGTCCTGTCGTTGCGCCGCTTCGACCAGGCTGTGATACGCGATAAGAGCCTCGCTGTAACGCCCGAGGTAATACAGGGACAGAGCGCGTATTTCGGTGATTTTCCGTTGCATCGCGGGAGCGTCGTCGGGATTGACGATACCCAGCGATTTTTCCGCCTCCTCGCAGCAGGTTAATGCTTCCTCGCAGGCTAAAAAGGAAAGATTTCTCATCGCGTGGTCGACGATCATATTTAAAGGCATGAGATTCTGTTCTTCAAGCTGTTCGTCGCCCGTTCCGCTACTGCTTTCTATTCCGAAAACGCCTTCTTTTTGCTCAGTAAAGCCGATGAAGGAATCCCATCTTTCCAGCGATGCTTCGTCTTCCAGCCCGTATTGCGGACTATACGCGCAGACGCAGAGGATTCTTGCTCTGTCCCCTTCGGGATTCCTTTGTTTTTCCTGCAGGAATTTGAGGAATTCCAGCAACTCCGGTCCTGCGTTCCGTATTCCGGACAGCACTACGACAATGGGGCGTATGAGGGACAGAGCAGCGAGAAGATCAAAAAGCGATTGCCTGAACTTCGACTTCTCGAAGGAAATTTCATCCAGAAAAATGTAGTCCTTGCGCAAGGCAGGGATTCCTTCGATGAACGAGGCGAAAAGGGGTTTGAGAGGCGGATATACGCAGTCGCTTTGCACGAGCGTCCATGGATTCTGGTCGTACAGCTTGCAGAAATCGGGAATTATCTCCATGAACGGGTGGCAGGGCGGGTGGACGGCATCGGGACTAATGTGGTGGTCGGCTAAGTAGATCTGTTCAGCCGCTTCAGCGATGAACCCGGTTGCGGCCGAGCGGAAGGCCGCGGTGTCTGTTGCGGAGCAGATGAGGGTGCGAGGCGCTCCCGAGCAAACGTCGGCCCATGAATTGCGCAGGATTTTTTGAAAAGAATTCTGGTTGTTCTGAAGCATGGGTTTCATCGCTTAAGGCTTGGGTCAAGTTTCACATACTTTCATTGAGGTGTCAATGAACGGCTTTCATTCGGGTTGACGCAAGTTTTTTTTCACGTATGCTGATAGCGTACAGGAGCGTGCCGATGGTTCGTCTTTTCAGATTTTTAAAGCCGTATCTGGGTTATGTATCGATAACCGTTGCTTTGCTGCTTATCCAGGCTGTTTCAGAGCTTTCGCTGCCCTCCATCATGGCAGACATCGTCGATCGAGGCGTACGCGGCGGCATTGACGGCGTTATTTTCCTTTCCGGCGCTAAAATGGCGGCGATGACCGTTATCGGGGTAATCGCGTCGGTCGGGGTCGGATTTGCGGCGTCCCGCACGTCGGCCGGTTTTACCCGCGATCTCCGTCAATCGCTGTTCGAACGGGTTCAATCTTTTTCGCTTGCCGAGTTCGACTCGCTTTCCAATGCCTCGCTTTTGACCCGGACGACGAACGATGTGACGCATTTACAGCATATCGTTTCCATGTTTTTGCGGATGCTCCTCTTTGCTCCCGTCATGGGGTTCGGCAGCCTCGTCATGGCTATCCGCACAAGCTATTCGATGAGCTGGATTTTAGCCCTCGCTGTTTTCCTGGTTTCGTTGATGGTCGTTGTCATGGTCGTCGTCGCAATGCCCCGTTTTAAGCTGATTCAGGGCTTGGTCGATCGCTTGAACCTGATCGGGCGCGAACATCTGGACGGAATCATGGTGATACGGGCGTACGGCGCCGAGTCTTTCGAGATGAATCGTTTCGACGAGGCTAATTCCGAATTGACCGCCGTCAACCTTTTTGTGAACAGGATGATGTCTGCCCTGCATCCTTCGTTGACCCTCGTAATGAACGGATGCAGCCTGCTGATCGTATGGATCGGTTCGAAGCATGTGGCGGCCTCTTCGCTGGAAGTAGGCCAGATGATGGCGTATCTGCAGTATGCCATGCATGTGATCATGTCTTTTTTAATGATATCGATGATGTTCATCATGATCCCGAGGGCGGCTGTCTCCGCTAAGCGGATTTCTGAAGTTCTTGCCGTCGATCCTTCGATTACTGATCCTGAAAAGCCGGAGGCGTTGGAAGCTTCAGCCGGCAGCGTCGAGTTCCGGGGCGTGTCCTTCAGGTACGAAGGGGCCGAGGAGGACGCGTTATGCGATGTGTCCTTTTCGATGTCGCCCGGGGAGACGGTAGCCCTCGTCGGCCCGACGGGAGCCGGTAAATCCACTCTTGCGAATTTGATTCCCCGGTTTTACGACGCATCGGGCGGTTCGGTGTTAGTCGGCGGAAAGGATGTTCGTGCTCTGTCCCTGGCAGAATTGCGTTCCCGAATCGGATTCTGCCATCAAAAGGCGGCGCTTTTTTCCGGTTCGATAGCGGATAATATCCGATACGGAAACCAGAACGCGGACGAAGCAGGGATCGAGGCCGCGGCTTCGACGGCTCAAGCCCTCGATTTTATTTCCGAACTTGAAGGCGGGTTCGAAAGCCGGGTTGCCGAGGGCGGATCGAACCTCTCGGGTGGACAGAGGCAGCGTATCGCCATAGCGCGCGCTTTGGCGAGAAACCCGGACCTTTATGTATTCGACGACAGTTTCTCCGCGCTGGACGGGCGAACCGACGCCCGTCTCCGCGCCGCTTTGAAAAAGCGCACAAAGTCGGCCTCGGTGCTTGTCGTATCGCAGAAAATCGAAACGGTGAAGCATGCCGACCGCATCGTCGTTCTGGATGACGGGAGGATAGCCGGCAGCGGAACTCATGAAGAACTTTTGCTGCTCTGTCCCCTGTATAAACAACTTGCGGAATCCCAAAACGCGGCGGAGGTTCGATCATGAGCGTCGACGACAAGGAGAGAAACTCTTCAAGCGCGGAACAAAATGCGGCCCGGGGTTTTGGTCCGGGAGCCGGACGGGGGCTGCTAGGGGGGAGGGGCCCGGGACCCGGCGGACCCGGACGCGGCGGCCCCATGGGCATGATGCCGGGAGAGAAAGCCAGGGACTTCGGAGGGAGCCTTCTCTCGCTTAAAAGGTATCTTTCATCGCACCTCGCCTTAATCGCGGCGTCGCTTGTCTTGTCTGCCGGTTCAACCGTCTTTGCGGTATTGTCTCCCGTGTTGCTGGGGCGCATCACGACCAACGTATTCGGCGGGCCCGATTTTCAATTCATCGCTAAATCCATTCTTGTTCTTTCTATATTATACGGCTTAAGCTCTCTGTTGAACTGGCTGCAGGCCTTTATTATGAGCGGCATTTCGATGAAGGTGTCGTACTCGCTCCGCAGGGATCTCGAGGCGAAGCTGCACCGGCTCCCGCTTTCCTATTTCGATAACCGCGCCAGAGGAGATATCCTTTCGGTGTTGACGAACGACGTCGATACGGTCACCCAGACTTTAAATCAGAGTTTATCACAGATTATATCTTCGGTGGCGATGCTCTCGGGCATTCTCATAATGATGGCCGCGATCAGCATCCCGATGACCCTTGCGTCCGCGATCGTTCTTCCTCTGTCCCTCGTGTTCGTACAATTCATCGTCCGTAAATCCCAGCCGTATTTCAGAAAGCAACAGGAGTCGATAGCAGCCCTGAACGGCCATGTGCAGGAAATGTATTCCTGCCATTCGGTCGTGCTTGCTTTCGGAGGGGAAAGCGCCGCGGTGAAAACCTTCGAGTCTCATAACAGGGATTTGCATGCGTCTGCGTGGAAGAGCCAGTTTTTCTCGGGTTTGATGATGCCGGTCCTGGGCGGCATCGCGAACATCGGATATGTGGTTATCGCCCTCGTCGGAGGATTCCTCGCCGTCAGAGGCCTTCTTTCGGTCGGCAATATCCAGGCCTTCGTGCAGTATGTCCGCCAGTTCAATCAGCCTATCGCCCAGGCGGCGAATATTTCGAACGTGTTGCAGTCCATGGCCGCGGCTGCCGAACGCATATTCGCGTTTCTCGGAGAAGCCGAGGAAGAAAGCGGCGGCGGGACGGCTTTTCCTCGCGGTTCTGTGAAAGGTTCGGTCGAGTTCGACGACGTTCGTTTTTCCTATGTTCCGGGAAAGCCGGTTATTCGCGGTTTTTCCGCCCGCGTGGAGCCGGGCATGAAGGTCGCGATCGTGGGTCCGACGGGAGCCGGCAAGACGACGATGGTGAAGCTGTTGATGCGTTTCTATCCTGTCGAGTCCGGGTCGATATCGGTCGACGGCCTCGACGCGCACCGTCTGGATCGCCGCGATTTGCGGTCTGCCTTCGGCATGGTGCTCCAGGATACCTGGCTCTATCGCGGTTCGATACGCGAGAATATACGGTACGGACGGCTCGACGCCGGCGATGAAGAAGTCGTTGAGGCTGCTTCGTGCGCCCAGGCCGATCACTTCATACGATCGCTCCCTGGCGGCTACGATTTTGTAATCAACGAGGACGCAACGAATATTTCCCGGGGAGAAAAACAGCTTCTGACGATTGCCCGTGCGATTCTGGCCGATCCGCCGATCCTTATTCTCGACGAAGCCACCAGCTCGGTCGACAGTTTAACGGAGGTGCTGATTCAAAAAGCGATGGACGCTCTCATGTCCGGCAGGACGAGTTTCGTCATCGCTCACCGTTTGTCTACGATTAAAAACGCCGACCTCGTGCTGGTGATGAAGGACGGGGACGTTGTCGAACAGGGAACTCATGACAGCCTGCTTCGCAAACGCGGCCTGTATTCAGAATTATACGAGAGCCAGTTCGAACCCGAGGAGGCTCCTCGATCCTGAGCGCATTCAAATCAGAATTAGCGTTTCCGCAGTTCCGCGGTCTCATGGTATACTTGCGATAGATCATTGAAAAAGGGAGTTGTAATGTCAGATTTCAAGTCGAGTTCCTTCATGTATATGCTGGGCGCTCTGGTCGCAGTCTTCGTCGTCGCGCAGTCTCTGTATTTTCTTGCGCGGGCGTTCCGCCGCGGAACCGAGCTCGGCCTCGACCGGAAGGTTCTATACCGCACCGCGCGTTCCGCTGCGCTTTTTGCCGTCCTTCCCTCGGTTTCCATCCTGTTGGGACTGATCACCCTTTCATACGCCCTGGGGCTGCCTCTTCCGTGGATTCGTCTGAGCGTTCTCGGCGCGGTCACCTATGAGCTTCCCGCGGCGAGCGCCGCCTTGAACGCCCTCGGCGGTTCCATTGCGGAGCCGGTATCCGAAGCCCGTTCCTTTTCCGCGATCGCCTGGGTGATGACTCTCGGCTGCATTTCTCCGCTGGTCATCATTCCGTTGTTTCTGGAAAAAATTCAACGCGGCGTATTGAAGATTCAACGCAAGGATAATCGATGGGGCGAGGTGTTTATGAACGCCCTCTTCCTCGGCATGATATCCGCCTTTCTTGGCATGGGCGTTTCAGGAGGCCTTCTTCCTGTTCTCACTCTCCTTTCCTCAGCCGTTCTGATGATCGTCATCGGAATTCTCGTTAAGAAGGTTCGAGTTAAATGGCTGGAGGATTTCGCGATGCCGCTAAGCATGCTCGGAGCGATGGCTCTTGCCGTTTTCTACGCCCAGGCTCTTCCGGCCTCTCTCCTTCCTCCCGCTCTTTGGAATTAAAGGAATATAATATGAAACAAGAAAATTGCGCGCATAGCGATCCTGTACCCGTTTTGACCGGATACGAGCGAAACGTCCATACCTGGGGCCGGGCCTGGATGTTCGCCGCCCTTGCGGTCATGCTGGCCGTTCCGTTCGCGATATCGGTTCGCTACAACGCCTGGCCCGGCTTTATGCCGGTATTGAAAGGGCTTCTGGCCGTAGCTCCCGTTTTCTGGACCGTATGCGCGATCGAGGTCCTCACCTACGCGCCGATGCTCGGTTCCGGAGGAACTTATCTCGCCTTCGTCACGGGAAACATCACGAATTTGAAAGCGCCCGCCGCTCTTTCGGCCATGCAGAACGCCGGGGTTAAGCCCGGCACGGAAGCGGGCGAGGTTCTTTCCACTATCGCGATCGCGGTCACCTCGATCGTAACGACGCTGATCCTCGTTCTCGGCGTTGCTCTTTTCTCGCGGCTTTCGCCGATTCTCGCCATGCCGGTATTGAAACCCGCATTTAAAATGATTCTCCCCGCCCTGTTCGGAGGGCTTGCGGTCGTATTCGTCGCGCGCAACTGGAAGATTTCTGTCGCTCCCCTGGCCGCGATGGTGATTCTCTTCCTTGCGGTGCCTTCGCTTGCGGGGGCCGTAAGCCTTCTCGTCCCCGTCGGAGCCCTTGTTTCGATCGGCTTCGCCCGACTGCTCTATACGCGAGGCCTTCTATGAGCATGATGACCCAGGCGTTTTTCGCCGCGCTTATTCTGTTCGTTCTGTTTGTTGCATTCGTTTTGATTCGCGCGGCTCTTTTCAAACCGCCGGCCGATTCGCCGGTCTCCCTGACGGAACATCCGTTCAGCGAAGAGTCGGTGAGCGCTCATCTTTCCGAGATGATCAGGATTCCGACTGTATCGAATATCGACCCCGCGAAGTCTGACCTTCGGGTATTTTCGGATTTCCGCGATCTTCTTCAAAGCCTGTACCCGGAAGCATCCCGTGTCTGTTCCCGGGAGCTCATCGGTCCGAGCGGAGTGCTGTACCGCTGGAAGGGGAAGTCCGCTGAAGAGTCGGTCGTTTTTATGGCTCATTACGATGTCGTTCCCGCGACAGAGACAGGCTGGGTTCATGAGCCCTTTTCCGGGAAGATAGACGACGCCGGCGTCTTGTGGGGCAGGGGCGCGATCGACACGAAGATTACGCTCTGCGGGATTATGGAAGCCGTCGAGGCGAGAATCCGCGAGGGTTTTGTTCCCGACCGGGATATTTGGCTTTCGTTCTCCGGAGACGAGGAAGTGTTCGGACCGTCCGCTCCCGCGATCGTCGAGCACTTGAAGTCGCTCGGGGTCCGTCCTTCCCTGGTGCTGGACGAAGGCGGAGCCGTCGTCTCGAACGTGTTTCCCGGAGTCTCTCAGCCCTGCGCGGTGGTAGGCATCGCGGAAAAAGGGATGATGAACGTCGAGCTTGCGGTAGAAAGCAACGGCGGCCACGCTTCGGCTCCGCCCAGGCGGCAGACGGTGGATATCCTCGCCCGCGCGATACGTTCGGTTCTTTCCCGGCCGTTTCCCGCACGCTTGTCCCCGGCCTCGGCCGCGATGTTCGATGTCCTCGGCCGGAGATCTTCGTTCGGCTACCGGGTTCTGTTCGCCAATATACGGATTTTTCTGCCGTTGTTCAAATTGATCTGCAGACTCTCCGGCGGCGAGCTCGACGCTATGATGCGCACGACCTGCTGCGCGACGACTCTTTCAGGCGGGCCCGCGTTCAATGTGATGCCGTCGCTCGCGAGCGCCGGTTTCAATCTCCGCCTCCTCTCCGGCGATACGGTCGAGGGGACTCTTTCCGAGATTAAATCCCGCGTCCGCGACGATCGGGTGAAGGTCTCCCTCGCGTACGGAAACGACCCGTCTCCGGTCGCTTCTACGGATTCGAACGCATGGAAGGCTGTTTCCGAATCCATCAGAGCGGTCTGGCCCGAGGCCGTGCCGGCGCCGTATCTCATGGTCGCATGCACCGACTCGCGGCATTTTTCCCGCATCTGCGACAACGTTCTGAAGTTTTCCGCGATGGAGCTCTCCAAAGAAGAGCGCGGAACCATGCACGCGCGAAACGAGCGCATCCCTGTCGCGAAAATTCCTCTTACCTGTTCTTTTTTCTGGAATCTGATAGGCCGTCTTAATTCGGACAAGGCATGAAATAAAGCCGTTGAACAAAAAAAAGCCCTGCCCGGGATATGCTTCCGGGCAGGGCTTTTTTATTTCGCAAGCGGTTGAGCCTTCCTTTCGGAAGGCCGCCGCCTCGCGTTATTTATACAGCGGGCGCTTTACGTAGTGAGTGTGAAGAAGGTGGTGAGCCTTTTCCGAATTCGGCTTGCCCAGATACTCGGTGTATACCTGCTGAACGTAGGGGTTCTTGTGGGAAACCCGGATTTCGCTCTTGGTGTCGTCCGTGTAGAGGCCTGTGGCGCGCTTTGCGCGGACTTCGTCGTCCGCTCCGTAGGGCTGTCCGCCGCCGGATACGCATCCGCCGCGGCAGGCCATCACTTCGATGAAGTGATAGAGGGGTTCCCCTCCCTTTGCCTTGGACGCGCGCACCGCGTCGACGACGGCCGCGACGTTTCCGAGCTGATGGACGACCGCGATGCGGAGATCCTTGCCCTTCACGTTGACGGTCGCTTCCTTCACGTCCTGCAATCCGCGAGCCGGAACGAAGTTGATGTCGCCGAGTTCGCTGCCGGTGATCACTGCGTATGCCGTGCGGAGAGCCGCTTCCATGACGCCTCCGGTCGCTCCGAAGATCGTTCCCGCTCCGGTGTACGGTCCGAGGGGATTATCGGCTTCGCTTTCCGCGAGGGAATTGAAGTCGATTCCCGCCTGCTTGATGAAACGGGCGAGTTCCCGGGTCGTCAGGACGGAATCGACATCCTGGAAGCCGGAAGAGTTCATAGACTCGTCCCGCTTGCATTCGTATTTTTTTGCCGTGCAGGGCATGACGGATACGGAGAAAATTTTCGCCGGATCGATTTTAGCCTTTTCCGCCCAATAGGTTTTGATCATCGCGCCCATCATCTGCTGGGGGCTCTTCGCAGAGGAGACGTGGGGGAGCAGATCGTGGCAGTTCTTCTCCGCGTAATCGACCCAGGCGGGGCAGCAGGATGTGAAGAGCGGAATTTCGCCCTTTCCTTCAAGAAGCCTGCCGATGAGTTCGGTTCCTTCTTCCATGATGGTGAGGTCAGCGGAAAAGTTGGTATCGAATACGTAGTTGAATCCGATCTGGCGGAGCGCGGTGTAGATCTTTTTGGTGGAAAGAGCGCCGGGCTCGAGTCCGAATTCTTCGCCGAGCGCTACGCGGACCGCGGGAGCGATCTGTACGACGGTGGTGACTTCCGGATCGGCGAGGCGATCCCAGATCTTCCTGCTTCCGTGCGCTTCATAGATTGCGCCGACGGGGCAGTGGACCGCGCACTGGCCGCAGCGAACGCAGGGAGAATCGGCGAGGTTGGCGAGTGCCGCCGGTCCGATGACGGTCTTTCCGCCGCGTCCCTGGTACTCGATCGCGTTGACGCCCTGCACCTGCTGGCACACTTCGACGCAGCGGCCGCAGTTGATGCACTTGTTGCGGTCGAACACGATCGCGTCGTTGGTGTTGTCGATCGGCCGATCGATGATGAAGTGGTCGAAGCGGATCTGGCGCAGGCCGAATTCAGCCGCGAGGCTCTGCAGTTCGCAATTGTTGTTGCGTGTGCAGGTGAGGCATTCCTGGGGATGGTTGGAAAGGATGAGTTCAAGCACAGTCCGTCTCGCCTTGACGATTTCCGGATCGTGGGTGATGACGCTCATTCCCTCGGTGACCTTGGTGCAGCACGCGCGGAGCATGCGCGCCGTTCCTTCCTGGCGCACGATGCAGATGCCGCAGGACGCCCATGCCGGGAGATCGGAATTGTAGCAGAGAGAGGGGATCTTTACGTTGGCCTGTTTAGCGGCGGCGAGGATGGTTGTTCCCTCCGCCACCTGCAGGGCTTTTCCGTTTATTTTGACGTTAATCATTATGCTTCTCCTTGAGTCCTTACGCTTTGACGACTGCGCCGAATTTACAGGTGTTGAAGCACTCGCCGCACTTCAGGCACTTTGACTGGTCGATCGTATGGCGGGTTTTCTTCTCGCCGGTGATGCAGTTCGCCGGGCACTTGCGGGCGCATGCGCCGCAACCGATGCACTTCTCGTTGATTTCGAACACGACGAGGTGCTTGCACTTGCCCGCGGCGCATTTCTTGTCCTTGATGTGCGCGACGTATTCGTCCTCGAATTTCTTGATCGTGGAAAGAGTCGGATTGGGAGCCGACTGTCCGAGCGCGCACAGCGAGCTCTTCTGCATCGCGAATCCGATTTCCTTGATTTTATCGAGATCTTCCATCGATCCGTTGCCCCGGGAGATTTTCTCCAGAAGCGAATGAATTTGATGCGTTCCGATCCGGCAGGGCGAGCACTTGCCGCAGGATTCGTCCACGCAGAACTCCATGTAGAACTTCGAAACGTCGACTACGCAGTCGTCTTCGTCCATGACGATCATTCCGCCTGAGCCCATCATGGAGCCGAGCCGGGTGAGCGCGCCGAAGTCGATCGGAGTGTCGAGGGCTTCTTCCGTCAGGATTCCGCCGGAAGGACCGCCGGTCTGAACTCCCTTGAACTTCCTTCCGTTCTTGATGCCGCCGCCGATTTCGAAAATGATTTCGCGGAGGGTGGTTCCCATCGGAACTTCGACGAGGCCGGAGTTTTTAACCTTTCCGGTCAGCGCGAATACCTTTGTTCCTTTGGAGTCGGCCGTTCCGATTTTTCCGAACCATTCGGCGCCTTTATTGAGAATGACCGGGATGTTCGCCCAGGTTTCAACGTTGTTGATGATCGTGGGTTTTCCCCAGAGTCCGGACTGCGCGGGGAACGGGGGCTTCGGCGTGGGCATTCCGCGCTGGCCTTCGATCGAGCGGAGAAGAGCTGTTTCTTCGCCGCATACGAAGGCTCCGGCGCCGAGGCGGATTTCAATGTCGAAATCGAATCCGGAGCCGAGAATGTTCTTGCCCAGAAGTCCTGCTTCGCGGGCCTGGTTGAGCGCTATCTTGAGGCGGTCTACGGCGAGGGGATATTCTGCGCGGATGTAGACGAAACCGGTGTTTGCTCCGATCGCCTTTCCGCAGATGGTCATCGCTTCGATCACCGAGTGGGGATCGCCTTCGATGGTGGAACGGTCCATGTACGCGCCCGGATCGCCTTCGTCGGCGTTGCACACGACGTATTTAACGTCGCCTGCGGCCTTGAGGCCGGCTTCCCATTTCAGTCCGGTGGGGAATCCGGCGCCGCCGCGGCCTCTCAGACCGGAAGCCTTGATTTCGTCGACGATCTGCTGGGGAGTGAGGGAAAAGAGAGCCTTTTCCAGGGCGAGATATCCGTCGCGGGCGATGTATTCTTCGATATTCTCGGGATTGATGACGCCGCAGTTGCGCAATACGATGCGGAGCTGCTTCTGGTAGAACTCGATCTCTTCTACCTGATTAGCTTTCTTGTCCTTGTTGTAGAGGAGGCGCTTTACTTCGCGTCCCTTTACGATCTGTTCCTCGATGATTTCCTTGGCGTCGGAGGGCTTTACCTCGACGTAGAAGGAGTCTTCGGGCAGAACCTTGACGATCGGACCTTTTTCGCAGAATCCGAAGCATCCGGTCTTTACGATCTGGACTTTATCATTGACTCCGGCCTCTTTGGCCGCGGTCTGAAGGGTGTTGAATATATTGTCCGCTCCGCTGGATTCGCATCCGGTTCCTCCGCAGACAAGTATGTAGTGGGTGTATGCCATTGTCTTTTGCTCCTTACTTCTTCAGAATGTCCACGGCAGGACGGTCCAGAATGCGCTCGTTGAGAAGTTCCTTTTTCATCAGGTGCTTTTCCACGATTCCGCGGGCCACGGCGGCATTGACTCCGCCGTAGATGATGCTGGGCATTCCGGGCATGATCACTTCGACGGTGGGTTCGTTCTGGCACAGGCCCATGCAGCCTGTCTGGCGGATGATGACGTCTCCGCCCATTCCCTTGTCGTCCAGTTCCTTCACGAAGGCGTCGAGTGTTTCTTTCGCGCCCGCGGCGATTCCGCAGGTTCCCATTCCCACCACGATCTGGGCGATTTTATCATCGGTATCGCGCTTTTTAATCTGCTGTTGGGTAGATTCCCTCAGCTTGCGCAGGTCTTCCAGCGACATTTTAGCCATGTTATTCCTCCATTGATTCCAGATATGTTCCGAGAAGCGCGAGAGCGTTCGCATCCGTAAAGGAGCCCGCTTCCGCGAGTCCGAGAGCCTCCAGCAGCTCCGACCTCCGCACCTCGTACGATGTTTCGTCCCCTGCGTCCGTTTTCCGGGTGCGCCTGACTATCATCTCGTACGAGCCTTCGAGAGTCAAAACCTGCCGAATGAATCCGGCGACACTGCCGACCGGCGGCGTGTCTATGTTCGTCGGATCGAAGGCGCTTTCGAGAAGCGTTCCCCTTCCTTTTTCCGAACTGATGTTCCAGGTTCCGCCGGTGCTTTCGGCAGTCTGGATTAAAAACGGTATTCCGAGTCCGATTTTTCTGCCGGGATGCTTGATCCCGTCGGTGTAAAACGGATCCGAGGCCTTTTGCAGTTCTTCAGCCGTCATTCCCTTTCCGTCGTCCTTCACTCGAAAGCCGATGCGGGCGGGGCTCTGGTCCAGCTCCACTGTGATAGTCCGGGCGCCTGCTTCGACCGCGTTCTGGGTCAAATCGCTGAACATATCGCAGAGCGTGAAGTGCATGAGCCTATTCTGTCTTGTATTTGGCGATGACTCCGTCGATCTGGTCGCGGGTCAGCTTGCCGTATACGTCGCCGTTGACGGATAGAACGGGAGCGAGACCGCAGCAGCCGATGCAGCGCACGGGCTCGACGGAAAAAAGACCGTCTTCCGTGGTGATCTGCTCGCCGGAGAGGCCGAGCATGCTCTTGCACTCATCGATCAGGTCCTGGCCGCCCTTGAGATAGCAGGCGGTTCCGAGGCAGACGGAAATTCTGTTCTTTCCGGGTTTAACTGTCTTGAAGAAGTGATAAAACGACATCGTCCCGTAGACCCGGGCCAATGGATTTCCTGTGCGGCCCGCTACTTCCATAGCGGCTTCCTTGGAGATGAACCCTTGCTCTTCCTGAACCCGGTGAAGGATCATGATAAGATTGCCCGGTTTCGTCTTCCATTCGTCGATAAAAGCATTGAGTTCGTTCGAGAACTCGCACGCTGTAGCCATGTAAAAACCCCCAATTTACACTCGATAAAATTATATCGATATATGCTTCGAGTATTGTACTAATAAGACAAGATATTTTCAATCCGTTAAGCGCGGGCGAATTTCATCTGCTTCAGTCCAGTACTATTCGTCCATTTTAGCACGATATGGAAAATTGTGGGAAAACTCTTTGTAAATGAGGCGGTTTTCAAGGGTGTTTGTCGCGAGCTTCTCCGGCAAGTTCGGAGAAGCCGCGCGCAGAAATCGTTACCAGCGCATGTCGAGCGTGATTGGTTCGGAAAGGACCAGCAGATCGACGAGCGGAATCGTGCAGACTATCGCAGAGTTCAGTTTTTTGTATTGGAGTCCGGCACTGGAACCGGTGACGGTCATCGGGGCCGGGGCGCGGATGGTGAAGCTCAGTGCGGAGTTTTCAAGATCGCCGGCGACGGTTTTTCCGTAGGCGGAAGCGATGATGTCGACGTATTCTTCGCGATCGAGCTCTTCTCCGGTGAACGCCGGCGCCATCAGGAGTTCGAGGAAATCCAGGGTTTCCGGCGGAAAGACGGCGAAAACGGCGGAAAGGTTATCTCGGGAGAGGGAAAGCGAGGCCGTCTTCTTGTCATGGTCGACGAGAATCGCGTCTCCCGGATATTGTTGCCCCTTTTCCGCGGGAATAGAAAGGCTGAGGGATGCGTTTTGCGCGATTTCCGCGGAGGCCGATTTGAAACCGGCGAGGGCAAGGCTTGTCTGTATCGCTTGGACGTCGAATATTCCTCTGTCCCCGCCGGTTCCGGTAAACCGTTCAAGGGTTTTTTCCGCGTTCGGGGAAATCGTCATCTGAAAATCAATGCGCGCGCCGCCTTCGGGTTTCAGGGTAAGCGTTGCCTGTGGGGCGCATGCCGATAAGGCGGCGCAGGCGAGAGCGATGCAAAAGAAAGCGGCCGTTTCGATGTTTTTATAGATCATAATAGAGGCTTACCCCCGTGCCGAATCTGAATCCGGTGCCGCTAGTATCGTCGGGAAACCATGAGTATTCGGCCGACTGCCAAAAGCTGATCCGTTGTCCAAGCAGCGCCGCCGGCGGCGAGTTCCATCCCAGACCGATGATGCCGGGGAATTGCGGCGACGAATCGAGCTCGTCGTCCGCCGCAAGGTGTATCTGCGTGCCGATGAAGAACTTGAATCCGGTGGAAGTGCCGATCGACGCGGTCAGGGGAATGCTGAGCGATCCGGTCCTGGCGTCCGCCGCAAAGCCCGCTCCGAGTCCCGGATAGACGGAAACGCCTTTCACCCAGGCGATGTCCGCGTTGACCGAGCCGCCGCGAAAAAATGGAACACCCGGCATCATATCCCACAGGCCGGCGCCGGTAAGCGTAACGCGGAAGCCTGCGCGACCTTCGAAGGGGATGCCGGCGAACATGCTCTGTCCGCCGCCGGTCCCGCTATCTTCGGTATTCTGCGCGGCGCGCGTTTCCGGAAGCGCTCCCGGTTCCGCCCGTCTGAGGTTATCCGGCGGCAGGAAGCGGCCCGCGTAGAGATAGTGCTTCTTCCAGTAGTTTTCCTGCAGATCGGATATGATGACTCCGGTTTTCGGGCCGTCCGAGGCGGCATGGATGAAGGAGCCGGCTCCGAGATATATTCCGACATGGTTGATTCCAGAGCCCGAGCCGAAAAACAGGAGGTCTCCCGGTTCGCGCGCGTCGTTCGCGATCCGCGTCGTCCATTCGGCGATCGTCGCGGCCGTTCTGGGAGTAGCAATTCCCGCGCCTTCGTTCGCCGCTGCCATTACGAGCCCCGAGCAGTCCATTCCGGCGCGCGATGCGCCTCCGAGACGGTACGGAGTGCCGAGGTAGGTTCTCGCGCTCCTGACGAACAGATCCCTCGTTTTCAGCTGTCCTTTTTCCGCCGCCGCGAGAGCCTGGGAGGCGAGCGGCTGGGAACCGAACAACAGTATGATGAAGCCGGCCGCGAGCATCGATTTGATCGGTTTTTTTATGGTAATATGCAACCCTGAAAATGTAATGTGTGTCATACTTATTGTCATACTAATACACTCCCGTTTTTTTTATAAGAGGTTATTATGAAATTGATCGAACGCAGTCCCTGGGCCTTTCTTGACTCCTGGCGCGGAAAGACTTTCACCGGCGAGTGGCCGACCCTTCCTGAGATGTTTTCCATAACGGTCGAGAGATACGGTTCCCGGCCCTGTTTTACCGTTTTCGAAAGCGAGCGCATCACCCTTACATACAACGAAGCGCTGGCAAAGGTTAAAACTCTTGCGGCATGGCTTCATGAAAACGGCGTGAAAAAGGGCGATCACGTCGCGGTATCCGGAAAAAACTCTCCCGAATGGGCGGTGACGTATC
Source organism: Teretinema zuelzerae (assembly GCF_021021555.1). Classification (NCBI taxonomy): domain Bacteria; kingdom Pseudomonadati; phylum Spirochaetota; class Spirochaetia; order Treponematales; family Treponemataceae; genus Teretinema; species Teretinema zuelzerae. The sequence continues at coordinate 1,547,058 of NZ_JAINWA010000003.1, read as the reverse complement.
TGGCGACTCTGTACGCGGGAGCGGTCGTCATTCCGATAGATTACGGCCTGCACGATCACGAAATTGAAAACCTTTTAAAGGCTTCAGATCCGGCGTATTTCTTCGTCGACGAGGAAAAGCACGAGCATTTTGTCTCTCTGAAGTCCTCCTGGAAGGTGATGTCGCTGAGCAAAAAGGATCCCGGAGCCTATCCGTACAATCTGCAGCCCAAGAATCTCGAAGCGGCTCTCTCGTCCATCGTTCCTGCCGGAGAAGAGGACCTTGCTGCGATCATGTTTACTTCCGGTACGACGGGCACTCCGAAGGGAGTCATGCTCACCCATCGAAACCTGGTTTCAGACTGCTATATAGCCCAGTCGAATCTTTCCATATATGCCACCGACGTCTTTTACGCGCTTCTGCCCATCCATCACTCCTATACCATGCTCGCCGTATTCATCGAAGCGATTTCCGTGGGAGCGGAAGTGGTGTTCGGAAAGAGCATGGCGGTTTCACGCATGCTCAAAGAGCTCCGCGAGGGCAAGATCACCATGCTTCTCGGAGTGCCCCTGCTTTTCAACAAACTCCTTGCCGGCATCATGAAGGGAATCAAGGACAAGGGTCCCGTAGTCTACGGCCTGATGAAATTCCTCATGGGCGTTTCCTATCTCGTCAAAAAGATCACCGGGAAAAATCCTGGAAAGAAAATTTTCCACGCAGTTCTCGACAAGGCCAGTCTTGCGACGCTGCGCATCGCGATTTCGGGCGGCGGACCGCTCGCCGCGAGCGTGTTCCGGGTGTACAACGAACTCGGCATCGACTTCATCCAGGGTTACGGCTTGACCGAAACGTCCCCGATCGTCGCCCTGAATCCCGTCGAGAATTTCAAGATAGACAGCGTCGGCCGGTATTTTCCTCCCCATATGGAGATGAAAATTCTCGATCCGGACGAAAACGGCGTCGGAGAGGTCGCGATAAAGGGGCCGATGGTCATGAAGGGCTATTACAAAATGCCCGAAGCGACCGCCGATGTGTTCACCGACGACGGCTGGTTCAAGACAGGCGACCTCGGACGTCTCGACGACGAACATTATCTGTATCTGTGCGGCCGGGCGAAGAATATGATCGTTACCGAAGGCGGTAAGAACGTGTATCCCGAAGAAATCGAGAACGCGTTCCAGCTGTATTACAACGACATCGAACAGATCACCGTTCGCGGATATCTGATGGACGCCGAGACCAAGAGCGAAGGCATCGAGGCCTTGGTGTATCCTGCCGACGACTTGCTGAAAAGGCTTAATGTCATGCGCGGAACCCCCGAGGCGGAAGATCCGGTGCGAACCGCCGTCGACGACATTGTCGAGCGGGTGAACAAGGGCCTGCAGCCGTATCAGAGAATCAGCAAAACCACGCTGATCCCCGAGCCGTTGGAAATGACCACGACCCGAAAGGTGAAGCGCGCGTATTCGAACTAAGATTTGCGTATCAGCATTTAACGGGGCCGCCTCGCAAGGGCGGCCCGTATTGTTTCCATGTCGACGCGCCCGTCCGCGCGGAGCAGGGGGGCGTCTGCGATGTCGAGGTCGAAGGGTCTTCGCGCCAGATGTTCGATGTAGTGCGCGTCGCTCGAGGTGATCAGCGGATACCCGCGCGTATCGAGCTCCCGAGCCGCCGGCTCCGATAGCGGAAGGCGCACCAGTTCGAGCGCGTCCCAGTTTCCTTCCGGAATAAAGCCGAGCTGGCTTACGAGGGAGAAGGCCGGGCGGTCCGCATGAGCGGGGACGGCGATGCCTCCGAGTTCATGGACCCGGTCTGCGAGCTCGTCTATTCCGATATCGGCGCTCGTCACCAGGTATTTTTCAACCTCTCCCAGGATATCCTCGTTCTCGTCGACGTAGACCTGGTCGCCCATTTTGCCGGGATTGTTGGGCACGGGCGGCATAACGGCATAGAGCTCTTCACCGAGCTTCAGGGCTGTTTCGGGTTCTGCAAACAGGCAGAGCATGTGGCATTCCTCCCGGGTTTGGGCTTCGATGCCGAAAAGCGCGGCAATGCCGGCTTCGCGGCAGGCGACGTCGAAGGCGGGACAGTTGAGCGCGCTGTTGTGGTCGGTGAGGGCCGCGAGGTTAACGCCGCGGGACGCGAGGGTTCCGGCGATCGCGCGGGGTGACATCGACAGATCCCCGCAGGGCGAGAGGCATGAGTGGATATGGAGATCCGCTCTGATAATCATTAAAAATTCCTGCTATGCCTTGAACGCCTGATAGAGTTTGCCGGATACGACGAATTGGCTTTCCTTCGTCAGAAACAGCGCGATTTGTTCTTCCTTCGCCGCCTCCATCATGTCGTCCGGTATCGGGCGGTTGTTGCAGACTACTATCGCGGCGAGGTCCTTCAGCGTGGCGACGGCTACTGTGTTTTTATGCGCCTGAATAGTGACGAGTATCCCGTTGTCCACTGCGTTCGCCATCGCGTCGCTTAAGAGGTCCGTCGTGTAGACGCCCTTGATGTCCCTGTCCGTCCATTCGGTATTGAGGCTTTCCGCCCCCAGATATCCGGCGAGTTCGCTTGTTTTCATGGCGTTGCGCTTCCTTTCAGGTTGAAGATCGCCTGGACGCGGGTTCCTGTGCCCGCTTCAGACTCTATGGTGAAATCGTCCGATACTCGTTTCGTGTTCGGCAATCCCATGCCGGCTCCGAAGCCGAGGGATCTGACCCGCTCGGTCGCGGTGGAGAATCCTTCCGTCATCGCCTTCGAAAGATCCGGTATTCCCGGTCCGATATCGACGGCTTCTATGACCAGGCGGTCCGGAGTGATGGAGTACTTCATCGTTCCGCCTTCCGAGTGCACGACCTGGTTTATCTCAAGCTCGTAGCTCGCGATCCCGATGCGGCGGGTGATCGCCGGGTCTATGCCGAGCCCTTTGAGTATTTTCTTTACCTCTGTCGAGGCGCGGCCCGCGATTTCGAAATTGAACGGTTCGGTCTTGAACTCGACTATCCTGCATCCTGAATCAGGCTCGGCCGCGTTCATTTTACCTTCCGCGATCGATGCGGCGTCTTCGCTTTGTATCCGTCCGATTTCCTTGTTGAGAGCGACCAGCAAGGTCGAGATCACGTCCGATGCGGTGACTATGCCGACCAGTTTGGAATCCTTGTCCAGAACGGGAAAGCGGCCGAAAGAGTATTTGTTGAAGTACGATACGCAGAAGGAAAGGGACATGGTGTCCTGGAGGACGATCACCTTTGTGGTCATGTGGAGGCTTGCCGGGTCGTCCATCCATCCTTCGTCGAGGGCGGTTATTATGTCGTCCATCGAAACGATGCCGAGAAGCGTTCCCTGGTCGGCTATGGGTATGCCGGTGATCCTGTTTTTCCTCATGACTTCGCGGATGTCCCTCAGCGATTCCGAGGGCTTTCCGGTGAGGATGTGGTGCGTCATGACGTCGCGCACCTTGAGTTGAAACAGAATCTCCAGAACCGCTTCCGGCGAATTATCCTGATGTATCGGTATTGCAAGCATATGCGCTTAAGTATACTACACCCCGGTTCATGCGTACAGAAAAGTCCGGATAAGCGGGTTCTTAGAGCACGAATTCTTCGAGAAAGTCCGCGATTCCGTCGTCGTCGTTCGATCGGCGGGTGCAATATGCGGCGAGATCCAGTATTTCCTTTCTTCCGTTGCACATCGCGACGCTCTGTCCGGCGTATTTGATCATGGATTCGTCGTTCATGCTGTCGCCGAAGGCCATTACTCTGTCCCTCTCGAGGCCGAGGATGTTCTCCGCGATGTGTTTGAGCGCTTCGCCTTTGCCGCAGTTGAGGGGAAGGAGTTCCAGAAAGTATGGTTTGCTGACGAAGATGGTCGCCCTGTTTTCGAATATCACCTTGAATTCGGCTTCCACGGGGACGATGTATTCGGGGTCTCCGGGTATTACGAGCTTGTAGGCTCCTCTGCGGAGAAGCTCCTCGTAATCGGCCGGCACGACGGGTTTGAGTCCTGAAAGCTTCCAGTCGCGGTCGGAGAATTCTGTTTCTTTTGAAACGTGGATGATGTCGTCTTCGTAGATATGGCAGGAAAGGCCGGCGTCCTTGACCAGTCGGAACGCTTCTATGGCGATGTCTTCCGGGAGAAAGTGTTCGAGAACGGTTTTTTCAGTATCGGATGCGATGATCTCCGCCCCGTTGTTGCAGACCATGAAGCTGTTCGCCCGGTCGATTCCGATCCGTTCCGCGTATTGCCGCATTGCTCCGGGAGATCTCCCCGACGCGAGGATGACAGTTATGCCCTTTTCCATGGCAATTTTCAGGTCTGCTACCGTGCGGTCTGAAATGGTGAGATCGTGGCGGAGAAGGGTGTCGTCCAGGTCCATTGCGATGATGCCGGGTTGTAGTTTCATGGGTCGTATACTACTTTTTTTTTATTTTTTGGAAAAGAGACGATTGAGATATTGCATTGTTATGCATTTATATGCATTATGATTGTATATTTATGCATACAGCGCAGGTGCTGGGGGCGATCCCTCATCTGCTATCGGATCTCCCCGCAGGACGCGCGAGGAGAGTTGTATGGATTTTCAAACGCTTTTGAACTGGTTATGGGTGACGGTCGCCGCCGCGTTGGTCTTTTTTATGCAGGCGGGCTTCGCCATGGTTGAGTCGGGAATGACCCGGAGCAAAAACAGCATCAATGTCGCGGTGAAGAATCTCACCGATCTGGGCGTGTCTCTTTTGGTGTTTTGGCTTTTCGGCTTTGCGTTGATGTTCGGAACATCGCGATCGGGCCTTATCGGAACCACTCTGTTCGCTCCCGATTTCAGCGCGTCTGCCTCGACCCTTTCCGCGGGAACACTCGCGGTATTCTTTCTGTTCCAGGCGATGTTCTGCAGCACCTCCGCGACGATCGTTTCCGGGGCGGTGGCGGAACGCATGCGCTATTCCGGCTACATCGTCAGCACCTTTTTCCTTTCGGCCGTCATCTATCCGGTGTTCGGCCATTGGGCCTGGGGAGGCCTCGGCGGAGAGCTTATCAGCGGCGGAGCGGGATGGCTCTCTTCGATCGGTTTCGTCGATTTCGCCGGCTCGACGGTCGTCCACTCGGTCGGCGGCTATGTCGCCTTAGCCTGTCTCATCGTTCTCGGACCCCGCTCCGGCCGGTATTCGGCCGACGGCAAGGCGACGAAGATTCCCGGTTCGAACATTCCGCTTTCAGTCGCCGGCGTAATCGTACTCTGGTTCGGCTGGATCGGCTTCAACGGAGGGAGCACTCTCGCGATGACGGGAGCGGTACCTTCCATCATTCTGCATACTTGTCTTTCCGCGGCCGCCGGCCTCGTCGCGGCTCTTTTCCTCGGCTGGGCCATCACCGGCCTTCCCGACGTGGATTATGTGATGAACGGAGCCCTTGCCGGGTTGGTCGCGATAACCGCGGGCTGCCATGCTGTAAGTTCCCTTGATTCGATCGTAATCGGCGCTGCCGCCGGCGTTGTGATGCTCGCGGCGACAAAGCTGCTGGAAGCCCTGAGAATCGACGACGCGGTCGGAGCGATTCCCGTTCATCTGGCAGCCGGCATCTGGGGAACGCTTGCGGTTGGAATTTTCGGCGATCCTGCGGCTCTCGGCACGACTCCGGCGTTCGGCAGCCAGTTGCTGGTTCAGCTGATAGGAGTCGCGGCCTGCGCGCTATGGGCGTTTCCTCTGTCCCTCGCGTCTTTGTGGGCTTTTAATCTTTTTTTCAAGCTTCGGGTAACTCCCGCAGAAGAGCATATAGGTTTGAACGCCGCGGAGCACGGCGCGGTTACGGAACTCGCCGGCCTGTTTTCCGTTATGGAAGAGCAGTCGAGAACAGGCGATTTATCGCTTCGGGCTCCTGTGGAGCCGTTTACGGAGGCGGGCCAGATCGCCGCCTTGTACAACCGGGTGCTCTCCGGATTGGAGTTGAACACGATCGCGAAGGACGAATATCGCGAAATTTTCAGCAATGTGTCCGACGGGCTTTTTTTGATCGACCCTGCTTTTCGTATTTGTCCGAATTATTCGGCCGCTACGGAGAAGATTTTCCTTTCCAGGAACCTGGAAGGCCGTGACGTGAAGGCGCTTTTCGGCCGGATGCTCGCTCCCGACAAGAGCCGGAGATTCGACGAGTTCATCGGCCTCATGTTCGATCCGTCTCATCACGAGCGATCGATTTCGGCGATGAATCCGCTGCAGGCTACGCATTTCAAGGTGTCCGCCGGGTACGACCGTTATGAAAGCCGTCTCCTCGATTTCAGTTTTTACCGGATATGGGACCGCTCGAAGACGAAGATTGTGCATGTGATGGCGGTCGCCCGCGACAACACCCGGCTCTCTCTCCTGGCGAAGGAGGTCCGGGATTTGCGGGGGAGACTCGATCAGGCTTTACAGCCCCATACTATCGCTTGATTGCTCAAGCAGGGTGTCGAGGAAGTGGTGGCTCGATTGGATGACGCCGAGAATCGCGTGAGTGTCCCGCATGGAGTCGTTCACGTTCTCGAGGGAGACCAGTCCGTCGTTCAGGGCCTGGGCTTCCTCGCGGATCGCTCCGGTTATTTCCGACAACGATTGGCCCGCGGCGTCGATCGTGCGGGCGTTGTCGGAGAAGCTCGTGAGAATGTCGGCGAAGGAGGTCTTGAAACGCGAGAAGAGGTCTACGAAGGAACTCATCTGCTTATTCAGGGTTTCAACGGTGCCCTGGAATTCGCCGATGTTCGATTCTATCTGCTTGGCGAAGTCTCCGGTCTGGGTGGCAAGGGTGCGCACCTCGTTGGCGATGATGCGGAAGCCCCTTCCGACTGTTCCCGCCCGGGCCGCTTCGATCGAGGCGTTGATCGCGAGGATTCCGGTGCGGTCCGATACGTCCTGAATCGACCCGGTAATTCCCGCGACGCTCTGGGTGCGCTGTTTGAGCTCTTCGAAGAGGGTCGCGATCGATCTGGCGTTCGCCGCCGCGTTTTCGATTTCCTTCATCCGTTCTGCGATGCCGTTGTTCATTGTTCCGTTTTTCGCGAGAATCTCTCCCATCATGGAGTCTATTCTGTTCGTGTTGTCGGACGTGCTCCGGCTGGTCGCACGCATTTCCTCGAAGGCGCTGACGATGGTGTTCAAGCCGCTTTCGACCTGGTCCATGGCTTGATCCAGGATGTCCAGCGAATGCAGGGTGACGGAATTGAGAATGATGCTTTTATTGTAGCCGACTACGAACTTGTCTATCGCGTCTTCATAGTTCTGCTCTGTTTCGTGCCGTTCCATAGCAGGCTCCCTTATGAACCGAAGTATTCGTTGAGGCGATCCGCTCCGCAGCGAAGTTCAGAAAGCCAGCCGAGAAAATCCTGCACGGCCTTGCCGCGATAGATTCCTCCGTGCTGGGGCGCTATCATTTCGGGATTCAGGGCTCTCACGATCGAGCACCACTTTTTCACGACGGCGTTCGAGTTCATGTATCGTACGTGGAACCCTTCGATGAGATGTATATTCTGCTTGAAATCGTCGATAAAAAGGGTTTCCTGTCCTTCTCCGAAGACGGCCGCGCCGATGTCTCCGGTAAAGAGGATTTTCGAGCGGGGATCGTAGAGCGAAAATTGACCGGGCGAGTGCATGAAATGCGAAGGCACGAACTGAAGCTCGGTTCCGGATGAGAGTCTCAGCGTTCCGCCCTTGTCTTCTATGGGGAGTACGCGGGAGGTGTCTACAATGCCGAAGTGGGGGAGGAATCGGGTCCACAGCGAAGAGATGTACACCTTCGCCTTGGTGACTCCCAGCCACAGGGCTATTCCCGAAGAGACGTCCGGATCCTGGTGCGAGAAGAAGATAGTGTCGATTTTATCGATCGAGATGAATCGGCTTACCGAAGCGACGACCCGTGAAAAAAGATGGACTCCGCCCGGATCGAGCAGGGTGCCCCTTCCGTTGTCGATGATCAGGTACTGCATTGTCTGGATGACGCCCTTGCGGTATTTATTTTCTGTTCCCAGCCAAATGTATTTATGGTTATCGTCCTCGTAAAGAACCTTGCCGTAGACATCTTTTTCTTCGATCATGCGATTACTCTCCTGTGTCAAGTATACTGTATGTCATGACGGGCGCACAGTCAAATTGTTCCGCCGCCTATTACGCGTTCTCCCTGATAAAAGACGACAGCCTGTCCCGGAGCTACCGCGCGCTGCGGTTCGTCGAACCGGACTATGACCGAGTTGTCGGCGCCGGGAAGAAGCAGGGCTCCCTGATCCTTTTGATTATACCGTATTTTCGCGGTAACCCGCATCGGGCTGTCTATTTTTTCCACCGCGATGAGGTTCAGGTCCCGGGCGACGAGTTCGGGCGTCGAAAGTTCGTGGTTTTCCCCGAGCGTAACCGTGTTGTTTTTCGCGTCTTTCGCGGCGACGTACATCGGTTTGCCGAAGGCGGTCGCAATGCCGCGCCTCTGGCCGATGGTGTAATGCGTGATGCCCCGATGCGTGCCGATTTTGTTGCCCTGAGCGTCGATGAAGTCGCCGCTTTTCGTTTTTCCGGGGCTTCGCCGTTCGATGAAGCCCGCGTAATCGCCGTCCGGAACGAAGCAGATGTCCTGGCTGTCGGGTTTGCGTGCGTTGACGAGGCCCGCGTCTTCCGCGATGAGCCTGATTTCCGCCTTGGTCATTCCTCCGAGGGGGAAGAGAGTGTGGGCGAGCTGGTTCTGGGTCAGACAGTACAGAACGTAGCTCTGGTCCTTTGAAAGGTCTGCTCCCCGCAGAAGGTCGAGCCGGCCGGTTTCGGGGTTTTTCTCGATCCGCGCGTAGTGGCCGGTGGCGACGTAGTCGTAGCCGAGGAGGATTGCCCGTTCGACAAGCTTGTCGAATTTGATGAAGCGGTTGCAGTCGATGCAGGGATTCGGGGTTGCGCCGGCCAGATAGGTATACACGAATTTATCGATCACCTTTTCCGCGAAGAGTTCCTGAAAATTAAAGACGAAGTGCTCGATGCCGAGTTTGTAGGCGACCCGCCGGGCGTCCTGGATGTCGTCGAGCGAGCAGCAGGTGCGGCCCTGTTTTTCCGGTTCGCCGAGGTCTTCGTTCGAGTAGAGTTTGAGCGTAACGCCGGCGACTTCGTGCCCCTGGTCTAGCAGCAGCTTCGCCGCGACGGAGCTGTCTACTCCGCCTGACATTCCGACAAGAATTTTCGCCATCAGATGAGCTCCTTTTCGAGGGTCGGGGAGGCTCCCAGGAAATCCCGGAGAGCTTCGTATTGGACGGCCTCTTGCCCTTCGGGCGGCCGTGTTCCGTCCGGATTGCGCACCGCGCGGATCAGTATGTTTTTTGGCGTATGCGCCATATCGATGAACTCCAGGAGCTGCACCCGGTATCCGCGCGATTGGAGGAGCTCCGCCCGCAGAACGTCCGTGAAGAGGGCCGCCATCCGTTCCCGCACGAGGCCGAAGCGGAACGCCGGACGCAATACGGAGCGTTCTCTCCGGTCGAGGTCTCCGGAAATCTGCGCGTTAAGCTCGTGCTGGCAGCAGGGAACCGACAGAATTCCGCGAGCCTGCCAGCGAACCGCCTTCGCGAGGGCGTAATCGGTGGCGGTGTCGCAGGCATGGAGGGTTATCACGAGGTCGGCTTCCTCTGTCCCCGAGAAGTTCGCGATGTCGCCGACGGAGAAGACGAGGTTTTCGCAGCCGAAGTCCCGCGCGAGGGCGCTGCAGGCCGTAATTACGTCTTCCTTCAGGTCGAGTCCGTATATCCTCACCGGGATTTTTTTCAGTTCGGCAAGATAATACTGCACGGCAAAGGTCAGGTAGGATTTTCCGCAGCCGAAGTCCACGACGACCAGTTCTTCCGCTCTGCGTTCCGCCGGGTTTTCCGGCCAAACGTCGGGGAGGATGTCTTCTATATATTCGAGGAAACGGTTGATCTGGCGGTATTTATCGTACTTCGCGCGGATTATCCTGCCGTCGGCGGTCATGACTCCCAGATGGACGAGGAAGGGAATCGGCTGTCCTTCCGGGAGGATGTATTTTTTTTGCCGGTTATGCGGCTGAGCGGCCGTAGCGGGGGGAACGCAGGCGCACCGGCTTTGGGTCGCCCTCACGGCGGAAGCGTTTGTATCCGGGCAGCAGGCTGATGAATGCGAGCCGGGGCTTTGCGCGCCGCCGGGTGCGGACGCCGCATCGGGGGCGCTCTGCGACGTCTTCCTGATCACGGTGGCCTTGCCCTTCCGGTTCACGAGCAGCTGGAGGCGTCCGGAAGCTGTCAGGAATTCGCCCCGGGTATAGTTTCCGGTTTGCGCGTCGAGATAGTCTTGCAGCTCCGACTCGTTCAGGTTTTTGTGGAAGGCCTTCGATCCGCGGATTTCTTCGACCTGCCACGCTTCTCCCGAGGCGAGCGCGATCTTGCGGACGCGGATCTTGTCCGGGGCCTCTGTCCGGCCGGCAGGGACGGACAGAGTGAGCGAAACAGGCCCCCGTTCCATGATTTCTCGGGTCAGCGATCGTATTTCATCTGTATTCATGGTTATTCCGATAAGCGTTTCAGTCTGGCGATTTCCGCGCAGGCTTCGTACATGGGGAGCGGAGTTGCGAAAAGAATTATGTCCAGGTCCATTGCGAGAGTTCTCATTTCTTCTGTGGGCAGCTTGTCGTTCACCAAAAGCACGGCGGGCGAGCCGACCATGTCAGCGCTTCTGATCGTCTGTTCGGTCGCGAGACTGGTGACCAGCAGGGCTCCGCCTTCGACCGAGACGAGGATGTCGCTCATGAGGTCGCCGGCGAGCACCGAGGAAATCGATAAATCCTGGTAGCCGTCCGGTCCGCATACGATGTGGGCGGGGAGGGTTTCAACCAGATCTCGTATCGTCATGTTTCCAGCCCTCCCTTTTCGTTCGTGAAACGCTTCAAGCTGAAAGATAACAGATATCACCAGTTTTGTAAAAGCTCGCCGATCGTGCGCGCCACGTCCATGCCGTACACGCGGTTGATCTCTTCTCCCCTGAGGACGTCTTTTGCCGGTCCTGAGCAGGCCGCGCGGCCGTCTTCCATCAGAATTACGGCGTCTGCGAAGCGGGAGGCGAGGTTGAGGTCGTGAAAGACGCCGATGACGGCGCGTCCGCCCTGCGCGCTCCATGCGTCGATATGGGAGAGAAGGTCGAGCTGGTGGCGGAGATCCAGATGGTTGGTAGGCTCGTCGAGGAGGAGTATCGACGGTTCCTGAGCGAGCGCGCGGGAGAGAAAAACCCGCTGGAGCTGTCCGCCTGAAAGCTCCGTCACGGGAGTTTCAGAAATGGAGGCGATTCCGCACGCCTGCATGGAGCCGGAGATCGCGTCGGAATCCGCCTTCTTTTGAACAGAGTCGGGGAAGAGTCCGGTGCTTCGGGCGTACCTGCCGAGGGAGACGGTTTCGCGGACGGTGAAGGGCCAGGGGTTTTGGGAAAGCTGGGAGAGCAGGCCGATTTTAGTCGCGGCTTCGCGGCTCGTCAGCGTGTTGCGTTCTTTCCAGCCGCCGTCCGCGCCGGGCGAGCGCAGGAGTATCGAGCCCTGGTAGGGAAGAATGCCGGCGAGGGCTCGCAGGAGGGTCGTTTTGCCGCAGCCGTTGGGGCCGATGATGCAGAGTTTTTGTCCTTCCGCGAGGGTGAAATCGATGCCCTTGAGTATCGGTCCGTCTTTTCGGGAGCTCTGCTTGCGGCGGGGATAGTCGGCGGAGAGTCCGGTTACCCGGAGAATGTCGGCGCTCATCCTTTCGTCCTCCCGGAAAGGTAGATGAAGGCGAAGACCGGGGCTCCGGCGATCGCGGTAATGGCTCCCACCGGGAGATCGAGCGGGGGAATGAGCGTCCGCGCCGCGAGGTCTGCGAGAACCATCGCGCTTCCCCCTGCCAGCGCGGAAAGCGGAATCGCCTTGAGGTGGCCGGGCCCGGTTATTTTTCTGACGAGATGGGGCACGGCGAGATCGACGAAGCCTATGACTCCGACGAAGGCGACCGTGGCGCCGGTGAGGGCGGATGCGAGGGCGATGAGGATTCCGCGGTGCTTTTTAATGTCTACGCCGATAGCTGAGGCTTCTTCGTCTCCGAAGGTGAGTATGTCCAGTTCGCGGGAGTATGCCGTCGCGGCGAGTATTCCGAGAAAAACGGGAAGGGCCAGTACGGCTACCGGAGTCCAGCCCTTGAGGGCGAAGCTGCCCATCTGCCAGAGGATGAGGCGGCTCATCTCCTGGCCGGCGAGGGCGGAGACGAGGGTGAGGGCCGCGTTGATGAAGAGGGAGAGCACCATGCCCGAGAGGATTACCGTGTGCGTGTCGAGCCGGGGGTCGAGGGAGCGGGAGAAGGCGAGAAGGAGGAATATCGCCGCAAGGCCTGAAACAAAGCCCGCGGCTGGGACCGCAAGTCCGGAGAGAATGGCGAGAGCCCCGGCGAAGGGGAAGGCGGTGCCCGCGAGCATGACCAGGCCTGAGCCGAGGGATGCTCCCGCGGAGACGCCGAGGGTGAACGGGGATGCCAGGGGGTTGCGCAGGACCGATTGCATGATCGCTCCGCTAACCGATACGGCGGCTCCGGCGAGCCAGGCGAGGAGGATGCGGGGCAGCCGTATGTCGAGAATTATTCCGGCCGCCGCCGGGGATATGTCCGGGGACAGAGGAGATGCGGAAAAAGCTCCTGCGAGGATGCGCAGTCCCGTAACGGGGTCTATGTCTGCCGTTCCCGCGAGCGCGGCTATGCAGAGCATGGCGAGGGAGCCCGCTATGCCGAGAACCAGAATCGCCCAGAAAGGAATCTTCACTTGTTTGCGCTCTCCGTTGGAAAGTATTCAGGATATATCGCGCGCGCGATTTCTTCCAGCGCGTCTTCTATTCCCGGGGCCGGCTGGCTGCTCGCGTCCGGGTTTATTTGATAGACCTGTCCGGTCTGTACCGCCCGGACTCCGCGCCATCCGGCCCGGGAGGAAATTTCGCCGGCCGGATCGCTCAGAAAAGAGACGTTCGTTAAAATGACGTCGGGATTCCGGGCCGCTACCGTTTCTCCTCCAACCGCCATCCAACCTTTATAGGATGAGAGGATGTTGGCTCCTCCGGCGAGGGTTATCAGCTCGTCCAGATATACCCCCGAACCGAAGCTGTACAGGTTCGGCGCGGGCGATAGTTCGAAATACACCGTTTTCCGTTTATCTTGCGGGATGGTCCGGGCCTTTTCCGCTACGCGCGCGATTTTTCCGTTCATGTCCGAGATCAGCGTTCTTCCTTCCTCTTCCCGGCCGCACTCGCGCGCGATTCCTTCTATTTGAGACGCGATTTCCGCGAGCGTTGCCGGCGTTTCCAGGTAGACGACCCGTATCCCGAGCGCGCCCAACAGGCTGAAGGGATCCGCCGCCGTTCCCGCCTTGGTCATTTCCGACACAAAGAGGATGTCCGGCTGGAGGAGGGCGAGTTTTTCGCTGTCGGGCCGCATCATGTCGAAGGCCTCCGCGCCGCCGGGTACTCCGGGGATGTCTTTCGACCAGGAGTCGACCGCGATTATCGAGTCCGCGAGTCCGAGGCGGACGAGGGTTTTGGTGTAGGCGGGAGCGAGGCTCGCTATTTTCACGGGGGATCCGAGTCGCGAGGCTTCGGGGACAGAGGAGGCGCCTTGCGCGTTTGTTCCGGCGGGCGTTTTGCGTACGCCGCAGGAGGCTGCGAAGAGGGCGAAAAGGAGGGCGAGCGCTGTGGCGCGCGCGCGCGGTGCGAATGTTTCGGTCATGGGGCAACTATACCGGCCATCTGTTTTACAATCAACGGGCGGAAAAATGATTCATTGATAATTTATCGGGGAGGGTCTATACTCGTCTGGATATGAAGCTCATTCTTGCTTCCGACATCCATGCGAATCTTCCCGCCCTGGAGGCGTTCTTCAGTTATCTGAAGGAAAATGAGCTTGACGGCCAACCGGTGTTTTTTCTGGGGGATTACATCAACCTCGGACCCTTTCCCGAAGAAACCATCTCGCTTCTTCGTTCATACCCCGCGAAGGTTTTCCTCGCCGGCAATCACGACCGGTACGTCATCAACGAACACGCGCTCGACCATAACCCCTATTTCGGCAGCCATGAGGGCGTTCTGCACAGCCGATGGACCCGCTCCCAGCTGTCGCCGGAAAACCTCGCGTGGCTTCGCGCCCTCAAGATCCGCTTCCAGGCGGACGCCGGTTCCTTCCATTTGGACATGATTCACGGACGTCACGGTTCCGACGAAGAAACGCTCGACGCCGACTCGATTGATTCCTCCCGAAATATCCTGTACATTTGCGGCCACACCCATGTGCCGCGGAATCAGACTGTAGGGAAGGCCCGGATTCTGAATCCCGGCAGTTTGGGAAAGCCCCTGGACAGCGACAGCAGAGCGTCTTTCGGGATCGTTCATATCACGGAAGAGCGGGCCGATTTCGAGGTGGTCCGCATTCCCTATGATATCGACCGCACCGTCGACGCCCTTCTGGAGCGCGAAGTGCCCTGGCGCACGGGGATCATCAACAGCTTAAGGACTGGCGTTTATACCGATGAGGACTGACATATTCCGATTTTTTCTCGCAGGGGACGTGTTCGGCGCGGCCGGAATGCGGTGCGCGACGACTCTTCTTCCCGAATTTATTCAAACAGCGCGGATCGACGCCGTCGTAATGAACGCCGAGAACGCCACCTTCGGCATCGGGCTTTCGCCCGAGGACGCGGAAAAGCTCTTTCTTGCGGGAGTGGACGTCGTTACCGGCGGAAACCATACCTTTGAAAAAAGGGATTTCTGGCCGGTGCTCGAGTCTCGCGAGCAGATTCTTCGCCCTGCCAACTTTCCCGAGGGGACTCCCGGCAGGGGCTTCGGAATATTCGAAAAAAACGGCTTCCGCTTCGGCGTAATAAATCTCCTGGGCCGGGAGGATATGTATCCGATGGACTGCCCCTTCCGCCGCGCGGATGCCGTACTCGAGTCCTGGAAGGCCGAGGCCGCTCCGTTTCCGGCGATCGTCGATTTTCATGCGGAATCCAACCGGGAAAAGGAAGCGATGGGGTTGTATCTTGACGGCCGGGCCGCCGCCGTGGTTGGGACTCACACTCATGTGCAGACTGCCGACGAACGGATATTCGCCGGAGGAACAGCCTACATGACCGATCTGGGGATGACCGGCGCCGACGATTCGGTTATCGGGGTCGATCCAGAAAACGCCGTGAAACGGAATCTTTCGCAGGTATTGTACAAGCTCGAACCCCGGGACGGTCCGGGAAGCCTCCGCGGCCTCGTGGTCGATTACGATCCCGTTTCAGGGCGCGCGGTCAGAGTCGAGCGGATCGCCCTGCGCGAAAAGCAATAAGGCTCTTTTTACCTTTCGGCTTCCGGTTTTCCGAAGGTCGATCGAATCATCCGTTCCGCGGTTTCGCCGATAACAGACTTTTTTTGCGGGAAGGTCGCGCCGGCTTTTTCCGCCCATCGCACCCAGCCCGTCGAATCAGGGCCGTCTATTCCCTTCGCCTTCGCCTTTCGCACCAGCTTCCTCGCCCTTCTCCGAAGCTTTCGACGCGGGCTTTGCGCGCTTCTGAACGCGAACGCGCCCATCGCTGCGGCGAGAACGGCGGCGGCAGCGATCTTCCCGGTTTTCTTCAAAATTTCTCTATATCCGGTTTGGGCTGAAGACGAGGGGCTCTCCTGTTGGGCATCGGCGCCCAAGGCCGCTGAAATCTGCCTCATCGCGCCCTGGTCCCTTCTGCGGATTCGCAGGAAGGGGTTCTCCTCCCTGAAGGGCGGAGTCGGCTCGAAGCGCGTCCATTCGCCTTCGAAAAACACTTCCGGCCATGCGTGGGCGTGGTTTCCGGTAACCGTTCCCCGCCCGGCCGAATCGGTTTGAATGCGGTAGCCCTCCGCGAGTCGCGCCGGCAGCCCGCCGTCTCTTGCGAGGAGGACGAAGGCGCTGGCGTACCAGAGGCAGAAGCCCGATCTCCGCGTGAAGAGAAAATTTTCTATCCCCTGAAGCCCTTCGATCGAGGATCCTGTATCCAGTGAATAGGAAAAACCATCCGAAAAATAAGCCGTCAGGGCCTGAAGGTATGCTTCGTCGTCCGGATTCGCCCTGCGAAGCTCTTCGGCAAGCTTTTTCAGGCGGGCGCTTCCGCTCGGACTGACCGTTTCCGCACCCGGCGGAGAAGGCATTCCGCCGGACAGGGTCGGCTCTCCCTCCGCGTCCCTTTCCGGGTTTGCCGGGCTCCGGGCGAAGCGGACGGAAAGCCCCCGGTGCGCCGTCGGTTCGAAGAGGAGTCCTTCATGGCTGGAAACGCGGGCTTTTCCGGGAGCCGAGTCCGGAATGATGGCCGCGGCCGCGTCCTCCGGGAGCGGAAAGCCGGGATAAAAGTCTTCCAGAAGCTGAAGCTCTACCTCGGCTGCGCGGAGCTCTCCGTCCCGGGCCAGCCGTATCGGGCTTTCTTCCGCGGTCTGGTCCGCGCTGAAGCTCCATGAGAGTCCGTCCCACCGTTCGAACAGATTCGAGGTAAGATAATAGACCTTGTTCGGCGTCCCCTGAATGCGGTAGAGCGGACGCGGAGAGAGCCATACCGATTGCGGAAGGCTTCCTTCTCCGACGGTGAAACCGTAGCCCGGAATATCCCGGACGAGGGGGAATGACGGCGCGATTTTCAGGATGAGGGGCGCAAGATCGGGCGCGGGGATTTTGAGCAGATCCGAGCGTGCAAGTCCTCCGGCCGCGGCGAGTACGGCGACTGCGAGCGTTGCGCCGAGAGGGGCGGCCGTTTGGAGCAGTCTTCGTTTCACCCCGGCCAAAAAAGACCGTTCTGCGGATTTCTCGCTCTGGAGGCTGGCGAGCAGACCGATCGTCAGGATGAGGGAAAAAAAGAGGAGAAGCGGGCTGCCGAGGATTAATCCGGCGCACAATCCGTGTATCAAGAGAAAAGCGAATGCCGCGGCGGCGAAGCGTTTGCGCGCGAGCAGAATCGCCGGTCCGAGCAGAAAGAGGGCGTAGAGTTCCGCGGCGAAGAACGAAAAAAAGCCGAAGGCCTGTCCCCTCCGCGCAAGGTCGAGCCACGCTTCCGCGAGGGATCTCCGCGCGATATGCACCTGTAGCAGAACAGTGAGCGCGCCGGCGGCGGGTATAAGGAGGAGGGCTGTGTGAACGGCCCTGCGGATCTGTCTTTTCGCGCTGTTCTGCCTTGCGGTATTCGGGGCCGCGAAATACAGAAAAAGGATGCAGCTGGACGAAGCCGTCCATGCCAGCAAGAGGGAAATCGGCCCTTCCGCTTTGAGAACGCGGTCGAACAGCCATACCAGGAGCGCGTCCAAAAGAGCGAGAGAAAGCGCTATTGCCGCGGCTGCGAAACGATTCTTCCGTCCGCGTCCGGGACGTTTTTCTTGCCTTCGGGCGTCAGAGGCGGAGCGCATGGGCGATCTCCTCTGTCCCCTTTCGGGAATCCGCTATTCGCAATAAGCTGCGTATTTTGCCTTCGCTCTGCGCTGACCGCATCCCTTCCGCGAGGGCTTCGAGAGCGTCGAGGTTTTCTTTTTCGCTGTCCGCTCGGCAGGGCGGGGGACAGAGGAGGAGGTGCGGAGCGTTTCCCGCCGCGATGGCGCATTCGAAAAGGGAGAAAAGCGGCGCGCGGCCGTCAGCGGCGGCGGTAAGCGGGCGCGTGGATATGAGAAGCGTGCTCTGTCCCCATTCGAAGGCTTTTGCCGGAGGCTCGGTTTCGGAAAAGATGAGATTGGGCGATTGATCGAACAGGGCCCTGAAATCCGATTCGGAAAGAACGTGTACGGGCGAAGGGGCTCCTCCCGCGTAGAATTCGACCGGAATGTTTCGCTTCGACATTTCCTGCATGACGGAAAACGCGGCGCTTGCGGCCGCGTCTTCGCTCGGGAGTCGTTCATCGGCTTCCTCGGCGCTCTTCCACAAATCCAGAACGATGCGGATCCCCGCCGACTCGGAACGGCCGGGCGTTATCACCGCCGGGAATCCCCGGGATGCCCAGTATTTCCAGGCGATGCGTTTTCCCCGTCTGTCCCGTTCCATGGGCGCGATATATTCAAAAATGGCCGGGTCGTCCTCTCCGGTTGTTTCTCCCGCCCGGTCACGGCCGGACGAAGCTGCGAGTTTTTCAACTGAGGGATCGAGCCGCAGCAATTCCGGGTATACGTAGAAAACGCGCGGTTCGATCGGCTCTTCGAGTCTGAGTATGCCGAAAAGATCCGAAAAGACGATCGAGGTGAGTCCGATATTGTAGGTGCCCCGATAGGCGCAGCGTATATCGGCGGCGTATATGCGTGTTTCTTCCGGGCGCACCGGAAATTCTGCCGGCTTTGAAAAAGAGCCGAGGGGGCCGGGATCGGCGAAGGAGCAGTCTCCCCGTCCCAGGGGCAGCATTCCTCCGTTCACCAGCGTCAATTCGTATTCCACCGTTTCGCCTTTCAGCGGATGGTCGGTAGAAAAACGCTGATGAAAGGTGCAGGCGTGCATCGAATAGAACGTGTGCGCGAAGGAACAGATCAGCGCGATAGGGATGACGAGGGCCGCAATTTCGGACAGGTAGCCGGCGAGGCCGTCGAAGGTGATCAGAATCAGCGAGAGCGAAGACCAGAGAATCAGCGGCCCCGGTGAGATTCCGACGCGCATTCCGGCTACAGTCCCGTCGGCTTTGGGATCGAGGCCGCGATTCTCCGGACGCATTCCGGGGCGTCGAGGCGGGCAAGCCGCGCCTGGGGGGAAAGCTGGATGCGGTGGGCGAGAACCGCCGGCGCGAGGTTTTCGACATCCTCCGGGATCGCGAAGTCGCGTCCGTCCGCCGCCGCGGCGGCCCGGGCGGCCTGTTGCAGTGTGATCGCCGCGCGGGGGCTCGCTCCCAGCCGGATGTCAGGGTGATCCCGGGTCGCCCTCGCGACTGATACGATGTATTCGCGCAGAGGTTCCGAGACATGCACTGAAAGCACGGAATTCCGCGCTGCCGCGATATCGGCCGGGGACGCGACGGTTCTGGCGCGAAGCCTGCGGTTCGGATGGGTTTTGATTTTCAGTATTTCGGTTTCGTCCTTCGCGTCCGGATAGCCGAGCTGAAACGAGAGGCCGAACCGGTCGAGCTCCGCTTCCGGCAGCGGGAAGGTTCCGGTGAATGCTCCCGGGTTCTGGGTGGCTATGAGGAAAAAAGGCTCCGGCAGTTTTCTGGAAATGCCGTCTATGGTGATCTGTTCTTCCTGCATCGCCTCGAGAAAGGCCGATTGGGTGCGGGGCGAGGTTCTGTTGAGCTCGTCCGCGAGCACTGCCTGGGCTTCTATGGGGCCCGGACGGAATACGAAGTTTCGGGATTCCGGGTCCCATACGTTCATGCCGAGCACGTCTGCGGGCAATAGATCCGGGGTGAACTGGATGCGCGAAAAGCCGAGGCCGGCTGCTTCGGCGAGCGAGAGGGCGAGCGTCGTTTTGCCGACTCCCGGGATGTCTTCTATAAGAACGTGCAGAGAGCCGACGAGGCCGAGGACCGCGAGGCGCACGAGATGCGGGGATCCGATGAAAATCTCTGAGACCGATGCTTCGATCTCCCGTACAAGCGTTGCCGTCGTTCGAAGCTCTTCCTCGCTGTTCATCGGTGTCTCCTGAAAGTTAGAATTTGTCCCTGGACAGGGGCGTGCCGATCCAAACGCCTTCGCCGCCCAGGTATTCCTTGCGCTGCCCCTCTATCAATATTTGAACCGAGACTACGGTGGGAAATTCGGTCGCGGTGAAGACGATCTGCGCGAGCTGTCCGATGAATCCTTCGATGCCGAACTGATTGAACTGGAACGCGTCGTTGAAATTGAGGGTGGCGACTCCGTCTTTAACAGTAGCGGACAGGAGTTTTGTTCCCGGAGGGATGAGCGTCCTGAATCCCTTTTTTTCCTCGGCGGCGTTGGGGCCGGAGAAAAGAGAGGCAAGGCTGTCCGCCAGGGGCGAATCGGTCTTGGGGACTTCCCGGGCGACCTGTTTTCTCAGCACCCGTCCGTCTCCGTCTATAACCACGAACCAGAGCTGGGCCTTTCTCTGCGGAACCGGCTTTTCGGCCGGAGTCCGCGACGGCTTCGCCGCCGGTTTTTCAGCCGCCGCGGCGGGCTTGGTGTCGGTATTGCGGTCGGCGGTTTTTTCGGGGACGGGCTTCGGTTCGGCCTCTTTTGCCGGAGCGGGTTTCTCCGCTGCCTCAACGCTTTTCGGGCTCTCTGTCTTTTGGGGCTCTGCGGGTTCCGCTTCGCTTTCCGCGGCGGGTTGAGGGGCTGGAACGATGAGGAGCGGCTCGTCTCCGTCCGTTTTTTTTACGGAGGGTATCGCCGGTTCGTCGGATTCGATAGTTACTGTTTTATTGCGGAAGAGCGTATCGGCGATTCCTGTTTTTTCGAGAACTGAGGAAATCGTGTCGCGCTTCAGGAAGAAAAGTATGAGTACAAGAAGTATGAATGCGATCCAGAAAAGGCATCCCAAAGAGGCTGATTTTTTCTTCTTTTTGTCCGGCATGGGGTCATGATACGCTGAATCAGGGCTGTATGCAAGGCTGTTTTTTTGCGTTATAGTGTTAGGCGTGAGAAAACTAGAAGGGCTGCCGGCCTCCAGCGGGATTGTAATCGGGCCGGCTTTTTGCATGAGGGATGAGCCTCCGGTCGACATCCCCCGCCATTCCATCCGGGCGGAGGAAACGGGAACCCATTGGAATCGGTTCGAAACAGCCCTTTCTCTATCCCGCTCTGAAATCGCCCTTTTAAAAGACGACCGCTCGCAGGAACAGTCCGAAATTCTCGACGCGCACCTGTTAATGCTGTCGGATCCCGAGTTTATTCCGCAGATCCGCGCGTATCTTGACACATCCCTCATCAACATCGAGGCAGCCCTGAAGGATAAGGTCGACGAAGCGATTTCGCTGTTGCGCCGGACCGGGGATTCGTATCTCGCCGAACGCGCTACAGATATCGAAGACGCCTTCGACCGCGTGATGGGCCATTTGCTTGAAACCGGCGCCGGCGGGTATTCGCAGCGCAGCCGGTTCATTCCTCCCGGAACCGTTCTTGTGGCGAAGAATCTCCGCCCTTCCGAAGCGATATCGCTGCGGGATTCCGGAGTCGTCGGCATAATACTGGAGGAAGGCGGAGCGACGAGCCATGTCGCCATTCTCGCCCGCGCGTGGCGCATTCCCGCGGTCATGGGCATACGGGACGCCCTCCGTTTCATCGGAGACAACGAATCCGTCGTACTCGACGGTACCGACGGCCTGGTTGTCGCTCAGCCTACGAAGGACGCTCTAAATTCGTGGAACTCGCGCATCCACGCGGAGAAAAGCCGCCTTCTCGATTCGACGATTCAGAAAGCGAAAATCATGCACGCCCGCTCCCAGACCAGGGACGGAACCGCGCTGAACTTGTACGCGAACATCGCCCTCGCCGACGAAGCGTTTCCCGCTCTTGAAGACGGGGCCGAAGGCATCGGTTTGTTCCGGTCGGAATTTTTATATCTGGCGGCGTCCGTCTTTCCGGACGAAGAATCGCAGTTCGAATCGTATCGCAAGGCCGCCGAGGCGATGAAGGGCGCTCCGGTAGTCATCCGCACGCTCGACGCGGGCGCCGACAAGATGATCGGAGAGCAGATCGAGCTCGGCGAGAAGAATCCCCTGTTGGGCTGGCGCGCGGTGCGCTACTGCCTCGATCGGAGGGAAATGTTCAAGGAACAGCTGCGCGCGCTCTTGCGGGCCAGCGTTTTCGGCGACCTGCGCATCATGTTCCCCATGATATCGAATATCGAGGAACTGGATGCCGTTCTGGACGTGCTGGAGGAAGCGAAGGAAGAGTGCGACAGGGACGAACTGCCGTACAATAAAAAGGTTAAAACGGGAATCATGATCGAAGTGCCGTCGGCCGCCGTTTGCGCGGATCTGCTTGCGCAGAAAATCGATTTCATGTCCATCGGCACGAACGATCTCATACAATACACGATGGCGGTTGACAGGGAGAACGCGAAGGTCGCCCATTTGTTCGACTGCTACAACCCGGCTGTTTTGCGTCTCGTGAAGCACACCATCGAAGCGGCGAACCGTTCCGGCATCGATGTGTCCATGTGCGGCGAGATGGCCGGAGATCCTTCCGCCGCCGTGCTGCTCGCGGGGTTGGGATTGCGGACGTTCAGCATGGCCGTGCCGCAGATACAGCGCGTGAAGACGCTGATGGCCAGAGTGTCGCTGCCTGAGGCCCAGGAGCTCGCATCCGCCGCGATGGAATTGTCGGCGGCCCGAGAAATCAGGAAACTAGTACAGGAAAAACTGAAGACGTATGAATGAAGATGATATGAATACCGAGGACGAAGCCGTTCTCCAGAGAGAGTTCGACGAAACCAAACAATGGAAGAACCTTCCGCTGCTGGTGATCGTCGGCAGACCGAATGTCGGAAAATCGACCCTGTTCAACCGCATGCTCCGCAAGCGGAGGGCCATCACCGATCCGACCCCCGGCGTTACCCGCGACCCTATTGAAGAGACTGCCTTCGTCAACGGCAAACCGATGCGCATCATGGACACCGGCGGTTTCAAGCTTGAGCGCGAACACGGAACCGTCGAAGCGATCATGGACGAACTCGTCGTGGAAAAAACGCTCGCGGCGCTGAAGAAGGCCGATCTTATCCTGCTTCTGCTCGAGGCCGGCACTGCTACGGCCGAGGATGAAGAGTTCATACAGCTCCTTCGCCCGTACCGCAACCGCCTTTTGGTAGCCGTCAATAAGACGGAAGGCGGCCGGCGGGAAGCCGACGCGTGGAACTTTCTCCAGTACGGCTTCGATCAGGTTCTCTGCATTTCGGCCGAACACGGCGACAACATGCTGGAGCTGAGCGAAGAAATCACCTCCCGCCTCGATTTTTCCAAGGTCGAAGAAGGCGAAGAGGAAAAGAAGATCCGCATCGCGATCGTCGGGAAGCCTAATACCGGGAAATCCACGCTTTCGAACCGGCTTACCGGAACCGAAGCCTCGATCGTGTCCGATATCGCAGGAACTACCAGGGACGTGGTGGAAGGCGATTTCGAATACCGCGGACATACCTTTACCGTGCTCGATACGGCGGGAATCCGGCGCAAGAGCCGAGTTCACGAGGATATCGAATATTATTCCGTCAACAGGGCCATCAAGACTCTCAATGACGCGGACGTCGTGTTCCACATGATCGACGCCCGCGAGGGCCTTGCCGAGCAGGACAAAAAGATCATCGCGCATGCTTCCAGCAGGGGCCTGGGCGTGGTGTTCGTTCTCAACAAATGGGACTTGATGGATCAGGACAAGAAAACCTTCAAGGAAGCGGTCCGCAATATCAAGGTTATGTTCGCCCAGATGGAGTACGCTCCCGTGCTATCCTTGTCTGCTCTGGAAGGAGACGGGATCAAGGAGCTTCTCAACACAGCCGTCATGCTCTACAACGAACTTTCGCGCAAGATTGATACCTCAGCGGTGAATCTCGCTCTCACGGATTGGGTCGCGGCCTCGCCTCCCCCCCAGGGCAGAACCAATAAATTCAAAATTCGCTACATGATTCAAACTCAGGCTAATCCCGTCAAATTCCTTTTATTCGCGACGCGGCCGGAAGCCGTGACCGACTCGTATCTTGCCTATATCCGTAACCGTATCCGCAGGGATCTCGGATTCGACCACATACCGGTGGTTCTGGAAGTGAAGGGAAGCCGAAAACGATGGGAAGAACGGGGCGAGTGAGTTCGCTTCTATGGCCGAGTATTCGATCGGTGAAATGGAAGAACGCACAGGCTTAAAAGCTCATGTCCTCCGGTATTGGGAGGAAGCGGTTCCCTTCATCCGTCCGCGTAAGGACGGGCAGGGCAGGCGTTTTTACGGCGACCGCGATTTGGAGCTTGTGCTTCGTTTGAAGCACCTTGTGCAGAATAGAAAATTTACGCTGGAAGGCGCCGGAGAGCGGCTTCTGGAGGAATTAACGGATCCGGCCTTCCTCGATCGACGAAGGGAAATATCGGAAATCCGGCAGCAATTGGAAGCGGTCCTCGGGATCGCAAGGAAATGGAAAGATGACTGATAAAGATCAAACCCGGAAGCCCTTTTGGGAAAACATCGTAGAAAAGAAAAAACGCCACCCGAAGCCTTCGAAGAAGGACAGTTCCGGCGGCGAACGATCCGACTCGCGCGACTCCGCGCGCCCCTCTCGCGACCGCCCGGACTTCCGCGGCGGCGAACGCGGCGACCGGCCGGGCCGCGACGCTCCCTATCAGGGACGCGCTTCGTCCGGCGGCGACCGGGATTCAAGCTATTCCCGCGAGCGATCCGACTCCCGCGATTCTGCGGCTCCTCGAGGCTCGGGCTATTCCCGCGAACGATCCGACTCCCGCGATTCTGCGGCTCCTCAGGGCTCAGTCTATTCCCGCGAACGATCCGACTCGCGCGACTCCGCGGCTCCTCAGGGCTCGGGCTATTCCCGCGAACGATCCGACTCGCGCGACTCCGCGCGCCCCTCTCGCGACCGTCCGGACTCCCGCGGCGGCGAACGCGGCGACCGGCCGGGCCGCGACGCTCCCTATCAGGGACGCGCTTCGTCCGGCGGCGACCGGGATTCCAGCTATTCCCGCGAGCGTTCCGACTCTCGCGATTCTGCGGCTCCTCGTGGCTCGGGCTATTCCCGCGAACGATCCGACTCGCGCGACTCCGCGCGCCCCTCTCGCGACCGTCCGGACTCCCGCGGCGGCGAACGCGGCGACCGGCCGGGCCGCGACGCTCCCTATCAGGGACGCGCCTCGTCCGGCGGCGACCGGGATTCAAGCTATTCCCGCGAGCGATCCGACTCCCGCGATTCTGCGGCTCCTCGAGGCTCGGGCTATTCCCGCGAACGATCCGACTCGCACGACTCCGCGCGCCCCTCTCGCGACCGCCCGGACTCCCGCGGCGGCGAACGCGGCGACCGTCCGAGGTATGTGAAAGAAGATTTCCGGAAGGGCGGCGGCGACCGGGATTTCGCATCTTCGCCCCGGAAATCGCGGAGCTTCGATGCTCCGGAAAAGGGCGTGCCCGTATTCGGAGATCTGCTGCCGGAAACGAAAAGCTTGCTCGAATCCTTCCCCGAGCTCGTCCAGTCGGTAACCCCTCTGGACAGTAAAAAACTTCAGGAGCTGCCCGAACGAATCCGCGAGCTGTCTCATGAATTGACCGATGAAAGATCGGAGCGCCGCGTAGGCTACCTCAACGATCCGGCCATTCTCTCGGCTTATGTCCGGTATTATCAGTGGTGGAACCTTGTCCGCCTTACGAAGATATTCGCCCGGCTTCCTCTTGAATTGAACGACGGCGACATCGCCGCCGATCTGGGCTCCGGTCCCCTGACGCTGCCCATCGCGCTTTGGATGGCCCGGCCTGATCTTCGGGATAAAAAGATAACCTGGTATTGCGTCGATATTTCGCAGGGCGCCCTGTCTCTCGGCGAGGAGCTGTTTCTGTCTCTCGCGGCGAAAACGGGAAACGAGCCCTGGAAGATCGTGCGCGTGCGCGGAGAGTTTGGCGTTTCTCTGCGACGCAGGGTCGCTCTGGTCGCCTGCGCGAACATGTTCAACGAGCGGTTCTGGGACAGCCCGCAGCCCATCGAGGCTCAGGCGAAGCACGACGCTTCGGACATCGCCGCCTATGCCGACGAACGTTCGTCGATTCTCGTGGTCGAGCCCGGAGTTCCGAGAGGCGGCCGATTCATCACCCTTCTTCGAGATTCGCTGGCCCGGCTCGGTTTCGTTCCCCTGTCTCCCTGTCCCCACGCGAACGAATGCCCGCTGCCCGGACTGCGTTTCGGCAAATGGTGCCACTTCGTATTCGACACTTCGGACGCGCCCGCCGCTCTCCACAAGTTATCCGATTCGGCCGGCCTGTCCAAAGACCGCGCCGCTCTTTCGTATATTTTCTCCCGCCGCGATCCGGCAGCCAAAGACTCGTCCGCGGAAGATGCAGACGGCGCTGCGGAAGCCGCAGACGCAACGCCCGCTCCGTCCGCCGAAGGCGAATCTCATCTGTCCGTCGTGAACCGGCTTTCGGGCTTGTTCGCGAGCCTCGACGTGCGCGTGACTTCCGATCCGATACGTCTGCCTGAATACCGGACCGGCCGCTACGGCTGTTCGGAGATGGGCATGGTGCTGCTGGTTGGAAAGTACGAGGCCGGGGACTGGCTGAAAACCTGCGTTTCCGGCTCGTTCATCAAGGTGCCGCGTCCCGACGGACGCAAGCTTGAGCGGGATGAAAAAACGGGCGCCCTTCTGCTTACTCTGTAAACGGACGCCCGGAGCTTTGCTTTAGTCGTCCGGGTTTTCTTCGCCTTCCTCTGTCGAGGAGCCTTCGTATGAATCGAAGGGGTCGGTGCGGAAAACCCTGGCCAGCTGTTTTCGCGTTGTTTCAAGATCCTTCGGATACGGGGCGGTGAATTCCATTTCCGCTCCGGTCGTCGGATGCTTGATAACGAGTTTCCACGCGTGCAGTCCCAGGCGATCGAGCAGCGGCCTCTCCTCGAGTTCGTCTCCCCGCCACTTTCTTTTTATCTTCGACAAATACAGCGGATCGGTTTTTCCGTACAGCGGATCGCAGACTATCGTGATCCCTTCGAGCTGCAGGTGCGCCCTGATCTGATGGGTTCGTCCGGTGATCGGCTTTGCTTCGAGCCAGGCGTAGGGTCCGCATACCGCGAGCGTGCGGAACAGCGTCCGCGCGTCCTTCCCCTTGTGCTTGTCCCGCACCGTCCGGTGCTTTGCGTCTCCGTCGGCGCGGAGGGGGATGTCCACCTCGAACTCTTCTTCGGCGGGCCTGCCGTGAACCAGCGCGTGATAGGTTTTATCGACTTCCCTGTTCTGAAAAGATATGCTGAGCTTTCTGTGCGCTTCTTCGTTTTTTCCGTAGATAACGATTCCGGACGTATCCTTGTCGATGCGGTGAACGGCATAGAGCCGCTCTCCTTCCTTGCATAACGCTTCAGTCGCTAATAGATCGAGGCGCGTCGCGTCCGGGTCCCAGCGGTCGGCCGCTACGAGCAATCCCGAAGATTTATTAAGGACGACGATGTCTTCGTCCTGATAGAGTACTGTAAAAGGTTCGTTCCGTTTCATCCCTCCACTATAACAGATTCCTCCTCCTCTGTCCCCGCCGACGCCCATTCCTGAAGTCCGCGTTTCATTGGCTGGTATAGCACTTTATTGTTTCATTCCAGTGAAGGAGATGCATATAAAAATCCTACTCAAATTTCATATATATGAAGAAATTGAACCGGTTTAGTAAAATTCAGGTGCTAAGCAGATTTTTCTTTACAAAACCGGTTAACTAGACGTAAAATCCATTTTAAACCGGTTAACTAAACCGGTTTAAAATGTGAGGAGGACTATTAGATGAAGAAGCTGATTGCTTTCATCGCTGCTTTACTGGTCGTTGGCACCGCGGTTTTCGCGGACGTATCGGTAAAGGACCTGGGAGACGGTACCGCAGAGGTAACCTTCTTCTACGGCAATCCCCGGGCGACCGAGGTTGTAATCGCCGGTACCTGGACTGATTGGCAGAACGCTGCCGAGCCCATGACCAAAGTAGAAAAGGGCTGGGAATACAAGAAAGTGTTGCCCGTCGCCACAGAGATGCGATATAAGTTCATTTCCGACGGAAACTGGACTACTGATCTCAAGGCTCCCGATTTCGTCGACGACGGATTCGGCGGTAAAAACGGATTCGTTGACGTAGCCGCCATGGCCGCCGCTTCGAAAGCCGCCGCAGCCGGAGCTTCCGCCGCTGCCCCTTCAGCGAAGATCAAGTTCATGACCTGGAGCATGATCGGCACACAGGCGCAGTTCCGCACTTCCGCGGTTACCGACGCATCCAAAAAAGGCTTGAGCATGGACAACGCCACCATCGGCGCGAAGTCCTACTCGAAGCTCACCGGCAATTTCATCGGCAACAATCCGTTCTTCGTCGAGCTCGCGCTTGCGGAAACCGGACTCGACCCTGTTCAGGACGGCGGACAGCTCTATCTGCGCGATCTTGACGAAGCGGGTACAGACGTCGTGACCTGGAACCAGGGACTCATCGATCTGGTGAACGGTCTTGCCGGACACCCCGTTTCCTATCTTGCCCGCACCACGGACAACAGCGAAACTTCCGCCGGACCCGGATCCAATCCCTTCCTGGGACATCTCAAGTTCGGCTTCAACACCCGCTATGTAAACTACCTTACCGGTTTCAACTACGCCAAGCCCGAAATCAGCAAGTCCATCCTTCTGACGACAGTCGACGGAAATTGGGACGCCGGGTATCAGCACATGGGCGGATTCAACGTGTTCTCCCTCGGAGACGGTCTGCGCCAGATCGGGGATGCGAAGATCAATTTCGTGTTCGCTCCGAACAAGTCGGCCGATCGCAAGGGCACCAAATACGGTTTATGGACCATCGCCGGAGTGGAAGCGGGCGGAGTTGCGGCTGAAGCCCAGTACAACGCCTTCTATACCGGAGAAACCCTCTTCTCGAAACCCTTCGAGCACGACGTCATCGTCGGCGCCAAGGGCAAGGTCGCGGGAGTCGATGTCGCCGCCCAGGCGGTCGTGAACGTCTATGAAAACCTCGACCGCGTTCCGAACGGCAGCTTCTGGGACATGATGGGCTACACCGGATATTCCCGCTCGGCTATCAAGTTTTCCGATGGTTTCGATCCCGTCAAGCATCTGGCCGGTACCGTCCAGGCGTCCTACAAGCTTCCGGAAGATTTCGCCGGCTTCACGCTCGGCTACCGCTTCCGCGGACTCGAATCGAACATGCTCTATGTCTGCGATCACCACAACGACATGGGCAAAGACACCCAGACCGCACAGCTGGGATATCTCAACAGCCAGAGAATCAGCCTCGACGGCTACGTAAAAGCGGCCGACGGTTTGACCGTTTCTTTCGCTCCTGCGATGGAAATGCCCCTGACCGTTTCCGACTGGGATGAATACTACGCGCTCTACGGCAATACAGGGCTCCCGAACGGACGCTGGAATTTCAACAGCAAGGACAGCATGAAGCTCGAAACCCGCCTCGGCGCCGACTACGATCTTTCAAGCGTCATGGGCAAGAAATCCTCCGTTTCCGTATACGGAAAGGGAAAATACAACACCGAAGACGCAGACAAGTTCGCCGGCTACGACAGCTCGATGCTCTTCTCCAACGCCGGTTTGAAGTTCACTGTGAACGAAGTTTCTTCCGCGGTTAAAGCTCTCGACTTCTACTACGGACTGGACAACACCAACGATAACCAGATGTTCAACACCTTCGTCGTATCCGCGGCCCTTCCCATGGAAATCCGCACCGACGTTTCCTTCGCTCTCCGCTCTCTCACCCCCGAGAGCTCCCTGAGCGACAACAACTATCCCTTCGGTTTCGCCATCGGCGTATCGAAGAAAATCAACCGCATGTACAAGCCCACCGTATACGCCCAGTTCGTCTACGACATGGACCCCTACAAGAACTTCGGCGACGGACAGGATGCTCTGAACCTCGACGGATACGCAGTCGGTTCGAAAGTGAAATACAACGGCGACAGTCCTGCCCAGGACGCGGTCGAAGTGTACAACGGTTGGGCAGCGTGCCGCCTCGGCCTCCGCTGGGATCTCTAAGAGTCATTTTTTATAAGGAGAGAAGATATGATGAAGAAACTGATTGGAGCAATGCTCGGCGCGGCGCTGGTATTCGGAGCGGCGTCCTGCGACAACAGCCTGAACGACAAAGAGGAGCCCAAGGAAGGCGTAGCTCTCGAGATCGCCGACGGATTCTGGTGGAACACCACCATCGACGTATCGTCGCGCGGAGAGTCCGAGATCTTTTTGACCATCAGCTCGAGCGGCAATCCCCAGTATCCCGCATTCGGCGAGAACATGTCCGCCTACAACGCCGAGGGAGTGGTGTATTACGAGTGGGATTCCGCGAACAGCCTTTTCCAGCAGAGCCAGAGAACCGACAACCCCGCGGCTGAGTCCGAGGCCGGCAAGCTGAAGATCTTCATCTATTCGCAGGCGAACCCCGTTCATGTATGGGCCTTCCTCGAAGACGAGACCAATCTGACCGGCGGAACCTGGCCTGGAGTGGCGATGGAATCGGCGGCCCCCGCTCTCGAGACCATAACCATCACCGGAATCACCGTCCGCAACGCCAGCGACTACGAAGACGAAATTCTCTATGTGCTCGAAGCATGGCTTCCCGATAATGCATGGGGCATCGATACTCCGAACACCATCACCGTGGATAACGGAACCGGTACCCGCACCTTCGCGACCGCCGCTGAAATCGACGGAGAAACCATCGCCATCCAGATGATCAACGACGACGGACTCGCAGAGGACGGCGTAACAGCGGAGGCCATCACCGCGGAAACCTTCTGGGCTGAACCTCACAAGGCATGGGCGAACACCGTAACGGTTACAAACCCTCGCGACGGAGAATCCTATGTTCTCGTAGCGGACTTCTCGACCGGTCTTTTAACGCTCGAGTAATTCGCATCTAGTCCGTAAACCCTTGGCCGTACCGGATCCGTCCGGTGCGGCTTTTGAATGTCGCAACCCGGTTGCGGCATTCAAAAGCCGTTTTGAACACAGCGTTTGCGAGTTCGAACGCACAGGATAAGGAGATGATATTGAAATCAATCAAGTTCGCCTGCATCGCCGTTTTAGCCGCGAGTCTGGTTTCTGCTTCCTGTTCCAGCGATTCCTCCGCGAAGCCGGGCGAACCGACCGACGGCATCGATAAATCGTATCCTGTTTTTACTCCGATCGGCGGTTTTTACCGCGAAGCTCAAACCGTCTCTATTTCAAACGCGTCCGGCGGGGCGATTCATTACACCCTCGACGGCACAAAGCCGACAACCGATTCCGCAATATATTCCGCTCCGTTCGCGGTAAGCAAAGCGTGCGTGATCAGAGCTCTCGCCGTGCAGAGCGACGGAAGCTTCGCGTACGCTCAGACCGCCTTCGACTTCGATCTCGACCGTTCGACGGACTATGCCGGTACCGTTCTGGATTCCCCGAACTGGCGGGACAAGGTGATTTATTTCCTGTTGACGGACCGGTTCTACAACGGCAATGCGTCGAACGACGACGACGGCGACGGTTTCGACGAAACGACCCCCTTCGCCGGACAGCCCGAGTCGGGCTTCAACGGCGGAGACCTCGCGGGTGTCCGGCAAAAGCTCGATTACATCAAATCCCTCGGCGCCGACGCGGTGTGGATAACGCCTCCGGTGAAGAATCAGGTTTCCGAAGGGAACTACCACGGATACCACGGATACTGGGCCTCGGACTTCACCGAGACCGATTCCCATTTCGGCTCGTTAAGCGAATATCAAAGCTTGGTGAACGACGCCCACGAAAAAAATCTCTATGTGATTCAGGATATCGTCGTAAACCATACGGGCGACTTCATGAAGATTACGGCTCCCGTTACGGAAGAGCTCATGAACGCGGGAACTCTTCCTTCTTCCGTATTTTCTTTGAACGCGAACTCGGTTCCGGCTTCCGCTCCTGACCAGCTGCCCTGGAAGTTCAACGATCCGAACCTTCTGACCGTAGACGAATTCAAGAACTCGTCTTTCTATAACTTCAAGCCGTCGATCACCGATTATACCGATTCCTCGCAGCTTCTTACCTGGCAGATGAGCGACCTCGACGACATGAATACCGACAACCCCGTTGTTCAGAATCTGCTGCGCGGATATTTCCGCTACTGGATCGACAAGGCCGGAATCGACGGATACCGCATCGACACGGTCATGTATGTCGACCCCGCGTTCTTCGAAGGCTTCATAAACTCGACCGAAGCGGACAACCAGGGCGTGCGGGAATACGCCAGGCAAAAGGGCAAGAACGACTTCA
The DNA here is from genome assembly GCF_021021555.1 of Teretinema zuelzerae. Taxonomy (NCBI): domain Bacteria; kingdom Pseudomonadati; phylum Spirochaetota; class Spirochaetia; order Treponematales; family Treponemataceae; genus Teretinema; species Teretinema zuelzerae. Next base: position 1,515,226 of record NZ_JAINWA010000003.1, on the reverse strand, counting down.
TCACCTTCGGCGAGGCCTGGAGCATCGACGAAACCGTCGTGTCCTCGTATTCGAAAAACAGGCTTACCGGAGATCCGCGCATCGATTCGATGATCTACTTCCCTTTGACCTTCGCCGTGCGCAACTGCCTTTCTTCCGGCTCCGGGACCCGCTCGATTTCCTCCGTGCTGAACAACCGGTACACGGTCAAGGTCGGCTACCGCGATCCCGACCGAATGGTCACCTTCATCGACAACCACGACATGGACCGTCTGATAATGAACACCGACCCAGAGCTCGTGAAGGCTGCCTACGCGCTTATCATGACCCTGCCGGGCGTTCCCCAGATTTACTACGGGGCCGAACAGGGCCTCTCCGCCCAGCGGCCCGCCATGTTCGCGGGCGGATTCGAATGCGATGCCGACGCCTTCGACGAAACAAGCGAATGGTACTCCTTCTTCAAGGACGTCATCGCGCTCCGAAAATCGCACGACGTGTTCCGCTATAACCGGACGACCGTCCTGAAGGACACCGTCGGAACCGGCGGCCTGCTCGCCTACGCCCTTACCGGCCGCGATCCTGCGGACTCTGCCGTTACGCTTGAACGGGCCGCCGGGACGCGCGCTCTCTTTGTTATGAACAATTCCGAGGCCGAGCAGGTGTTCAACGTCGAGCAGAATATTTTCCTGAAAGGCGATTCTCTTTCCCTTCTTCAGCCGTCTTCCCCGGGCTACCCGCAGACTCTTACAGCGTCTTCAGACGGAGCCCTGTCCTTCATCGTTCCGGGGAAAAGCTACGGCGTGTATATTCTGGACAGCCTCGACGGAACAAGTGAAGACACGAGCCATGCAATCGAATTGACCTCGTCTTATACGGAAGTCTTTACCGGCGACGCGATATCCGTTTCGGGAACTTCAACCCACGCAGGAACAGTTAAAATCGTTAAGAACAACGATTACTCGAACGCCCAGGAATTTACCGTTACGGCCGGTGCCTTCCAGCTGGACTGCGGCATCGCATCTCTATCGAACGGCACCAACTACGTCGAAGCGGTGTTGCTGGCAGCGGACGGCGCGGTCGCGTACTCCTCGCCGGTAAGCTTCAAGATCGACAGGCCGTTCGTCGAGCGAGCCGCTGCTTCAGATCCCGTCAACGACGATACGGGTCCTGCCGGATATTCGTACGGTATGCCGACGACGACGATCCAGCCCTACGACGGCCAGATGGACATTACCGGAGTGTCGATAAAAACCTCCGGAACCGATATGCGAATAGAAATTTCCACGCGCTCCATGACCAAGGGCTGGAACCCGACGATCAACGCCTTCGATCACGTGATGTTCACCCTTTTCTTCGCGAAACCCGGATCGACTGAGGGCTGCTCCGTGCATCCTCGCCAGAACTACACCCTGCCCGGCGGTTTCGCCTGGGACTATATGCTGAAGGCTGAGGGGTGGGGCTCGTCGTTCTACTCGTCTCAAAACGCTTCGGCAACGGTAGACGGAACCTCGGTTTCGCCCTCTCCGACGAGCGAGGTCGACTGGTCCGGCATAGAAGGCACGAGGGCCGAGCCGGGAAAAATCGTGTTCGTCGTAAAAGGAGCCTCGCTCGGATATCCGGCAAGCCTCGACGGCTGGAAGGTGTACATCAACACCTACGACTACGACACGCAAAAGCTCAGGGGCATGGGAATGGAAAGCTCCGAGTGGAAGTTCAGCGGCGGCAATCTGGAAACCGATCCGCTGGTGATCGACGAGACTGCCGCGTTGGAGATCTCGCTGTAGCCGGGAATATGTTGTTCAGTAAAGCCGGCCGCATACGCCGCAAGCGGACGGGCGGCTTTTCATGATAGTGAAAGAACACTGTGCAAGAGCGTTCTTCAGGCCGGGGGAAGCGCGGAGCGCGCTTCCTCCTTTTTCTTTATTTCGGGAGGATTGCATGAGTTATCGTTTGCGTATGCGTTTATTCGGTTTGGCGGCCGCCCTGCTGTTTTCTTCGGGCTTCATCGCCTGTTCCGGCGGTTCAACGGCGGCCGATCCGGACGCCCCGGCCTACGATCTGCCGGCAGTTTCGTCCGAAGTCGCCTCAGGCTATCTTCGCGTGAACTTCAAGCCGACCGTCGCGGGATCAGGCTTTACCGTCTGGGCCTGGGAGGATTTCGACGCGGCAGTGATTGGCGCGTGCAAAACCTGGCCGAAGGGAATTCCCTTTACGAATTCGAACGGGGACTTCATCTGCGTAGATCTCAAGCTTGCCGAATCTCCGGCCCTTCTCGGGATGATCGTCATCGGGCCTTCCGGCTCGAAGGCCACCGGAAACTCCGACGTCAAGCTCAACTTTCCGCAGAAGTACGACGAAATTTACCTCAAGCAGGGAAGCGGTACGATATACGTAAACTCCGCGATGACCCAGGTCGCTGCGGGATTGGTTTCCGCCACGATTACAGGAACCAGCGAAATAACGCTCGATATTTCGGGTTCGCTCGCCGCTACTGCCGAAAACCTGATCGTAACAGACGGCGACGGCGGTGTACTCTCCATTGCCTCTATTTCAGGAAAAAAAATAGATCTCGGCGGAGTCGATTTTAAAACGACGAGAAATCCGCCGTACACGGTGTCTCTCAAGGACGGCGAATACACCGACACGGTGACCGCGGTTCTCGACGGAAGCCTCCTGGATTCATGGTTCGACGCGGGAGCCGTAGCGGATCTCGGTTTGACCCTCGCGGGAACGAGCGGAACCTTCAAGGTGTGGGCCCCGCTTGCAGGCGACGTCTCTCTTTTAATGTGGGGAGAAACGACGGAGTTCGATCCCGGCTCGGCGGCCGCAGTAGCCATGGAATTCGACGGAGCGACGGGAGTATGGACGGCAGCGTCCGTGGACGTGAGCGGAAAAGTCTGGTACCAGTACGCGATTTCAAACGGAGCCGAAACAGCCTACGTGTGCGACCTTTACGCCCGCGCGGCTTCTCCCGATTCGGTCGCCGCTCGCATAACCGACATTTCTTCCGACCCGGAAACAATGCCCGCCGGATGGAGCGCCTCGTATCGGAATCCCTTCGGCGCGAACGGAACGGAAGCGAAACCCTACACGGAAGCGGTGATTTACGAAATGCACATCCGCGACTGGTCGCGCGCTTTCGTAAGCGACAGCACCGGAAAATTCCGGGACATCACTGCTGCGCTCAACGAAACCGGCGGAAAGTTCTACGAGCATCTGCGCGACCTGGGCATTACGCACGTGCAGATTCTGCCGTCCTTCGATTACGCGGAAACCAATTCGAACACAGCCTACAACTGGGGATACAATCCCTACCACTACGATGTTCCGGAAGGCCGCTACGTCGATTACGAAGGAACGAACGACGGACGAAAGGCCGTTCTTCAAATGCGCGAAATGGTTCAGGCCTTCCACGACGCGGGAATCGCGGTGAACCTCGACGTCGTGTACAATCACACGAGCGGCACGCAGAAGGGATCACTCTTCGATCAGACCGTTCCCGGCTATTACTACCGCATGACCTCGACCGGCTCCTACTCGAACGGTTCAGGCTGCGGAAACGAGACCGCTTCGAACACCCGCATGTTCAAAAAGTACATGATCGAGTCCCTCCTCCACTGGATGAACGAGTATCACATGAACGGCTTCAGGTTCGATCTGATGGGCCTTCATGAATCTTCTACGATGAAGGAAATATACGAAGCGCTTTCCGCGGTAGACCCCAACGTCATGGTGTACGGCGAGCCCTGGACCGGCGGAACTTCGGCTGTCGTAAACGGCGCGACGAAGGCGACCATCGACAACAGTTCCGCCTCGGCCTTGGTGAACGGCGTGGCCTGCTTCAACGACGACTACCGGAACGCGATCAAGGGAGCGGAGTTCGGCGGCTTCAAGAAAGGCCACGTGCAGGGAACCTTCTCAGACGCCGCGATTATCAGCGGCCTCTCCGGTTCCCTCAAGACCGACTCCTATGCCGGCGGCTTCACCGCGAAGATCGGACGCTCGATCAACTACGTCGAATGCCACGACAACTACACCCTCGCGGACAAGCTCGCGATCTCCCTCGCCGGCGGAATTTCCCAGTCGGCGTGGAAACCCTACGCGAGCTTTACCGCCGCCCAGCAGGACGAACTGCGTGCCCAGAACAAGCTCGCCGCCGCCTACGTCTTCCTCGCGAAGGGAACTCCCTTTATCAACGGGGGCCAGGAATTCCTGCGCACAAAAAAAGGCGACGAAAACAGCTATTCTTCTCCCGACGCGATCAATGAAATCGACCTGAGTTTGAAGTCGACCTATTCCGACGTATACAAGGTGTATAAGGGCTTGATCGCCTTGCGGAAATCAGCCGGCTCAAGCTTCATGGGCGAAACCGCCGCGTCTGCTTCAACGGTGAACTCGGTTTCCGGCTTTACCCGCTACGAGACCGGGGACTATCTCGTGTTCTTCAACGCGACCGCAGCCGCGCAGACGCTCCCCGGAGACGCTGCTTCCTGCACCGCGCTTGTTTCTGTCGACACCGGCGTTCCGGTTGAAACCGCGGATATTCCGGTCTCGATTCCGCCCAAGAGTTTCCTCGTCTTAAAGAAATAACCTGTACCGGGCTCTCCCATAGGGAGAGCCCGGTGTTTTTTGGCCATAATCAGGAGTTGCTTCATGTCTTCCCTCTTTTCCCGTTTTCGTTTGTCCGCGCTCGCGGTTCTGTTTCTCGGCTTCGCGTTCGCGTCCTGCGCGTCGCGCGGACCGGCCGTCGATTCCGCTTCGACCGCCGCCGTCTCCGCGCCTTCGCCGGCTGCCCGCCCGGCGTCCGGCGAAGCCGCCGACCCCCGGCTTTTCGAGTGGACTGGCGACCCGGACTACCGGAGCCCGCGCCATGCGGAAATTCGAGCGAGCTCGCTGGCAAACCAGGCGAAGAATCTTTCGCCGAAGTGGCAGGAGGACTCGGTGTTCTACCACATCTGGGTGAAGTCCTTCAACGACTACGACGGCGACGGGGTAGGGGATTTCCGGGGAATCACGGCGAAGCTCGATTACATCAAGAACGATGTCGGGGCTGACGCGATATGGCTTTCTCCCATATTCGACTGCGCGGGAAAGGGCGGCGCTCCCGGATACAACATGCACGGCTACGACACGGTCGACTATTACGAAGTCAACGAATATTTCGGAAACATGGAACATCTGGAAGAACTTCTGCGCGAAGCTCATTCCCGGGGCATGAAGGTGATTTTCGATTACGTTCCCAACCACACCTCTTCCGCCCATCCGTGGTTTCTTCTTTCCTCCCGGCGCGATCCGGAAAAGCAGGATTGGTACCTGTGGAGCCGCGAAAAGCTGAACTGGGCTCCCATGGGGAATTCCGCGACCTGGCACCGGAACATGGACCGCGGCGAGTGGTACTACGGCGCCTTCTGGTCGGGCATGCCCGACCTCAACTACCGCAACCGGGAAGTCCGCGAGGAAATGAAGAACGTGGTGCGCTTCTGGCTCAACAAGGGCTTCGACGGCGTCAGGATCGACGCGGTCCGCTATCTGGCCGAAGAAGCGGACGAGTCAGGCAGGGTGAGCCTCGCCGGCTTGGTCGACACCGAACCGACTCATGATTTTTTCGAGGAACTGCAGGAAGAAGTGGTTTCGCGCTATGCCGAACTGGGCCATCCGAAATTCATGATCGGCGAAGCATGGATTAACAATAATCCGTCGCGGCTTCAGCGCTATTTCGGCGCGAACGGCGACGCGGAATTCGACGCCCTCTTCGATTTCGACTTTTCCAACGCGGTCGCCATGGGCGTGCGTTTCAGGAATACGGGAATCTTCCGCTACGGCGCCGACATTCCCGACGAAGCCGCCGCTCGCACGTCGTACGGGGTGTTTCTCAGCAATCACGATAACCTGTCGAGCCGGCCCGGAACTATCTTCAAAACCGACAGGGAGCTGCGGCTCGCTTCGTCCCTGGGTCTCCTTTTTCCCGGGATTCCGTTTTTATATTACGGCAACGAAATCGGGCAGAAAGACGAGCCGGGACTCGGCGGCCAGGACGTCCGCCTGCGCTTTCCCTTCGACTGGTCTTCTGCGCAAGCCCAAATCGCCGATTCGGCCTCGCTGCTCGCTCTTCACCGCCGTCTCATAGCGCTCAGGAACGCGCATCCCGCCCTCCGCAAGGGACAGAGGATACTCCTTCCGGGCGTGACGTCTGCCGAAACCGGAGAGACGCTGCCGCAGACGGGCGCGTGGGCCCTCGTGCGGGGTTCGGATATTCTGATCTGCGCGGTCAACCTTTCGCTCGCGGAAATCCCCGCGGTCAGAATCGATCTTGAGCCGGTTTTTACGCAAACAGGCCTCTCTCCCGCGGCGATCAAAGCGATGAGCCCTGAGTTTCCTGAAACCGCTGCTGCTCTGTCCCCGAGAGGAACCATCGCCGAATTCAAAAACCTCGGCGCGCAGGACTTTCAGCTCTACTCGATGCAAACGGAATAGGCGGTTTATATATGGAAGAAAAACGCGAAATATCGTTGTCGCCGCATAAAAAGGCTCGATGCCGCCGGTTTTGGGCGCCCGTCTTCTGCCTGTCGGTTTTCGTTTTTGCGTCGTGCGGAAACCTTAACGACGCCCGGGAGAAGGATGCGCCTGCGGCGGGCTTGTTCGAAATGTCGGGATCGGCCGAATACGCCAGTCCCCGCCACGTCGAAGCGGCGAGCGATGCTCTGTCGAATCAGGCTGAAAATCTGTCGTCCGACTGGTACATCGATTCGTCCTTCTATCACATTTGGGTGAAGTCCTTCTATGATTCGGACGGCGACGGTTGCGGCGACATTGCCGGCATAACGGCGAAGCTCGATTACATACAGTACGAGGTCGGCTGCGACGCCCTGTGGCTGTCCCCGATTTTCGACTGCGCCGGAAAGGGCAAGGCTCCCGGCTACAACATGCACGGCTACGATACGGTCGATTATTACTCGATTAATCCCCTGTTCGGCGACGAATCGGACGTGGAAGCCCTCCTGGAGGCGGCTCACGCGCGGGGCATGAAGGTTATTTTCGACTTTGTGCCCAATCATACGTCTTCCTCTCATCCCTGGTTTATGGATTCCGAAACGGGGACAGAGGAAAAAAAATCCTGGTATCTGTGGAACGCTTCGGCTCTTTCATGGAACCCGATGGGTTCGGCGAACACCTGGCACAAGAACCTTTTCAGCGGCGAGTTTTTTTACGCCCCATTCTGGGCGGGGATGCCGGATCTTAATTACCGCAACCGTGAAGTCCGCGAAGAGATGAAAAACGTCGCCCGGTACTGGCTCAACAAGGGCTTCGACGGCATGAGGATCGATGCCGTTCGCTACCTTGTGGAGGAAGCGGACGATTTCGCGGATACCGAGGCGACCCACGCGTGGTTTCGCGAGTTGCGCTCGGAGGTCGTCGATCGTTACGGGGTAACGAGCGGGGGATCGCCGAAATTCATGGTCGGAGAGGCCTGGATTACCGGGGACAGAGCAACCTTGAACTCGTATTTCGGCACTCAGTCTTCCCCTGAATTTCACATGCTCTTCGATTTCGAATTCGCCGGAAAACTCGGGAGAACTCCCGATCTCGCTCCGCAGATACCGGGAACCCCGGTTTCCTACGCGGGTTTTTTAAGCAATCACGATAATTTCGCGGATCGCCCCGCTTCACGCTGGACTGATGCGGAGCTTCGCCTGAAAACCGCCCAGTCTCTGCTGCTTCCCGTGGTTCCCTTCGTATATTATGGGAACGAAGCGGCTCTTGAAAACGACGCAGCCTATGGAAACGGGGACATCCGCCTCAGACAGCCCTTCGATTGGCCTTCCGCCGGGGGACAGAGCAGCGACCCCGATTCCGTATTGTCCCTGCACCGCGCCCTGTTGCGGCTCCGCTCGCGGTTCGAATCCCTCCGGAGAGGCGCGTATACCCGTCTCTCCGCTCCGGAAGGATCCACGAATCCGTACGGCGTCAGCGCCTACGCGCTCAGCCTCTCTCCTGACGGCGCGGGCGAACAGCAAACCCTCGTTTGCGTTTTCAACAGCCAGTACCGCCAGCGGAATTCAGGCGTTTCCTTCGACCTTTCCTCTGTCCCCGGTCTGCAATTCTCTGATTCGGAAACTTCCTCTTCGTTCGCGCCCGCGACTCTGGCGGGCCGGCCTTCATCCGCTTCGGTGGATTTCATTGCTTCCGCGGGACAGAGCAACCCGCTCAAATCCCGGTTCTTTCAGTAACCGGTCTGGGCCCCTGCGCCTTCCGCGTCTACCTTGTTTCCGGCGCGATCCCGCAAGAATTCGCGGGCGCCCTCCCTCTTTATTCGTATGAACACGCCATCCCGGAAACCGACGACCCGGATCCCGCCGTTACGGATCCCGCTCTCGGCACCCTCTATCTGCGGGGCAGCATGAACGGCTGGGGCGCGGACGCGATGGCCGGCAAAATCGAAAACGGCGACGAGGTGTGGTCCGTCACGATGTTTCTGAAGGGCCTCACCCGGTATGAGTTTAAATTCGAAACATCCGGCGGCACGGTATGGCAGGAAAACTGGGGCGAAGGCGGTGTCGCGGACGGTCCGAACATACAGTGGACCTCCGGTTCCGAAGGTCTCTACGACATTTCCGTCCGTTTCGGCGCCGACGGGTCTTTTTCCTGGACAGCGTTCCCGCAGGGTTCCTGAAATACCGTAAAAATGTGCAAATTCCGCGTGAATTTCGTTGCACATTTTTCGGAACTGCGGTTATACTTCAGTAAACCGGTTAAGCAAACCGGTTTATTAAAAGGGTTTACTGAACCGTTTAACCGCAGAACGCAGGGTCGCGGATGACGACTAATCCGGACTTTCTACCTATATATCTGGAGGCTTTCGATTGAAATTGCCCGTATACGTACCTACTAAAACATTCTCCGCCTTTGGCCGGGCCAAAGCCGTTCTTTTAAGCTGTATTCTATTCGCCGTCTTTTTCGCCGCTTCCTGCGGAACCTCGCCGTCATCGTCATCAGGCAGCCTTGCTTCCGCTGCGGCAGGCAAGGGGTCCGCCTCGGACTCCGCCGTACCCGGCTCGTTCGAAAACGCGGCTCCCTCAGGGCTTTCCGGGGTAATCCGCCTCAGGGAAAAGCTCGACGTCAAGGACGATGAGCTGGCGATTTTCTACGTTCGCCCGGACAAGAACTATGAACCCTGGGCTCTGTGGCTGTGGGCTCTTCCCGGCGGCGACGGCAACGCGGCCTGGCCGAAAACCCAGAACTGGAAGGTTCAGGACGGCATCGGCTATATGCGCTTCAAGCTCGACGGCTCCGATCTCGGCGTCAAGCCGATCGGTTCGCAGGGTCAGTTCGGCATGATCGCCCGCCAGAAAGGCGGCTGGACCAAGGACGGAGACGACGACAGGCTCTGGGATATCGCGCTGTCGAACAGCGTCGTTATCTTCTCCGGCGACTCGAACGTATACGCCGCCCGCGACTATAAGCCCAAGGCCCTCTCGGCCGCCCTTTCTTCGCTTACCGAAATTCAATTGACGCTAAGCGGGCGATACGGCCTCGATATCGACGGCGGCCCTTCGGGTTTCTCCGTATCGTCGCCTTCCGGAAAAACCTGGCCGATAGCCCGCGTTTCGAACGCCGAATTTCCTGATGATCCTTCAAGGAACAACGCGCGCCGCGTCGTCATAACCCTTGCCGGAGAAGCGACTCTCTCCGAACCTCTCATTGTATCGAATCCGGTTTTCGAAGGCTCGAAGGCGGTGGATTCGTCCCGCCTGGCGATAACGCTCGCGGAGAAAACCCTTCCATCCAGGGACCAACCTCTCGGCGCGCGCTACGATTCCGCCCGGAAATCCGCGAGCTTCGCGCTTTGGGCTCCGACCTCTTCCGCCGCCGTGTTGAATCTCTACGCCGGGGCCGACTCCGCCTCTCCGGACTACCGCGTCCCCATGGCCTTCGACTCCAGGCAGGGAATCTGGACGGCGTCTTTCTCGGAAAAAGACCCCGAAGGCTATTTCTACGATTATACGCTGACGAACGCCAAGGGCTCCGCGACGGTTCTAGACCCGTACGCCCGATCTATGGCCGCCTACCGCAACGAAGGCGGCAGCGGCCGCGGCGCCGTGGTCGACATGGGCTCGAAAAAAGCGCAGCCCCGCGGATCTTCGCCGGCCGGCTTCGTAACCCTCAAGCAGCGCGAGGACGCGGTCATTTACGAGATGTCCGTCCGCGATTTCACGATCAGTCCCGATTCGGCCGTAGAGCAGGAAAAGGGCACCTATCTCGCCTTCATCGAAAAAATCCCCTACCTGAAAAAGCTCGGGATCACCCACGTTCAGCTCATGCCGGTCGTCAATTTCTACTTTACCGACGAAACCGACAAAGCCTACGAGGGCTCGGGCCGCGTGTCCGGGAATAACTATAACTGGGGCTACGATCCCCACAATTATTTCACTCCGGAAGGCTGGTACTCCTCCCGCCCGGAAGATCCCTATTCCCGCGTCGCTGAATTGCGCACTTTGATAGAAGAATGCCACAAGGCCGGAATCGGAGTCCTGTTGGACGTCGTCTACAACCATATGGCCAATACATCCTTTCTTGACGACATCGTGCCCGGCTATTATTTCCGTACGAACGCCCAGGGCAAGCTTACGAGCAATTCAGGCTGCGGAAACGACGTAGCGACCGAACGGGCGATGGCACGCCGGCTCATCGTCGATTCGGTGAGGCACTGGGTTTCCGAATACAAAGTAGACGGCTTCCGCTTCGACCTCATGGGATTGATGGATACCGTCACGGTGCTCGAATCCTGGGAGGCCGCCCGGGCGATAAATCCGAACTCCCTTTTCGTCGGAGAGGGGTGGAAAATGTACAATGGACCGGTCGGCACCGCCGGCATGGAACAGGCCTACATGGGCAAGACTGATTCTGTTTCAGTGTTTAACGATGAAATCCGCGATCTGTTCAAGGCCGGCGGCTTCAACGAACAGGGCAGGGGCTTTCTGACCCGCCAGGGGCCGAACACGGAAAAACTCTACCGCAATATTCTCGGCCAGCCTCAGTCAAACTACCGTGCGGACGATCCCGGCGACAACCTTCAATACCTCGTCGCCCACGACGGCCTCACCCTCAGGGACGGCATCGCCCACAACGCCAAGCTCGATCCTGCGGATCCCGCCCAGCGCGCGGAGCTCGTCAGCCGAATCAAGCTCGGCAACTTCGCCCTTCTTACGTCTCAGGGAATAGCCTTCCTTCACGGAGGACAGGAACGGGGCAGAACCAAGCCCAACGTCTCGAAGGAAAAGAACGAAACGATCGGCGCGTATGTTCGCAACAGCTACGATTCCTCGGACGACATCAATCAGATCGTTTGGACTCTCGGCGAGGGCTTCGAAGGCCTTCCCGAATATACGGCCTCCCTCGTAGAGCTCCGCAAAAAGTTCGACGTGTTCCGCATCGGCGACATGGCCCGCGTGAACGCCTCGGCAGCTCTGCTTCCCTGTCCGGAAGAGAGCCGGCTAACCCTTGGATACACCCTTGCGCACGGCGACTCGGTGTGGATCGTGCTCATGAACGCTGAAGCCAAACCGATGACCTTCGATCTCGGGAGCCTCTCCGCAAAAGACGCGGTCGTTTACGCGGACGCGGCCGGAGCCCATCTCGAGGGAGCGAAAAAGCCCGCGGGAGTTTCCGCGGCGGATTCAACAGTGACCGTGGACGGTTTGACCGGCGCAGTGCTCCGCGTAAAAAAGTGAGCGGATTCGCCGCGGCCGCGCGGCCTCAGACAATGTAATTTTCGGCATCGTCTTTCGACGTGCCGTTGATAGAGTTTTTTTTCAGGAGGAGAGAAGAATGAAAAAGATCGCAGCAATTTTGACAGCGGCAACCCTGCTCGCCGGAGCGGCATTCGCTGCCGGCGGCGCAGACGGCGCCAAGGGCGGAAAGGTAACGCTCAAGGTATGGGAATCGGAAGGCGTAGAAAAGGATTTCATCCTGTGGGCTGCGTCCGAATTCAAGAAAACGAATCCGAACGTTTCTGTCGTGTACGAGCCGGTCGGCCTGGTCGACTCGCGCGCCAAGATCGAACTCGACGGACCCGCGGGCGTCGGTGCGGATATCTTCGTTGCGCCCCACGACCATCTCGGCGCCCTCATCAACGGCGGCCATGTTCTTGAAAACGTCGACCCCGACTTCGCCTCTAAATTCGTAGACGCGGCCGTTATCGGCTCCGCCTACAACGGAAAGATCTACGGCTATCCCCAGGGAATCGAAACCTACGCCCTGTTCTACAACAAGGACATCATCAAGACCGCTCCCAAGACCTGGGAAGAAGTCGAAGCCTTCGCCAAGACCTGGAACAACAAGGCAGAGAACAAGTACGCCATCGTCTGGGAAGTAGCGAACGCCTACTTCGACTACATCTTCATGGGCGGTTTCGGCGCTCCCCTGTTCGGACCGAACGGAAACGACCGCAAGCAGCACAACATCAACAGCTCAGGCGCTGTCGCGGGTCTCTCCTATTTCCAGAAACTCCGCAAGACCATCCTCGACGTTCCCTCTGCCGACATGAGCGGCGACTTCTGCAACTCTTCGTTCGTGGAAGGAAAGGCTCCCATGATCATCACCGGACCCTGGAAGATCAGCGACTACACCAAGGCTAACCTCAACTTCGGCATTGCGCCGATCCCCGTGTTCCCCGGACAGAAGACCTCTCCCGCGTCCTTCTCCGGCATCCGCCTCGCCTTCGTAAGCGCGTACACCAACTACCCCGCGGAAGCCACCGCTTTCGCCCAGTTCCTCACCTCGAAGGAAATTCTTTCCAAGCGCTATGAAATGACCAAGCAGATTCCCCCCCGCAAAGACATCGTCATCAACGATCCTCTGAGCGCCGGAATCCTGGCCCAGGCCCAGTTCGCCACTCCCATGCCGACCATTCCCCAGATGGGAACCTACTGGTCTGCAATGGGCGCCGCGTTCGCCAGCATCTGGGACGGAGCGGAAGTCAAGAAAGAGCTGAACTCCGCCGCCGCCGCGATGGAAGCCGCCAAATAAATCATTCGGCGGGATTTTCTTCCCGCCCGGGGGAGGCTCCTTCGGGAGCCTCCCTCTTCCATCACTGAATTGGAGTGTATCAGATGAGTCGACAGGTCGCTGTTATCGACAAGAAACTGGTTAACAAAGCCCAGACGGCTTCGGCCGTTTTCATGGGGCTCGGCCAGATTATCTACCTGAAGCAGTATCTTCGTGGCGCCGCATTCGCGCTGCTCGAAGCTCTCATGCTTTTTTTCTGCCTCTTCGAGGCGGGAACCTTCGCCCTCAATTTCAAAGGGCCCTTCGTTAAAAGCCTCATCGGCCTCGTAACTCTCGGGGATCCCAAGCCGGACCTTCCCGTAAAGCTTCGCGATCATTCGATCTTCATGATGATCACCGGATTGATCGTTCTCATCATCGTAATCATCTACGCGGTTTTCTATGTATTCAACATCATCGATGCCCGCCGCTCGGCCCAGAAAATTGTAGAAAAGCAGCGGTTTCCCACCTATCAGGAAACCCGCAATCACATACAGGAAACATCCTTCCCCTACGCCGGCCTTACTCCCATCCTCATCATGATCGCCTTCTTCACGATCATTCCGCTGGTGTTCTCCGCCCTCGTCGCCTTCACGAATTATTCGTCGCCCGACCACATCCCGCCGAACAATCTGGTCGACTGGGTCGGCTTCGAAAACTTTAAAACGATGTTCACCGCCTCGGAGACGAACGCCTGGTTCAGCGCCTTCGGCCGCGTCGCCCTGTGGACCATCGTGTGGGCCGTGTTCTCCACCTTTACCTGTTACTTCGTCGGAATGCTGTTCGCCGTCATCCTGGTGGACCATCGCATCAAAATTTCCAACATATTCAGAACCATCTTCATTCTCCCGTACGCGATTCCGACCATGCTCAGCCTCTTCATCTGGCAGAATCTCCTGAACGGAACCTTCGGCCCGATCAACCGAACCCTCATCCAGCTCGGCATTATCGCAAACCCCATACCCTGGCTTTCGGACCCGAACATCGCGCGCATGACCCTCATCCTGGTTAACATCTGGATCGGCTTCCCCTACAGCATGATCCTCATCACCAGCAATATGACGGCGATTCCGTCCCAGCTGTACGAGGCCGCCATCATCGACGGAGCGAACAAGTGGCAGCAGTTCAGGAACGTCACCCTGCCGCTTGTCCTCTTCCAAACCATGCCGATCCTCATCATGCAGTTCGCCAGCAACATCAACAACTTCGGCGCGGTATTCTTCCTTACCGCCGGAGACCCGAAGGTCTCGGACACGATAACGACGCAGGCCGGCGCCACGGATCTTCTGATATCCTGGATCTACAAGCTGACCTACAACACGCCTAACATGTACAACCTCGCGTCGGTTCTTTCGATCCTCGTCTTCGTCGTGCTTGTACCCTTCGCGGTGTACAACTTCACCCAGACCAAATCATTCAAGGACGGCGAAATATGACCAGTTATCAGCCCCTTCCCCGCAAACACAGCCGCTCCAGCACGGTTGTGGTGACCTCGATCCTCTACCTCGTTCTCGCGATCACCGTGCTGATCGTCCTTTATCCGGTCGCCTTCACGATCAGCGCCGCGTTCACCGAAACCAACTCCCTCGCCGCCACGAGCATCGTGCCCTGGCCGTCGAAGCCCTCTCTTTACCAGTTCCAGCGCCTGCTCACCCCCTCGGACCAGATGGTGCCCGGCACCAACAACGTCCGCGGAACCAACTATGTCGTGTGGTACCGCAACACCCTCAAGATCGCCGTCATGAACACGCTGCTCACCCTCGCGGTGTGCGTCACCTCCGGCTACATCTTCTCCCGTTTCCGCTTCAAATTCCGCAAGCCGCTGATGGCCTCCATGATCGTCCTCCAGATGTTCCCGAGCTTCATCGGCATGATCGCGACCTACGTCATCCTGTGGCGCATCAACGGGCTCAATTCACACTGGGGCCTGGTGCTCGTGTACGCGACCGGAAGCGTCCCCTACAGCTCCTGGCTCATGAAGGGCTACTTCGACACCGTGTCGCGCAACATAGACGAAGCCGCCCGCGTAGACGGAGCGAGCCCCTTCGTCACCTACGTCCGCATCATCATCCCCATGGCAAAGCCCATGATCATGTTCCTCGCCCTCACCAGCTTCACCGGTCCCTGGATGGACTTCATCTTCCCGCGCCTCATCCTCCGCAGCGACGACAAGAAAACCCTCGCGGTCGGCTTGTTCGAACTCATCAACGGGCGCGCCAACGACAACTTCACCATGTTCGCCGCCGGAGCTTTGCTTGTAGCGGTTCCCTTCGCTATACTTTTTATGGCCGGGCAGAAAATGATGCTTCAGTCTCTTGCGGGGGACGGAGTAAAGGAATAATCTGATTTTGGATTACCGGCCCTTCCCCGGATCGGGGAAGGGCTTTTTTATTAAGATGGAGAACGCTATGATCACTTCAACATCCGGGTTTCGCGTCCGTTTCGGAGCCGTCCTCGCCTGCTTCCTTATTCTTCCCCAGTTCCTGCTGTCCTGCGCGGGAAGCTCAGCCCGCATCGACCCGGAGGCGGCCGTCTATAACCTCGCGCCCGTCGCGCGCGCCGCCTCCTCTCCGTCCGAAGGCGTGTATTACTGCGTATTCGTGCGCTCCTTCGCGGATTCCGACGGCGACGGGGTAGGCGACTTCAAAGGCCTTACCGCCAAGCTCGACTACCTTAACGACGGAAAAAACGAAACCGTTGCCGACCTCGGCGTCACCGGAATCTGGCTCATGCCGATGTTCCCCAGCCAGTCCTACCACGGCTACAACGTGGACGATTACTACGCGGTCAATCCCGAATACGGCTCCATGGAAGACTTCGAAACCTTCCTCGCGGAAGCAGACCGCCGCGGAATCTCCGTCATCATAGACATGACCTGCAACCACTCGTCTACCTATACCGACTGGTTCATTTCCTCCCGCGATCCCGAAAGCCCCTACCGCGACTGGTACCGCTGGATCAGCCCTGACGACTCCCGCTACAACCTCAAGCAAAAAATATGGGGGCACAACCTCTGGAACAAATACAAGGATTCTTATTATGCGGGTCTGTTCGAAAGCGGCATGCCCGACTTCAATCTGGCGAATCCGGCCGTCCGCGAGGAATTCAAGAAGATTACCTCGTTCTGGATGGACAAGGGCGTGGACGGCTTCCGTTTCGACGCCGCCGGCCATGTGTTCAATGCCGCGAAGCTCGCCTCGGGCGAAGAATCCCAAAGTCAGGGCGTCGCGTTCTGGAAGGAGCTCGTCGGCCACATCCGAGCGGAAAACCCTGAAGCCTACACCGTGGGAGAGGTATGGGATTCCACCGGAACCCGGGCCGTCTACATGCAGGGCCTCGGATCAACCTTTCACTTCGACCTCGGAACCCGCATCGTGGACATGATCCGCACCGGAGACGGCGGCCGCAACAACCTCGCGAACACCCTCTTCGCGGACTACGAGACGTACCGCGAATTCAACCCTGATTACGTCGACGCGCCCTTCCTGACCAACCACGACCAGAACCGCATTTCCGGCATGCTCAAGGGCGACCCCGCCCAGCTCAAGCTGTCCGCCTCCCTCTATCTCTTTGCGGAGGGCGTTCCCTTCATTTACTACGGCGAAGAAATCGGCCTCATGGGCGCAAAGCCGGACGAACAGATCCGCACCCCCATGCTCTGGAACGATCCGGGAAAAGACCGCCTGCAAACCTCGTGGATCGAATCAAAATACAACCGGAACACCATTCCCGTCGCCCGGCAGAACCGCGACAAGGATTCGCTTTTAAACTACTACCGGCGCGCGGTGCGCGCGAAAACCGCCCATCCCGCCCTCTATCGCGGCCGCCTTTCGCCCTTCGATACGGGAATATCTTCGATCGTTTCCTGGAAAATGTCGGACTCGGCGCAGACAGCCTACGTCTTCCACAACGTGTCCTCCGAGAGCGTTGCTCTGTCCCTGCCGTTCGGCCCGGAATACTCTCTTGTATTCGCGACCTACGCCGAAACCCGGGCGAATCCGGACGGAACGATCACTCTTCCTCCCCGGGGCAGCGCGGTATTTGCTGATAGCGTAAAAGAATGAGTATATTAGGGGGACAGAGCACGGCAATCTAAGGAGCGTTTCGTGAGCAATTCTGTCCTCTTTTTGTATTTCATTATTTACAGCGTAATCGGATGGATTTCCGAAGTCGTATACTGTTCGCTGATTGAAAAAAAGTTCGTCAACAGGGGCTTTCTCCGCGGGCCTTTGTGCCCTATTTACGGTTTCGGCGGGCTCCTGGTCGTATTCGCCCTCGAGCCCTTCGCCGGAAACCCTGTCGCGCTTTTCTTCGCGGCAGCGGCTCTAACTACCGCTCTGGAATACGCGACCGGCTGGGCGCTGGAAGCTATTTTCAATACGAAGTGGTGGGATTACTCCCGCTGGCGCTTTAATCTCCACGGGCGCATCTGCCTGGTCAATTCTCTCATGTTCGGCGTTATGGGCTTCCTCGGGGTGTATTATCTGCACCCTCTGATCGAAAGAGTCGTCGCACTCGTGCCGCCGCCCGCCGCCCGCATAGCCGCGGCCGTTCTCTTCGGAGCGGTGTCGCTGGACTTTTTCCTTACCCTCCGCGATCTCGTCAATTTCGCCGACCGGCTCGCCATGCTCGGCGAATATATGGAAGGCGTGCGGGAGTCCCTCTCCTCGCGCGACTGGTTCGACGAGCTTGACCTAAAGAAGAGTCTTGAGCTGATGAAGGAGCGGGTGCTGCAGGACAGGAGCGAACTCAACGTGCGGCTCGCCGAGCGGCTTGAGTTCCTCGTTCAGCGGTCGAAGGATATGCGCCGCCTCATGCGCGCCTTCCCGGGAATGCGGAGCCGCAGGCATAACGCCCAGCTCGACCTGTTCAAGAAGCTTCACCGCATCGGCGAAAGAATCCGCCGCCGCGATGAAGCGTAAAAAATCAGTTGATTTCTTCTATATGATACGGAGTTTCCTGGTATACGAAATAGTTGAGCCAGTTCACGAATAAGAGGTTTGCGTGAGCCCGCCACATCACCGGCGGAAAGTGCTCGGGGTTGTCGTCCGGATAATAGTGCTTGGGCACCTCTATCTTGAGCCCGCGCGCGACGTCCCGGTTATACTCCCGCGCGAGCGTGTCCGCGTCGTATTCGGCGTGCCCGGACACGAATATGGAACGGCCGTCCCTGCTCGCGACCAAGAACACTCCCGCTTCGTCGGACTCGGCCAGGATTTCCAGTTCTCCCACTTTATCAATGTCTTCACGGCGAATCGTCGTGTGCCTGCTGTGGGGCGCCAGGAAGGCTTCGTCGAAGCCTCTAACCAGTTTATGGTGCGGGTTGAGAACCCGGTGGCTGAATACGCCGAAGGTTTTCTCCTCGAGCGCGTGCTTTCCCACGCCGTAATGGTGCCAGAGCGCCGCCTGGGATCCCCAGCAAATGTGAAGGGTGCTGAATACGTGCGTTTTGCTCCAGTCCATTATGCGGGTTAATTCATTCCAGTAGTCGACTTCTTCGAAGGGAAGATTTTCCACCGGAGCGCCTGTAATGATCAGGCCGTCGTATTTATCGTTTTTAACGCTGTCGAAGGTGCGGTAAAAGGCTTCAAGATATTCTTTTGCGGTGTTGGAACTCTGATGGCTGGCCATTGTCAGCAGGGTTACCTCGATCTGAAGCGGCGTGTTTCCCAGCAAACGGAGAAGCTGCGTCTCTGTCACTTCCTTTGTGGGCATCAGGTTGAGAATCGCTATTTTAAGGGGACGGATGTCCTGCATCATCGCCCGCGTATCGTCCATCACGAAGATGTTCTCGTCGGTTAGTATTTTCGCCGCGGGTAAACTGGCCGGAATTTTTACAGGCATCGTGTCCTCCTCTCGTGTCTTTCGCAGTGTTTCTGCGTTAAATCTGGCGCATTTTAACCGGAAAAGGGCCGGGTATACAATAAGACCGGAAATTAACCGTTTTTTTTCATCGTTTCCCTGACGACTTTTTCAGAAGGGCTATACTTTGTCTCATTGTATCCTGCATCTGTTTTACGAAAAAGTGTAGAAGGAAAGGTTGTCCCGAATGGCACACAAATCTCGCACCCTCAAACAAAAGAAACTCTCGCGTGTTTTAGCAACGCTGTCATCCTTGTCGGTTCTCTTCGCCTGGTCCTGCAGCTACGGCCTTGAGCCTGCCGGTTCCGACCCCGTGGTGTCGATTCTTTTTTCGACGCCCGAACCTCCCTCTCCCCGGCAGCAGGATGCGTTGTTTCTCGCGCCCGCTTCGCGCGCGTTGACCGGCGCCTCAGGCTTTCTCCTTTTCAGGGCTGAATCCGATGCCGGCGTTTCCGTGTACGGACCGTGGTCTGTTTCTGCCGGGAAGCCCTTTGTAACGACGGACGTCGCCTCCGGAACCTATCGTAAATTCCGCGTTGTATACTCCTCTCAACGCATCGACTCTGCCTGGCTTGCGTCTCTTTCATCTGAGTCATTCGCCGCGGATCTTGCGAAAAAATATCCCGGACAGACGGTGTGGAACGAAAAAAGCGGCCTCGTCTTGACAGAAGGCAAAACGACGAATCTTGCCCTCACCCTCATACCCGCCGTTCCCGAATCCTTGACCATTGATCCCGCATCCTCGGATTATTTCGTTCAGCTGGAACCCGATGCCGGCGAGATCTCGGCGTTCCGCTTCGTCAGCCTCAAAAATCTTTCTTCGGGGCTTGCGGAAGGCGAAACGCTTTCCTCTGTTATATTAACCGCTGCCTTTGAAAAATCCGCGGATGCCGCTTCTCCGGAAACATCAGTTCTTGGATCGCTGCCTTTGTACAGCGCAACCGGTTTGAAACTGGCTTCTCTTCCCGCCAAAAACGGAACGGAAGGCGACTTCTCGTGGACCTTCGATTTTGCTTCTTCCGGGCTGAAGGAAGCGGATTTGCAGCAACTGTACATCGGTTGCCTGTGGCCCGCGGGATCGCTCGGCTGGATGCGCATAGACATGGAGCAAATAGCGGCCTCGGCGGAGCCAGTCGACCCGACCGACCCGACCGACCCTGTCGACCCGAGCGACCCTGTCGACCCGGTAACCACTCCCTCGACGGTAACATACAAAGGAAGCGCGCTTCTGAAAGGGTGGGAAATTCTGGCTTTCGCCTCCGAGTACAGCGGAGAAGAAACTGAAGCCGTGCCCGTCAGCGGTTTAGGCGCAGGGATCGGCACCGTCGGCGCGGATGGTTCCGCCTCTTTTAATCTGTATTCTATCGAAAACGCCGTAACGCTATGGGCTCCGGTTCAAAGCAAGAAATACTCATACATTGTGATCATCAGGCCGCCGAAAAATACTGCCGTTTCCGATCTTCCCGCCCTGGTCGAAGCAATGGCGAAATCGGAGAATTTTCTCGAAGGAACCTATTTTTATTCTCCAACCGATCCTGTCTCTCCTTCGGACGGCGTGCTTTCGGTGAATGTCGCCGAAGCTGACCTTTTCGCTTCCGCAACCTTCCATCTATACCCGGATTCCGGAGCGGCATCTTTCTCCGTTTTCGATAATATCGGAACAATCGGAGCGGTTCAGCTCTTTTCTCCGACCGATCCCGTAACCGGCGCCTTATATGTTCGCGACGGATTCGTTTTCCAGGGTTGGGCTTCATCGCCTGAAGACGCCGCCGCAGGTTTGGCGGCTTACAAGATCGATGCCCAGGGCATGATGGTCTATACGGGTCTTTCCGGAACGAATATACCGCTGTGGGGCGTCTGGAAAGAATCAGAAGAAGTGCCGATAAACCAAACGCTATCATTCGCTTTCCTTTTACAGGAAGAAACGTTGGTTCCCCCGAATATTTCCGGCGGCAACAAGCTGCCCCTGTCCGGAACGCTTATTCTGTCTGCCGATCCGGGCTTGTCGTCCTATTTGTGGCTTGTCAACGGCGCGGCCGTCGGAAGCGGGCAAACCCTTAGCCTCGTGTTGAGCGGCATTCCGAATGTTGTAATCGGCGACAACGAGGTTGTTCTGATCGCATCCTCCGAAGATATGGAATATGCCGGCAGTCTAACAATCGAAGTGACAGAGTGAGGTTGGAAATATGAAAAAGATATATTCGTTCACCGTACATATCGCTCTTGCGTTGATTTCTCTTTCTCTTGCCGGCTGCTTCAGTCCCCTCTCTACCCTCGACTCCGGCGTCTCGGATTCCCCCGGAAAGGGAGTCCTCCGAATTCTGATGCAGGACGATCCTTCGTTATCGGAGAACCAGCTTTCAGGGTCGTCTTCGTCCCGCGCTCTTTTACCGCCCTCTCTTTTGTCCGAGGACCGGTCGATCATAGACGTTGTGATTTATAGAGAAGAAGAACCGGTATTCGAAAAACTCGGGCATCCTGTCGCTGAAATTCTCGATATAACCGGATTATCTGTCGGAGTCGAACACGTTGTTCAGATTCGAGTAAAGACGAAGGCTGACGATCTCGTCGCTTCGGGCTCCGCTCCCTGCGTTATTTCGGCTTCAGGCTCGAGCGTAACGATTCCCTTGCGAAGGTCTTTCGACGGGTTCGGCACGCTGAATGTGAGCTACGATCTTTCATCTTTGCCCGGTATCGAATCTGCCTCTGTTGCGGTGTATTCTCTTGCGGCGGAAGTTCCTTCTGTCGTCGATGTGCCTGCCGGATCCGTTTCGTATGTCGACGGAATCTGTTCGTTGGCGTGGTCCGGCATGCCGAGCGGCAGGTATCTGCTGGTTCCTTCCGTTCTTTTCGACGGTCGATCGCAGAATGTGCCGGTAGGCGACGATCTCTATGCCGTCGTGTGCGACGGAGCCCTTACCGGAGACAAGGTTATAACCTGCGATCTGTCGAGCATGAAAAAAGCCGCTCTGTGCTGGTATGTTTCGGATGCTCCTGCGGCCGGCAACACCGGGCGCCGCCCCGACTCTCCCGTTTCCTTCGCCGCGGCCTTCTCCGCCGCGATGGATTCCCCCCTCGTCAGTCCGGATTTTCCAGCGGAAATTGCTTTCGCTTCGTCCTGCGATGTCGATGCGGTAGAAAGCTTTGCCGTTACCAAACCCCTGGTTCTGCGGCGGATTGCCAGCCTCGGCTCTGAGCTCGCGGTGCGCAATATAAACTCGGGAGCAGCTTCCTTTTTCACTGTTGCCGCCGGCGCAAGCCTCGAGCTTCGGACAGGAATCGAGCTCTCCTCAATGGGAAATCCGCAAGAGGGCGGCGCGGTATATGTCGCCGGCTCTGCCTCCTTTATTCTGAACGGCGGCGCTATCCGCGATTCGAAGGCGTCTGTTTCTGGCGGCGGCGTATACGTTGCCGAAGGAGGAACCTTCGTTATCGGTATGAACGGCGGCGTAATCGCGAACAATATTCAATCCGTCAATTCGATGCCTGATAATCTGCAGGCGTATCCGGGGTCTTTCATCAAAGATGATTACGAACGGATGTTCGCGGTGTTTTCTCCCGACATGCCGGGCGTTTCGATACCCGAATGGCCTCTTGGAACCGAGGAGGCATTTAAAAGAGCCATGGCGAGTTACTGCCAAAAAATCATCCTTCTCCGGGACATCGAATTAACCATCGACTCCGAAACTGATTGCTTCGACTTGAGCAACAACGCAAGCAAGGATATCGTGTCCGCTGAAGGTTCTGTTTTCCGTATAACGCCCCGCGGATCGGTGAAAGCTCCCTTGTTCAAATTGAGCGGTTCAAGGTACCTCTCGTTCGTAAACGTCATCGTCGGACCCGCTTCGCTTCCCGCCGAACCGGAAATCGAATGCGCTGTGCAGGTTGAAAACGGAGCGGTCTTTACGCTCGGATCAGGCGCGGTAATCGAGAACTTCCGTTCAACGGGCAACGGCGTTGTCCGGCTGACGCAGACGTACGGTTCGGGCGGTTCTCTCTCTCTCGAAGGGGGCATTATCAGAAACTGCGTCGGGTATAACGGAGGCGGAGTCTCGATAATCGGCGAAGGCGAGATTCGCATCAAATCGACAGCGTCGATGCCGTCCATTACCGGAAACCACGCGACCGGTTCAGGCGGCGGCGTTTTCAGCGATGCTTTCAGTTGGGAATCAGGAGTATCGTTTTTAGACTCAGAGGGATATCCTGTGGAAGTCTCGGATATTTCACAAATCAACCCCTATATAGCCGGAAATACCGCTGACATTGCTCCCTCTTCTGCATGGTCGAACCATACCTTCGCCTCATCAACCGACGAAGCTTCAGTGTGGAAAACATGGTTCTTGCCGGATGCTGATTTTTCTACGAGCTTTTCGAACCCCGATTTTATCTACACTAATATGATGTTGAGCATTGCCCACTTATTATATGAAACCTCTATTTCCTGGAGTTCAAGCGATCCGTCGACAATAAGCGTATCAGGCACAACGGGGACCGTTACCCGGCCTTCTACAGTCGCCGCGCCGACGCCGTCTCCAAAGGTGCCGGTAACTCTCACCGCGACGATAACAAAAGGTTCCGCATCGTTAACCAAAACATTCGATGTCATCGTACGGCCGGACGCATGGGTGTATTACGACATGAACGGAGGCACGGGAACGGCTCCCTCCGATTCGTTTAACTATCCTCCCGGATCAGAGAGTAATGTCATAGCCATTTCGGGCCTGGTTATGGGTCCGGAAGTGGCAGGCCATCCCGATGTGCATCAGCGTTTCCTCGGTTGGTCTCTCGATCCCGATGCTGTCAATCCTCAGCTTACTACCGATACTGCCTTTATGATTACCGGCGATACGACTCTCTACGCGGTGTACACCTCCGACGCAGATCCTCTCGGCAAGATCGGAACGGGCGGGGGGCACATCTTCTATTACGATTCGGAAGACGTTCATACTGGATGGACATACCTGGAAGCGGCGCCGTGGGAATCCGACCCTCTATATTGGGGTGATGTTCGTTCGGATTATCCTCCGACCACAACGGCCCTCTTGGGCGCTGGTTATGAGAATACCGCAGATATCTATTCGTTCTCCACAACATATTCAGCTGCGGTTAACGCATGTAAGACATATACGAACAATGGGAAAACTGATTGGTATCTTCCGGCGGCAAATGAAATCGGCCAGATGTATCTCAACTTGCATGCGACCGGAATCGCACCGTTCAAGAACAATACGTATTGGTCTTCGTCTATTAGCAAACCCGCCACCTCGTTTATTGCTGAAGCGTTTACCGTCAGCGATCAAACTATGGCCGGGTACGATATGAACTCAGGATATAAATACGTCCGTCCTGTTCGCCGCTACTAGAAAGGTTTGTTTTCCGCGCCGCTCTGCGTTCATCCGTGGAGGGCGGCCCGGAATGTAAAATAACGTCCTTCTGTTGGAAAGCATGCCCTTCGGTAGCCTACTATTCTAGGTGAGAAGGGTTCTGTCTGAAAACGGGAGGAACCTATGAAAAAAGTACGATGCGCAATGGTTCTCGCGGCGGTCGGCGTGATGCTGGCGTCCTGCACAGCCGGTCTCGACCCAGCCTGGAAGGGCGGGGCTGAATTAAGCATAGTCTTCGGCGCGGCCGGATCGGAACGCTCCCCGCGGGCCTTGGCCGCCTCTTCCGGTTCGTCCGGATATCTCAGCATCCAGATGCGCAACTCCTCCGGCGCGAAGGCCTGGGGCCCCTGGCCGGTCGCTCCCGGCGAACGCTTTACAACAACGCAGATTCCTCCGGGACGCTATTCGTCCTGCGTGCTGGTGCATTCTGCTCTTCCGGTCTCATCAGCCTGGCTAAAATCGATAGAACTGAAAGACCTCGCTCCAGCTCTCGCCTCCGAATATCAGGGCTCGGCTTCCTGGGCGTCGGTACCCGACATTACCCTTGAAGCGGGCCAAACCGCTTCAGTAAGCGCAACCCTCGTTCCTGCCGTTCCGTCATCCCTGACCATAGACCCTGCCTCCTCGTCTTTCTTCGCGACACTTGAAGAGACCCAGCAGGCCTCCCTGTCTTTCCGGTTTATTCAGCTGAAAAACCTCGGTTCCGGATTTGAAGCGACCGGGCTGAGCGCGATTAGACTCGACGCCTCCTTCCAGAATGAAAGTTCCGCCGGCGAAAGCTTCGCCCCCGCCGTCCTCAAGCTCTATGATTCCTCCGGGCGCTTTGTCGTCGATATTCCGCGCTCAGGGGAGACTGACTCCTCCTATTCCTGGACTTCCTCCGACGCAGGTTGGGATGCTTCCGGCACGGCCTCCTTCTATCTCGGCTGTGCCTGGGATTCAGCCGCCGCCGGATGGTTCCGCCTGGATGCAACGCAGGTTCCGGCTGTAGATCCTGTCGACCCTGTGGATCCTGTCGACCCTGTGGATCCTGTCGACCCGACAGCTTCGGCGCGGATTACCCTCGCCGGCGCGTCGGCGTACATCGGTAAGAAGGTCATCGTCGATGTTTCGCCGACAACGGCGCCGGAAGGCGATTTGACGGGCGGAGCGGGGTTTGGCGTAGTCGGGACGGACGGCTCCCTCCTTCTTTCCGTCTATCAAAAAATCGCCCCGGGCGAATTCTGGATTCCTGTGGACGCTGAAACCTATAACGTCACCCTTCTGATCGATGCCTCGGGTCTGTGGCCTGCCGATCTTTCTCTCGAAACGCTCAGCTCCTGGACTGACGACTATCTTGCCGGCTCCAGCATCTGGATGAGCCCTGAAGTCTCTTCTGTTAGCGGGGATCTTGCCGTTTCGGTGGACGCTTCTCAAGCCGGATTCGTCTCGTCCTTCCTTTGTTATCCGGAGGCCGGGTCTTCCTCGGCTTTTTATCATCTGAGCGTTCCGGTTCAGGGAGAAACCCTGCTTATCTATCCTATCGATCCGGTTACGGATACCGCATATATGAAAGACGGCTTCCTGTTTGCCGGATGGGCTACGACCGCCGCGAACGCCGCGGCCGGAATTGCCGCGTATCCTGCGGACGCAACATATAAGTCTGTATATACAGGCGCGCCGGGAGTCGACATCGCCTTGTGGGCTGTGTGGACCGCCGTCCCGGTCGAACCGGTATCTATCGCCTTT
Source organism: Teretinema zuelzerae (assembly GCF_021021555.1). Classification (NCBI taxonomy): domain Bacteria; kingdom Pseudomonadati; phylum Spirochaetota; class Spirochaetia; order Treponematales; family Treponemataceae; genus Teretinema; species Teretinema zuelzerae. The sequence goes on along the minus strand of NZ_JAINWA010000003.1, from coordinate 1,489,229 downwards.
TCTGTAAGCGAGATCGATCCTGCCGTGCTGACCATTACCGGTCCGAGCGAGATTTCCGTTACCGCTCCTACCACCCTCGCCGGTCCGGCCGGATTTACGAGCTGGCTGTGGACGTTGAACGGAACGGTAATCGGAACAACCCAAACCTGCGTGCTCTCCCTGGCGACCTATCCCGGACTTTTGAATAGCGGCGTAAACGAAATCATCCTGACCGCCGTAAATTCCTCTAGCGAGGCGTCCGTTGGCGTGTTGCCCTTTACTCTGTTGCCGTAGAACCCGGGTCCGCGTGACCTGAGGAGGAGTGAAAAATGAAAAAAACGATGAACGCGTTATTCATATCCGCATTGGCTGCCGCCGCGCTGGTTTTCTCGTCCTGCTTCGGCGCCTATCTCGAATCGGCAGTCGTTCCCGCAGCCGGCAGGGCTGTCGTTAAAATCGCGCTGGCGGATTCGGCATCGGGCGGAGAATCTCCGTCGTCTGCCGTCCGTGTTTTGAGGCCTCCGGCGCTTTCGGCAGTCTCGTGGACCACGCTCGAAGCGACTGTCCGCGACTCCCTCGGCGCTGTAGTCTCAGTGCAGGAAGCGATCCCGGGCTCGGTTATGGAGTTCGCCGATCTTGAACCGATGGTTCCGTACACCTTCTCGGTCGTCCTGTATTCCGGAACCTTGGCGACTGCCTCGGGATACGCTTCTTTAACTCCGCTCCCCGGAACGAATAATCTGTCGGTTTCCGTGAACAGAATCAGAACGGCCGGACAAACCGGATCTCTGATCCTTGATATAACGTTTTCCGATCCCGGCGGGCTCTCCTCTGTTTCTCCCGATTTATATCGCGTTGTTTCCGGCGGTCTTGAGCCCTATCCGTGGGTTCAGGGCTCCGAGCCGTGGACCTGGGACTCGATATCGGGATCGTTCAGCTTAAATTGGGGAAATATCCCGTCCGGCACCTACCTTCTGTCCGTTTCAGCGTACGTCGCGGGCTTGGGCAGCCGGATCGCCCTCGGCGACGACGCTCTCGTGGAGATTTACGACGGGTGCGTTTCCGGCACTGTCTCGGGTGCGCCGATCTCGTATAATACAGAACAGCTGTATTCATCCGCCGTGCGCTACTATGTGTCGTCCAACGGCGGGGAAGCTTCTTCCGGGGTATTGCCGAACGCTCCCGTTTTATTCGAGACCGCGGTTACCTACGCGCGCGACAATCCTCTCGCGACTCAGGCCCGCCCTGCCCGCATTATTCTTCTTGATTCCATTGTTCTCGGCAATACGGTATACCTGATGTCTCCGATGGTCGTGTCCGGCCTGACCGGCACGGAGAAAATCTCCCTGGGAATGAATATGGAGACATCTCTTTTTGTCGTGGGGAATCAAATCTCTCCGATAACCGTCGCCTTGGAGAATGTGGAGGTTGCCGCAGAGTCCGGCGGGGTTGTCTATTCAGCAATGAACGGCCTCGTTTCAATAAATTACGGCGTTCTCGAACTTCGTCCCGGATCCGTAATCACCGGCAACCAGGGAAATGTGGGCGGAATTAATGTTATGGACTCTTCCGCGGTTGTAAAAATGCTCGGCGGAGATATTACAAACTGTTCTTCTATTGAATCCTATGGAGGCGGAGTTTCCGCGAATGCGGGCCTGGTCTATCTTGAATCGGGTTCCGTCAGGAACTGTTCATCGTCTTCCGGGGGCGGAATATGGCTGAGTTCGGGCGCAATTCTTGAGCTTTCCGAACTCCCGTCGATTTCGTTTTCCGGAAACAGCTCTTCATCGGCGGGAGGGGCCGTCGCTCTCGACCCCGGCGCCGTCGCAACGGTTAACGCCCTGGCTCTGCTGGAAACGCTTTGCGACGCGACGAACACCGCCGCCTTTGCTTTTCCGAAGGTCGCCCGCGTCTATAATATCTATGAAGAAGCGTATCTCGCCGACGCGATCGCCGCTTCCGTAGAAACTCCGTCCTTTATCAGCATCGGAATGACTATGTTGTCTCTTTCCGCGCCCTTGATCGTCAACGGCCGGGTTGCGCTCTGGTCGACATATGCTACCGAACTGCGTCGGTCCAGCACGGGCTTCGCGGATTCGACCATCAGGGTGAGCGGCGCAGGAGCGGATTTAACCCTTTCATCCATATCGATGTGGTCGGACCAGATCGATATGGCCTATCCGTATTTACTGGTCGAAAACGGGGCGTCCTGTTCGTTGCGGAATAATTCCTCGATCCAATCTTTGCTTTCCGGTTCGAATATCGTCGACGGGCTTGCCATCCGCATTGTGGGCGGCGGCCGCGTCAAAATCGTGGATTCGTCGATATCGAGTTGCGAAACCCTGGGAAACGGGGGTGGCGTGTATGTAGACGCTTCGTCGTCTCTGTCGCTTTCAGGGCCGAATACTCAGATTTTGGGCAATCGGGCTACTCTCGGCGGAGCGATATACTCCCTTTCGCCGGTAGATTTCCAGTCGGACCTCAGCGATTTCTGCGTAAACGAAAATTACGCATATCAGACGGCCGGCGGCCTGTACGACGCGCAGACGCTTCCCTCAGTATCGATCAACGGAGTCGTGACCGAGGACAGAACTCCCGTTTTACGGTATTTCGCGAACAATATTTCCGATATCGCGGGTCAGTACAGTACTGTTTCTTGGGGCAACATTGTTTCTTTCTATATCGATATGGTATATCAGCCGGATCTCTGCCAGCTGGTTCCGATGAACGGGTTTGCCGTCGCTCCGGTCGTCGTATCGAATCCCGGATATGTCTTCGACGGTTGGTACGACGACTTTCAATATACGGAAACCTGGATATTCGACACCGTCAATGTTTTGACGGACAAGCCCCTGTACGCTCAGTGGCTGCCGATATAGATACGTTTTTACATGGTATTCCCTTTTCTCCTCTGTTACAGAGTAAAATCTGAAGTATACTTACGGTAGCGAGGTGTGTACCATGAGGAACGTTACTAAATATGCCCATGCGGCTTTATTCCTTTGTGTTGTCCCGTTGTTCTTTATTTCGTGCCAGTTCGGCCTGGAGCCCTCCTGGAAGTCCAATCTTCCGGTTGTCTCCGTCCGTCTCGGTCCCGCCCCGGCGGCAAACGACCGTGCCATAGCCCGGGGAGACGGCTTCCTCTACATAAAAACCTTAGGAGGTCCTGCTGAATCGGTCGCCAGGTTTTACGGTCCATATAAAGTAGCTTTCGGGAAAGAATTTACTACCCAGGAACTTCCTGCCGGCGCCTACAAAGGCGCAATTCTTTTGCATGCTTCCTCGGCGCTGGATTTGACGAAATCCTTTACATACGCCGGAGAAACAATCACCGCAAAGGATGTATTCTCAAGCGATGAAATCATGGGAGCTATTCTCGCGGCTTCTGCGGATAAGGAAACGGAGCCCGATATATCTGAAGAAATTCAACTGATAATGGACGGTCTTTCCGACTTGTTCGCTGGCAGAGTATCCTTCGGCGCCGCCGGCTCGTTTTCTCTGATTGCCGGAGAAACCACGAAACTCGCCCAAACGCTGATCCCCGTCATATCCGAAGACCGTTCAATCTTTTATCCCGATGCTTCATCTATTACCGCCTCCGCGCCTTCGCTCGCCAGAGAGTTTTACCGCCTGGAGGGCTTGTATTCCGTCAAGCCGGAGACTGCCCAGGCGGAAATTACCTTTGCGCCGAATCCCGAAGTAGTCGGAGCGTCGTGCTCGGTCGGGTTTACAGCTGTTTACGGTTTCGACGGAAAGATGCTGGGTTCGATAAACACCTCTTCTTCCGCGCTGGAAAGCGTTACCGCCTCCCGCATCGATAAATTCGGCATTAGCGCCGACGGCTCACCCTTCTATCTATATGTCGAGTATTCAGGCGATATGCGCATCACAATCGATTTGACTTCGACCGATGTTCCGGCATCCGGTTCGATGCTGGTTTCCGGCAGCCCTGACTGGGTTGGAAAGAAGGTCTATGTTTCCGCCATTGAACAATCCGTCTTCGAAACGTGGCTCGCGTCTCTCCCGGAAGATTACACGGGACAGTTGCCGACCGATACGCTGTCGATCGGTTTCGCAGCGGTAGCCTTGGACGGCACCGCATCCATCCCCCTGTTCGACGCGCTTACCGGTTCGCCAGCTGTAATAGACCCTGCCAAAAGCTACTATCTTTCTGCTATGGTCGACATGGCCGGCCGTTTCGATTCTATGACTCTGCAGGATTTCATAGCGTTGAACGGCGATTATTCATCGTTTGAACCGATGATCGGAGATTGGGTTACCGATAGCGAAATGAACGGCATGATACTGAAAACGCCCGATTCATCCGGCGTCATCCCCGTCGGCCTTTCCGACTTTATGCTGAGCTCGTCAGTTACGTTCAAGGGAAACGCATCATTAGCCGGAGGCCGGCTGGTTTTCTGGCTTTTACCGTATTCGGAACCTATGGAAGGTACAATGTCTCATGCCGGCTTCATGGACCTCGACGCGAACGGAAACGGCTCCGCAATGCTCTATTCGTTTGCCGACAATTTGTTTACGCCCCTGCTTCTCGCGCCGAACGTACAGTACGCAATCGGCGGTTTCCTCGATATGGATGACGATTTTTCCTCGATAACCGATATTTCAGTTCTTTTCTCGGATACGACTAAATTGGATCCCGATGAGGGAGATTATGAGTTTTTCAAGGAATCGATGCTGACTGTGACGGCCGACGAGAATGGCCGGGTTTGGTTATCTCCTGAGATGTTGACTCTGTTTGTGCCTTCCGTTGATGTGGCTCTCTCGATAACCTTCGATGAAGCGGGAGATCCTGTTCTGAGTCCTTCCTCGGCGACGTTGGCCCAGTCGGAAACCCTCGCGGCAACGGCGCCTGCGGGATATGCCTCGTATGTGTGGAAATTGAACGGTAATCTGTTGGAAGCTCAGACGACGAATGTCTGTTCTATCGTTCCTTCCGCGTATCCAGGCTGGATCAACGCCGGATCGGCGAATTACCTGACATTGGAAGCATACGACGGGACAGAGTGGTTCTCGGCGTATATTCCCTTTACTCTGACGAATTAGGAGACTCGTATGAGAATACTCAATGTATCGCGTTTTCTTCCCCTTACCGTGCTGTTTTCATTGGTCTCCTGCTTCAATCCTGTTCTTGACGGGAAGACGGAAAGCGTCCAGGCCGGCAACGACGGAAAAACAGTAGCGGTGAAAATAGACTTCGCTTCCGCTGAGACGAGCGGACGGTCTATCAGGCCGGTAATGCTGGCCAAGGATATTTCCTCCGTAGAAGTGAAATTGACGGTTGCGTTAAATACTATGGAATCCTATACCCGGTACGGTACGCCGCTTTCGGAGTTTGTCTTCGATGAGATTGCCCCGGATATTGCCTATATAATCTCCGTGACCTGCATGGATTACGAGGGCCGTCAGCATGGGCCGTACGCGGTTACTTTGGATTTAACTACCGGCGTGAATACGGTGCCTGTAACCGTAACGCCGACTCGGACCGTCGGAGGAACCGGTTCCTTTGAAATCGCTGCCTATAATCTGCCGTTCGATCCTTCGCTGACTGAATGGTCCATTACCCTGACCAGTATCGATACCGGAACAGCTGTAGAGATTCCTACGCCGTCGGCCATGACAGATCCCTCCGGAAACCCCTATGTTTCCCTGTACAATACCAGTCTTGCCAGCGGGGACTATAGGTTGGAAGCGAGATATCTGGATTCGGTCAGCGGTTCGTATCGTCCGTTCATCCCCGACACGATCGTAAAGATTTACGACGATAGAATCACGAAAGGGCTTTTCGGTTTGGCGGGCGGAAGCGGCACTGCCGTGTATATGCCGAACGAAACGGCAACTTCGATCGGGGGGAAGCGTTTATTCGTGAAGGTCCTTTCCCGCGATTCGTATTTAGCCTGGCAGTCCGGCCAATCCGGCCCGGATATCGCCAGCCTCGTTCCTGATGCCGTCGGGGTAGCGACTCTGGACGCGATGGGAGCCGGCTCTGTTTCATTGATAGTTCCGGGAACAGGCGCCCCTTACGCGACTCAGAAGAACACGCCGTATTTCGTCGCGGCTCTGATCGATAAGGACGACTCTCTCTCTTCGATCGTCGATGTGTCCTCCGTATCGGACTATTCAGTCATCAAAGCGTCCTACGGCGATTATAGCTTCGAAAGCGCATATATGTTCGGATATATGCGCCTGGTATCTTCTAACGATACCGGAGTTCTCAATTTGAGCGATGAATATCTCGCTCCGAATTTGACGGTGTATTACTATGTCGGAGCGGCCGCGAAGGGCGATGGAAGCGGATCCGATATAGCAAATCTCTGTACGCTCGACTCCGCGCTTGCCTCAGCCGCCTTATCCACCGAAACCAGCGGCATGGTTATGATATACCTGACCGAATCCGTGACGACTTCGGCTTCCTATGCCCTCAGCGCAAACGCCACTATTCTTTCGATGCTGACGAATTATGCGGAAGACTCGAGGGCGGTGATTACGTATACCGGAACAACCTCTCCCTTCCTGACTGTCGCGCAGGATCCCGTAACATATAATTATCCGTCGCTTATGATGACGAACGTCATCCTCGACGGTGCTGGATTGAGCCGCACGGCGAGCTTGGTCAGCGTGTCATCGGGCGCTTCGTTCGGGCTCTTGTCGGACTCGCTGATACGAAATTCGACCAACACGTCCGGCAACGGCGGCGCTGTGTACCTGTCCGGAGGAAATATGACCGTCAATGGCGGGTCTATCACCGGTTGTACCGCGGCGAACGGCGGCGCGGTCTACGCGGCTTCCGGCGCTAACCTCTATCTTCAGATGAATCCCGGCGACGCGATTTCCGGCAATACCGCAACCGGAGAAGGCGGAGGCGTGTATCTGGCCGCCGGGTCCTCGTTGTACGGATATTCGGCTTCTTTGCCGTACTTCGCCAGTAATACCGCGGCGACAGCCGGAACAGAGAACTTTGCGCTGTACGGAAGCTGGATTTCCTCGTATGAAGCCTATGTCGCCTCTACCCGCATAGGCGACGGCTCCAGCGAAGATTACCCCTGTTCGCTGGAAGACGCCTTGAATGCCGTTAACGTGTACACGATCTACCTGGTTGAGGACATCCCGGTCTCTAGCCCGCTCACTGTTGCCCGCACGGTATCCATCAACTCGCTAAATCCCCTGACCCCTCGCACGATATATCCGAACGGGACTTTAACAGGTTCGCTCATTACCGTTTCCGGCAACGGATATCTGAATCTGTCGGATGTATTTATCGGTTCCGCAGTTCAAACTTCATCTGCCTATCCTCTGGTTTCCGTCATGTTTAACGGCACAGTGTCGCTTAATACGGGCGCGTTTGTACGGAACAACAGCAATACTGCCGGGAACGGGGGCGGTTTGCTGGTGAAAGGCGGAACTGCGATGTTGTCAGGCGGCGGCATTAAAGGCTGTTCAGCTCCCAACGGGAACGGCGGCGCGGTATATCTGGAGTATGATTCGGCGAGTTTTTCATCGTCGACGCTTAATTTACTGTCCGGAAATATCGGCTCTTCAACGACAGGAGACGATAATTCTGCCCTCAACGGCGGCGGAGTCTATGTAACCGCGCAAAACTCAATGTCGATTTCCGGTGCGGCGTCTATTGCCGGGAATACCGTTTCCGCGTACGGAGGCGGGGTATTCGTCGAGACGGGAGGAACGCTGTCCGTGCTGACTTCGGATTCGTATTCGATCACTGAGAATACCGCGGGACTGGAAGGCGGCGGAGCGTATTTCGAAGATGCCGGCAGTTTGACCGATAGTTACGGATCCTTCAATGCGTCTTGCACCGGAAATACGGCGGAAGGGCAGTTCCCGAACATATGGATGCCGAATTGATGTAGCCGATCGGCATAATCGCCGTCGGGAGGGCCGCTCGAAGGAGCCGCCTTTCCGGCGGCTTTTTTTGCGCTCCAGGGGGTGGCGGAATACGGATTTCACTATACCTACCGGTAGGTATAGTGAAAGACGGATGCAGACAGGGCGGGCACGCGGGCTTTTCGACCGCTCTGTAGAGCGGCCCGTTCGTTTTACGGAAGCCGCATCGAATTCTTCTTGCCCCCCTCCTCCTTTTTGCGGTATTATTCGGGATTATGGAATTTACCCAGGAACAGATTGACGCCCTCGTCGTGAACGAGGTTGCCCTTTTGAAGCGGATCGCCGAAGAGCTGAAGATTCAGCCCGCGCAGGTTTCCGCAGTCGTTTCGCTCGTCGCCGAAGGATGCACAATCCCCTTTATTTCCCGCTACCGCAAGGAGCGGCACGGTTCGCTGGACGAGGTCCAGGTTCGGGATTGCGATCACCTGTTCAAGAGCTATCAGAATCTTGAAACCCGGCGCATCGAGATCGTGAAAGGCATTTTCGGCCAGGGAAAGCTGTCCGACCTGTTGTACAACAACGTGATGAAGGCTTCCACCCTCACGGAGCTTGAAGACCTCTGGGCCCCCTTCAAAAAGAAGAAGAAAACCCGCGGAATGCTCGCGATCGAGCGAGGCTTGGAGCCGCTGGCCGACCTTATGGAAAAAGAGGACGCGGCAGCTGTGGAAGCCGCCGCCAAGTCGTATGTGAAGACCGACGAAGAGAACGCCGAATTGTCCGTAGGTTCCGCGGAAGAGGCGATCCACGGGGCGATGGACATCATCGCCGAACGCGTGGCGCAGGACCCGGAAAACCGCGCCGACGTGCGCTCCTGGCACATGAAGAGCGGCCAGTTCGTGGTAACCGGCGTGGGCGACGAAAATGCCCAGAAGACCAGCGTCTATCAGATGTATTGGGATTATAAGGAGCCGCTCAACCAGATCAAGCCGCACCGAGTGCTCGCGATCAACCGCGGAGAGCGAGACAAGGCGCTCGACGTGAAGATCGACGTGGACGTGGATTCGGCTATCGAGATTGTCGAAGAAAAATACGCGATCAACAACCGGTATCATAAGGAAGCGGTCGCCGACGGACTCGTCCGCATCCTGTCTCCCGCCGTCGTGCGCGAAATTCGCTCTGATCTTTCGGAGCAGGCGGACGATCACGGAATCAGCGTGTTCAGCGAGAACCTGAAGAACCTGCTCATGCAGCAGCCGATCAAGGGAACCCGTATTCTCGGCGTGGACCCGGGAATCAGGACCGGCACCAAGTGCGCCGCCCTCGATTCCACCGGCAAGTATCTGGGCTATTTCATGATTTACCAGCATAAGCCCGCCGAGGCCGAGGCGGCGATTCTCCGCGCGATCAAGGAGTTCGATGTCCAGCTGGTCGCGATCGGAAACGGCACCGGAACCAGGGAGGTGCAGGAGATCGTGTCCAAGGTGATCAACGAGCACTGCCCCTCCGTTTTGTATACTGTCGTGGACGAGGACGGAGCTTCGGTGTATTCGGCGAGCGACATCGCGCGCGAGGAATTCCCGGAACTCGATTTGACCATCCGCGGAGCCATTTCCATCGGCCGCCGCCTCCAGGATCCCCTGGCGGAGCTCGTTAAAATCGATCCGAAGTCGATCGGAGTAGGCCTCTATCAGCACGACGTGAACCAGAAAAAACTGTCTGAAACGCTCGACGAGGTCGTCGGCTCGGTCGTCAACAACGTCGGCGTGAACCTGAACACCGCAAGCTTCTCGCTGCTCAAGTACGTGTCGGGAATCAACGGGTCGCTCGCTAAAAAGATCGTGGCCTACCGCGAGTCCACCGGCAAGATCACGAGCCGCCAGGATTTGATGAAGGTGCCGGGAATGGGACCGAAGAGCTTCGAGCAGTGCGCCGGCTTCCTCAAGATTCCGGAGAGCGCCGATCCCCTGGACAATAGCTGGGTGCATCCCGAGAACTACGACGCCGCCCGCGTGGTGTACGAGATCGTACAGCGAAAGGACGAGGTCGCCCGCGAGATTCGTTCAGAGCTCAAGGAAAAATTCAAGCTCGGCGACCAGACAGTCGCGGATATCATAGACGAGCTGAAAAAACCGAACCGCGATCCCCGCGACGGCTATCCGAAGCCGATCATGCAGAAGGGAGTGCTTTCTTTCGAGGACTTGAAAGAGGGCATGACGGTCACCGGCAAGATCAAGAACGTCGTCGATTTCGGCGCATTCGTGGATATCGGCCTCAAGGAAACCGCGCTTCTCCATCTTTCGGAGATGAGCGATCATTTCGTCAAGGATCCGATGGAAGTGGTGAAGGTCGGCGATGTGAAGGAATGCCGTATCATCGGGCTCGATCTGGACCGCAGGCGCATCAGCCTGAGCTGCAAGACCGCGGGCGCCGGCAAAAACGGTTCCGCTTCGCCTTCCCGCGAGGGCGGCAGGGACGCGTCCGCTCCCCGCCCGGCAGGCGCAGACGGCGCCCGCCGCGTCCTGGTAGCGAAAAAGGCCGACGGCGGCGCGCAGGGCTCTCCCGCAGGCGGATACTCGGGCCGCGGAGCTTCTTCCCGCGACGACCGCCCGGCTCAGGGCTACCGCGGCGGTCGCCCCGACAAGGGCGCGCCTGCCGCGCAGAACGACGACGGCATGACGTACAATCCCTTCGCCGCCTTATTGAAGGACCGCAAGAAATAATGGTTAAAAAGCCTGCCGCGCGGAAAGACCGGCCTTTGCCGGTTTTTCCGCATCCGTCCGCCGAGCTGCTGTCGCGGGGCCTTTCCATGCTGGGAATCGCGGAAGATGATTCTTCCGATCCACGGCTAGGGACTATCCGCGGGAGCAATACGCTTATTCCGCTCATACAGTCGTACATCAGGGAGCTTGAACTTTTCAATTCCGTGTTCGATCTGGTCGGAGCGGCGCCGGGAACGGAGGAGGGCAGGTGCGACCTTGTCGTGCGCCATATTCTCGATAGCCTTGCGCCGTGGAAGTATATAGCCGATCTGCTGCGGAGACCGCTCGAAGCGGCCGATGCATCGGCGCCGCCGAACCTCGCCGATGTGGGTTCCGGGGCCGGTTTCCCGGGCATTCCGCTCGCCATGCTTTTCCCTGATGTACGGGTGTCTCTGGTCGAGCGGATGAGCAAGAGATGCGCCTTTCTTGAAAACTGCCGCGCGGTGCTCGGCCTCAAGAATGTCGAAGTACTGAACGCCGAGGTGGAGAACGCTCCGGCGGCGGCGTATCAGGTGGTCGCGTTCCGGGCTTTCCGCCCGCTCGAGCGGCCGATGCTTCGTTCCTTGCTTGCCCTTGTGCGCGCGGGAGGCTGCCTTGCCGCGTGGAAGGCTCGAAAGGAAAAAATACGCGAAGAAATGTCTCAAATAGAAAAAGACGCCGAAGGATGGTCTGTCCATCCTGTTGCGGCGCCTTTCCTGGAGCATGAAGAGCGGAATCTGGTCGTTATACCTTCAAGGCCATCCCTGAATCCACTGAATTAAGAATTTTGTTCAATCTGTCCTTGTCGTAGAGGTCCACGGGCCTCCCTTCGGTAAATCGCCGCGATTCCTCGGTGAACACCCCGGCTGAAAGGCAGATGCCCTTTCCTGCCTTGAGGTCCTTGATGCGGCCGTGGAAGTCGCGGAGCAGGAGTTCTCCCACCGCTCCCTGAGACCTGAAAAAGCGGAAAATTACCACATCAGACCATTTCGGCGTATCGATTTCGGCGACTATGTCGGCATAGTCCGCGAACATCGAAATGTCGGTGATTTTCACCTTCGCTCCCGGGAAGAACTGGACGACTATCTTTCTGCACAGGGCGATGAATTCGCTTTGCACGGCCAACAGGAACACCTGGAGGTTCTTGTTCTGGTTCAGCTCCTGATAGCGCACGATGAGGGCCGGCACGTCCTTGTATCCCGGAGTCGTCTTCTGGATGTCTTTGAGAACTCCGAGCGCCTTTCCGATATCCTGCAGCTTGATGCAGGTAACCGCGAGCTTGTAGCGGAGGTCGTTCTGGATGTCTTGCGGGATGTTCTCGTGCTTGAGGCCGATTTCAAAGTCGGTGACGGCTTTTTCTGCCTGGTTCGTCTGGGCGTGAATAATGCCCGAATAGAGAGCGGACTGCGGGCCGAGCACCGGATCGGGCCTGAGGTGGCTGAATATCTTCAGCGCGCGGTCCAGGGCTCCCGATTCGAACAAGCATTCGGCCATCGCGAAGAGGGCGTCCTTGTCGTCCGGCTGGAGATCGAGCGCTTTTTTAAGATACGCGAGGGCGTCCCGGTATCGGTGGCTTTTATGCAGGGCGAAACCCATGTAGCGCTGGGCCAGAATGTTTTCGGTATCGGCGAGAAGAGACTGCTTCAGAAAAGGCACGGCCTTTTCGTAATCCTTCTGCATGTAGCAGATGTAGCCGAGGTTGTAATTTACTTCGAAATGATTCGGCTTGAGCTTTCTTGCGAGGAGGAATCCCTTGGTGGCTTCCTGCAGGCGGTTGGTTTTAATCGCGGAAACGCCGAACCTGAGCGCGCACTCGAACTCGTCCAGCTTCGGATGCCCGGAAGAGAGGTCCACGAGTATTTCGTAGGCGGCGTAGGCTTTTTCCCAATTCTGATCCTGGTAGTGAATCGATCCCATCGCTGAAAGACCCTCAGGATCTCTGGGATTCTGGCTCAGACGTCGCGTAGCGTCGCGGATAATCGTCGAGCGATCCTTTTGCCTGGGTTTTTTCGGGCCCTTGGCGTCTTTTTTCCTGGTTAACAGCGAAAGAAGAAGAACGGACAGGGCGAGAACGATTATTATCGTCAGAATTGTGATGCCTTGATTCATATATAGTACATTATGATTGGCATCCAAAGGGCTGTCAACAATCTGCGTTGACAAGAGCCTTGCCGGCATACTACAGTAAATAGTAAGAGATTGATAAAAAGAGGTACGGCCATGGCAGCTGCGTCTATTGGTATTAAACTGGCGGACAGCAAGTTCTTCCCTGTTCTTGAAGAAGGAATCCCTGCCCGGAAAGCGCTTGATCTGACCACTGTGCGCGACGATCAGACGAGCGTTCAAATCAATCTGTTCCGTTCATCCTCGGAGGATATCTCCGAAGCCGAATATGTTGGCACTCTGATGATCGAAGATATCGCTCAGAAGCCTTCCGGCGAGCCCACCATCGAACTGACTCTCGCACTCGACGAGGACAACGAGCTTTCCGCCGAAGCCGTGGATCTCGATTCGAACACCCGGCAGGTTCTCACTGTTTCCCTTGAAACTCTCGATAAGGATTCGCTCTACAATTTGCCCGATTTTGACTTGACCCCGATAAATTCCGACCTCCCGCTCGGCGAGGATCCGGATCATCGGTATGTAGTGACAGAAGGCGCGGTTCCCGGAACCGCTCCGGAGGGATTATACGAAATGACACAAGAAGAAGAAAAACGAAACGGCATCTTCATGCCCGCATGGCTGTGCGTCCTCATCCTCGCGATCGGCGTACTCGCTCTGGTTCTCGCGCTTTTCGTCTCAGCGCGCGTGATGCTCTTGAATAGAACCCTTCAGGAATCGGCGCGTTCGGCGCCGGTAACCGTCGAGGCTCCCGTGGTTCCGGTCGTGGAAACGCCCGTCGAACCGGAACCTCTTCCAGAGGTTCAGACGCCTCCTCCCGTAGAGGTTGCCCAGGAAGAGCCTGTCGCCGTCGTATCGGAAGAGCCGGTAGTCGTTCCCGTTCAGCCTGAACCCGCTCCCGAGGCCAAGGAAATCCGCTACAAGATCAAGTGGGGCGATACCCTGTGGGATCTCGCGGAGACCTATTACCGAAATCCCTGGTTGTACAAGAAAATTTCAACGTACAATAAGATCAAGAATCCGAACCTGATTATTTCTGGAACCTATCTTACCATTCCGCCGAAGTAACGGACCGCAGGGACGCTGGATGTTCATTTCAGCGTTCCTGTCGCTCCTGATTTCCTGCTCTCCCGCCTCCGTTCCGGAGGGCGCGTGGGGAAAATCCTTTGATTCAATCGCAGACTCGCTCTCGAAGGGAGATTTCTCCTGGTTTGACGAAATTCCTCCCGCGCGGTATTCCCGTATCTTGAAGTCGTCTCCGGGCGCCGCCTGGTTGTTCGCCTCCCATCTCCAAAAAGCGGGAAGGGTAGACGAGGCGCGCGCCTTCTTCCGGCTTGCCGCGCAAAAATCGCCTGAACCCTGGAGGAGCCTGGCTCTGTCCTCGATTCTCGCTTCCGGCGCGATCGAGGATCGGCTGGAGATAGCGGAAAGCGCGTTGCGCTCCCCCTCGACCGACGGCTCGTTTCCCGAATTGCAGGCTGCTTCTCTCGCCGCCGAGCGCGAAAGGCTCTTGTTCGTCTCGGGAAGATATTCCGATGTGCCGGAAGGCGTACTCTGGGTGCTTTCGCGGCCGCTGGATCGGGATCTGCTCTCCGCGGCCCGCACTGCGCTTGAAAAGCCGGGTATAGAGGGATCCTGGACAGAGCTGCTTCGCTTGCGGATCGCCATGGCAGAGCGCGACTACGGGCCTGCCTGGACGATTGCCCGCCCGGTGTTGGAAAACCTTCCCGCCGGCGTCGACGCCGCCCTGCCCCGCGCCGTTCTTTCCGATCTGGGAAACGCGGCCTTCAGGGGAGCTCCGGACGCCGCTCTTGCCCGCGATCTCCTTCTTTCCGCAGCCGGCCGCTGCGCCGCGCTCGCCCAAAGCGACTTCCGGGAAGCCTCCCATGTGTTGTATTTTTACGCCGCGAGGCTCGAAGAAAAAACCGGCGGGGCGCGCTCGCGGGAATTCATGGACAAGGCCCATGCCTATGCGGACAGCGCAGCCGACAGGGACAGCGCCCTCTGGTATCGGCTCGATTTCGGCCGCACTCAATCCCGCGCCGAACGGCTCTCGGATTTCGTCCTTGCCGCTCCCCTGTGGACCGATTCTCCGGCCTTCTCGAATCTTCTCGCTTCCTTTACCGCTGAACTCGTACGTGCCGGCGACTGGAAATCCCTCCGCGAATTGGCCGAAAAAACAGGCCCGTATGCCGACGGAGACACGCAGGTTCGCTTCGATTATCTTCTTGCACGCTCAGGCGTTTTGCCTCCGGAGGAAGAAGAGCGGCTTCTGCGCGCGGTATGGGAGCGGGATCATACAACACTCTATTACCGGCTTCTTGCGGCCGACGCCCTGGGAATTCCCCTGGAGAACCCCGAAGGGGCGGTCGTCCGGAAAAAAACCTCTTTTTCCGGCGATCTTGCGGAGCGGCAGGAGGAGTGGATGGCCGTCTTCCGTTCGCTCATCGAATGGAAGCTACCCGAGCTGGTTCTGCCCATGGCGCACAAACGCTTTCCATCCCTCTCTCCGGAATACGCGCGCGAGCTTGCGGAAGGCCTTTCGGAGGCGGGCCGCTACGACGACGCGGCTCTGCTGGTTCTCGAATCCGTCCGTCCTGCCGATCGCGAAATCACCCGGGAGGATCTCTCGTTTATTTATCCCCGGCCCTGGCTCGACCTGGTGGAGGCCGCCCGGACCGAGAAAGTCGATTCCGCTCTCCTGTACGGCCTTATCCGCACGGAAAGCTTCTTCCGGCCCGCGGTTTCATCCGGCGCCGGAGCTCAGGGCTTAACGCAACTGATGGCCGGAACCGCCGGGGACGTCGCGCGCAAGCTGAAAGTCGCCGACTACGACCTTTCCGATCCCGCGACGAACATCAGATTCGGCGCCTTTTATCTGGACGAACTGATCGGCCGCCTCGACGGAAACATCATGCACGCCCTTTTCGCGTACAACGCGGGAATTTCCCGCCTGCGCTCATGGGTTCGCATTTCGGGAACCCTTCCGCCCGATCTCTTTCTTGAAAGCCTCCCCTTTGCCGAAACGCGCGATTACGGCCGGAAGGTGCTTGCGGCCTCGGCTGTTTACGGGTATCTTTACAATCAAAAAAACGCCGGACAGGCTGTCCGCGACATATTCTGAACCACCGGAGAATCCTTCCATGACTATTTTACAGGCTGTTTTTCTGGGCGCCCTGCAGGGCATTGCCGAGTTTTTGCCCGTCTCAAGCTCCGGCCATCTCGCCCTGGCCGCCCATTTCATGAACCTTTCGGAGGTTCCTCTCCTTTTCGACGTCTGCCTCCATCTGGCGACTCTCTTCGCGGTCCTGGTCGTGTTCCGCCGGAGAATCGCCGAACTCCTGCTGACCGTCTGGCGCTACGCCGCGCGGAAGCCGCTCGAATCAGACAAGGCGGAAGGCCGGCTGATCCTTGCCCTTATTACGGCGACCCTTGTAACCGCGGTTATCGGCTTTTCGATCAAGGATGTGGTGGAAACGCTTCCGCCCTTCTGGATTTCCTGCGCCCTCGTCTGCACCGGCCTTGTATTGTTTTTTTCCGGCCGGTATCAGTCTAAAAAGGCTCCCGCCGAGCCCGGCATCCTTCAGGGCCTCATAATCGGCGCGGCGCAGGGAATCGGCGTGATTCCCGGCATTTCCCGCTCCGGCAGCACGATATCCGCCGCCCTCCTGTGCGGAATCGACCGGAAAAAGGCGGGGGAATTTTCTTTCCTTTTAGCGATCCCGGCGATACTCGCGGCATTTATCCTCGAGGTAAAAGATGCCGATACTCTCATGGGAACGGTTTCCGCCGTTTCACTGGCGGCGGGGATGCTGTCTTCCTTTGTGGTAGGCCTGGCATCCCTGAAATTCCTTTTAGCCCTGATAAATCGGGGCAGGCTGGGCTGGTTCGCCTTCTACCTGGTGCCCATGGGAATTTCGCTGGCCGTTTATTTTACGCTTGTCTAACGGTTCGCCTCGTTTCTCCGTGCGTTCCGATTTGATCGAGTGAGACACCTTGCGGGAGTATAGCGATGCAAAATGATGAAACAAACGACGGCAGACGGATCGTCCTGGTTGCGCTCGGAACAGTCTTTATAGCCGCGGCGGCTCTGTTGTGCGCCTCCCTTCTGTTCGTTCTTTTTCCTCTGGACGGTTCGGCCGGCTGGCTGCTTTTGCCGGGAGAAATTCTCCTTGCGGGCTACGGCTATTCGTCCTTCCTCGTTCCCGCCTTTCTTCTCGGAGCCGCCATTGCGCTGTTCGTGCCGGGGTGGTCGCTCCGCGCCGGCGTGCTCTTCGCCTCGTTTCCCGTTCCATTTTTCACTGTCGCCCTGGCTGAAGCCCTCTACGGAAAAGCGTCCGTTCTCCTCGCCGGCTCGATCCTTCTGTCCGGGGCCCACATAGGGATCGTCCTTACCGCGCTTTTCGCGGTATTCGGCGAAATCCTCGCGTCCATCCATATCGCCGATCTACTTTTGTCCAAAAACGGCGCTGGTTCGAAATCGAATCATGCCGGCGAAACACCGCAGGACAGCGGCCGGAGCACGGAAGAACCGGATTATGCGCGACCGCGCGCTTCCACGCTCTCCGATCCGCTCGCCTCGCCGGTTCCTGCAACAGCGGATGGAGAAGACGTTCTCGCCTCGCCGGAAGCTTTGTACGGGATAGAAGTGGTTTCGGAAGAGAACGAAACCGAAAATTCCATGGCTTCCCTGGACGACGATTTCAGCTTCCCCGACGTGAACGCAGGAAAGCCCTCGTTTGAAGACCCCCTCATGAAAACCATCGCGGAGGCGGAGGAAGAAGCCGGCATCGCCCCTGAAGTAGAATCGATCCCGCCTCAGGCGGAATCCTCTCCTGAATCGCGAATGCCTTCAGGGCCCGCATCCGAAACTGTCTCGCGGGCAACCCAGCCTGCCCCTTCCGTCCCTGCTTCCTCCGAAGCGCCGACCTCCGAATCACTGACCGCCGAAGCGCCGACCGCCGCGGTCGTAAAAAAGGAAATCGAATCGCCGGTCTATGTGGACTTCAGCAGGCACGCGGTCACGAGCACAATCGAAGATCTTGACGTCCTCTCTGACGATATCCTGCCCGACGAAGAGCTGGCCGACGAGTTCGTCTCCGAACCGGTTCACGAAGAATTTTCCGCCGGGGAAAATGAAGCGCCCCTGCAGGGCGACCCGATTCCCGGCGAAAATTTCGACGAAACCGATCAGCCCGACGACGAACCCGAATTCGCCGCGGACAACGAAGCCGATCTGCCCGATCCGTATCTTGCCGACGAAGAAATAAGCGACGACGACATGGCAGACGAGGATCTGGTCGATGAGGACCTGGTTGATGAGGATCTCGTCGACGAAGACCTTGTCGACGATTTCATCGACGACGTTTTGTTCGAAGAAGCGGCCGAATCTCCGGCTATCTCCCTTCCCGAGGAATTCTCTTCTCCTCCCGCGCATAAAGCCGGAGCTTCCTATCGGGTTCCGGTAGAGATTCTCACCTCCTACCCCGACGGGGAGTACTGGATCATCGACGACGCGACCCGCCGGGCGGCAGCCGCCCTGAAAGATACGCTGAACGAGTTCAGGATACAGGCAGACGTCACCGGAATCAGGAAGGGGCCGGTCATCACGATGTTCGAGATTTTACCGGCTCCCGGCGTGAAACTCTCACGCATCGTCGGCCTTCAGGACAATATCGCGCTCAGGCTCGCGGCTTCGAGCGTCCGCATCGTCGCACCCATCCCGGGCAAGCACGCGGTCGGGATCGAGGTTCCGAACGTAAAGCGCGCCATCGTCAGCTTCCGCGAGTTGATCGAAACGGATACGCCTTCCGCGAAGAAGATGGAAATTCCGGTGGTTCTGGGCAAGGATATTTCCGGCGAGGCCCAGCTTTTGGATCTTGCTTCCACTCCGCACCTCTTGATCGCGGGATCCACCGGTTCGGGAAAGTCCGTCTGCGTAAACTCGATCATTCTGTCCATTTTGTACAAACGCTCTCCGGAGGAAGTAAAGCTGCTGCTCATCGATCCGAAGATCGTCGAACTCAAGCTCTACAACGACATCGGCCATATTCTTTCGCCGGTCATCACCGAGCCGAAAAAGGCCTTCCAGGCCCTGCAATACTGCCTGTGCGAAATGGAGCGCCGCTACGCCATGCTCGACGGCATGGGGGTGCGCGACATTAAAAGCTATAACCGCAGAATCCGCGAGCGCAACATCGCGACCGAGCGGCTGCCCTACATCGTGGTCATCATCGACGAATTCGCTGACCTCATGGCGACCACCGGCAAGGAGCTTGAATCCACGGTGGCCCGCCTGTGCGCCATGAGCCGCGCCGTCGGCATCCACCTGGTTCTCGCGACCCAGCGCCCCTCTATCGACGTCATCACCGGACTGATCAAGGCGAATATTCCCACCCGCATCGCCTTCATGGTCGCGTCCAAGATGGACAGCCGCATCATCATCGATCAGGTCGGAGCGGAAAAGCTGCTGGGGCGGGGAGACATGCTCTACGCGAGCGCGACCGATCCCTTCCCTGTCCGCATTCAGGGAGCCTTCGTCTCCGAGGAAGAAGTCGAGCATGTGGTCGAATTCGTGAAAACGCTCGGGGAACCCGATTATATAGACGAAGAAATCTTCGTCGAGGACGACGAAGAAGGCGATATCGACGCGAGCCTCTTTTCCGAAGGGGACGATCCCCTCTACGACAAGGCGCTGGAAATCGTTGTGTTGGCGGGGAAGGCGAGCGCGTCCTACATTCAGCGAAAGCTGAAAATCGGATACAACCGCGCCGCGCGCCTGGTGGAGGAGATGGAGGAGCGCGGGATCGTCGGTCCTGCAAACGGTTCAAAGCCCCGCGAGGTAATCCATATTCCCGGAAAATAGCGGGGTCAGTTGAAGAGGATGACCGAGCTGTCGTCCTTTTCCGCGTCCCGGTGTTTGATTTCTTTTTCCCACAGGCTGTGTTCGTCTTTTTCGATCTCGATGGAAGCGCTTTTCTGGATGAACCTTCGGTACACCTTGAAGGTGTCAGTTCTGAACGCGATAACCCTGCCGTCAGTCCCTCCCAGATCTTCCGCGTCTATCGGAATCTTTTCCGTTTCCAGGAATTCTTTCACAAAACGGCTGTTAACCTCTCCAACGCAGTTGAAGTTGTCGTTCGCGAACGCCTTGATGACGTTGCCGCCTCCGAATGCCTTCGCCCTGAGCCTGCTTCGCTTCGCGCCCTTTTGAATCATGCTGTTGATGAGCACTTCCATCGCGTGAATTCCGTACCGGCCTGCTTCCGTTACGCTGGCGGGCATGTTGCGGGCATACCGCTGGTTCGCGAGAAGAAAGTGGTTCATGCCGGAAATTCCCGCTTCCTTGTCCTGGAGGCATACGGATACGCAGGAGCCCAGCAGGGTGGTGATGAGCTCAGTCTTCGCTGTGACGTAGAACATTCCGGGGTTCAGCGTGACTCGGGGAATGTCGGGAGCATCGGTAAATTCGAGTTTGGGGCGGGTCATGCATTAAGGATAACGCCGCGAGGCCCGGGAATCAAGCCTGCCGGCGTTAAAGCGGCGCGGCGGGGACCGACCCGCGGCCGAACTCTCTTCGGCCGGCCGCTAGATGTAGAATCTCAGGTCGCGGTGATGGAGAACGTCGGTCTTTTTCGCGATGATATAGCTTCCGGTAATCGCCGTCAGGGCGTCCAGAGCGGCGGCTACCGAGCCGATGAAAAAGGCCGCGGGTTTCAGAATAAGGTATCCGCTTTCGAGGCCTCTTCCGTACAGGGAGCAGAGAGCCGCGAGGGCTATGTATGCTCCCCCGCTCGAAAAGCGTCCCAGGAAAAAAGAAAGGATCGTCGCGGCTATCAGTATCCAGAGCATGTCCGCGGCCGCTATGCCGAGGCTGGAATAGGACTTGAGAATGACGACGAAGCTGATGATTACGGTGAGCGCGGTTCCTCCACGGGCGAATACCGAGAAGAGCGGCAGGGTGACGGAAGTGACGCGGCGGCGCACTCCCATGCTTTCGTTCGCGTGGCGCAGGAGGACCGGAAGAGTCATTGTCGCGTCCCCGGAGAAGAAGGCCGCGATGACCGGCGCGATTCCGGCGTACAGCACGCGGTAGGGATTGATCTTCCCGCAGACGAGTCTGAGGATCAGGGGGTAGAGCACAAGGCCGACGGCGAAAAGGCATACGAGCAGCAGGAGGATGAAGTCCCAGTAAACTCTCGACGCGAGCATGCTTCGGTATTGGATCATCCAGTTCACGCCCAGGGCTATCATTCCGACCGAAAGGATATCGACGAAGAATGTCATGACGGCGTAGGAGATGCGGGAAAGCGAGTCGAACATTGTCATCGCGGGTTTAGAAGTGTTTTTGTCAACCGTCGCGCCCGCGCCGGCGAAACCCGCGAAGATGCACAGGGGCAGAATGAAGGCTCCGTTTGCCAGCGCTTCGAAGGCGCTCGAGGGGAAGAGCTGGAGGAGGCTGTTCGCGACTCCTATTTTTTCAATCTCGCCGGTAGCTTCCACGAATATGGGAATTCGAGAGGGATTGCGCGCTAAAACCGCAAAAAGTCCAATGACTGCGAGGAATATTGAGGATATACTGATAACTCCGGCTGTGATGGCGCCGAGGCGGAAGAGCGACTTGCTTTCGCGCAGTTCGTATACGGCGACGGCAAAGCTGAAAAACAACAAGGGATACAGACTGTATCTGCCGAATTGAACAACCATGGATGTGATGATGTCTATTGTTTCAACGAACGAAGGTGTTTCCGACGGAGCGACAAGAGCGAACAGAATGCCGATCAGGATGCCCGCCGCGTATTTTATCCAGATTTTCATTGGTGAAGGATACCCAATGCTCAGAGTCCCGTCAACTCAGAAGAGGTTCGTATGGATAACTGGTTTTTGTTGAACGCGGCGTTGAGCCTTGTGCTGATAGCCGTTTGCGCGGCCTATAATCTGGCGCGTCCGAACAAGCTTTCCGTGCATTATCGTCTCGGGGCGTTCGGGTTATCCATAATTCCGAGCGTCGCGGCTTCCCTCTTTGCCTTCTCTCCGGGAAACCCTCATTCGGCTTGGCTCTTTCCGTTAATGGTATTGCTATGCTGGACGAGCGTGGTATTCTATTTTTCCTTCCTTCTGGACTTGACTTCCAGCCCGAGAGTGCGCTTTTTCAAGTACGCTCCTTCATTTCCGGTCGTAATCACCCTGTTGACTCTGCTGGCTCCCGGCCATATCGGTAAAATAGGCGTGAGTCTGGTGTTCGGAACTCTTTCCGCGGTCGGAACGTTCTGGATGCTGCTAAAATGGGTGCGTTCCGCGAGCGATTTCCGCGCACGGCGCGACGCGGAATGGATCCTGATGGTTTTTTCCGCCTTTTCGCTCGGCCTGGTCATCAGCTTCTTCAGATCCTTCGCCGGCTTGCTGTGGGTTCTTTCTCTCTGGTATCTGGTTTTGCACATCATCGTCAATATGCTTCATCTGCTGGAGGAAATAACCGGCCAGGACAATCTGGTCATCATGGACAACGTCTTCGATATTGTCCTGATTCTGGACTCCACCGGCCATGTGACGCGGATGAACCGTCGGGGATATCAGCTCAGCGGATTCAGCTCGCTGCGGGTCCGCGGCAGCGGCATTGAGGAGCTGATCATCCACCCGGAACTGAGCGCGTCCCGCAGAATGCAGTGGCTCATCCGGTATTGCTGGCGGGATTCTGAAACCGGCTCGGTGCGAAGCCCGTCCATCGACGCCTGGCTTACAACCGAATCCGGCGAGGAAATTCCGGTCGACCTGCGGGTTGTTTCCCTGGTGGATCTGCGCAAGCGCCGGACCGGCTACGTCATTTCCGCCACCGATATGCGTATTACCCGGCAGCTCATGAAGGAAATCTCCGATCGCGAATACGCGGCGCGGGGATTGGCCTTGTCGGAAAGAAAGTTTTCGCGGATGTTCATTTTCAATCCCTCGGGCATTTTGATAGTCGATCTGGATTCGAGCACAATTACCGACGCGAACCCGGCCATCGAAGAGATTCTGGAAACCCCCACCCATTCTCTCGTGGGGCGCAATCTGCAGGGCATCGGACTGGAGATGGACGGGATGAACATCCCGTCTCTCGTGGAAAAGGTCCTTATGGAAGGCTCGGTTCCCGAATTTTCGGCGCGCATCGCCATTCCCGGAAAGATTGTGCGGAAATGCCGCCTCTCGGCCGTTTCCTTCGATTTGAACCAGAGCCGCCGCATGCTGCTTTCCGTCACCGATGTGACCCAGCAGGAACAGATGCGCGAAGCTCTGACCCGGAAGCAGAAGGTCGAAACGATCGGAGTGCTTGCCGGCGGAATCGCCCACGATTTCAACAACATTCTCGCGGTCATTCTCGGCCACATCGGTTTGGCGAAAATGCGGGTGAGCGAGGTCAACGCCCGTTCTCCGATAGAAAAAGCGGAGTACGCGTGCCTTCGGGCCCGCGAAATGACCCGCCAGCTACTGGCCTTTTCCCGGGGAGGGACTCCGGTCATCAGCGTATGCCCCCTGCGCTCCCTCATCGTCGATTCCTCCATGCTCGCGGTGTCCGACACGGCTGTCGCATGCCTCTTCGATATACCGCAGGATGTTTGGGCTGTCCGCGTAGACCGCATCCAGTTCGGACAGGTGATCGCGAATCTGGTCGGCAACGCGGTAGAGGCGATGGACCGCAAGGGAATCATCGAGATTAGCGCCGAGAATCTGGATCTTCGCGAAACCTCGCCGCACCGGTGCCCCCTCGGAACCGATTCTTTGCCTCTTCCGCGAGACACGTACGTGAAGATTCAGGTAAAGGACCAGGGGCCGGGAATTCCGGACGAGATCAAGCCGCATATTTTCGATCCGTTTTTCACTACGAAGGAAAAGGGCACCGGCATGGGGCTTTCCATCGTGTTTTCCGTCATCCAGAACCACAAAGGCTCGGTCTGGGCGGAATCGGCTCCGGACGGAGCGGTATTCAACATAATCGTTCCGGCGGATCCAGACTTTGTCGACGGCGATTCTTCCCATAATCCCCATGCTGTTCTGGACGGAACCCGGGTTCTGCTCATGGACGACGACGCCATGGTGTTGGAAACCGCCGCGGGTATGCTCGGGTCCCTCGGGTACGAAGTAACTCAGTCGAGAAGCGGAGAGCAGGCGCTCGCCCTGTATCGGCAGGCGGTTAAGGCCGAGAAGCCGTTCGCCTTCTGCGTCCTGGACCAGGTGGTGCCGCACGGCATGAGCGGTTCCGACTGCGCCCGGGAAATCCGCGCACTCGATCCGGACGCCCTCCTTTTCATCTCGTCGGGATATTCAGACGACCCGGTATTGGCGCGTTTCAAGGACTACGGTTTTTGCGGAGTGATTCAAAAACCGTATACGCTTGAAGAATTGCGGACGGCTTTGTCGAATGTGCTTGTAACCTGATTCAAGAAGCCGGTATACTGAAACTGTATGAGCCATTCAGCCCTGATATCCGACAGTTCAAGCTCTTTTTCCTTGCGGTTGGCCGAGAGTCTCCGCTCCCGGGGAGGCGAGGCCTTTTTGACGGCCTCGGCGGCGCATGTGCATGAAAGCCCCGCTCCGGGGACGATTCTTTGGAACCGTCTCTCGCTTCTTTCCGCGCGAACGGTGAGCGTATCGATGAAAAACCGCTGCGAATCAGTAGACAGCGTCGTGTTCGTGTACGACGGCCCTGAAACCGAAGATTCCTGCGCCCGCGTATCGCTGGAGGAATCCGCCGCCTTCCTTGAAGAATGGAACAGGGGCCTTTTTCTTCTTTCTGCCGTTATGGAAGAGCATCTGCGCGCGCAGAACCGGGGAAAGCTGGTGTTCGTACAGAGAGCCGGCTCTTCTCCCTCCAAGGCGAAGGCGGCTGCGATGCTGGAAGCGGCGTTCTGCCGTCTTGCGGAGGAGACCGCCGAGGCGTTCGGCGCTTCGGCGAAGGGCGGCCTGCAAACGCTGCTCGTCCGCCTGGAAGGCGAAAATCCTGCGGAAGACGCCGAATGGCTGGCCGAGCGGCTCGTGTCCGCCGCGCCGGAACGGGGCGGAGCCCGCTGGATAAAGTCCGGTTCCCGGCCCCTGTTCGGAAAGTTCTGACCGTCCGGGGACAGCGCCTATTTTCCGACGCAAAATCCTGAAAACACTTCATCGAGAATATCGGCCGGCGTCGTTTCGCCGGTGATTTCTCCGAGCGCTCCGAGCGCGTCTTCCAGATCCTGGGCGATCGCATCCATCGGAAATCCCTGTTCCGCCGCCCTGAACGCGTGATCGAGCGCAAGAACCGCTGAATGCACGGCGGCTTTCTGCCGTTCGCTTCCCAGTGCGGCGCTGTTCGTCCTCGTCGCTCCTCCGGCCTTTTCCATCAATATCCCAGCCGCCGCGCGTACCAGGTCCGAAATCCCGGTTCCCGTCTTCGCGCTGATTTGCACCAGCGTTTCGGCTCCGAGAGACCCCGGTTCCGGAGGCGCCAGGGTTCCCGGCTTGTCGGCCTTGTTCCACGCGATTACAACCGGCGCCTTCGATCCGGTCGCGTCGCCCTGGATGCCCTCGTTCAGAAGAGCCCGGTCTTCTGCCGTCATGCCGGCAGTGCTGTCGACGAGGTATATGAGAACATCCGCTTCGGACGCGAGATTGAGCGAACGCTGCACGCCTTCCGCTTCGACCGCGTCGGCGGTATGGCGGATGCCCGCGGTGTCGTAGAGGTTTACCGGGATTCCGGCGAAGTCGCTGCCGGATTCGAGCCAGTCGCGCGTTGTGCCGTGTATATCTGAAACAATCGCCCGTTCTTCTTTCAAGAGGGCGTTGAAAAGGCTCGATTTGCCTGCGTTCGTTTTTCCGGCGATCACGACACGGGCTCCTTCGCGGTACAAGCGTTCGGAACTCCAGGTCGATTCAAGAATTTTCAGCTTCTCGAGGGCGGCCGTCGTCAATGCGGGATCCCATGCTCCCGCCGTCGTTTCTTCGTCTTCGGGATATTCGATTTCCACCTCTATGGCCGCGAGGGCCGAGAGGATGATCTTCCGCGCTTCTTCGATTTCCCGCTCGAGCGATCCTGAAAGCCTTCCTGCCGCGCGGCCTCGCGCGCCGCCGGTTCTGGCCTCGATGATTTCCCTCACGGCTTCCGCCCGGGTCAAATCGCATTTGCCGTGGACGAAGGAGCGGAAGGTGAACTCTCCCCGTTCGGCTCCGCGGAATCCCGCTTGAAGGAGGCGTTTGTATATTTCGAGAACCGCCGCCGGGCCGCCGTGGCCGGTGAATTCCACGGAATCCTCGCCGGTGAAGCTTCGAGGCGCGCGGTACACGGCCGCCATTACTTCGTCGATCCTGCTGCCGTCCTCGGCGAGAATCCAGCCGTGGACAAGGGTGTTTCCCTCCGCCTTGAGAAGGGCTTCGGACCGGGAAAACGCCGCGGCGGCGAGTTCGATAGAGCCCGCGCCCGACGTGCGGACAATGCCGAGGGCTGAGGGAACAAGGGCCGTGGCGATCGCCGCGATCGGATCATGCAATGCGTATTCAGATGGCTTCATGGAAAAAGTATAGCAGAAATGGTGCGGGGGATGATAGAATCGCCGGTATGAAAGGAATTATTGTAGCCGCAGGTTACGGCACCCGGTTTCTCCCGGTAACGAAAACCATCCCGAAGGAAATGCTTCCCCTCGTCACCATTCCCTCGATTCAATTCATCATCGATGAATTCGTCAACTCGGGAATTACCGACATCGTCATTATTTCTTCCCGCAGAAAGAAAATGATGGAAGATTATTTCGACCGCGAGGTCGAGCTCGAGTCCGTCTTCCTCCGCGAAGGAAAAACCAGGCAGCTCGAGGCTATCGAGCCGCCGAAAGCGAATATCGCCTTCGTTCGCCAGCAGAAAATGATGGGCACCGGCCACGCTCTGCTTCAGGTCAAGGAATGGATCGGTAAGGACGCCTGCGTCGTCGCGTATCCGGACGATCTGCACATGGGAAATGTTCCCCTCGCGGCCCAGCTGATAAAGACCTGGGAACTCACCGGATGCTCGGTGATGGCATCGATGCACGAAAGCGGCGACGTGTCCCGCTACGGAGTCCTGTCGATCGCCGCCGACGGAAAGCATGTGAACGGCATAGTCGAAAAACCGGCGCCCGGCAAAGAGCCGAGCCATGAGGTTTCGATCGGACGGTATTTGTACGCTCCGGAGTTTTTCGAGCATCTCGCCGAAGGCTGGGCTCTTCATGTCGCCGAGGCTGAAAAGGCGGGAAAGACGCCGGGCGAGTACTTTCATGTATACGCCCTGAACAAGCTGATGGCCGCCGGAAAGGTCGTGTATTGCAGAACAGAGGGCGACCGGCTCGATACCGGCGAGCCGGCGGGATATCTCGACGCGGTTCTCCGCTACGCCGATACCCAGCCCGAGCTGCGCGCCGTCATCGATCGGTTCGTGAAAGACCGGTCAAAATAAAAAGGCGCGGGGCGGCCCAGGTCGCCCACGTTCCGGCGAGTCCGTAGCGGACGAAACGGAAGAGGCTGTACCAGCGGCTTCCTTCGCCGGGGAAAACGAATTTTAATCCGACATAGATGCAACCGAGTCCGGCGAGCCCCAAAGCGAACCGGACTGTTTTTTTCGCGAAGCTTCCCTCCGCGGCGGTGAAGCGGGCTCCTGTTTTTCCGGTATCGGTGAGCAGTATCCGCCCGGCCGCGAAGCCGAAAATCATGCCGCCCATCGAGGCGTCTCCGGCGGAAAAGGCGTTGAGCAGAAGTGCTGCGGCCGCGGCGAATGAGAGCCGGAAGCTCCGCATCGACTTTCCCGAACGAGCGGCGCTTCGGGCGAGCGCGTCTGCAAGGCGGAGCGCTGCGGGGTTGCGCCTTAGCGCCGGAACTGCGAAGAGGGCAGCCGCAGATATCGCGGCTCCTGCCAGCCAGCCTGCGAGCACGTCGGTGGGGTAGTGCACCCCGAGACCGATCCTGCTTAGGCCGATCAGAAGAGGGAGACCGACTGCCGCGAGAACACCGGCGACGGGCGGGAGTCCCGCGCGCTTTACGCCGTCCGGAAGGGCTGTGCCGGCAGCGGTTTCGGTTCCCGCCGATTTACGCTTCGGGGAAAAAACAAGAAAGGGCCAAAAGGCCGCGGAATTTTGCGAATGGCCGGAAGGCGTCGACCAGCCGGTTTCATCGATCAGTTTTATCGAAGGATCATGGGAAAACGGCCGGGGAACGCGGAAGGATTCTTTTAAGGCGATGTTGACGCCGTTGGAGACGAAGAGCACGAGGCCCGCCGCGTATCCTTTGCGTTCGTCGACGCACCAATAGAGCGCGGCGATTATCAGAATATATACAGCCGGTCCGCCGACGAAGGAAAACGCCTCGGCGATCAGTTCAAGCGGCCGTCCGCCGAATTCCTGAACGGCTCGAATAACTGATATTCCCCATTCATGAACGGGATGAAGGGCTGCTGAGGCCGCGCTCGACAGCGGGTCGGCGGCGCTTATGATCGACGGTTCCATGCGCGTCTCCTATTTCGGATTCGAGAAAATCGCCCTGCCCTTGCTGAACGCGGCCTCGGGGCTCGGCCAGGGATAGCTTGTTTCGGCCGAGATGTCCGGCCTGAGGTCCCCGTAGCGGCCGGAGTTGTTCCAGTACATGTAGCCGCGGTCGACCGAGTCCCGCGTTCCGAACACCTGGCGTTGCACGTAATCCTGATTGTACCATGCGCGGTCGTAGGATACGTTCAGGTAGAAGGCCTGCGCCCAGGGGCGGACGATGGCGTGTTTTCGCGCAATGATCGTATTGCGGTAGGAGCCGTAGTAGTAGATCCTGTACGGCCGTTCCTCCGCTGGAGACTGGGCGAGAAAGCCCTGCTCGAAGTGGCTGGGATAGAACATGGGGCAGATGATGTCCACGTAGCGCGCGAGCAGCTCGACGTCCTGCCCGGTTCGCGCGCCGGTGCGGTACCATCCGTTCGCTCCGTAAATATCGATTGAAACGGGAGCGTTTATCTCCTTCCTTGCGTAGGACAGGAACGACATAAGGGCGCTTTCCTTGTCCATGCCCTTGTCCTGCCATCGGTATCCCGCCTGCGAAAGATTTATTCCGTCGGTCGGGAAGCGGATATAGTCGAACTGGATTTCGTCGAAGCCCCGCTCGATCAGCTCCTTTGCGACGGCGACGTTGTATTCCCACACTTCTTCGCTGTAGGGGTCCACCCAGTATTCTTCGTAATATTTGCGGACTGTTTCCGTTTTTTCAGCTTCGCTTCCGTCGGCCGAAGCGGGAATTTTCTTGACGATGTTTTCGTATCCCTGCCAGGGCTTGTTTTCCTTGGAATCCCACACCGCATAGCGCTGGCCGCCCCAGGACGCGAGCGACTTGTCCTTGAACACGACGATGCGCGCGACGAGCCATATGCCGTTTTCCTTCGCCTTCGCGGTAAAGGGCTCAAGCTGGATTCCCCTGCCTACGCGCGCCTTTTTAAGTACGAGCGGGTCCTTCGCGTCGTACCGCAGGGTTCCGATATCGTCCTTCATATCGACGACGAGCATGTTCAGCCCGTTGTCCTTCAGCGTTTTGAGATGGGCGTCGTAGCCGTCGGACGAGACGACCTGATGAACGGGAAGATAGTTTCCCTTTTTTCCGTTCGCCGTCTTCCAGTGGGGGGTAATCACCTGTTCGGGCTGACGGAGCCAGAGTTCGCTGAGCGAGACGGGGCCCCTGCCTCCGGTCCAGGATTCCGCAATCCACGCGGAAAGGAGCTGTTCCGGGGCGAGCATCAGCTGGGGGTCCCAGAGCGGAAGCTGTTCCGCTGTTCCTGCGGACGCCGAGCCTTGAGAGAACGGCTCCCCTGCTTGCCTGAATTCCCTGATTCCTGACGGAGCGGAAAAGACGATTCCCTGCGGAGTGACCGATAGGCCGTCCACGGTGTCGGCGGGAGCGGCGCCCTTCCATATTTGGACGAAGCTGCGCGCCGTCCAGTCGAGGCGGTACAACCGGGGCATGAAGGTTTGAGACGCGTAGAGAACCGTTTTTCCGTTTTGGACGACGACGGCGAGGTCGGAGACTTCGTCCGGCCATTTGATCGTGGGGACTTTCTCGAGCCCGCCGTTCATGTCCGTCCATGCCGCTGATCCCGAGTCGGGATATTTCCAGGAAATTCCGTAGATCGGATGAGACATGAACACCGTAAGCGCGGGGACTCCGGCGGAATTCGTAAAATCTCCGACGGCGACTGCCTTTGCGCCTGCGGTAGCGGCGCTGAGCCCGAGGCTTTTCCAGTTCAGTCCGCCGTCTCTCGTCAGATACACGGCGTCCTTGGTCGCGGTGACCATAATCTCGGGCTTGAGCGGATGGATTTCAAGGTCCTTGAGCTCCTGCACTTCCCGGGCGAAGGTTTTTCCTTCGGGTCCGGGAATTTTTATCGTTTTCACGGGGAGGCCCGAGTTCCGTTCTTCGAACGCGGCAAGATCGGCGCTGCGGAATACTCCGGCGGAGGTAAGGATGTACCATGCGTCCGGGGTTTTCATGATTTTCCGCACCTCGCCGCCTTTCCACAGGCTGACTGCCTGGCTTGCGGCGAGACGGTAGAGTCCCGAAACTGTTCCGGCCAGAAATTCTGTCCGGGCGTGAAGGGGGGCGGATACCAACAGGGCAAGAGCCGCAGTCGCGGCTGCGGTCAGGAAGGGGCGGGGTAATTTCATATCGGTAAAGAGGATACCAGATATTTTCGTATTGAAAAAGCCTGCGATCCGGTTTACGCTGTGACTGGAACCAAGGGGGAACGTCGGATGCAAAAATCAGTGACCAAAATATGCGGTATCTTGACATCGGGCGGAGACGCTCCGGGTTTGAACGCCGCCATCAGGGGCGTGTGCCGGACCGCCATCGATATTTACGGCATGAAGGTCATCGGTTTCGAGCATGGGTACCGCGGTTTAATCGAGAACAAGTCCCGCGTCCTGAATCCCTCCGAATTTTCAGGCATTCTCGCCCAGGGGGGCACCATTCTGGGAACTTCGCGTGAAAAACCGTTCAAAGACAAAAACTGGTGCGAGGGAACCGGCCCCTGCGCCGTTGAAATGATCATCGACACGTACAAGAAAAACAAGCTCGACTGCCTTGTAACGCTCGGCGGAAACGGCACGAACACGACCGCCTCTCTGCTGGCGAAGGAAGGCCTCAATGTAATCGGCCTTCCCAAGACGATCGACAACGACATCGTGGAAACCGACATCACCTTCGGCTTTCACACCGCCCTCACCGTCGCAACCGACGCCATCGACCGCCTGCATTCGACCGCTTCCAGCCATAACCGGGTGATGGTCATCGAGGTGATGGGACATAAAGCCGGCTGGCTGAGTTTGTATTCCGGAGTAGCCGGCGGCGGAGACGTCGTCCTCTTGCCCGAGATTCCCTACGACATCGAGAGCATCGCCCGCCATCTGGAAAACCGCGGACGGGCGGGAAAGACCTTTTCCATCGTCGTGGTCGCCGAAGGCGCCCGCTCGGTGGAGGAGTCGCGGCTTGATAAAAAAGCTTTCAAAAAGGCCCGCGAGCAGATGTCCGGCTCGATCGGATACCGCGTCGCGCGCGAAATCCAGGACGCGACCGGTCTTGAATCAAGGGTTACGGTTCTGGGATACCTGCAGCGGGGAGGCACTCCCGTAGCCTTCGACCGCGTTCTCGCGTCCCAGTTCGGAACGGCCGCGGCGAACATGCTTGCCGAGGGCAATTACGGAAAGATGGTCGCCCTTCAGGATAATCGCCTTGTCGGGGTGCCGCTAGAGAACGTCGCGAACCGGATTAAATCGGTCCCGGTCGATCACCGCATGATCGAAACGGCGCGGGATGTGGGAACCTGTCTGGGAGATTGATGCAGGCGTTGCCGGATTTTCAGGCTTCTTCCAGGGGCACCGGCTTTGAAATGCCGTATCCCTGGGCGTAGTCCACGCCGATAGTCCTGAGCTGTCCGATGATGGTGTCGTTTTCCGCGAATTCTCCGATCGTCTTCAACCCCAAAACCTTGCACATGCTGGAAATGGCCTGGACCATCGTGTAGTCCACCTCGTCCCTGTCCATGTTGCGGATGAAGCAGCCGTCGATCTTGAGATAGTCGACCGGCAGATTCTTGAGATAGTTGAAGGATGAAAATCCCGAGCCGAAATCGTCGAGGGCGAAGGTGAAACCCTGTTCCTTGAGCATGGTGATGAAGCGGGACGCCGAACCGAGATTCAATATCGCGCTGGTCTCAGTGACTTCCAGGCAGATGCACTCCGGGGATACTCCCGTTTCCTCCGCGTTTTCCATGATGTAGCCGATGATGCTTTCGTCCAGAAGGGACGATCCCGACAGGTTGATGCAGAAGATCGACTTCGCCAGCGGTCCGTTTGCTTTCTGGATTCTCGCGACGGCGGCGAAGCTTTCCCTGATTACCCATCGGTCGATCGCGGGCATGAGATTGTAATGTTCGGCGATCGGTATGAACTCGCCCGGCTGGATTATCTCGCCGTCGACTCCGATCATCCTGATGAGAATCTCCAGTTTGTGCTGCGTGTTCGTCGCTTCGAGGGGGAGAATCGGCTGGTAAAAGAGGCGGAAGCGGTTTTCCCGGAGCGCTTCGTGAATGCGCGTGATCCATTCGCTGATCGATGCGCGCGCCTTAATCTGGGTAGATCCCTGGGAGAACACCGAATAGTGGTTTCCTCCGGATTCGTGGGTGTTGTACACCGTCTGCGTTCCGGCGATCATGACGTCGTGTTCGGTATGGAATGTTCCGTCGAGGGGAACGATTGCGATGCTCAGGCTGATCGGATATTCCTTTCCGTTCCATCTGAAAAGGTCTTTTCGCGTTTCCATGATGAGGCCTTGCGCGATGTCGACGGTGTCGCGCGCGACCGATCCCAAGCGTTCAGGGTTATCCGGATCGGGAAAGTGGACGAGTATGAAATCGTCTCCGCTGCAGCGAGCGGCGTAATCCTGCGCGCCCATGAAGGCCCTGATCCGCTGGGCTGTTTCCTGAAGCAGCCGGTCGCCGGCCTGGGTTCCGCAGGAATCGTTTACGACCCTGAAATGGTCGATATCGATGAACAGGACTTCCGCGGGCTTCGCCCTTGCTCCGGGGCTGGAAATCGCTTCGTTGAGGCGAAGCGCGATCTCGTTCCGGTTCAAAAGACCGGTGAGCGTGTCGTGGCTGCTTTGGTACTTGATAGCGTCCGTCATTTCATGAAGCCGCGAGATGTCCTTGAACGAGAGAATGGATGTTCCTCCCGCAGAACCGTCGGATTGCGAACCTTTCGCACCGCTTTCCGGGGAAAGTTCGTGGTTCAGGGTCATTTCGACGACATAGGAATTGTTGTTCCGGTTGGTGAGGCGGAGATTCCTGATTTTCAGGACTTTGCGGTTTTCCGAGAGAGTAGGCAGGGGAAAGGGTTCTCCCGATTCCATTTCAGATAGAGTGAAGAAATCTTCGACCCGCTTTGTCCGCGCGTCTTCTTCCGTCGTCTCCAGAATTTCCTGGGCTTCCGGGTTGAGAAATACGATGCGCTTCTCTTGATCCACGACGAGTATCGCGTCGGTGGTGGATTTTAATATCGCGGAAAAAAGCTGTTCGTTCTCCCTGATGCGGTTGTCCGCGCGGCTTTTGAAGAGAGCCATTTCGATGACGGTCGCGAGCTCCCGCTCTTTGAACGGCTTCAGGATGAAGCCCATCGGACCGGCTTCTTTGGCACGATCGATCGTTGCGTTGTCGGTATAGGCTGAAAGGAATATTACCGGTATCCGGAGTTCGTTTTTAATTGTCAGGGCGATTTCGATTCCGTCTATAGGCCCCTGGAGAACGATGTCCATGAGAACGAGATCGGGCTTCAAGTCCCTGATTCCCAGGATGGCCGCGTTCGCGTCCGAGGCCGAGCCGCACACCCTGTAGCCCATGCGTTCAAGCCGATGCTGCAAATCCATTGCAATAATCCGCTCGTCTTCGACTATAAAAATGCTCTCTCTACTCATTGCTGATATAATCCATTATTTCGTTGACGATCTCCGGCGGCATCCGTGCCCCCGTATGTATTACCACATCAGCCATTGTAGCATAGATTCCCGAACGTCGGGAAAAAAGTTCCTGAAACAGGAGTTCGGGATTCGGGCCTTCCAGGAATTTGGGAAGCCGTCCGTCCCGTTCCGCGCTCGCTGCGATCCGGGAAAAAAGGAGGTGAAACGGCGTATCCAGCCAGATCATCAAACTCCGCCCGGAAAGGATTTCGGCGGCATCCGCATTGTCCGAAAGGCCTCCGCCGGTCGCGATAACCAGCGCTTCTGCCGTTTTCGCCAGCTCGCGGCAAGCCTCGGTCTCCCATTTTTGCATGAGGTCGGCTCCTCCCTGGTCGTAGAGGGCGCGGGGAGAAAGGCCTGCGAGTTCGGCAATCACCGTGTCTGCGTCCCGGAACGAGCGGCCGAGTTTCTCCGCAAGCAGGGCGCCGACGGTGCTTTTTCCGGTATGCTTCATTCCCATCAGGACGATGTGGGCGTAGTCTTTCATCGCGTGGACTATACCGTAAAAACAGCTTGTAATAAAGAGATTCACCGGATATCCTTTTTTTAATTATGGCCGTTTTCATTCTCTTCCTTGCTGTCTTTTTCCCTGTATTCCTGATTATCGCCGTTCTGAGAAGTCGGAATCTGATGAGCCTGTCCCGGGGAATCGGCGGCGTTCTCGCGGCTCTCGCCATGGTTGCCGCGGCATCCCTGCTGCAAAGCGCTCTCTCTTCTTTCGGTCCTGCCGTTTCAGGTATCAGCTCTCCCTTTTTCCGCGCCTTTATTACCGCTTCATTTATAGAAGAAACCTGCAAGTTGTTCGGGCTTTACGTCGTTCTACGGGCATCAGGCAGCCGCGGACGCCGAAGGGACGAGAATCCCTGGACCGCGGCTCTGTTGGTTTCTTCCTCTTTCGCCGCGTTTGAAACCCTTGCCTACGGTCTTTTGTATCCGGGAGTCGAGCTTATACGGCTGTTCACCGCTCTTCCCCTTCATATCGCCTGCGGTCTCCTTGCCTCGCGCGCCCTGTCTCCCGGAAAAACGCCCGGCCTTCTTTGCTTCGCCGCGGCGGTTTCCATCCACGGAGCCTATTCCTTCGCTGCCGGGTTCGGCCGCGCGGCTTTGGCGTTTCAGCTTTTTCTCATTATGCTCGCCTGGCTCGCCGCATTTCGCGCGCGCAGGGTCTCTGCCTCTGGCGGCCTTGATCGGGAGATCGGCGAGTGAAATCGAAGACCCTTTTCATAGACGGCGACGGCCGCTCGACGCTTCGCGCCCTGCTCGGCCCTGATGCGCCTCCTGCCCGCTGCGGCGGCGCCGGCGTATGCGGGTCATGCCGCGTCAAACTTGCCGGGTCATCGGCCCTGCCGCCTCCTTCCTCCGCCGATCTTCAGCGCTTCTCGGCAGAGGAGCTTGCCTCCGGGTGGCGCCTTTCCTGCCTGTGCGTACCGGCCGGGCGTTTCGCTGTCGAAATTCCGGAAATCGACGAGTCCGGCATAGCCGACATGGCCCTGAGATCGGGGTGCCCCGAACCTGATGGGGACAGAGCAGCGTCCGCTGAATCCGAGCTGCCGGAAATTTCCCGTTTTGCCGTCGCGGTCGATGTCGGAACGACGACTATCGTTACAGAATTGCTTGATAGAGGCGCCCGCAAGCCGATCGCTTCGGATTCTTTCGTGAATCCTCAGCGGAAATGGGGCGCCGACGTGCTTTCCCGCATCGAAGCGCTCTCCCGGGCGGGAGGGGAAGGAGTCGATGCCGCCGCTTCGATGAAGGCATCCCTCGCCGCGGATCTTGAAAAATCCTTCGGCCGCCTGCTGCAAAAAATCGATGTGGCCGAAGGCGGAATCGTGAAAATAGGGATTGCGGCGAATACCGCGATGACTCACATCCTGCTCGGCCTCGACGCCCGGGGTCTGGGCGTTTCTCCCTTTGTTCCCGCGGCCCTCTCCTTTCCCGATCTTCCCGCCCGCGCGCTATTTCCCGGCCTTCCTTCGGAATATGCCGAGGACTGCGCCGTTACTTTTGTTCCCTGCCTTTCAGCCTTTATCGGCGGGGACATCGTCGCGGGACTTGCAGCCGCCGGGCTCGACCCGGACGGTCCTCCCTCTCTGTTTCTCGATCTGGGAACGAATGCGGAAATGGTTCTGGCCTCCGGCGGCCGCTTTCTCTGCGCGTCCGCGGCGGCGGGACCGGCGTTCGAGGGAGGGCGTATTTCCTGCGGCGTCGCGGCCGTTCCCGAATCTGTCGCGGAGGTGCGCCTGGATGGGAGCCGCTTCGCGTGGAAACGGGCGGGCTCTTTTCCCGCCGGCGCGGAACTTCCTCCTCCGCCGGGGCTTTGCGGCTCGGGCCTCGTCGATTTTCTCGCCTGCGCCCTCGACGCCGGCCTGGTGCGCCCCGACGGCTCCCTCGCTCCCGCCTGCGCCGGCGGAGTTTTGTTGGGCGGCGGCTCTGCTCTGTCCCTGTCCTCCGGGGACGTCCGGGAGCTTCAGCTCGCCCGGGCCGCGGTCCGCGCGGGGATCGGAATCTTGCTTGAAGAAGCCGGCCTCTCAGCCGCAGATCTTGAGCGCGTCTATCTCGCCGGCGGCTTCGGGACATTTTTAAAGGAAGAGTCCGCCCTCCGCGTTTCTCTGATTCCCCGCGAGTGCCGCGGCAGAATAATTCCTGCCGGCAACGCGTCCCTGAGCGGCGCGAGGCTTGCCGCAATCGGAGACAACCCGGCCGATCGATTCAATGCTATACTGGAAAAAAGCGTCCCCGTTCCGCTGGGCGGAAACGAGCGCTTCAACGCCCTTTTTATCGATTTTCTGGAGTTCGACTGACCATGCGCGTACGGCGTTCCACCGTCCTGTTCATAGTGCTTCTCATCGCCACCTTCTGGCTCATCCTCTATTCGTCCTTTCTGCTGCTGAGAGTCGCTTCCGGCGCCGCGGCCATCGGAAAAATCGATCCGGGAGAGCCCATGCGCTGGCACCTCGTCATGATAGGAGAGCGGATCGATTCGCCGTTCTGGCAGGAGGTTTTCGCCGGCGCGCTTGAAATCTGCTCGGAGCGGGACGCGGTGGTGGAGCTCGTCGGGCCTGCCCTGGACGCCGACAGAAAAGATACCGACGAATATCTCCAATACGCGGTCGCCGCCCGCCCGAACGGAATCCTCGCTTTTGTGGACGATCGCGAGGAATCCCTTCAGGCTCTGGAAATAGCCGCTCTCCGGGGCATTCCCGTCATATCGCTTGAAAACGACGCCTTTCCCGCGAACCGCCAATCCTTCGTCGGCGTTTCGCGCTACGCCCTCGGCAACCTGCTCGGCGGCCTCGTATACACCTGCGGAGGCGCGACCGGCCACGCCCTGGTGCTTCTGGACGAGGAATCCGTACGGTCGTCGGAGAGCATCATGCTGTCCGCCATCCAGGACGCGGTGTCCTCCTATCCGGAGATCAGAGTGACGGCTCTGGACCGGAACTCCATGAAGGACATGAGCCGGGACGAATTCCTGCGCCACCGCATCCTCAACGATCCTGATCTGGACGTAATCCTGTGTTTGACCGCGGAGGACACCGTCCTTGCCACGCAAGCCGTCATCGAGCTCAATCAAAGCTCCCGCATTTCCATCATCGCCTTCCGGGAAAGCCGCGAGATTCTTGATTACGTCAGAAAGGGAATCATCCAGGCCGTAGTCGCGGTAGACGCCCGGCAGATGGGCCGGAAAGCCGCCGACGCGATGCTCGAATACCTTGAAACCGGCCATTCCAACGACTTCGTCATCACCGACCTGCACGTGATAACCGCCGACTCTCTCGAGAGGAGCCGTCAATGAGGGCGCGCAGGAGCTCCAGCATCCGCGCCCGTCTTCTGTACTCGTTTTTTTTGACCGCGGCGCTGATGGGCATCATCATCATGTACAGCTTCCTCAGCTTCAACGCGATCGCCGTCTCCATCACCAACGCGTACCAGACGAATATCGATCTCGACGAATTCCAAACCGCCCTCGGCGCCGTCGAATCGAGCATGGAAAAGTACATCAGCTTGCGCACCTTCGAAAGCATCGAAAACTATTATGGCTGGAGAGGACGGCTCGACACTCTCGCGCTTCAGTTCAATGTGACCCTGTCCTCCGATCCCATTCTGCTGCTTGAATACAAGGTGAAGCGGCTGATGGAGTCCTTCCTGGAATACGCGGACAAGGCGGTCTACGCCCGGCGCGGCAACAATGTCCAGGAATATACGCGCAACTACGCCGCCGCCCTCCGGGTGTACGATTATCTTTCCGACTCGGTAAACGACTTGAACGCCCGCTATTTCAGGCGGAATATTTCGGGCTACAACCGGCTCATCCGCGAAATGCAGACGATCGAAATCCTGAGCATCGCGATTCTGCTGCTGGTCATCGCGGTGAATTTCCTGATGGTGTACATTCTCATCGACCGGATCACCGGCCCTCTGGTGGAGCTTTCCCGCGCGGCAAACGAAGTCGCCGAGGGGCATTTCGACGTAGACTTGCTGGGCATCCAATCCCAGGACGAGGTGGGCAACATTTGCCGCGCCTTCGACCGCATGACGGTCAGCATCCGCGAGTACATAGACACGATCAAGACGAAGGCCGAGATAGAAAACCGCCTGCGAAGGCAGGAGATGGAGATGCGAGAGCTGTACAAGGACGCCCAGCTCAAAACTCTCCAGTCGCAGATCAATCCGCACTTCCTCTTCAATACCCTGAACGCCGGAGCCCAGCTCGCCATGATGGAAGGAGCCGACGACACCTGCACCTTCATCGAAAAAACCGCCGATTTCTTCCGCTACAACATCCAGAACATGGACAAGGACAGCATGCTGGACGAAGAAATCGCGCTGGTGGACAACTACATGTACATCATGAAGGTGCGCTTCGCCGACCGCGTCTCGTATATAAAGAGCATCGAATGCGACACCCGCGACATCCCCATTCCCAGCATGGTGCTGCAGCCCTTGGTCGAGAACTCGATCAAGCACGGCATCGGCGACATGAAATCCGGCGGAACAATTACGTTGCGGGTATTTCGGGAAGATGGTATTCTGTACATTGACGTTTCGGACAACGGGAGAGGAATCGAAGGCTCGACGCGGGATCGTCTTCTGCATGGTTCCTACTTTTACGAAGGGGAGCCTCTCGGGAGCGACCAGCCGCCTTCGGTGGGAATCGGCATGATTAACGTCATCACCCGGCTTCGCGTCTTTTTCGACCAGCCGGACATCATCGATATCCGGAACAATGCTCCTGAACCGGGCACAACCTTTTCCATAAGGATTCGGAATGTATAGAGTTCTGCTTGCGGACGATGAACAGATAGTCATTGATTCACTCGGCTTCATCTTAGAGCGCAATTTCCCCGGCCAGCTGGAATTTTTCAGCGCGCGATCCGGGGGAGACGCCGTGGAGATTTGCCAGAACAACAAGATCGACATCGCCTTCATGGACATCAATATGCCGGGATTGAACGGCATCGAGGCTATCAAGAGCATTAAAAGCTTCAGCCCCGCGATGCTGATCATCGTCCTTACCGCCTTCGACCGCTTCGAATACGCCCAGCAGGCGGTGAACCTCGGCGTGTACGAGTATCTTTCCAAGCCGGTGAACCGCGGTCGCATCGCCGAGACTATGAGGAACGCCCTTTCGCAGGTTGATATTCAGCGCAGAAAGCAGCTCTCGGAAATTCAGATCAGGGAAAAGCTGGACTCCGTCGTCAACATCGTGGAAAGCGATTTCATCTATTCCCTTATTTTCCCCTCGGACAAGACGGGCGACATCGAGTCCTACCTCGATTTTTTCAACATCAAGGATCCCCTGTATTACTTCCTGACCTTCGAGGTCGCGGACCTGCAGGACGGAGCGCGTTCCCAGACCTATCTTACGCTGAGGGATATCATCTCCTCGGCCGCCTCCTGCATCATCGGTCCGCTTATGAGAAACCGCATCGTGGTGTTCGTCACCGTAGACAGGAGCCTTTCCGAACAGGAAGCCCAGGTCGAAATTCGCTCCTTCGTCCGAACCCTGCATTCGCGCATCACCACACGGCTCGGCCATAAGGTGAAAATCGGAGTCGGCCCGGTCGAACCGTCCCTTGCCCGCTCCCTTTCGGCCTACAACGAATCTCTGAAGGCTCTTATCAGCACCGACGATCCGAACGCCGTCGTGTACAGCATGGATTGCGCCGCCCAGCAGAGCGGCGGCGGCTATCCGGCGGACGCGGAAAAGAAGCTCCTGGACCGCGCGCTGGCCGGAGACCTCCAGAGCGTACACAGTTTATTCGCTTCCATCTGTTCCTGGCTCCATCAGCAGTTTCCCGGCGATATGTCGGTAGAAAAAGGAAAGCTGTTCGAGCTTCTTTCTCTTGTCCGCCATCAAACGAGGCAGGTTCAGAGCCGGTTCGGCGGATTTTCCGTATGGAAGGATTCCTGGAAGCAGATTGAATCGATCGAGGACGTGTTCGCCCTTGAAAAACTGGTACTGTCCTCGATAGACGAATGCATCGGCGTGATAATAGAACACAAGCAGAGCAGGATGAGCCCCATCATCATCAAGGCCTGCACCATCATCAACGATAATCTGTCCCGCGACATCTCCCTGGAGGAGATTTCTCGCCGGGTCGAGATCAGTCCGTTTTATTTCAGCAAGCTTTTTAAAGAGGAAACCGGGGAGAACTTCATCGAATACGTCACGATGGCAAGGGTTCAGAAGGCGAAGGATCTGCTGCGCGACCATTCCAGGAGCATTAAGGAAATCAGCGCCGATTCAGGCTACGCGGATCCGAATTATTTCAGCAAGCTTTTCAAGAAAATCGTGGGGCTCACCCCGACGGAATACAGGGAAACGCTGTGAAGCACGCCTGCTCCGCGCTGTGCGCCGCCGTTCTTTTTTTCTCCGGCTGCTCCGAGCGCAAGGCTCCCGAGCCCGCCGGAATCCCGCAGGAACCGAAACGGGTGACCATCGGCTTTTCCCTCGACTCGCTGATCGTGGAGCGCTGGATCCGCGACCGGGACGTCTTTGTGTCCACCGCGTCCTCGCTCGGAGCCGACGTCATATTCCAGAACGCGGCGAATAATCCCTCGGCTCAGGTCGCTCAGGTTAAGTATCTCATCGACAAGGGCGTCGACGTGCTGGTGATAATCCCCCAGAACGCGGAAATGCTCGCCGAATCTGTTCAAAAAGCCCGCTCGCGGGGCATCAAGGTGATTTCCTACGACCGGCTGATACGCAACGCAGGAGTTGACCTCTATATCAGCGTCAACAGCATGGAAGTCGGCCGTATCATGGCGTCGGCGATCATCCGGGAAGCTCCCGCCGGGAATTACGTGTTTATTTACGGCCCGAAATCCGACTATAACGTGACGCTGGTTCAGGAAGGCTTGCGGTCCGTATTCGTGCAATATCCGGGAATCTTCCATCTGCTTGATTTTCACGCAGAGAACTGGAGCTACGACCTCGCCTTCGAACAGGTGTCCGCCCTGCTCGAGCAGGGAAAGGCCATCGACGCGATAGTGTGCGGAAACGACGGGCTTGCCGGCGGCGCGATCAGGGCCTTGTCCGAATGGCGGCTCGCGGGAGAAATACCGGTAGTCGGCCAGGACGCCGATATCGCCGCCTGCCAGTACGTGGTAGAAGGCTCCCAGCTCGCTACCGTGTATAAGCCGATTTCAGCGCTCGCCCGGGAGGCTGCCGTGCAGGCAGTCGCCCTTGCAGACGGTTCCTTTACCGCCCCTTCAGACAGCATATTCGACGGGGTTCAGGACGTTCCCGTTATGTGGTTTCAGCCGGTCGAGGTGAACAGGGATAATATCGACGAAATCATTATTCGATCGGGTTTTCATTCCGCGAACGAGATTTACCGGAATATTCCTGCGAACAAACGTCCTCCCGAGCATCAATAACGCATTTCAGGATCGAATATACGGCGTTTTCGGAGCAGTGTTTTTTTGACCACAATATTTTACCGGTCGTTCGGCCCTTCTGATCTTCCTTCCTGCCAAAATCTTCTTCACTTTGCAATAATCCCCAGAAGCTTCTTTGTTTCAATCCCCCTTTGACTGTTAGGATTCTATCAGGGAAATCTAGTTTCCAAAGTTCGTAAGGAGGAATTCATGAAAAAATTTTCTAAAGTCATCGTCGCCGCGACAGCGCTTCTGATGGTTGCGTCCGTTGCGTTCGCAGGCGGTAGCCAGCAGAAGGCAAAGGTAGACGTCGGTATCGTACTTCCCACAAAAGACGAGCCCCGCTGGGTTCAGGACGAAGCCCGCTTCCTTGAAGCTCTCAAAGGCCAGGCGAACGTCGAGCTTCTGTTCAGCCAGGGCGATTCCGGAAAGGAAAAGCAGAACGTAGAAACCCTTCTCACCAAGGGAATCAAGGTTCTTATCATTTGCCCGCAGGACGGAACCGCCGCGGCCGCAGCCGCTGAAGCCGCCAAGAAAGAAGGCGTAACCGTTATTTCCTACGACCGCCTCATCACCGATACAACCGCGGTAGACTACTATGTCACCTTCGACTCCGTATCCGTAGGCCGCGCACAGGCTCAGTACCTTCTGAACAACCTCGGAGCAGGCAAGGCTTCCAATCCCCTGTACCTGTATGCCGGCGCCGCTTCCGACAACAACGCATTCCTGTTCTTCCAGGGCGCTTGGGAAGTTCTCCAGCCTAAGATCGCCGACGGCACCCTCGTGATCAAGAACTCCGCCGAAGCTCTCGCTCTCAAGGGAAAGAAAGATCTTACCCGCGCTGAAATGGCCAAGATCATCGGACAGGTCACCACCGACTGGAACTTCGACGTAGCGAAAAAGAAAGCAGCCGACAACCTTACCAGCGCGACAGCCGCCGACAAGGGCGTTTGCTTCATCCTCGCTCCGAACGACGGAACCGCCCGCGCCATCGCGGACGAATTCGCCAAGGACAAGGATGTTT
The DNA here is from genome assembly GCF_021021555.1 of Teretinema zuelzerae. Taxonomy (NCBI): domain Bacteria; kingdom Pseudomonadati; phylum Spirochaetota; class Spirochaetia; order Treponematales; family Treponemataceae; genus Teretinema; species Teretinema zuelzerae. Next base: position 1,446,617 of record NZ_JAINWA010000003.1, on the reverse strand, counting down.
CCAAGTTCTTCGTAACCGGACAGGATGCCGAGAAAGCTTCCGTCCAGTACATCATCGACGGAAAGCAGTCCATGACCGTTTTCAAGGACGTCCGCACCCTCGTCCGCGACTCCGTTAAAATGGCAACCGACGTTCTCGCAGGAAAGACTCCCGTGACCACCGGTTCCTACGACAACGGCAAGAAGCAGGTCGCCGCGAAGCAGACCGAAGTCGTAACCGTCGACCAGAAGAACGTGAAAGCTGCCCTGATCGATTCAGGCTACTATCCCGCTTCCGATTTCACCGGACTCTAACCAACCAGGTTTCTAACAGACAAGCGGCCGTCTTCTCCTCCAGGTGAAAGCCGGCCCTTGTCTGTTTTCTTTTTTTTGGAGGAAAAGATGGGTAAAACCATTCTGGAAATGTCTCATATTACGAAGGAATTCCCGGGAGTCAAGGCGCTTGACGACGTCACCTTTAAGGTAGAAGAAGGGGAAATCCACTTTCTGGTCGGAGAGAACGGAGCGGGAAAATCGACGCTCATGAAGGTTCTCAGCGGCGTGTATCCGCACGGCACGTATTCCGGCGACATCGTTCTGGACGGTAAGGTTCAACAATATAATTCCATCCGCGACAGCGAACACGCAGGCCTCGCGATCATTTATCAAGAACTCGCCCTCGTCCCCGATCTATCGGTGTACGAGAATATATATCTCGGAAATGAACAACGGAAAGGACGTCTCATCGACTGGAACGAGACGATCAGAAAAGCGAAGCTCCAGCTGGAAAAGGTCGGCCTCGACGTTGACCCCAGCGCGAAGATCCGCAGCCTCGGCGTCGGAAAACAGCAGCTGATAGAAATCGCCAAGGCTCTGAGCAAGGATGTCCGCCTGCTCATCCTCGACGAGCCGACTGCCGCCCTGAACGAAGACGACAGCGACAACCTGCTGAACCTGATTCTCGAGCTGAAAAAGCAGGGAGTCACCTGCATCATGATTTCCCATAAGCTGAAGGAAGTGATGAAGATCGCCGACACAGTCACCGTCCTCCGCGACGGAAAGACGGTGAACACCTTCGGCCGCGCCGAACTGAGCGAAGAGCTCATCATCAAAAACATGGTCGGCCGCGAAATCGAAAACATCTATCCCAAGCGGCAGAACAAAGCGATCGGCGATGTCCGCTTCGAAGTAAAGAACTGGACCGCCTACGATTACTCGGTAAGCCGCCAGATTCTCACCGATATGAACATCAACGTGCGAAAGGGAGAGATTCTCGGAATAGCGGGCCTGATGGGAGCCGGACGGACCGAATTCGCGCTGAGCGTGTTCGGAAACCCGAAGCACTACAAGGTTTCAGGAGAGCTCTTCGTAGACGGAAAGAAGACCGAGATCAAGCATCCGCTGGATGCGATCAAGGCCGGAATCGCCTACGTGTCCGAAGACCGCAAAAAAGACGGATTGATTCTCGATCAGGACGTGAAGCAGAACCTCTCCATCGCGAGCCTCAAGGAGCTCGTGTCTCGCTTCGTCATCAATAAAAACGAAGAGATCCGCGTCGCCGAGGAATACCGCAAGAACCTGAAGATCAAGACTCCGTCGATCGAATCGAAGGTCCGCAAGCTTTCCGGAGGAAACCAGCAGAAGGTCTCTCTCGGGAAGTGGCTGCTGGTGGATCCGGACATTCTGATACTCGACGAACCGACGCGCGGCATCGACGTCGGCGCGAAGTACGAGATCTACACCATCATGAACCGCTTGGTGGAGGAAGGCCTGAGCATCATCATGATCTCTTCCGAACTTCCGGAGATTCTCGGAATGAGCGACCGGATATACGTAGTGTGCGAAGGCAAGATAACCGGAGAAGTGTCCGGCGAGGAAGCCACGCAGGAAAAAATCATGAAGATGGCAACGGTGTAAGGAGAGGAGGACAATATGAATATTCGGGAGCTGAAGCAAAACGCGCGCGACTACGGTATGTATATCGCGCTCATGGTCATCATGGTGTTGTTCACCATTCTTTCGGGCGGCATTTTCATGTCCCCCCGCAATCTCAGCAATCTGTTCGATCAAACCGGCTATGTCGCGGTTCTCGCCGTCGGAATGACGCTGGTCCTGATCATCAAGCATATCGACCTTTCGGTCGGATTCGTGGCGGGATTCCTTGGCGCGATCGCCGCGATGCTGATGCGCGTAGGCGCGCCGATGCCGCTGGTTCTGTTGATAACGGTCGCGGTAGGCTGCCTCATCGGCATGTATCACGGATGGCTGGTCGCTTCGATGGGCGTTCCTTCGTTCGTCGCGTCCCTGGCAAGCATGTTCATCTTCCGCGGAGCGCTTCTGCGCATCACCGAAGGAAGCGGAACGATCATCGTTAACAGCAAGTTCTTCAACGCGCTCGGCAACGGCTTCATCCCGGATCCGTTCAAGGGAGAAAACCTGCATCTGCTTACGCTGGCAATCGGTGTCGCCGCTATCGCGCTCTTCGTCGTCGGGGAATTCAGGAACCGCAGCCAGAAGAAAAAGTACAATTTCGAAATCCAGACCATGGACATGTTCATCGGAAAACTGGTGTTCATCTCCGCGCTGATTCTGTATTTCTGCTGGCAGCTCGCCCAGTACAACGGAATCTCCTGGACCGTCGTCATCGTCATCGTGGTCGTGGCTATCTATCACTTCTTCATGAACAACACCGTTCTCGGCCGGCATGTGTATGCGGTCGGCGGCAACTCCGAGGCGGCCGAGCTGAGCGGAATCAAGGTGAACGCGGTTACCTTCTTCGTGTTTGCTTCGATGAGCACTCTGTCGGCCCTCGCCGGCATTCTCTACACCGCGAGGCTTCAGTCCGCGACGACCACCGCGGGCGTCGGCTTCGAGCTCGACGCGATCGCGTCGGCTTACGTTGGCGGCGTTTCCGCCTCAGGCGGCGTCGGCAAGGTAACCGGTACGATCATCGGAGCCATCGTCATGTCGTCGCTGTCGAACGGCATGAACCTGCTCGGCGTCGGCATTTCGTATCAGTACATCGTCCGCGGCCTGGTCCTCGTCGCGGCGGTTCTCTTCGACGTGCAGTCGCGCAGGGTGAAAATCTAAATAACGGCATGCAAAAAAGCCGAAGTCCGGTTCATCGGGCTTCGGCTTTTTTTATCGGCTTTCCCGCCGCGGCAGCAGATCGGGGATGCCGTACACGTCCTCGACTCCGTCCACCAGGATTCCGCCCATCCCCAGCTCGAGCGGAAGGGCGATGTCGATATCGTACCGGTCTCCGACTGATAAACAGCGTTCAGGCTCGGCGCCGGCGGCCTCGGCGGCCATGAGAAAGGGCTTCGCATGCGGTTTCGACACCTTCGTCGTGTCCAGTCCGATGAGCGTTTTAAAGAGGTCTTGCACCTGCAGGGCTTCGAGCGTGGCCCGGGCCGGCTTTACGGGATTGTTGGTCACCGCGGCAAGGTAGCACGAGCCGCCGAGCTGTTCCAGCGTCCGCCGGAGCCTGAGGTCGCGGACCAGAAAAAGGCCCGGATCGATGAGCTCTTCCCTCCATCGGATGCTCTCCTCTATTGGGATGCCGAAGTGAGTGAGCGCGTTGCCGAGGCTGATTTTTTTACCGTTCGTCCTCTCGTATTCGGCGCGGAAGTCCGCTACCAGCGTACGGCCCTCCTCGGCAGACATTCCCCGCAGATCAGCGAAGCGGCGGATCTGTATATCGACCTGTTCGCGGGCGTATTCTCCGTGGGTGTACAACGTGGAATCGATATCGAAAATGATGCAGGAGATCTGTTCGGGAATTTTATAAATGCGCATGCGTGCGGTACTTCTCCGTATAAAGCAGGTGGTTTTCAGGATCGGGTTCGTATATTTTGTCTATCCGCACCATCGCGCGCGCGGCTTCTTCCATCGAAGCGTACTCTCCGAGCATGGCGAAGCCGGCGATCGCGTCGCCCATGAGCTCTCCGTCCGGCGTGCGCGTGAGGGCGAATCGGGCGCCGGTAATGTCGGCCTTCATCCGGTTCCAGATCTCGTTTCGCGCTTGTCCGCCCGAAAGCCGCCATACCAGGTCTTTCCCGGCGATAGCGTTCAGCGTCTCGATCCCCCGGCGCACGGCGAATCCGATTTCCTCGACTACCTTTCTCCCGGGATGAAGGATTCCCTGATGCTCCGGAACTATCGGGCTTTGCTCGATCTGTTTCATGAGTTCGGGGTACTGCATTGCGGCGAGTCCGTTGTCCCGCCTCCAGGTGTGAAAAATGGCTCCGGTCTCGCTGAGAATGTACGATGCGTTCCAAACTCCGGGAACCGCGCCCGGCAGCGTTCTCACCGCTTCGGCTGAAATCGGTTCGCCGAGGCACAGATTAAGGCCTTCGCTGGTTCCCGCCCGGTCGCAGGCCGTTCCGGGTTCGATGGTTCCGGTTCCCAGAAGGGCCGCGGTAAAGTCCGGTCCGCAGCCGGTCACGGGAATGCCAGCCGGTATTCCCGCTGTTCCGTTCGTGAGTCCGAATCTCTGTCCCGCCAGCAGGAAGGGCGCGAGCGGAACGCCGGACAATCCTGTAGCGCTTAGATCCCCGGCGGTCCAGTATGCTTTTTCATAGCGCGGATCCGGGAGAATCGTAACCGGGCTGCCGGTCAGCCTCCAGACGATGTATTCGGGGCCGGAAAGAAGGCTCGACGCCTCTGAAAATTCCCGGGGATACAGCGATTGGAAGGCTTGAATGCGGGGTATGAACAGCGAGGGAGTTTTTCCGGCGCCGGATTCTGCGGGAATCGGGGAAACGGGATCGTTCCATAACAAAACCGCCGACGCGCGTCCGTCCTGCGAAACGCTCGCGAGGGTCGGTCCGTTGCCGGATACGGAAACGGCGTTCGGTGTGAAATCGCCGAGCTGGGAATGAACGGCCGCCCATGCGGAAGAAAGGGCGTTTTCCCAGTGCTCGCCGGTTCGCTGCGCACGCGGAAAGCGTACGCGCGCCGCCGCGAGAACTTCGCCGAAGCTGTCTATCAGAGCCGCTTTGAGCGAAGACGTCCCGATGTCGACGGCGAATACGGTTCGGTTCATTATTCCTGTTCTTCGGCGGGCTTATCCTGCTTGACGACGAGCTTCTCGATAATATTGCGGTTGTCCAGCAGGTCGCTGAGCGATTGATTGTGATGAATGCGCGAAATCACCTGAGCGAAGAGGCCCGATACGTTCGTCTTGATGTACCATTCCTTGGTCAGCAGCTCTTCGTGATATACCGCGTTCGTTCCGATGATCCGGAAGAAGTTGCCCTTTTTATAGGCTTCGTCGAATTGTTCGATCGCGTTGCCGGTGAAGAAGGGGAGGCTGATGGCCGCTATCACCTTGGTCGCGCCCTGTTCCTTGAGGAACTCCATGGCTTTCAGGAGGGTTCCGCCGGTTCCGAGCATATCGTCGGCGAGGAAGGCGACCTTCCCCCTGACGTCTCCCAGCAGCTTTACCGATTTGATGTTCGTCGCCTTCGCGTCCTGGGTGACGACCGAATAATCCCGCTCCTTATAGAGCATCGCGAGCGGCCGCTTGAGCCCCGTCGCGTAGAACTTGTTCCGGTCGACCGCGCCGGTATCGGGCGAAACGACGACGAAATCGTCCTCTTCGCTGGTAAGGTCCACTATTTTGGAAAGTTCCCTGATGATCTGATAGCTTGCGTGAAGGTTTTCGATGCGGGCTGTGTAAAACGCGTTTTCAATCTCGCGCGAATGAATGTCGAGGGTGATGATCTGGCTGACGCCGAGGCTTTCGTACAAATGGCCCAAGAGGCTCGCGGTGAGTCCCTCTCGGCCTTTTTTCTTGTGCTGGCGGCTGTAGGGATACACGGGCAGGACGAGGGTGATTCTCTGGGCTCCGGCGTGCCGGACCGCGTCGATGGTCACCAGCAAGCTCATAATGTGGTCGTTTATGGAAAACTTGAGCTTGTTCTTGCCCTCGTTCAGGATGATTTCCTGATGATTTTCCACGTCCTGGAAAATAAAAACATCCTTGCCGCGGATGCAGTCAAGGATTTCAGTTTTGAATTCGCCGTTCATGAACCAGGTGAAACGGGCCTTTATCTTGAATTCCGGGGCCCGGTATTTGGTGATATCCCCGCGGATGCAGATGTCCGAAGTCTGAAGGTCGTTATAAAAATTCACGTCCTTGACCAGATTCGTCCGGTCTACTTCGTATCTTTTCGCCAGAACGTCGCTTTTCTGTCGAAAGCGGCGGCTATAGATATGATTCAAATGCTTTATGGTTTCATCTGCAAACTTCTCGCCGCCCGGACAGGCGAGAATGGCAAGTTCCGTTGGTTCAGAATATGTCATGTGTGTCCCCGATGGGTTAATAAATACCATTAATCCGCGAAACTTGCAAGGTTGCGGACTCCTTCAAAATGCATTACACGGCAGTAAACTGCAACGTTTGCAAGCTTCACGTCATTTCTCCAGGATAGTGATTTCAACCCGGCGGTTGCGCGCCCTGTTGTCTTCCGAGGTGTTCGGAACAAGCGGCTTTTCGGCGCCGAAGCCCCGGGTGTACACGTTGTATTCGCTGCGTACTCCGTTTTCTACCAGAAACCGCGCGACCGCGTCGGCCCGTTCCTCGGACAGTTTCTGCCTCGCGGCGGCGGTTCCCGCCAGCGCGGTGTGGCCGCTGATCAGGAGCTCCTTGTCCGGGTAGCGCTCGAGCAGTGCCGCGATCCTGAGAATCTTCTCTTTTTCCTGGGCCATGAGCCGGGCGGAGTCGGCCTCGAACTGAATATTCTCGATGCTGAGCATGATTCCTTCCGGCGTATCCTCGGCGCTGACGTTCGAAAGCCCCATCTTCGAGATTTCATCGTTCATTTCCTGAACTATCTGTTTCCGGTTCATCGCCTTTATTTCCGTAACCGTCGCCTCCGCCGTTCCCCGGAACTCGTACACCGTGCCGGAAGCCAGCTTCAATTGAATGCTGAAATCTTCATTATAATAGGGGAGATATCCCTGTTCGTTGTCCCAGTAGAGCTGCTGCCTCGAATACCCCATGGTCAGCACCGGGTAGTCTCCGTCGGTCCGCTCCTTGCCCCTCAGTTCGGCCGGCGTATCGAAAAAGATGCTGTATTCGGCGCGGATCAGGTGGAGCTTCTTTCCTTCAAGTTCGGTCGGCCCGACATAGGTGTAGGTCACGGCGAACGGCGCGCGGAAGGGCGTCTCGATGCCGAACCGATCCCGGAGGTCGTGCGCCTCCTCTCCGGTTCCCTTCCATGTTTCGCCCGGCTGGACGTCGCCGTCCGGAAAGGTTGGAACGTTTCTGACCACCGGCATAAAGTGGCTGTCGTCTATATCGTAGACGCCCAGCTCGTCCCTGCGAAAGCCGCTTTGGTACTCCCGGCCCCAGGAGAAGCTCTTGTTCGTCGTCCGCTCGCTCGTCTGGAAAACGCAGTCGTGAAAAGCCGAGACCCTGCCCTCGTTTTCGCGCACGTCGGACACCCGGACGGTGATCCGGTTCGTTATTTCCGCCGCGTGCGAAATCGCGCGGTTCACGTACACCTTTTCCTGCACGAGGGAGTTGATTCGATAGGAGTCTCCCTCGCTGTATTGAAACCGGAATACCTCCGCTTCCAGCCGAAAGCCGGAAAGCGCGAACAACAGCGCAACCGCCGCCGGGCGGAACGCGGATAATCGTCTGGATGCAAAGCGGATTCTACGTGTAGCACTCATGCCATGAGTATCGGCAGAGCATCCTCCGCGAATGAGCGAAACACGCGATCGAAGGAGAGCCGGCCGCCTTAAAAAAATTCTTGAATCGCGCGGAAAATTTGCAAAACAGCGTCCGATGATGTAACGTTTAGACCGGTACGATTTTTATGTGTGTATATCAGGCGACTGAATGAGCACGGTTCCGGATATGCCTCCTTTTTTTTCAAGGGCTTCGAGGCCCGATCCCGGCAGGGTTTATCCTCCTTTTACCTGCCGGGTTTTTTTCACCCTAAAACGCAAAAAACCGCATAAAACTGTAAATAAACGTAATTCGGCATTGACCAAAGCGGTCATAACTGGTACCTTAACACCACAACGACGCAGGATAGAGCAGTTGGCAGCTCGTCGGGCTCATAACCCGGAGGTCGTAGGTTCGAGTCCTACTCCTGCTAGATACCAAGACCTTACTGATTCATCAGTAAGGTCTTTTTTTCTGTCAACAGGACTCGAAACGAAAGGCGCGCCGACCAACGGGAGGAAAAGCCGCCAGGGAAGGCGGCGCCAGCGACTGGAGACGGCCTGAAAGGAGCGCATACGACGTGCGCGACTGGAAGGCGAGTCCTACTCCTGCTAGATACCAAGACCTTACTGATTCATCAGTAAGGTCTTTTTTTTCTGTCGTACGGGATTCTGTCCTTTTTCATGGGCGCCCCGGCGGCTTGCGCCGCCGGCCGGGCTCTCCGCTTGTATCTTGCCGGGCATCGCATGCGCGAGCGCACGCGATGCTCATCAAGGATACCGCTTCGATCCCTGGCGCGCTATTGACCACAGCGCGTTCTGGTGCCTCTTTTCGTCAATTTTCTTCTTTCAGATCGGAGAAGGCGCAGAAGCGGTTTCTTCCCGCCCGCTTGGCTTCGTAGAGAGCTTTATCAGCCCCGATTACCAGGTCTTTGCTGGTTTCCCTGGAAAGTCCGTAGACCGGACGAAGGGAATGAAGGCCGAGGCTGATCGTCAGTATCGAGGAATCCTCCTGGCCCTCATGGCGATGGTTCAGCCTTTCGACTGCGGCTCTCATCCGTTCCGCCACCGTTCGGGCTCCTGCTTCGTCCGTTAACGGAAGGATTACCGCGAACTCCTCGCCGCCGTACCGGGCTATTGTATCTCCCGAGCGTTCCAGCTGGTTCGCCAGGGTTTGCGCGAGCAGTGTCAGGCACGCGTCGCCGGCGATATGGCCGTAGGCGTCGTTGTATTTTTTGAAAAAGTCCGCGTCGATAATGATGAGCGACAGTGGCGTTCCCGCCCGAACCGAGCGATCCCATTCTTCCTTCAGCCTGTGGTCGAAATGGCGCCGGTTCCCGATTCCCGTTAAGCCGTCAAGATGTACCAGGGCTTCAAGCCGTGCGTTGGCGTCCTTCAGGTCTTGTTCGAGCTTTTTCCGTTCCGTAATGTCGGTCGCGACTACGAGGTATCCCGTCGTAATTCCCTCTTCCTCCATCGCGTTTTCGCTCAACTGGACTTCCCTGCAGCTTCCGCCGGGAAAACCGATGCAGGCGTCGTAGTGAGCCGTCGAATCAGCCGCATTGCTCCTTCCTACTATCGAACCGCAGTCGGCGCCGGAATGTACGAAGTCGGAGAAAGCCATGCCCGCGATCGAGTCGCGCGGTCTTCCTAAAACGATTTCCAGGGCGCGGTTCACGCTGGTTACTGCTCCCTGCGGGGAAAGGGTGAATATAAAGTCCGATGAATGGGAAAGTACGGCTGTATAGAGGGTTTGCGCCCGCCTGAGCGAGGCGTCGTTGTTTCTCCGTCTCATGTATTCCTGGATCATTATGGAGAAGATCGATATCGCGCAGATTATGAAGACCGCGGACGCATAGCGCTTTTGTTCCGGTCCGGATCCGGCAAAGACCGCCGTTGCGATTGCCGCTACCGCAGACGCCCCTGAAATAATCGAGAGCGCCGTTCTGTCCCTCTTAAAAATGCTTGGAACAAGGGCGAATAAGAAGACTGCGGCGACCGACGCGTTCGAATGCGCGTGGGCGAAAAACCAAACGAGAAAGAAGGGCGCATGCCCATAGGACGCGATTCGTGTTTCCGATGCGTTTTCTCCGAGAAAATCGCCGAAAATAACGGGAGCGGCGAGAAGGGCCGCGAAGACGAGCGGCGCCGTATCGGAAAATATCCGGGGATTTGCGGCGTAATCCGCGAGAAAGGCCGCCGAGGCAAGCGCGAAAGCGACCCTGGGCGCGCCGACAGGAAACCAGGTCCGCGCGCCGGTTCCGGGGGCCGGATTAAATTAAGATCGTAAAGGGGAGTCGTCATCAATCCGTCCTTAGCCGCTCCTTCCGGTTGCCAGGAGTTCAGATAAAAATCGGATAACCGGGCTTCAACGTCGGTCCATTCTTCGTTCGGAGTCGGAAGTATGCGGCCCCAGTCCTCGCCTTTCTTTTCGCCCCTCGGGGGCGTATCGGTGAAATGGACCTGGAGATGTTCCGCCGTTCCCGCAAACCTCCATCAGATATGCAGTATCGCGTCCGGGGGAACCGCTGCAGCCGATTCGAGAACAAAACCGTCCCACAAGGAGGCGCCGAAGTCGGACGCGTCGAATCTCAGGACCGGATGCCCTTCCTCGTCGGTCCGATACCGGACCTTTCCGCCTTCTGAATAATAGGGAAAAAAGGTCAAGGCGGCGCTTTCTGCTTCGTTCGACTCCGAAGGCCCGCCGAAAAGGGCAAGACTTTGGCCCCGGCTGGAAAACAGCATCAGCGCAAGGCTTGTCAGGGCGAGCGCAATGCCGGTGCACGTAACGAGAAAGGGTAAAAAAGATACGCTAAAAAGCTTCGCTTTTCGCATCGAAGCCTCCCGTTTATTTTTTTCGTATAAGAAGCGAATAATTGCGAAAAAGACGAGCCTTACGGATACCGCTTCGATCCCCGGCGCGGAAGTCATTGATATAGTGAAAGAGGGGGTGGCGCGCAACCGAAGTGCGCGCCAGGGGGAGACTTCCCCCTCCTGTAGAAAGATATGAGATGCATCTTCGGTTGACCCCTCATGAGATCTGTTGTACTATTCGATGATGACAATATGACATTTTATGTCAAAGAGGATGGTATAAATGGAGCACCCGAAGATTATTCAGGGCGGAATGGGAGTCGCGGTATCGAGTTGGAAATTGGCGAAGGCGGTTTCTTCCCAGGGCGCGCTTGGAGTAGTTTCGGGAACTGCGCTCGACATCGTTCTTGCCCGGCGCCTTCAGCAGGGAGATACCGACGGCTCGGCGCGCAGGGCTCTCGCGGCCTTTCCGGACGCCGGGACGGCCGAGCGAATCCTTTCCGACTGGTTCAACCCTGAAGGAACGGAAGACTCCCATGATTTCAAGCAGGTTCCCCTGCGAACCCTGGGCGATTCATCGCTCGACGCGCTGACGGCAGCGGGAAACTTCGTGGAAGTTTTTCTGGCGAAAGAGGGACACTCCGGAGCCGTCGGCATCAATTTCCTTGAAAAAATCCAGCTGCCCAATCCGGCCGCCATATACGGAGCGATGCTTGCAGGAGTCGATTATGTATTGATGGGCGCGGGCATTCCTCTTGAGATTCCCGGCCTGCTCGACTCGTACTCCCGCGGAGAAGGCGGAGAAATTTCCGTTCAGATCGAAGGCGCGGAAAAAGGCGAGCGGCATGTCGTGCGCTTCGAGCCTTCTTCTATCCTCGAAAATCCGCCGAAAACGATGAAGCGGCCGTATTTTCTCTCCATCGTTTCTTCCTATATTCTGGCCGCGACCATGGCTTCCCGCGCGACGGGCAGGGTAGACGGCATCGTGGTGGAGAACCATCTCGCCGGCGGCCACAATGCTCCTCCCCGTGGTGTGCTTTCGATGGACGAAAACGGAGAGCCTATGTACGGCCCGAAGGACACGGTCGACTACGCAAAGATGGTCGGCCTATCGATTCCCTTTTGGCTGGGCGGTTCGTACAGCATGGAAGAGTCTCTGGAGAAGGCCGGATCCGAAGGAGCCTGGGGAATTCAGGTGGGAACCCTTTTCGCCTTTTGCCGGGAATCGGGCGTTCTTCCCGAACTCAAGAAGCGCTTTCTCGAGGCGGTCGCCGCCGGGAAGGAGGCTGTCTTTACCCATCCTCTCGCGTCTCCCACCGGTTATCCGTTTAAATTCGCCGTGCTCAGAGAAACCCTCTCCGAGAAGGTCGAAATGGTTAAACGCATCCGCGTTTGCAACATCGGCTTGTTGCGACAATTGTATAAAACCCCGGAGGGGAAGATAGGCTATCGTTGCCCGGCTGAAAAAGAAGAAGCCTTCGCGCGAAAGGGCGGCGACCGCTCCATATCGTCCGAGGCGAGGTGCCTGTGCAACGCGCTTATGGCGAACGTCGGTCTCGGCATGAAGTACGCCGGCGGCTATCTGGAAAAGCCTCTGCTCACCGTCGGCTCCCAGCTTGAATCGCTGCGCCGGCTTATCCGCAAAGCGGGCTTCGACTATACTGCGGCGGACGTGGTCCGCTTCCTGAGCGCGCGCCCGGCAAAGGCCGCGGAATGAACGATACAGTCGTTGTCGTAACCGGCATGGGCGTGGTTTCCGCGCTCGGCTGTTCGACTGATGCGTTCTGGGAAAACTGTAAAAAGGGCGTTTCGGGAGCCGGCCTCATCGGCTCCTTCGATTCCGCGCTGTTTCATAGCAGGATTGCCTGCGAAGCTTCTCTTTTCGATCCGGACGTCCGCATACCCAAAAAACAGTCGCGCCGGCTTGCGCGCTTCTCCCAGTTCGCCGTGTACGCGGCTATCGAAGCCGTCGCCCAGGCAGGATTGGACATCGCCTCGATGGATCCTTCGCGAATCGGATGCCTCGTGGGTTCGGCGGCCGGCGGGTACGATGTTCTGGAAGAGCAGTTTCCGGCATTTATCCGCAACGGCCCGCAAAAGGGAAACCCCTTTTCGGTTCCCAAGACGATTGCCAATATGGCGTCCTGCGCCGTGGCGATCAATCTTGGAATCACCGGGCCGAACTTCGCCATCCTGAGCGCCTGCGCGACCGGCGGCCATAACCTGGCTATCGCGAAAATGATGATTCAATCGGGATACGCGGACGTAGTCATCGCCGGCGGAACCGAAGCCGCCGTTACTCCGATGGTGGTCGATTCTTACGGCTGCATGGGCGTCCTTTCTACCCGCAACGACGATCCCTGCCGCGCGAGCCGGCCCTTCGACCGCGACCGCGACGGCTTCGTCATCGGCGAAGGGGCGGGGATCATGGTGCTGGAAAGCGCCGCCCACGCTAAGAAACGGGGCGCGGAAATTCTCGGCGCGTTCTCCGGCTTCGGCATGACCTGCGACGCCCAGAGCATCGCGATCCCCGATGCAGAAGGCCGCTTCGCCGCGCAAGCCATGCGGTTGGCTTTGCGGGACGGCGGAGTTTCCCGCGACGCGGTCGGATACATCAACGCCCACGGCACCTCGACCCACGCGAACGATCTGACGGAAACCCGCGCCATCCGCCTCGCCTTCGAATCCGCGGCGGACAGTCTTTCGGTGAGCTCGACCAAGTCCATGATCGGCCATACCCTCGGCGCTGCGGGAGCTATCGAAGCTATCGCCTGCGTGTTGTCTCTCAGGGATAACATCGTTCCCCCGACCATCAATCTTGAAAACCCCGATCCCGAATGCGACCTCGACTACACTCCTGGAACGGCTCGCGAGCGAAAGCTCGACTACGCACTCTCAAATTCCTTCGGATTCGGCGGCCAGAACTGCTCGCTGTTGTTCGGGAAGGCGTAAGGACATCACAGAACGCGATACGATAGAAGCTTTCACATACAAAAAAGGCGGCTCGGGAAATCCCGGCCGCCTTTTTTTCGTTATTTTGTATAGTGCCTGATCCAGTCTATGTACATGTATTGCGGGAAGTGGGTGGTCGAGTCCGGGGTCGAAGTGAAGTCTCCTCCAACCGCGATATTGAACAGCACGTAGAAGGGTTTATGGAATTCCGAGCGGCCGGCCTCGCTGATCGATTGTTCTCCGATTTTCGCGCCGTCGAGCTTCCAGACAATCTTCGATTCATCCCATTCGATCTCGAATACGTGGAAGTTTTCGGCGAAAAACTTTCCGCCGGGAAGCGTGTGTTTGGCGGACGGCAGATACAGGTTGTTCCAGTCGTTGGTGATGTTTTCCACTGTCGGATCGTGGTGGAGGGTTCCGTGCGTCGTGCCCTGTCCGTAAGCGGGATCGTCTTTGGCGCCCGTCTCCAGAATATCGATCTCTCCGCACTCAGGCCAGGTCGTGTCCCCCCCGGTTTCGTTAATATTGTCGCCGAGCATCCAGAACGCGGGCCAGATTCCCTTGCCGTAGGGGAGCTGGATTCGCGCCGCGATTTTTCCGTAGAGGAATGTTTTTCCCTCGGCAGAGGACGAGCCGTCCTGCCCGCCCGGATTGGAAATTACGCGAGCGGATTTGTATTGATTGTCTCCGTGCGCTGTTCCGTTCATCGAGGCTTTCAGCACCATATATCCGTCCTCTTCGCAGGCGTTGTCGTTCGACGTGCCGCCGAAGTACTGCTGCCATTCATTGTTCGGCGGATTGAGCATGGTCTGGCGGGTCCATGTATTGGTATCGAAAGCGCCGTCGTTGAACTCGTCCTGCCAGGAGAGCGTCCAGCCGTCTCCGGGCGTCCAGGAGTCCGCGTTGACGGCGGGATAGACGAATTCGCCGGGAGTTTCAACGGGCGTTCCCGAGTCGAGATTGACGAGACTTACGTCGTCGATGTAAATGTCCGTCGCGAGGGTTCCTTCGCCGGTCATGGTTCCCAGCTCGAATACGAGTTTCCCGTCGGAATAGGTTGAGTTGCTTTTGTTGAAGGTGAAACTGAAGTCTTGCCATTCAATCGTCAAATCGAATGATTTGACGGGCATAAATTCGACGAACCAGGGATCGGCAGACAAGCCCTTCCCGATCTGGACTCTCAACATCCTCGGTTCAGCCGCCTTCGCCCTGAAGCTAACCGTCTGTTCGCCGTCGGGAATCGAGAGGCCGTCCTGGAAAATCTGTACGGAATAGGGTTGAGTGCCCGGCGCCGTCACGGTTACCACGAGTTCTCCTCCGGTTACCGTCTGCGTCGAAGCACCGCCCTCTCCGTTCCACGCGGACCACGGCAAGACGAAACCGTCTGCGAAGTCTCCGTTCTCAATCCGCTCTGTTTCAACTGGTTCTTCGGGATCGGGATCTGCGGGGTCGTCCGGATCGGGGGTTTCCGTGTCCGTTGTATTCGACCCGAAATCGCATCCGGCGATCGGCATCAACGCAAAAAAAACTGACGCGGCCGTCAGACAGGTAAATAAAATAGATTTTCGTTTCACGTGTTTACTCCGTTGCGTGCGTGTTTTCCGCGGCTGTCTCTTAGGCCGGCAGAAAACGCTGGGTAAAAAAAGGGCTGCCCTCGGGAAGCGGCAGCCCATGTAATTAAACCGTGTTGCGCTGATTACAGCATCAGAACGTTACGATGAAGGATGTCGTCAGGATTCCCTTGTTCTCGGAAATCGCGGTCAGATCCTCGGTCTTGTACATGAAGGTAATCACCGTGTTGGGGATCATCGTCATTTCAAGGCCGAGTTCTCCGGTGATGTTCTTCTTGACGCTGGAATCCTTTGTCTTTAGGAATCGTCCGTAAGGTTTGAACTGGTTCCAGATGTTGTAGTCGGCATAGAAGCCGAATGTGTTCACCGGTTTATCGCCGGTGATATCTGCAAGTTCGAAAATGAATGTCGTTCCGAGATTCTGAATGAGTCCGCCTGAATTGTCTTCGTGCATGGATGCAACCATGTTTATTGAGGGATCGGCTCCTTTGGACATGACGATCGATCCGTCCAGGGTGAATCCGGCGAAAATGTTGGTTTCCATATCAAGAAGGGGATTGTCTCCCCATCCGTTCGATCCCGGCCAGATCACGTCGAAACCGAAGGAATTTTCAGTGGTCCATGAATCAAGCGGCTTGTCTTCGGTGCCCGTGAACGCGACATCCATCGCGGTATGCGGCATTACCGCCAGCGTATTGGTGATGTCGAACCGGTACCCGAGGGCTCCGCTCAAACCGAGCGGCAGTACGTCGTAGTTGATTCCGGTTACCGCCGATCCTCTGACCATCAGGTCTCCAACGGGATTTGATTCCGCCGAAAGGCCGAAGTCGTACTTGTTGTCTACGTTGCCCGGACTTGCGGCATTGATGTATTCCCAGCTCAGAGGCGATGCAACCATGAAAAGCGCTTCTGTCGTGTTTCCGACGAATCCCAACCCGAGTCCTGCCTCTCCTCCCGCTGTATTAACCATGTCTCCTGATCCGGCAATCTCCCACGCGCTGACATTGAAGTCCGATGTCCAGCCTTGAACGCGATAGCCGATATGCGCCCAGTTCGCTCTTGGACGCGAATTTGCGGTAGCGAATGACCATCCGGTGTGTCTCGTATAAAAATTCTTTTCATTCGCTGCAACAAGAACGTAGAAGGGATCCCAGACGATTTTCCCCCAGATTTTTTCGTAGTTTATTGCGAATACCGGATTAAGAACTTTATTGGCGGATCCTGCGGTGGCCGACATATCTCCGCTTTCATCTTGAATTTTCAGCGTGAGATGTCCGCCGGAGAACATCACCAGCCCGTAGGGATCGCCGTACTCGATGCCGCTTGTATCGCTCGTATAATCCTGGTAGGGGAGGATTTCCCATTCAAGGTCGAGGTTAACGATTTCCTTGAATCCTGATTGGTTGCGATCGAAGTCGTACCCCCATTCAACGCCGAGCTTCGGTTTGAAGTCGATAGACGTGGATATTTTCTTTGTCTGCGTCGGCAGGTTTTCATCGAAGAGTGTTTCCGCTGCGAAGGCCATGCTTCCCGCGAGAATCGCCAATGTAAAAAAGGTAAGATATTTTTTCATCGGATCTCTCCTCATTATTCCGCAGCGGCCGCGAGCTTGCGGACTTCTACGTCGTCGATGTAGACGGTCGCGGCTCCGGTGGCTTTGAGCTTGGCTTCGTCTTTCCATACGTGTCCTTCGGGAAGGAACATTCCGGGATTGTACGCGCAGTTGAAATCGAGTCGGCCGAACTTGTTGGTGCGGAATTTCATGACGAACTCGAACTCGTAGGTCTGCCAATCGGTTCCTACCACGATGTCCTGGTACTCAAGGTAGGGCGGGTCCGCTGGGGCCAGTCCGTTTCCGATGCTGAAGCGCACGACGCGTTCCATGTCGGATTTCATTTTGAAGCGAGCAACATAGCGGGCGCCTTTCTCGAAGGTGACTTTTTTATAGTGCATGGCCACGGCCCAGGGCTGCTCACCCATTTCGTCGATTCGGAGCGTAGCGATTCCGTTGTCCCAGGTTACCTCTCCGGCTCCGCCCCATCCCGAGTCGATCCAGGGTGTCCAGTTTCCCTGGCCCGCCTCGAAATCGCCGTTTACGAGAATATTATCCGACCACACCATTTCAGCTGCTTTCGGAGCGCTTGCGCATCCGGATGCTATCAGTACCGCCGCGGCGCCTATGGCGGCGACCATCATCTTCTGCAGTTTCTTCATTATATTCCTCCTATTGAAACACTGCGTGTATACGTTTGCAAAGAATATAATCTCATGGGTTTTATAGGATGTCAATAAAGTATACGTATTTAAATCGCATTGAATGTAAAAAGCGATTTTATATCTCCGTGATGATAGTATTGAACATTGATAGTGATTTCTTGTTTGTCGCTATATTTTACATTCAAGCGTTTTTATTAATAATAATGCGTTTGTTTGCGCTATCATTTATTTCTCTCAATATAATGCGTGCTCTAATTTGATGGAAATTGCAATTCGTCATAATTGCTGCTAAAGGATTGAATTGAAAGTTTAAAATAATTTTTGTTTTTTAAACTTGACTGTATACGATTGCAGGTCTATGATTGCGTATACATTAGGCCGATACGGCTAAAAGTGAGGAGTTTATTATGATGAAGAGAAAATCAATTCTTTCTGTACTGAAGATGGCCCTGGCTCTTTCTTTGGTGTTTTCATTCGCTGCTTGCGACACTTCCGGAGATGAAGATGAGGGCGACGATCAGTTCTCCGGTACGGCGCTGTATGAGATTAACTGGTCCGGAGCCTTCAGTCCTGACTTCACAACTGATAGCGTGAAAGTAGTCAATGCAGGCGACGAGGTAATCGGTACATCTTCAGGCGCTATGAGTCTGAAAATGAACATTCCGCACACTCACACTCAGATTCAAGAAGGCGGTTTCTTCCCCACCGGAACAGGCGTCAACTTTACAACTGACGGGGGCGGATGGAATGGAGTGTTCTTTAAAATGGTCGGGTCAACCTGCGATATCAGCGCGGCCTCCAAGGCGTATGTCGCGATCAAGGGCGATCTCGGCGAGACCGCTTATTTCGGATTGAAGATTGAATGGACTGGAACCGGAGATAATGCTCCTGCTGCGGAAGTGAACATCCTGGACTACCCGGCAAAGGCCGGAGCCGGCGGATGGACTGTCTATACGATTAACCTCGCCGACTTCACTAATATCGATACAAGCGCTTTCAGTGGCTTGGGTCTCTGGAATCCGAACGTTGTCGATGGTACTGCTGCTGAACGCGAAGCTGCTGCCGCCAACTATCCCGCTCTGACCGATGTTCTTATCTCCGTGGCATTCGGCGAGTAATTTTGTAAGCTGAGCAAGAGCTTTCCGGGGCGTGGTTCGGGGACGGTTGTTTCCGGATCGCGCCCTGTATTTTGTCCTGAAAGCTGAAAGAGGGACGGATTCGGTCCGTCTGATATTTAGAGGAGCATTGCATGAAAAAAGCGCTGATTCTGTTAGCCGCCCTTGCGGGCATCGGCTCCGCGGCCTTCGCCGCCGGAGGCACCGAGACTGCCGCGAAAGTGGCGCCCTACGATTCATCTAAACAGTATACAATCCGCATCGGAGCCTTCGGCGACCTTGAAACCGCGTACAAAGCGGTTTTCGATTCGGAGGATTTCAAAAAGAAATATCCGAACATCAAGATCGTCTTCCAGACTTCCGACTTCAGCGGCCACCATAATCGTCTGACGACCGTTCTCGCGGCCGGCGAAGCGACTAACGACATCGAGTCGCTCGAAATCGGCTACGTAGCGAAATTCGTGGAAGGCGGCGGACTCTCGGATCTCGCGGCGGCTCCGTTCAACGGCCTCGCGGCGGGAAAAGATCTTGTGTCCTTCGCGATGTCGAACGCGACTACCAAGGACGGCAAGCTTGTCGCCATGCCCGTCGATATCGCCCCCGCGGTGCTCTTCTATCGAAAGAGCCTTCTCGACGCCGCCGGCGTTTCCTACGAAGGCTTGAAGGATTGGAACGAATTCATCCAGGTGAGCAAGAAGCTGGTTAAAGACCGCAATAAAGACGGCAAGCCCGACCAGTTCGCCATCCCTCATGCGAACGAAGTCGCCATGATGCCGTTGAACGGCGGAAAGGGCGGCTGGTTCGACGCGAAGGGTCAGCCCCTTCAGCCGAAAGAAAAGTTCACCTCCGCGCTGAAGATCGTCAAGGACATCCGCAACGCGGGAATCGACGGCGATCTCGGCGGCTGGAGCGGACCGTGGACCCAGTCCTTCTCCGACGGAACCGTCTGCGCGATCGTGAACGGCGCCTGGTGGGGCGGAAGCCTCAAGACCTGGGTCGCCCCCGATCTCTCCGGAGACTGGCGCGTGACCTACCTCCCTGGAAAGCAGTACGCCTCCCAGGGCGGCACCTATCTCGCCATTCCCGAATTCGTCCCCGCGGAGCAGAAAGCAGCGGCCTGGGAAGTGCTCAAGTATCTGACCACCTCTCCGAGCGCGCAGCTTCTTACCTTCAAGACGATCGACGCCTTTCCCGCTCTGACGACCGTATTCAGCGATCCGGTCATGAACGAGCCGGTTCCCTACTTCGGCGGACAGAAGGTGCGCCAGATCTACGCCGACGTCGCGAGGAATATTCCTTCCGCCATCGTAACCGAATACGACGCTACCGCTCTCGCCATTTTCGGCAACGCGGTAACCGACGTTCTGGTGAACGGAAAATCCGCGGACGAGGCGTATACAACCGCGTTGAACGAGATCAGCGTTCTTATCGACTGACTTTTTTGAAGGGAACCGGGAGACCGGTTCCTTTCCCTCTTCTTTAATCTTTCGTTCGAGGTGTGAGTATGTCCTTTGCAAGGATGAATAAGGGTTTTTCCGCTTCCAAGATATTCCTTTACGGAGCGTTGTCTTTTTTCGCGCTGCTTTTCGCGTTTCCTTTCTATTATATGTTCGTATTGGCGACGGTTCCCGGAACGGAAACGTACCGATATCCGCCGCATATACTTTTTAAGTCGTCATTCATGGTGAATCTCGGCCGCTTGTTCCGGGACATTCCCTTCGGCGTTAATTTCATGAACAGCGTCGGCATCGCTTCGCTCGCCACGCTGACCGTCGTGTTTTTCTGTACGATGGGAGGCTTCGCCCTTTCCAAATACGAGTTCAAGGGAAAGAAAGCGATCTTCCTTTTCATCATGAGCACGATGGCTATTCCTTCGTTCCTGAATATTATTCCCTTCTTTAAAATAATGGTTTCGATAAAGTGGTACGGCACCTGGCTTGCGCTTATCATCCCGGGCATGGCGAACGCCTTCGGAATCTTCATGATGACGCAGTACATGCAGGATTCTGTTCCGAACGAACTGCTGGACGCCGCGCGCATCGACGGATTGACCGAGTTCGTAATCTTGATGCGCATCGCGTTTCCGCTGGCCCAATCAGGCGTCGCGGTGCTCGGCCTCATCACCTTCATCGGAAGCTGGAACAACTTCATGGGCGCGCTCATCATGCTGCCCACCATCGACAAGACGACAATACCGGTCGCATTGACCAAGCTGTCTCTTCAAATGGACGGTGACAGAGGAGGCCTGATGGTCGGCACGGTGCTCGCGGTTCTTCCTCTGATGGCCGTATTCATCGCGTTCAACCGGCAGATTATCGACAGCCTGACCGCAGGCAGCGTGAAGGGGTGATGTATGTACAGTAAGCAGCAGCGTTTGGCTCCCTATCTTTTTTTGAGCCCGTTCTTCATTCTCTTTATCGTATTCGGCGTGTTTCCGATCGGCTATTCTATCGTCATGTCGTTCTTCAAGTGGACGGTTACCGGAGCGCAGGAATTCAGGGGCTTCAGGAACTACGTTCAGCTTTTAACCACCGATCCGTTCTTTAAAGGCTCTCTGTGGACGACCTTTCTTTTGCTGATTTTCGGTTCGATGCTTCAGCACGTTTTCGCTCTTCCTCTGGCGATTCTGCTCAACAGCAAAAAGCTGAAGGCCCGCGGTTTTTTCAAGACCGTGTACTTTCTTCCATACATAACGAGCACCGTCGTCATCGCCCTGGTGTTCACCCAGCTGTACGATATGAATTACGGCTGGCTCAATTTCATAATCGAAAAATGGTTCGGCGGCGAGAAGGTTCGCTGGCTTCAGGAGCCGGCCGCCATCCGCGCCAGCATTTCGATCATGGTGAACTGGCGGTTCATCGGATGGAACACCGTCATTTATTTGGCGGGTTTGCAGGCGATCGACCATCAGCTCTACGAAGCGGCGGAGATCGACGGAGCGAAGCCTCTTCAGGCTCACCGCCTCATCACGCTTCCCTTGATGATTCCGATCATCTTCTTCGGCGTATCGCTGAGCATCATCGGAGGCATGCAGCTGTTCGAAGAGCCCTTCGTTCTGATGCGCGGCTATGAACAGCTCGGCGGTCCGGGAAAAGCGGGGCTGACGAGCGCATACTACCTGCTCGCCACCGGATTCCACTTCAACCAGTTCGGCAAGGCGTCCGCCATGGCGTGGATTCTCTTCGTCATCATCATCGCGCTGACTCTTTTGAACAAGTTCGTAACCGACCGGCTGCAGAAATAGCGTTGATCGTCGGCTTGCGAATTTCTTGGTCTTTCTTTCCTCCGGCTTCCGAACCGTTCCCCCCAGGAACGGACGGGAGCCGGTTTTTTTATTTTTCCGGTATTTTTTTCCTAAATCGGTTTATTCTATTCGGGTCGAGTGTAGAGGAGGATTTTGTATGAAAGTAGATAACAGGCGAAAAGTTCGCGGCCTTGCGGGCGCGCTGGCAAGTCTTGCGGCCGTTGTTTTTCTGGTAAGCTGCTGCGCCAGCGGAGCTTCGAGCGGCGGAAAGCCGGCCGGGCAGGCGAAGGGCGCGTGGAGCGACGCGAGTCTCCCCGCGGAATCTCGCGCGGCAGAGCTCCTGAAGAAAATGACGCTGGACGAGAAAATCGGCCAGATGACCCAGGCCGACCGCCAGTTTTTAAAAAGTTACGCCGATATTGCCCGTCTCCATCTGGGATCCCTGTTGTCGGGCGGCGGTTCCGGCCCCGACGAAAACACCGCCGAGGCCTGGGCCGACATGTACGACGAGTTCCAGGGCTATGCCCTGAAGACTCGTCTGGGCATACCTCTCGTCTACGGAGTGGACGCGGTCCACGGACACAACAACGTCCGCGGCGCGACGATATTCCCGCACAATATCGGGCTCGGAGCGGCGAATGATCCGGATCTGGTCGAGCGCATTGCAAGGGCGACCGCCGTGGAAGTGGCGGCGACCGGCATCGACTGGAACTTCGCTCCCTGCCTGACGGTTCCCCAGGACATCCGCTGGGGACGCACGTATGAAGGATACTCGGAGAATCCCGAGATCGTTTCCGTTTTGGGAAGCGCCGCCGTGCGCGGCTACCAGGGAACCGATCTTGCCGCCCGCGATACCATACTCGCGACCATCAAGCATTTCGTCGCGGACGGCGGAACCTTCGGCGGCAAGGACAGGGGCGACGCGAAGATATCGGAAGAAGAGTTGAGAAGCATACATCTGCATCCCTACTTCGCGGCCATCGGCGCGGGAGCGGGTTCTCTCATGCCGAGCTTCAGCAGCTGGAACGGCGTAAGAATGCACGCGCACGGCGAACTGTTGACCGGCGTGCTTCGCGGGGAAATGGGCTTTGCCGGCTTTACCATTTCGGACTGGGCAGCTCTGGACGAACTGGGCGGAACGCCTGAGCACCGGATCGCCCTCGGCATCAACTCCGGGGTCGACATGGTGATGGTTCCCGAACACTATGAATCCTTCATTACAACCCTGAAAAAGCTCGTCAAGGACGGAGCGGTATCCGAAGCGCGGGTCGACGAGGCTGTGCTCCGCATTCTTACCGCGAAATTCAAGCTCGGCCTTTTCGAGTCCCCCCTTGCCGAGCGGGAATTTCTCGACCGTGTCGGAAGCCCCGAACATCGCGCCGTCGCGCGCGAAGCGGTCCGAAAGAGCGCGGTTCTGTTAAAGAACGACGGCATCCTTCCCTTCAAGAAAGAAAACCTGAAGGCTATTCTGGTGACCGGACCATTGGCAGACAACCTCGGCGCGCAGTGCGGAGGCTGGACAATTTCCTGGCAGGGCGGAAACGGCCCGGTGACGGAAGGCACGACGGTTCTCGCGGCTTTGCGCGCGGCCCTTCCCGAGTCGGTCGCGATCTATGATTCCCTGAAGGCTGCGGAAAAGGCGGGAGCGAAAATCGATGTGGCCGTCGTAGTGGTCGGAGAGCGGCCGTATGCCGAATGGCAGGGCGACACTCAGAATCCCGCTCTTCCTCCAGCTCACTCCGAGCTGATCGAAACGCTTTCCGGTCAGGGGCTTCCGGTGGTTACCGTGCTCTTCTCCGGTCGTCCGCTGCTCGCCGAACGCGAAATCGCGATGTCGTCAGCCTTCCTGGCCGCCTGGCTTCCGGGAACAGAGGGCGCCGGTCTCGCGGACCTCCTTCTCGGCGACGCGAAACCGACCGGAAAACTGTCCTTCTCTTGGCCGAAGACTCTTGCGGGAATCGGCGCCGAGGGTAAAAAGAATGAAAAGCCCCTGTTCGAGCTCGGCTACGGGTTGAGCTGGTAATTTCAGCCGTCGCCCGCGCGCAGCAACTTCGCGGCGAGCGCAACGTCTGGCCGCTGACGGACAAGCCAACGGTACGCGTGATCGCCGAACGCCGCCGAATAATTCCGCGGCGAGCGTTACCGCTATGCGCTAGCGTGTAACTCTGCGGCAGGGCCGCGCCGTGCGCGACGTCTGGCCGCTGACGGACAAGCCAGCGGCGAGCGTGATCGCCGAACGCCGCCGGATAATTCCGCGGCGAGCGTTACCGCTATGCGCTAGCGTGTAACTCTGCGGCAGGGCCGCGCCGTGCGCGACGTCTGGCCGCTGACGGACAAGCCAGCGGCGAGCGTGATCGCCGAACGCCGCCGAATAATTCTGCGGCGAGCGTTACCGCTATGCGCTAGCGTGTAACTCTGCGGCAGGGCCGCGCCGTGCGCGACGGCTGGCCGCTGACGGACAAGCCAGCGGCGAGCGTGATCGCCGAACGCCGCCGGATAATTCTGCGGCGAGCGTTACCGCTATGCGCTAGCGTGTAACTCTGCGGCAGGGCTGCGGCGCGCAGCCTTACAGTCAAAAAAAGGGCCGCCCGGCCCTGAATAACGCGATTCGCGCTGTTCAAGGTTGGGCGGCCCTTTGTTTTTTCTGTTCCGGCTAATCGATCAGCCGGTCTTATTCCTTTCCGAAGTACGTCACGTCGGCGTCGGTATACTCGGGGGAATCAGCGGGGCGCACGAATTCGTCGGAATCGCTTTGGGCCCAGAGCGTGTAGGTCGGTTCGCGGTCTACATTAAAGAGACCCCATCCGTCGTCGCCCTGTTTCCAGGGTTCGTCGAAGGCTTCAAAGTAGAAGCATGCCCAGGGTCCGTCGCTCTGATCCGCGGCGCGGCCGCTGCCGTACACCCAGTCCATCATCCGGTCGTAGTACATTTTGGCGTTTACAGGATGCGAGCGTCCGGGCCAGCTGTTCGTGTCGCGGTGCTTCCAGCCGGTTTCGCCGATGATCAGGGGCATGTCGGTCAATCCCCACGCATCGAGGTTGTCCCGGGCGGCCTGATACTGTTTCTTCGCGACCTTGATCGCCAGATCCATCATCGCGACTCCGCGCGCGGGTCCTGCCGCTACGTCCTTCTGCTCCCAGTCCCAGATTCCCCAGGGAGTGTCGGCGATGGGATAGGTATGAAGCGCGATATAGTCGACAACCTTCGCGACCTGTTCGGTTTGATACGGATCGCTCGCGTCGCCGTTCCGGTATATTTTCACTCCCTTCGCGATAATGCCGGTTTCGCCCTCGTCGTTCTTGATATCGTACGCGGCGAAGGGTTCCCAGTTGTCGTCCGTCGTTACGGGGACGGAGACGTTGCTTCTGACGAACTGGATGTATTTTCTCATGTCCGCCGGGGTCGCCCATGCCCAGGTGTTCCAGTCTACCATGCATTCGTTTCCGACGCTGATCGACGCGATCAGTTCCGGATACTCGGCAATCAACGCCATGGCTCCGTCGATCTGTTTCCAGTTCGCCGTTCCGTGGGTCGCGTCGTTTCCGGCGATCCAGACGCCGAGCTGCACCTTGAACGGATGTCCCGTCGCCTTCATAGCCTCAAGGCTTCGCTCGGCGTGGATGCTGGTGTCGTAGAGGCGCAGAAAATGGATGTTCGCCTTGTGCATCAGCTCCAGATCTTCCTTGAGTTCCTCGACCGAGGGATATATTTGATCGTTCGGAGACTGGCCGGTGCGGTAACCGGAAAAACTGTAGGCCCTCAGGGCGAGCACGTCGTCTGGGATGAATCGTCTTGAGCCGAACTCGTAGGCGGGAACGCTCACCGCTACGCTCGCGCTCTTCGATTTAAAGGTCGCGACGAGGGTGCCCTCTCCGCCGTCAACGGCGCGGAGCAATAAGCCCTCGCCGTCGGCCGAGACGAAAAAGCCGGGACCGCTCAGCGAGAGGCCGTCCGCCGGAGTCGCGTTCTGCGTAGTGCCGTCCTTGAGGGTAAGCACCGCTGTAACGGGGATTGAATCGCCGATCTCCGCGGTTAGCGTATCGCCCGAGAGCGATGGAATGACGAGCGCAAGGCTCTCGTATTTATCCACTACGGTGTAGGGGACGGAAACTTCCGCTCCCTCGTAGGTTACGGCGATCGTGCCGCTTCCCTCCGCCGTCGCGGTAAGAATATTGGCTTCCATTGTATAATGGCTCGAAGTTCCGTAGGACGAGGCGCGGCTGACTGTTTTTACCGTCCCGTCCGAGAGGTTCGCCTTCACGGTGAAGGTGACCGTATCGGAAACCTGCAGATCGGTTATTTCCGCCGGCGTTACCGTCAGCGACTTGACTGTCGTGCCGGACGCCCCTGCGTCGTCTCCCGTCTGCGAACAGCCGGTGAACGCCGCCAGGGCGATCGACGCGGCCATTAGCGTTAGCGCAATCTTTTTCATAGCTTCTCCTTTTGGTACAAGCGCTCAGCCGTAAGCGGCCTCATGCTTTTTTCATCGCGCGCCGGAAGAAAATCTGTTTGCGCAAACAACCTTGGGCGTTCTGAAAGACGAAAAAAGAACAGTGCTTGAGGCGCTCCTGGATCCAACGCCAGGGGTTGTCCGCCGACACCCTTCATCTATCGCCCTGCGTCTTCGCGTCAGGTAAATAATACGTATACAGACAAACTTCTTGATGCGCGTTTTGTAATTCTATGATATAACGATTATCAGGAGGTTGTAAATGTATACGTTTACTTTTAATGAAAATATTTCACGGAAGGGGAGAGCCGCCGCGGTCTCAGCGCTTGCCCTTCTTTCCGTGTTCTCTCTCTCGTGCGCGTCCGGCCCGAAAAACGCGCCGCTGACGCCCCTGACCGAACCGAAGGAGCTGGATTTTACGAATCTGGTGTGGAGCGACGAATTCGACGGGGAAACCCTGAACCCGGACAACTGGGAAATCCAGCTCGGCGACGGCACAGGCTACGGCCTTCCGTCCGGCTGGGGCAACAACGAGGACCAGTATTACACAGACAGTCCCGATAACATCCGATTAGAAAACGGCGAACTGGTAATCACCGCGAAAAAACAGAATTTCCGCGGAAAGAAATTCACCTCGGCCCGCATTCGTTCAAAGGACAAGGTGGACGTTCTCTACGGAAAAATAGAAGCGCGCATTAAATTTCCGGGCGGAAACGGCTTGTGGAGCGCCTTCTGGATGCTTCCCACCGACAACGCGTACGGCGCCTGGGCGGCGAGCGGCGAAATAGACATTATGGAAATGTTCGGCTCCGATCCCCACCTGGCTGTCGGCACCCTGCACCAGGGCGGCGTGTGGCCCAACAACAGCTACCGGAACGGCTTCCACCGATTGCCCGACGGCAAGCTCATGACCGACGACTACCATGTCTACGCCGTCGAATGGGATCCGTCCTCGATCCGCTGGTACGTGGACGGCGTCAAATACACCGAAGCACCCATGGACGAATGGTTCACCCTCAATAAGGCCGGCACCGACGTTCTCGACAAACCCGGCGCCCCCTTCGACCAGCGCTTCCACCTCCTCCTCAACTTCGCGATAAACGGCTCGGAAAAGAAGCGCGTAGACGAAACGACCGTCATCCCCGCGGACATGAGAGTGGATTACGTGCGCATCTACCGGTAATACGTAATAGACTGGGGGCCGCGCCTGAAGGCTCAGGCGCCGCGCTCTCCGCTTGTATCTTTACGTAAATTGCGCTCTCGCGCGATTTCCGTAAAGGATACCGCTTCCGATCGCTGGCCCGATTCGGCGGCAATGCCTGATTGCCGGGCGTCTGAATGCTCAGATCCGGCTGTTTAATGGAAGGATTCGCGCTTTACCAGCTTTAGCGGGTAGAGCGTTTCGCGGGCGACGTCCTTGCGCTCGATCAGATCGAGTATGAGCTCGGCGGCGTGGATGCCCGCTTCGTGAACCGGCTGGTTGAAGCTGGTGATCGAGGGCGTCGTGTAGGGCGCGTATTCGATGTTGTTGTCAAAGCTGATGAGCTGATAGTCTTCCGGGCAGCGCAGGCCTTTCATTTGAGCCGCGCGGATGAAGGCTATCGCGGTGGTGTCGTTCGGCGCGAGCACCGCCGTGAACTCCGGGAACACGCTGTTGATAAAGAGGGGAAATGCCACGGAAGCGGTAAAGCTCGCGTGGAGGATGTAGTCTTCGTGGATCTCGATTCCTTCTTCGCGCAGGCCGTCGAGAAAGCCCCTGGTGCGGTCAGTGCTCGAGCGGAAGAACTCGTCTCCGGTGAGGAGTAGAATCTTTTTATGGCCCTTCGCGGCGAATTCCTTGGCCGCGAGTTTTCCCGCTCCGTAGTTGTCGAACAGGAGGTAGGGAATGCGGTCGTCCTCGGGGATGTCGTCGACCACGAGCAGATTGTCGTGCATCCGGCGGATGTAGTTGGTGAGAATTCTGTCCTTCTCCGAGCTGAGGGGAAAGTGGATGAAGGCTTCGATCTGGTTCGAATGCAGCATCCGGTGGACCATCGCGTTGCTGATCGGAATTTCCTGGTCGTATTGGCGGGTGAACAGGACGCTGCTGTAGTAGCCGGACTCGCTGAGGCGCTGTTGAATGTTCTGGATGATGACCCAGTAGAAGGGCGCGGAACCGGGAATTAAAATGCTGATGTGATGGCTTTTGCCGGTTTTCAGCGCCTGAGCGGCGGTGTCTACCTTATAATTGAGCGAGTCGATCGCTTTTTGTATCCGTTTGCCGCGCACCGCTCCGACGTTCTCGGGATCGGCAAGGTATCGCGAAACGGAAGCGCTTGATACCCCGGCAAGTTTGGCAACGTCTTTTTGATTCGGCATGTGTGCTCCTGATCGATTATATATGAAACATGCTATCACATATTTGGTTATAAAAACATAAATATGTATACGAATACATTTTTTATTTGGAGGATTATGTGAATAAGGACTGCAGGTTGATGAAAATTTTGGGCGCGATTGCCGTTTCGGCGATGCTGATCGGTTGTTCCTCTGTCCCCGCTGCGGACGAATCCGCCGGAGACGGATCCGCTTCGGGGGAAACCCGCGTGTCGGTTCTCGAGTACCCGGCTAAAAACCCGGACGTCTATGAGCCCGGAAACGGATGGACGCTTTCCTGGTCCGACGAGTTCGAGGGAACTACGCTCGACGAAAACGTATGGACCCGGCAGAAAATGATGTTTCCGTACAACAACGAGCTGCAGCGCTATACCGCTGCGCCTGAAACAGCCCGGGTGGAAGATGGCAACATGATATTGACCGTCGAGCGGATCAAGGAAGGCTCGATGCGGGGAAGCTTCACCTCCGCCCGGGTTATTTCTAATCCCGGCGGCGAAGACGGCAATTCCGCCGCCGAGGGAAAAACCTTCCTCTACGGAAAGATCGCCGCGCGCATCCAGGTTCCCTACGGGCGAGGCCTGTGGCCGGCTTTCTGGATGTTGGGAGACAACTGTTCGGAAACCGGCGGTGATGCCGCGTGGCCGGGAGCCGGTGAAATCGATATTCTCGAATCTGGAAGCGTGAAAGCGCCGAACTACGGCCAGGGAACGGTTTCCGGAGCCCTGCACCACGACCCGAGCCCGGGAAACACCCGCAAACAGAATCTTTGCCTCGACTCGGCCCTCGTAACCCTGCCGAACGGCGAACTGATGGGAGAGAAATTCCGCGTTTACGAAATAGAGTGGGACAAGGAAAAAATCGTGTGGAAGCTCGACGGCGTGCAGTTCGGCGAAATGTCCATTTCAGAAGACACCCGCGACGAATTCCACAAGCCATTCTACGTTCTGTTCAACGTCGCGGTGGGCGGAAACTTCACCGTAAGCCCCGACGAAACCACCGTATTCCCGCAATACATGTACGTCGACTGGATCCGCCACTACACTCGCTGATCCTCCGCGCATAGTTCATAGACGATCAACGCCCGCCGTTTTTGACAACTGCGGGCGTTTTGATTGCCCGCGGCTTTTTTCTGCTGTGTATTGATTTCTTGAAATGCATGCATAAAGATGCTATAATGCATGCAGGAGGCGCTGT
This sequence comes from Teretinema zuelzerae, assembly GCF_021021555.1. NCBI lineage: Bacteria > Pseudomonadati > Spirochaetota > Spirochaetia > Treponematales > Treponemataceae > Teretinema > Teretinema zuelzerae. Next base: position 1,417,026 of record NZ_JAINWA010000003.1, on the reverse strand, counting down.
ATGCCTATATTGCAGGTGAGGGATTTGCCCGAAGATGTGTATGCCCGGCTTTCCTATCTTTCGGAGAAAGAACATCGCAGCCTTGCTCAGGAAACAATTGTGTTACTAAAGGAAAGCATGGAAACGAAAATGGGAAACAAAGAACGCAGAAAGCGGCTGCTTGATGAAATGCGCTCTCTGGATATCGACGGAGAGAAAGTCGGCGATCCGGTTGCCTTGATTCGGGAGGATCGGGACCGATGATCGCGGTGCTGGACGCGAGCGCGGCAATCGAAGTCGCGCTGAATAACGAGTACGCGGCAGTGTTTAGAGAAGCTCTGTCGACGGCCGATATCGTTATCGCTCCCGATACGTATCCCTCAGAGATAACCAATGTGTTTTGGAAATATGCGCGTTTCTCGGAAATAGAGCAGGCAACGTGCGAGAAGGGAATCGATTATTGTTTGGATCTTGTGGACGACTACATCGTTACTAAGAATATATGCAGAGAAGTATTTCTCGAATCTATAAATACGCGGCATTCATCGTACGATGTCTTTTATCTGGTTGCGGCGAGGCGCCATAACGCGGTGCTCCTGACACGGGACAAACAGATGATCCAGATAGCAAAAGAGTTTAAAATCAAGGTGCTTGCGGAATAAGAGTTCGCGCCCCGTTGAACTTTCGCACGCGCCGGCTGCGCGCCTAGATGAAACAGGAAGGGTCTGGCTCCGCAAGGGGACAGGCCCTTCCTGTTTCCGCGCCCCTGCAGGGACGTTCTGCCTCGGTTTGGATTTGTAGAGAGCGCCGAATCGGTGTATAGTAGTCGGAGACTAAATCGGCGGAGTGGCATCTATGTTCAAAAAATCAGCGGCTGTTGCGTGTTTCGGGCTGTGCGCCCTTTTTTGTTCGGCGAATTTGATCGCGAACGATTTCTGGCTTGAACCCGACGGGTGGATGGCGCGCGAAAGCGAGGCGGATTCTCAAGCCGCCCGCCTCACCGGCTCCCTTGAGGGCTTCGCTCCGCACGGCGGCGGCAACATTCCCCGCTCCGGTACGGTTTCGGACAGGCGCGTCGAGTTTATCAGAGAGGTTTCGATCGACCGGCCCCGGGAAGGGCGCAACGTCGCGCTTTTCGTCAGCGCGGGAGATTATCCCATCGATTTTTACTTTAACGGAGTGTTGATCGGCAGGGTCGGACATCACGGCGACTACTACAATTCTTCCGTGTACCACGCGTCGCGCTTCATCATCGACGGGGACCTGATCACCGGCCGGGACATGCTGGTGGCGGAGGTGTTTCCCCAGTACGAGGTGACTCCGCTTCCGGTGATGAAGATCGGCGACTGGAACGAACTGGGCGGTGAAGTCTATATCCGCAATCTTCTGAACATCGGTCTGATTCAGGCGTCTGTCTCCTTCGCCCTCGTGCTGGCGGCGTTTTTCCTTCTGCTCTACGTCATGGGCTCGCGGGAGCGGCGGTACGTCTGGTTCATTCTTATCTGCCTCGCCTTCGCCGCTTCTTACTTTAATATGGCGGCGTATCACGACGGCCGCCTTATGCACTTCCTCGATCAGGTTTCGCGCTGCGGACTCCCGCTGACGATACTGTTTCTGCTGGGCTTCGCCTTCGAGATCGCGGATTTCAAACCCAAGCGGAAGAGCGTACGGATCGGCCTTCATGCAGCGGTCGTCGCGCCGGTGCTGGCCTCCTGTCTTGCAACCATCTTGTCGCACGACAAGGAAAGCCTCTATGTTCCTTTCGCCCAGTACACGACCGGCATGCTGCTTCCGTTTTTGCTGTTGCTTACGCTCGGCGTGCTGATCGCAGCTCTTTTCCGCAGGCCCGGCCCCGATACGATCGGCGCCTTCTGCGGCTTTCTGGCGATAGTCGCCGCGAGCGTCCACGATCTGCTCGTCTCGATGGCAGGCACGCTGCCGCTGTGCTGGCTGGTTCCCTACGGCTACATGGGCTTCGTGCTCTCCATCTTCTTTATTCTGGCTCTCGACCAAACCGCTGTTCTAAAAAAGACCCGGAAGCAGGCCCTTATCATGGAAGGCCAGCACGAGGCTCTTTCCAACGTGGTTTCCGATTTGACCCAAGTATCCGAGGGCCTCGTGTCGTCCTCCGCAACGCTGGCGAATACGATGTCGGAGACGCTGTCCACGGTCGAGCGGTACAGCAGCGAAAACCGTGCCTGTCTCGACGCCTTCGCCCAGCAGGCGGAGTCGGTCGAGCGGCAGATCGATAAAATCACGAAGCGGCTGTTGGAGTCGTCATCGCGGGTTCCGGAGGCTATCGCGATTCAGACGCGCTCGGCGAAAGAGGTTACCTCTTCGCTACAGCAGCTGGGCGAACGGGTGAGCGGCAGCCTCGATTCGGTCGAGCAGACGACGGGCTTCATATCAGCCCTCGCCTCCGAAGCCGACGCGAGCAAGCGGGTTGTGCAAAGTTCCCGCGAAGCGCTCGGAAAGGTCGAGGCGACTGCCGCCCGGGTTCAGGGCATTTTGACTTCGATCGCGGATTTGAGCGAGCAGACGAACGTGCTTTCCATAAACGCGGCGATCGAGTCCGCGCGGTACGGGAACGCTGGAAAGGGCTTCGCCGTCATCGCGCAGGAGATCAGAAAGTTCGCGAACCAGTCGCAGGACAACGTGCGCGAAAGCTTTTCCGGCGTGCAGGAGATGAGCGACGCGCTGGCGGAAACCCTGAAAACCCACGAGGCCGTTCAGCAGGCCCTGGACGAAATCATCAGAAAGTCGCATCAGGCCGCGTCCCAGTCGGCCTCGGTCAATAAGCTCGTCCAGGAGCAGGAAGCGGAAAGCCGCGTCATGGAGCAGAGCGCCGGCAGGATGCTCCAGGAAACCGATATTCTGGAAAACCTTTCGAAGGAAGAGCGGGGCATGAACGAGGAGCTGCAGCGGACGCTGCAGGAGATCGCCCGCAATTTCGAGCGGATTCGGGAAAGCCTTGAAAGCCAGAGCGGAATGAAGGACGTCCTCTTTAACGCAATCGGACAAATGCGTACAATAATGGAAATTAACTCGGCCAATATCGACAGGCTGAAGCAGAGCATCGAAAAGGCCCAGAGCGCGAATACCCTGGGCTAAAGGAGAACCGGCATGAAGTTGAGCGAAGCCGAACAGGCGAGAATTTCGGAAATCATCGGAAAGATGAGCGTGGAGGAGAAGGTGTCCCAGCTGGTGCACACGAGCCCCGCGGTCGATCATGTCGGCATAGACGAATACAACTGGTGGAACGAAGGCTTGCACGGGGTTGCGCGGGCGGGTTTGGCTACGGTGTTTCCGCAGGCCATAGCGCTGGCCGCGACCTTCGACGAGGAGCTTGTCCATGAGGTGGCAGACGCGATCTCCGACGAGGCGCGGGCGAAATACAACGGGGCGAGCGCGAGCGGAAACCGCGGACAGTACCGCGGTTTGACCTACTGGACGCCGAACATCAATATTTTCCGAGATCCCCGCTGGGGACGCGGCCAGGAAACCTACGGCGAGGATCCCTTTTTAACTTCCCGCATCGGCATTGCCTTCATGAAGGGCTTGCAGGGAAACAATCCCGAACGGCTCAAGCTGGCCGCCTGCGCGAAGCATTTCGCGGTCCATTCGGGCCCCGAGGCTCTCCGCCATACCTTCGACGCGGTGTGTTCCCTGAAGGATCTCCATGAAACCTATCTTCCGGCCTTTAAGGCTCTTGTAGACGCCGGGGTCGAATCCGTGATGGGCGCGTACAACAGAACCTTGGGCGAGCCGTGCTGCGGCAGCGCTTTATTATTGAAGGATATTCTCCGCGGCCGCTGGAAATTCCAGGGCCATGTGGTTTCCGACTGCTGGGCGATCCGCGATTTCCATGAATTCCATAAGGTGACGCGGAACGCGGTGGAGTCTGCCGCTCTCGCGCTGAACATGGGCTGCGATCTGAACTGCGGCTGCACCTATCCGGTGCTCGTGGAGGCCTTCCGCCTCGGCCTCGTTTCCATGGAGACGATCGATACGTCGCTCCGCCGGCTTTTGGAAACCCGCTTCCGGCTCGGCATGTTCGACGAAAGCGGTTCGGGTCCCTGGGACAAGCTCGGCCCCGAAATGGTTCACAGCGACTCCCATGTCGCCCTCTCCCGCAAGGCTGCCGAAAAATCGATCGTGCTCTTGAAGAACGATAGAAACATCCTGCCCCTCGACGATTCGGCAAGGAAAATTCTCCTCATCGGGCCGGGAGCGGCGAACGCCCATACCCTGCTCGCGAATTATCACGGACTGAGTCCGCGCCTGGTTACGATACTCGAGGGAATCGCGGATAAAACAGGCCGCATGGACCGCGTCACGGTAGACTACCACCCCGGAGTCGGCATGTACGACAAGAACCGGAACAACGGCTGGACTATCGGCATGGCAGAGGCTGCGGATCTCGTCATTGCGGTGTTCGGACTGGACAACCAGATCGAAGGAGAGGAGGGGGACGCGATCGCGAGCGTTTCCAAGGGAGACCGGGATTCGATCGAGCTGCCCGAATGGCAGCTGGACTACCTCAAGGCTATCCGGTCGCGCGGCACTCCCGTCGTGCTCGTTTTGACGGGCGGAAGCCCGATATCCGTTCCTGAGGACATCGCTGACGCTATTCTGTTCGCCTGGTATCCGGGGGAGCAGGGCGGAGCGGCGGTCGCGGACATTCTCTTCGGCGACGTCGTTCCTTCCGGCAAGCTGCCGGTCACCTTCCCGGTGTCCACGGACCAGCTCCCGCCCTACGACAGCTACGACATGGCGGGACGCACCTACCGGTACATGAAGGCAGACCCCCTGTATCCCTTCGGCTTCGGCCTCAGCTATACCCGCTTCGAGTTCGGCGCTCTTTCGCTTTCCGCGAAGGAAATCCGCGCGGGCGGTTCGCTGACGGTAGCGGTTCCCGTCAAGAACACGGGAAGCCGGGACGCGGAAGAGGTTGTTCAGTTGTATGTAAGCAAAAAGAACGCGGCTCCCGAGGATCCGCTGTATTCGCTCCGGGGCTTTGTCCGGGTGAGCGTTCCCGCCGGCGGAGAGGCCGAGGCGTCGTTCGATCTCGACGATTCCGCCTTCGCGGTCGTCGATGCGGCGGGGAATACGGTTCCCGGCCTCGGCGAGTGGATTATTACGGTTGCCGACGCGGCGCCTTCAGAAAGCGGCGTCCGGAAGGGTGCGGTTCCTCCGGTTCGCGGCGAGGTCTCGTTCAGATAGGGCCGCGGCTTCGTCGATGACGAGAACGGCAAGTTCCATGCAGACGAGCAGTATTTCCCGAATATCCCGCTCCGGATGATCCCGGGACGGGACGTATCGGGAATGGCGTTCATCCAGAAGCCGGGCGGCTTTGCGGTGAACGCCTTTTTTTTCGTCTTCGTCCGGCGGCTGCCGGCCGCGCACCGATCGCGAGGCGAGCTTCAGCGTGTTGCGCACCATCTCGTCGGTGAGAGTTTCGCGGAACAGGGCGTCCAGCCGGTTTTCGTATTCGATGTGGGCGACGAGGTTGTTCGGGCTGATGTTGTGCACCGCGGTGAAAAAGTCCGCGGCGTAGTGGAGGGCGATTCCGAGTCCTTCCGAAAAGGCGCGGTTTTTACGGCCGCTTTTTACGCTCCTTCGCGCGAGAGAGCCGCAGAGGGCGAGCAGGAAGGAACGCGAACGTTTCCAAAAGTGCGGATGGCGAACGAAGAGCCATCCCTGATCGGGTTTCACCGATCCGCGCACGAAGGCCTTCCGGGAAAAGGATATTCCCCATTCGTCCCTGAGCGCGGGAAGGATCATTTCCGCGAGCCAGGCGTGCGTTCGGCCGGTCATGGCAGGTAGTGGAAGAAGAGCATGCTGATGTCGTCGTGCTGGGGCATGTCCTTTTTAAAGGAATAAAACCGCTCGAGGATGCGTATCTTCGCGCGGACCAGGTCTTCTCCCGAACGCACGCTCCTCTGGATGAGCGGTCCGAGTTCTCCGATTTCAAAGCGGCTTCCCCGCGTGTCCTCCTGCTCGGTGAAGCCGTCGCTCAGCACCGCGAGCACGGTTCCCGGGGCCAGCCTGAGTGTCCGCGTGACGGGAGAAGGATTTTCGAGCAATCCGACTGGGACGTTGTCAGCGGTTTCCGTAATCTGCTGGATGCGTGCGTTCTCGATCGCGTAGAACCAGGAGTGCCCCATGTCGCAGTATTCGAGTTCTCCTGTTTTTTCGTCGAAACGGGCGAAAAACCCGGTGAGGTATTTTTCCAGGTTGAAGGTTCGGAGCACCAGGGTGTTCATCGATGTGACGAGCGAATCGAGGGGGCGGGAAAAATCCGCGTCGTAGAGAAAGCCCGAGACGACGGCCGTGATGATGGCCGCCGACGTTCCCTTGCCCGATATGTCGCAGAGGCAGAAGAACCACTTTCCGCCGGCGTATTCCTTCGAGTAGTAAAAGTCGCCGCCGATTTCCTGCGCCATGACCGCGGAGCAGGTGATTGAAACCCTGTCCGATCTTCTGGTCGCGCAGGGCGGCACCAGCCGGTTTTGAATCGCGGCAGCGGTTTCCATTTCCCGGCGGTGGTCGGCAAGGGCGTGGACGAGAATGTCGTGGGAAGAGACATGGCCGCAGAAGCGGCTGTTCCGGTCGACGAGGACGTAGCGGCTGTCCAGTTCGGTTTCAAGGTCTCCGGCGATCCTCGCCTGGATTTCTTCGATGTATTCGTCGCATCTGAAGGAGACCGCCTTCCTCATGATGTCGTCGGCCTTCTGCCGTTTCAGCAAATCCCGCCCGAAGGGCTTCCCGAGAATCTCTACGAGGTCCTGCGGAACGATGATGCCCAGAACGAACAGATCGGAGTCTACCACCGCGATAGCGTGCTGGTAGGGTTCCTTCAGTTCGCTCAAGAGATCGTAGACCGGGGTGCCCGAAGGGATGCAGCTGAACGAGCTCGCGATTTTCGCGATGCGCTCTCCCGACACGTCGATTCTTTCTGCTTCGCGGAGAATCATTCTTCCTCCTCTGTTTCCATCGGGTTCTCGTCGAAGAGTTTCCCGACCGCTACCGTGTTTCTTTTTGAGGTGTAGACGACGCCGCGGTTCCAGTACTCGAGGGCCGCGAACATGGCGTTTCCTCCGTCGTAGGGGTCGCTTTTTTTGGTGCGCCACGAGGCGTAGCTCATCAACGCTTCGAAGTCCTGCTTGTCGATGTATTCAAGGCGTTTCTTGTTGAAGAGATTCCATTTTTCGATGTCGGCGAAGCCGCTTCCCTGGTCTTCCACGATGAGGCGGGCTTCGGTTCGGGTGAAGCGGTACCACACCTTGATTTCCCTGGCCGGGTCGCTTTTGTTCCCGTGCTTCACGGCGTTTTTTATCAGCTCGCTCACCTGCTGTTCGAGGAGGAGCCGTTCGTCGGAGCGCGGCCGCGATTGCTTCACCAACAGAAGGGTGAAGTAGCGTATCTGCTGGTAATCGCTCGGGAACACGGCATAGTTCATCCCCGCCCGCGAGAGAAGGGGATGGTCGTCCTGTATGAGAATCGCGTCGTTCGTCGTCTGCAAGCCGTTCATGACTGCCTCCTGATGGCGTCCAATGCCGCCAGGACGTCCGGCTGGAGCGGAAGAATGGCGGCCATCCTGCTGAGCTTGAAAAGCTGCTGCACCATGCCCGCCGCTCCCGACAGGCAGAAGGGCGTCTGTTTCGTTTTGGCGTCGGAATAGAGCTGGAAAAGCACTCCGATGCCGCTCGAGTCCAGGTAGGTCAGCTTTGCGAGGTCAAGGATGATCCCCTTGGCCCGCTCGCGCTCGATCATCGTTTTATACTTCGCATGGAGGTTCGGAGCCTCGTACATGTCGAGCTCGCCTTCCAGCCTGCAGATTACGATGTCCTGCCTTCGTTCCGTCGTTATTTCCATCGATTATCCCCTATTCGATTTTCAGGACATGCACTGTCCGGTCGTCGCGGTTTACGCCTTTTTCTTCTTTTTCCTCCACCGCCGCGAGAATCTTGGCGGCGAGATCGGGAGCCGAAAGGTAATAGTGCTTTCGAATGATCTCGGCGGTTTCTTCCGCGCCGAAGAGATCTCCGTTGCGCTTTCTGGTTCCGGTTATTCCGTCGGTGAACGCGCAGACGATGTCGCCGCTGCCGGCCGGAACCTGGTAGGAGAGGATCTCTGCGTTTTCCTGGATTCCCGCGGCGGGACCGAAATCGAATATTTTGGCATCCATGTTCTCATGGCTGAAGTGAATGGCTCCGATGTTCCCGCATCCGGCTATCTCAAGAGCCGATTGCTCGGGCGCGTGTTTGACGAGCGCCAGCGAGGCGTAGCATTCTTCCGGCCGCTCGAGCATGTCCGAGTTGATGCGTTTGATCATCGCCTTCGCGTCCATGGTCGTGCGCGAGAGGACCGAGAGCCAGGTGTCGAGATATATCATTCCCGCCTGTCGTTCGGCGTCCGAAGCGGTGAGATCGCAGGTGCAGATGAGAAGCGAGTTCAGTCCCGTTTTCCAGGTTTTCCCCAGATCGCTTCCGGTTCCCGCGCTGTAGTCCATCGCGAGGGCGAGTCCGGGGATTTCCGCCCGTCTGCGCGTTGCCGAGGCCTGGGTATGCAGCAGCATGGCGTGGCGGGCTTCTTCGGCGATTCGCGAGGTTTTCCGGTTTCGCGCCCGTATGTTGCGGAGGGACTGGCTGTAGTGGGCGGCGAGGATCTCCGCGGCCTTCTGTTCCGCTTCGCTGAACTTGCCGTCCCTCCGGGCGACGACCGCCGCAATCCAGGTTTCCTTTTTCGCGCTGACCGGAATGTAGAGCCATGAGCGGTATTTTCGCGATACGAGCTCGCCGTCGTTTTTGGCGCACGCGCGGAATCTGCCGGAAGCGAAGAGGTCCTTCCATAGCGGAGACGTTTCCGAGCCGACGATTCCCGCGGGATCTCCCGCCGGAAGGCTGAATCCCGCGCTTCCGTCCAGCGGGGCCGAACGGGCTGAAAGAAGCGTAACCGAATCCGCGTCGGCAAAGTGCTGGATCGAAAGGCGTACCGCCTCGGTGAACGCGTTTCCCGAAACCGTGACGGCTCCCGCGATCTGCCTGTCGAACTCTCTGAGCGCCCTGAGCGCTCTTTCATAAGCGATGTGCTGCTTCATATGAAACAAGGTATGGCACGCCGTTCTTCGGTTTTGGTGAGGTCTGTGTTAAAAATCGAAGAGAAAGCGCGCGGCGGCAGCTGCGAACGCGCGGCGGAAAGTTGCGAGCGCGCCGCGGCGGAAAGTTGCGAGCGCGCGGCGGCAGCTGCGAACGCGTACCGGAAAGTTGCGAGCGCGCGGCTGAAAGTTGCGAGCGCGCCGGGGAGAGGAAAACCCATATCGTTTTTTTTCGGGTTTCTGTGCGTTTCCTGACGCGATTTTCATGAAGGAGGGGGATTCTCGTACGCAAGGGAGGACTTCCTGTGCATATAGTGTTGTCGATTAACGGAGAAGGGCGGGGGCATCTGTCCCGCTCGATCGCGCTCGCGGAAGCGCTGGAGCGCCGGCATCGGATTTCGTTTTGCGCGCCCGCGCATTTAGCCGGCGAGCTGGCGGCGAGATTCAACGGTTCCCGGATTATAGAAATCCCGTATCTCGCGTTCGAACAAAAAGGCTTCGCCATCGATTATCCGAAAACGATCGCGAAGAATTTTTCGCTGTTCGTCGATTCTTCCGCGGTTCAGAACCGTCTGGCCTCCGAGTTCCGCCTCATCGGCGCGGAGGGAATACTGTCGGATTTCGAGCCCTTCGCGTCGCGGACGGCGAAACGGTTGGGCCTTCCCGTCCTCCAGCTCAATCATCCGGGAATAGTTTCCCGCGTTGCGTCGTTTTCTCCCGCCGCCATCGCGAGCCGGCTTGTCGCCCGCTATATGATGGACTGTTCCGATCAAACGCTGCTGTGTTCGTTTTTTTCAGGCGACGTCGGGCCCATCATACGGAAGGCCCTGCGGGATAAACCCCTATCCAACGGAGGCCGGTTCGTCGCCTACGTGAAGGACCGCTACCGGGGCATTCTGGAGCCCCTGTTCGAGTCTCTCGGCGCCGAGCGGTTTTCCGTCTTCCCCGATCCGGACAAGGACTACGAAAGCGAACTCGCCGCCTGCTCGGGATTGATAGCGCCGGCGGGGCATCAGAGCATTTCCGAGGCGCTTGCGCTCGGAAAGCCCGCCTTCGTGATTCCGGTAAAGGGCCAGTTCGAGCAGGAATTGAATGCCCGGAAGCTTCGGGAATCGGGTTTCGGCGATTGGGCTTATTTCGAGGACGTATCGCTGAGACTTCCGGCCTTCGTTTCGCGGATCGAGTCGTACCACGCGAAACTGGACGAAGCCCGGGCCTCTCCGGGACCGGACGCGCGGGGGTTCTGGGCTTGCTCCGACGATACGCTCCGTGCCGCGTCCCTGGCCGAGTCCTTCTTCGAAGCCGCGGCCGCGCGTTCCCGTCTTGCTTCCCGCCGGCCTGCGGGAGTTCTTGCAGGTTCGTTTTCGTTTTCAAACTTTCCCCTCATCCGCTTCTAACAAACGAAGGGGATGATGGCTTCAACTATGCGGCGTTCGCGGTCCCTTCGGAGGGCTGCCGTCCGCAACACCAGGACTTAAGGAGACTTGTATGAAAAACGGTTGCTCTCGATGTTCCGTACGTAAGAATCCCGGCCGCGTTCTTTGCGCGCTGCTGGTTCTTTTCATCGCCCAGCTTCCCGTTCTTGCAGGGGGCAAGAGCGAGATGGAGACCTCGGGCGGAAATACTATTTCAGGAAAACCCGCGAAGTATGTGTTCCTCTTCATCGGCGACGGCATGGCGATGCCGCAGATCAGCTCCGCGGAAATCTACGCTGAAGCTCTCGCCTCGAAAGACATTAAAATCCGGAAACTCGGCTTTTCCCGCTTTCCTGTTTCCGGTTTGACGACGACCTACGACGCCGGTTCCTTCATCACCGATTCGGCTTCCGCAGGAACCGCCCTCGCTTCGGGAAACAAAACCCTGAACGGAGTCGTGAACATGGACCCGGGCAAGACTGAGAAGTTCCGCACCATCGCCGAATACGCCCGGGACAAGGGCATGAAGGTCGGCGTGGTTTCGAGCGTATCCCTCGACCACGCGACTCCCGCCGTGTTCTACGCCAAGGTTCCTTCCCGCGGAAACTACTACGACATCGGCGTCCAGCTCTCCGATTCCGGCTTCGATTATTTCGGCGGCGGCGGATTTCTGCAGCGCACCGGAAAGAAGGGCGACCAGCGCGACATTTTCGATATCGCGAAAGAGAAGGGCTACCAGATCGTCGACACCCGCGAGGCGTTCTCCGCTCTGAAGCCGGGAGCCGGAAAGGTGATCGCTGTGAACGAAACCCTTCAGGATTCCTCGGCAATGCCTTACGACATCGACCGCGCGGAAGGCGATCTCTCGCTCTCTGATTTCACCGCGAAGGGAATAGAACTGTTGTCCGACGATCCGGACGGCTTTTTCATGATGGTCGAGGGCGGAAAAATCGACTGGGCTTGCCACGCGAACGACGCCGCCGCTTCCATCCGCGACACCATCGCCTTCGACCGGGCGATCGACAAGGCTGTAGCCTTCGCGGATAAGCACCCCGGCGAAACCCTCATCATCGTAACCGGCGACCATGAAACCGGCGGCATGACGATCGGCTTCGCGGGAACCCAGTACGCGACCTTCTTCGACAAGGCCGGACTTCAGAAAATGAGCTTCGTCGCCTTCGACCAGAAGGTGCTCAAGCCCTACAAGGCCGAAACTCCGGCCGCCAAGGCGAAGCTTGCAGACCTTCTTCCCGCGATTCAGGATGCCTTCGGCCTTTCGTACGATTCGCTCACCGCGGTTCAGAAGGAACAGCTTGAGCTCGCCTTCCAGCGTTCGATGGGAAATAAAATCGAGCGTTCCGTTCAGGAGGACCAGTATCTCCTGTACGGCGGCTACGAACCGCTGACCGTGAAGATCACGCAGATCGTGAATCAGACCGCCGGCATCGGCTGGACTTCCTACGCCCATACCGGAGTACCCGTCGCGACCTTCGCCCGGGGAGCCCATCAGGAGCTCTTCTCCGGCTATTACGACAACACAGACATCTTCCGCAAAATGGCCGCCGCGATGGCTCTGGACGTATCGTCCGGATCAAGCGTGAAGGTAGCGGCAAAATGAAGTTCCGGCGCGATCTCGCCTTTGTTCTGACAGCCCTGCTTTTCTCCTTTGCTTTTCTGCTGTTTTCAGGAATGGGGGGATTTCGCGCCCGGATTACCGGTTCCGCCGGCGGAAACGCGCTGTTTTCGCCGAGCGGAGCGCAGGCGGCAAGGACGCCGCTTCGGGCTCGCGGACGCGTGGAATCGACGGACGACTCGATGGTCAGAACTTACGGCTCCATCAGGCAGGGCGAACAGCAGCTTCGCCTCTCGGTGCTTTCCGGAAAATTCAAGGGAAGTACGCTCGACGGAACCAACAACCTGGCCGGGAAACTCGAGGTCGACCGCTATTACGCTCCCGGGGACGAGGTGCTCCTTGCCCTCGATTTGAACGAAGCAGGGACGGAGATCGTGTGGGCGAACGCCGTGGACCATTACAGAACGGGCAAGACGATCATCCTCGTCGTTCTGTTTTCGGCCTTCCTCGTTCTGATCTCCGGATGGACGGGCTTCAAGGTGCTGGTTTCGGTTTTGTTCTCCGGCACCGCGATAATCTGCGTCCTCGTGCCCGCCATGCTGGCCGGGCGCGATCCCCTGTACGCGACGCTGGCGCTGACCATCGTGCTGACGGCCGTCATCATTTTTCTGGTGGCGGGCTTTACCCGGACCGGGCTTTCGGCCTTTTCCGGCGCGGCGGGGGGAGTCCTGCTCACAGCGGTGCTCTCCTGGGCCTTTACCCGATGGTTCAATCTCCACGGAGCGGTCCGGCCCTTCGCGGAAGCCCTGCTGTATTCCGGGTACGGGCACCTCGATTTGTCGAGGCTCTTCATGTCCGGAATATTTCTCGCGTCCTCGGGCGCGGTGATGGATTTGGCCATGGACATAGCGGTGGCGATGGCGGAGGTGAAGGAGCAGCAACCCTCGATACCCCGGGGAGTTCTGCTCCGTTCGGGATTGACCATTTCACGGCATGTGACAGGAACCATGGTGACGACTCTCGTTCTTGCGTATTCAGCTGAATATACCGCGATGCTGATGACCTTCGCGGCTCAGGGAATACCGTTCGAGAACATCTTGAATCTGGTATTTGTTTCATCGGAAATAGTACACACCTTCGTCGGGTGCTTCGGCCTGATTCTGGTGGCTCCGCTGACCGTTGCCTGTTCCGCCCTCGTTCTGGGGCGAAAATCCTAACCGAATTCTAACAAAACCCGAATTATATCCTGTTTTCTGCACGGTAGATTTACCGTGACCTATTGGAGGTACAGAAATGAAACGCAGTATCGCTTTAACAGCACTGGTTCTGACGGCCGCCTTCGCGGTCGCCCAGAGTTCCGCGGGAAAGTTCCCCTGGCTCGACAAAATGAGCGACGATCCGGATAAAATGCTTCCCGGCGTAGACCCCACAAAGGTGACCGGCAACATCGTAACCTCGGGTTCATCGACTGTATTCCCCCTCTCGGAAGCAGTGACCGAACTCTTCGTGAAAGAAGGCTATACCGGCCAGATCAGCATCGATTCCATCGGCTCCGGCGGCGGACTCGAGCGCTTCGGCAAGGGCGAGCTCGACGTAGCGAACGCTTCCCGCGGGATCAAGGCGAGCGAGATCGAGAAAGCGACCGCTTCCTACGGTTCCGATCCCATCGAAATCCGGGTCGGCACGGACGCTCTGGCCGTCTGCGTTTCTTCCAAAAACACGTTCGCGAAGGATGTGACCAAGGAAGAACTCGCGAAGATCTTCTCCGACGCCGTTTACTGGTCCGACGTGCGCGCTTCCTGGCCCAAAAAGGAAATCAAGCGCTACATCCCCGGAACGGATTCCGGAACCTTTGACTACTTCACCGAGGAAATCTTCAAGAAGAAAAAAGAGCCCATACTGGGAGCGAAAAATCTCCAGATGTCCGAAGACGACAACGTGCTGGTGCAGGGCATCTCCGGCTCCGAGTACGCAGTCGGCTTCTTCGGCTATGCCTACTTTAACGAGAACAAGTCCCGCCTCAAGGCCCTTTCGATCGGGGGCGTGGTTCCCAACCAGGAGAGCGTGGACAAGGCGACCTATCCGCTGGCCCGCCCGCTGTTCATGTACGTGACCGGCAAGACGCTTAACGATAAGCCCCAGGTCGCGGCCTTCATTAACTTCTACTTGAGCAACGTAAACCGCGTGATCAAGCGCGTCGGCTACTTCCCGGCTCCTGCGGCTGATCTCAAGAAGGCCAAGCAGGCCTGGCTCGACGCGACTAAGGGACGGTACTAGGACATGGCGATGGGAACGGCTTTAGCCGGGAAAAAACGCCCCGGCGAGATGATGGTGCAACTGTTTCTGCTGTTCGCGGCGGGAGTATCGGTGCTTACCACGCTCGGAATCGTGGTTACGCTCGGCAAGGAGTCGTTCCTGTTCTTTCGCGAGGTGAGCCCTATAGAGTTTCTGACGGCCCGGAAATGGCAGCCGCAGATAGAAGAGTTCGGCATCCTGCCGCTCTTTACCGCGACCGTCGTGACGAGCTTGATCGCGATGATGATCGCGCTCCCCGCGGGACTCGCCTCCGCTGTATGGCTTTCGGAGTACGCGCCTGAAAAGGCGCGCTCCGTAATCAAGCCGATTCTTGAAATCCTTGCGGGGATTCCGTCCGTCGTGTACGGATTCTTCGCCCTGCAGTCGGTTACTCCCGCGCTGAGGAACGTCTTCGGCGGGGAGAGGGTCGACGTGTACAACACGATGTCCGCGGGCATCGTCATGGGAGTCCTGATTCTCCCCCTCATTTCTTCTATGTGCGAGGACGCGCTTTCGAGCGTTCCGCATTCCATGCGCGAAGGGGCCTACGCACTCGGCGCAACCAAAATCGAAGTATCGCTCAACATCGTAATGCCCGCCGCCTTCTCCGGCCTCGCGGCGGCCTTCATCGTCGGCTTTTCGCGGGCGATCGGCGAAACCATGATAGTCGCCCTTGCGGCGGGAGCCGGCCCGAACCTCACGCTCAACCCCTTCCGCGCCGCGGAAACCATGACCGGCCACATCGTCCGCATTTCAGGCGGCGACCTCTCCTACGATTCTATCGATTACAATTCGCTCTTCGCAATCGGCCTGCTGCTCTTCCTCATCACGCTGGGCCTGAACATGCTTTCTTCCCGCCTGGTGCGCAAATACCGGGAGGTATATTGATGAACGCTTCCTTCCAATCCGCCTCGCTGCGGGAACGCCACCGCAACGGAAAAATCTTTTCCGCCCTCTTTTTCGCCTCAACCCTTTTCGCGATCGTAAGCCTGGTGACCCTGCTCGCGTCCGTTCTGGACCAGACGGCCGGCTGGGTGCTCATCGAATATTCGATTCCCGAGGCGGACATCGTTCCTTCCGACGACGAAGGAAATCCGATTCCCCTCGCGTCGCTCGAATCTGAAGGCCTTCTTTCCATTCTCGACGAAAACCTCGGCGGCCGCCGGCTCAAGGCCCTCGACCTTGAAAAGCCGCTTGCCGAACGCTCTCCCGGCGATCTCCGCGAACTGATTATCGCGGAAGTTCTCGAGCCCTCCGTCGTCCGCTCCTGGAACTTCGCCGAATCCATGCTGAGCCGCGAGTCGATTTTCCAGTGGGCAGCGGAAACGGTGCCGGAAGGATCCCTCGTGTTCCGCTGGTGGATAAGCTCCTCGTTCCTCTCCCATTCGCAGTCGTCGAACGCCCTGTTCGCCGGCGTGAGAAGCGCGATTCTCGGCTCCTTCATGACGATCGTTCTGACCATCCTCATCGCCTTTCCCCTCGGCCTGGGAGCCGCTATCTATCTTGAGGAATACGCCCGCGACAATCGGATTAACCGCTTTATAAAAACGAATATCTACAACCTTTCCGGCGTTCCGTCGATTATCTACGGAATGCTCGGGCTCGGCATCTTCGTCCGCTTCATGGCCCCTCTTACCTCCGGGGCCCTGTTCAGCGCGGCCTCGGCGGCAGGAGATTCCGTTCCGCTCGAAGCCGCCGCGCTCGCGGCCGACGGACGGACAATCCTGTCCGCCTCCTTGACCCTCGCCCTCCTGATCCTTCCCATGCTCATCATCAACGCCCAGGAGGCGATTCGCGCCGTGCCCCGAACGCTTCGGGAGTCCGGCTACGCGCTCGGGGCGACCCGCTGGCAGGTGATCTTCCATCACGTGCTGCCGTCGTCGATGGACCGCATCCTCACCGGAACCGTCCTCGCCGTTTCCCGCGGCATCGGAGAAACCGCGCCTCTCGTGCTCGTAGGCGCGTCCACCTTCCTGACCCAGGACCCCACGGGCATCTTTTCGAAGTTCACGACCCTGCCCATCCAGATTTATCAATGGACCTCGCGCCCCCAGAGCGAGTTCAGAAATATCGCCGCGGCGGCCATCGTCGTGCTGATGGTTCTTCTTATGTCTCTCAACTCAGCCGCGATCATCCTCAGAAACAAATTCCGCTCCCAAAGGAGAGTGTAACAGCATGTGCAACCCCGAAACTAATGAAACGGCGGCTTCGACCGTCCAGGCGCCCCTCGTGAAAACTCCCTCCGTCGAAACCCCGGCTTCAGACGTCGTCCTGAGCCCCTGGGCGATCGAAACCCGGTCGATGAACTTCTGGTACGGCAACTTCCAGGCCGTCATCGATCTGGACATGAAGATCGAACGGAACCGCGTCACCGCCATCATCGGGCCCTCCGGCTGCGGAAAGTCCACGGCCTTGCGCACTTTCAACCGGATGAACGACCTGATTCCCGGCACCCGGGTGGAAGGAGAAATTCTGTTCAACGGCCGCGACATGTACGGCCCGGGCGTCGATCCGGTGGCGCTCCGCAGCCGCATCGGCATGGTGTTCCAAAAGCCGAATCCCTTCCCCAAGACCATTCGCGAAAACATCATCTGGGGAGCGCGGATCAACGGCTTCCAGGGAGACCCGGACGAGCTGGTGGAAACAAGCCTCCGCCAGGTGTACTTGTGGGACGAGGTGAAGGACAAGCTCAAGAAAAACGCCTACGAACTTTCCGGCGGCCAGCAGCAGCGCCTGTGCATCGCGCGGGCTATCGCCGTCAGCCCCGAGATTCTGTTGATGGACGAGCCGACCTCGGCCCTCGATCCGATCTCCACCGGAAAAATCGAAGACCTCATGACCGAATTCAAGGAACGGTTTACGATCATCATCGTAACCCACAACATGCAGCAGGCCGGTCGCATTTCCGACGACACCGCCTTCTTCCTGAACGGAATCCTCGTCGAAATGGGTCCGACCCGGGAGATCTTCTTCACGCCGAAGGATCCCCGCACCGAAAACTATATTTCCGGGCGGTTCGGCTGATCCCGCTTTAAGAACGATCCGGCATGAGTTATACTGACCCGTAAGGGTCGAAGGAACCTGAAATGAGCATGACAAGAATGAACCTTGACGCCGAACTTTCCCGCGTGCGCGCGGAGATAACCGCGATGTCCGCCCGGGTGGAGGAGGATCTCAGAAAGGCCGTCCGCGCCATCCGCGAACGCGACGCCGCCCTCGCCGCCGAAGTGAAGGCGGACGACCGCACCGTGAACGCGATGCAGGAAAACATCCAGTACCTGTGCGCCACCCTCATGGCCATCCAACAGCCCGTCGCCCAGGATTTGCGCGAACTGGTCGCCGCCATCCGCCTCGTGGACAACCTTGAGCGCATCGGCGACTATTCCGTGCATCTGGCAAAAACCGCGATCAAGCTCCGCGACGCAACCGGCTGGCCCCGCCAGTTCGAGCTGCTCGCCAAAATGGGCGACGCCGGCTGCCTCATGATCCGCTCGATGACCGAGGCCTGGCTGAAAAAAGACATGGAAGGCGCGCGCTCCTGCGCCGCGGCCGACTCGGAAATAGACGCCCTTCATCACGAGCTCATGGGCGAAACCCTGAACTCTCTGAAAAAAGAAAACGCCGGAGCGGACGAAGCGATCAAGCTCATCCGCACCTCCGGCTTCCTCGAACGGCTCGGCGACCACGTTACGAATTGCTGCGAACTCGTCGAGTATGTCGTAACCGGGACTCACCGGGAATTGAACGACTGACGGCTCTTGCCGCATCGGAAGGTACGATGAAAAAAGCTACGATTCTGGTTGTGGAGGACGAGCGCGACATCCAGGAGCTCATCTCGTTCAATCTCGAGCGGGAAGGCTACACGGTCGTCGTTTCGGACAACGCCGAAAAGGCCCTCGATTTGATCCCCCGGCTCCTCCCCGACCTAATCCTCCTGGACATGATGCTTCCCGGAATCGACGGCTTCGACGCCCTGCGCCGGATACGCTCGTCGGCGACGCTTCCGCGGATTCCCGTCTTCATGGTTACCGCCCGATCGGAGGACGCCGACGTCGTCGCCGGCCTCGAGCTCGGAGCGGACGATTACATCTGCAAGCCCTTTTCGCCGCGCGTCCTCGTCGCCCGCGTGCGCGCCCGATTGCGCGAAATCAACCGCGAGCCGGAGGAGACAGAGAGCGATCTCAAGCCGCTTGCGATGCACGGCATCGAGCTCGATCCCGCCCGCCACGAAACGACCATGGGCGGAGAGCCTCTCCATCTTTCCGTCACCGAGTTCGCCCTGCTGGAGTTCTTCATGCGGAATCCCGGACGGGTGTTTTCCCGCCAGCGCCTCATCGACGCCGTACGCGGCGAAAACTACCAGGTTACCGACCGCGCGGTCGACGTGCAGATTCTCGGGCTCAGAAAGAAGCTCGGCGAGTCGGGCGATCTGATCGAAACGATCCGGGGCATCGGATACCGCATGAAAGAGGAATCGAAAAAATGAGCGTCACCAACCGCACGAAACTGTTTTACTGGATCTATCCGCCCTATCTCGCCACCGCCCTCGTCTGCGCCCTGGCCTTCACCGCCTTCACCTCGAGCCGGGCGTCCGACTTTTTCTTCGAACTCACCTCTCTCGAGCTGCACGAAACCGCGAAGCTCGCGGCGAACGCCTTCGAGCCCCTTCTCTCGTCGGACTCGCCGAAGGAATCCCTCGGCGCCCTCGCTTCCGCCTTAACGAATAACACGCAGATCCGTCTTACCGTTATTGATCCCGACGGACTCGTGCTTGCCGACACCGTCGCCGATCCCTCCGCCATGGACCTTCACCTCGACCGCGACGAAATCCGCCGCGCCTTCTCCCGGGGGTCGGGCTCGGCAGTCCGCACCTCGGTTTCAACCGGCATTACCACCACCTACGAAGCGGTCGCCCTCCGCAGGGCCGACGGTTCGCCGCTGGCGATCGTGCGCGCTTCCATGCCCTTCAGCATTCTCGGAACCCGCAAGAACGAGCTCGCCCTCCACGTGTTTCTGTTCGGCTTCGTAATTCTCGCCCTCGTCTCCGTCATCGCCGGCCTTCTCGCCCATCGCCTCGTCCAGCCCATCCTGAGAATCCATTCGGGAGCCCGCCTTTTCGCCCAGGGCAGGCTCAAGGATAAAATCCCCGAAACAGGCCCGCGCGAAGTCGCCTCCCTCGCCGCCATGATGAATAAAATGGCCGAGGATCTCGACTCGAGAATCCGCATCGTCGCGAGCCAGCAGGCCGAACTCGCCTCAATCCTCAACGGCATTCCCGAAGCGGTCGCCGTAATCGGACCTGCCCTCGACGTTCTCGCCTGCAATCCCGCCTTCCGAAAAATGTTCCAGCTCCCCGCCCTTCCGCCCGAGACGGGCTCTCCCTCATGGGGCGCCCTCATCGCCCTCACCCGCAGCGCCGAGCTTTCCGATTTCATGGCCGCCGCCCTCCATGCCGAGGGTCCCCTCGAAGCCGGCATCACCCGCTACGCTCCGGAAGCCCGCCAGCTCAGGCTCATTTCCTCGCCCATGGGGCAGGGGAAGTCCGTGCTGGTCATCAGCGACCTCACCCATCTCAACCGCCTGGAAACCGTCCGCCGCGACTTCACCACCAACGTATCGCACGAGCTGCGCACGCCGATCACCTCGATCAAGGCCGCCCTCGAAACCCTGCAGGATTCCGGCTTCGACGACGCCGAGCGCGCCCGCAATTTTCTCACGATGGCCCTCCGGGGCACCGGCCGCCTGGAAGCCATCCTCTCGGACCTCTTTTCCCTGGCCCGCATCGAAGAAGACGAATCGCATGGAATCGAAACTGAAGCCGTAGACATGGACGCTCTGATCGATGGAGTCGTCGGCGAAGTACGCTCGGCCGTTCCGGATTCCGTCGTCATAGAGCGCGGCCCGGATTGCGAAAGCGGTCTCGTTGTTCCTGCGCACCCGGGGCTTTTGCGCCAGGCCCTTTCAAACTTGCTGGAGAATGCGTCGAAGTACGCTTCTTCCGGCGGCCCTATCGCCGTGTCCGTCTACGCCGAGGACGGCAACGCCGTCCTCTCGGTCGCGGACAAAGGCCCGGGAATTCCCGCTCGCGACCGCGAGCGGATCTTCGAACGCTTCTACCGAATCGACCGCGCCCGCTCGCGGGACACCGGCGGCACCGGCCTCGGCCTTGCCATCGTCAAGCACATAGCGCGCGCCCACTCGGGCTTCGTCACCCTCGACTCCGAGGAAGGCTCGGGCTCGATTTTCCGCATACACATTCCCCTCGTTCGCCTGCAGCGATAGCGGCCTATAGTCTCGCCGAAAGAGCGGCCGCGAGCCGCTCTTTCGCCCGCGCTATCGCCTCGGCGATATCGCGCCCCGAGGCGAGCTCGGCGCAGATACCCGAGGAGAGCCGGCATCCCGTTCCCCTCTCGTTCCCTCCGAATACCCTCTTGCCGGCGAACCACCGGATCGTCCCGCCCGAGATCAGGCAGTCGTCGCAATCGCCTGAAAGGTGTCCGCCCTTCGCGAGAACAGCTCTTCCCGTTTTCCCGGCCAACGCGATGCCTGCCTTCTCCATGTCTTCCTTCGACCGCACCGTCATTCCGGCCAGAATCGAAAGCTCTGCCATGTTCGGCGTGATCAGATCCGCCAGAGGAAAGAGAAACTCGATCAGGGCGCGCACCGTATCCGGCGCCGTCAGGACGAGTCCGCTGGACGCCTTGAGCACCGGATCAACGACGATGCGTTTCTGTCCGCGGCGCGCGAGCGCACCCGCCGCCGCTTTCACGGCTTCCGGCGTCGGGAGAAGCCCGATCTTCACCGCGTCGGGCGCTATTTCTCCGTAGACCGCCTCCAGCTGGGCTTCCAGCATCGCAGGCTCCACGCAGGCGATCGCTCCCGAGAGCCCCTCGCAAGCGCGAATCGCTCCGGCAGAGCGCTCCGCGCCGCCTGAACATCCGCGAACTGCCGGCAAGGGGTCCTCTCTGCCGGGTTCGACCGTCGTCTGCCTGCATGCCTGAGGCATTTCGTCGTCTCTGCCGGGCTCGACCGTCGTTTTGCCGTCCCCGCACGGCTGTTCTTGCCGCGGACCGGTTGCCCCGCGCGAGTTTTGCGCGATCACCGCGGTAACGCATCCCATGGCGCGCAGCCCGTATTCGCCGAACGTCCGAAGGTCCGTGAAAATTCCCGCGCCCCCGGTCGGATCGGTCCCCGCGATGGAGAGCGCCGCCCTCATTCGGCTTTCCTCGCGCTGGCGGCTTCAGCAGGCGTTTTCATTCGGCCTCCCGTTTGCAGACAGTCTCAGCCAGCCTTTTCAGCTTCCGCGCGGCTTCGCGCACCGTGCCTCCCGCCGGCGAAAAAAGGGCCGAGATCACCGCGATTCCCGCTATCCCCGAGCCGGCAAGCCGCCCGATGTTTCCCTCCCCGATGCCGCCGATGGCGACGACGGGTATGCTTACGGCGGCGGCTATTTCTCTCAGCGTCCCGATCGAAACGCTTTCCGCGTCGGCCTTCGATCCGGTCGGAAACACGGCGCCGACTCCGATGTAGTCGGCGCCCTCGCGTTCAGCCCGCGCGGCCTCCGCGACGGTTCCCGCCGACACTCCGAGAATCTTGTCCGGCCCGAGAATTTC
Source organism: Teretinema zuelzerae (assembly GCF_021021555.1). Taxonomy (NCBI): domain Bacteria; kingdom Pseudomonadati; phylum Spirochaetota; class Spirochaetia; order Treponematales; family Treponemataceae; genus Teretinema; species Teretinema zuelzerae. The sequence goes on along the minus strand of NZ_JAINWA010000003.1, from coordinate 1,395,051 downwards.
CCGCGCCTTACGGACGTCTCCGTCTCCCTGGCCGATATGCGCGCCTGCGGCGCCCGAAAGTTTCGCCGCCTCGGGGTCGTCGTTCACGACGAGCGGAACCGCGGCCGCGTCGGTTATCGCTTTGAGCGCGCGCGCTTTTTCCGCGAGTTCTTTCGATCCGCATCCCTTTCTTCTGAGCTGGACGATCGTCGCGCCGCCTTCCAGGGCTTCGGCCAGCTTCGCGGCAATGTCCGGAGAATCGTCGGTCACCGCGTAGAGAGTGTAGTCGATGTTATCTGGCATCCAGGCGCATTCCTTCCCCGAGGGTCCGGCCGTCGAGCCGGGAGACCGCGTCGATGAGGGCGACCCTGAACGAACCCGTTCCCGCCGCGCCGGCCGCTCGCGCTGCCGCTTCTCCGGCGAGTCCGATAGCCGCGATCCCGCCGGCTGCCGCATGCAGGTCCGATCCGGTAATTTCAGCGCGTCCGGCATCCCGAGCCGCCGCGCGTCCAGAGGCGAGCCATGCCCCGAGCAGGGCGGAAAGCATGCACCCGGACCCGGTGATCTGCGCCATCATGGGGTGGCCGTTGGAGACGGAGAGTATCTTCGCTCCGTCGGAGATGTAGTCTACGGCTCCGGTGACCGCTACCACCGCCCCCGTTTTTTCCGCGAGCCTCGCGGCGGTTTCGCCGTCGGCTTCGGTCGCCTGTCCCGTCGCGTCGACTCCGCGCGTTCCGCCCTGTCCGCCGAGAAGGACGGCGATTTCCGAGCGGTTTCCCCGTATCACGGCGAAGCGGAACTCCTCGACGAGAGAGAGGGCCGTCTTCGTTCTCAGCGCCGAGGCTCCGGCTCCGACCGGATCAAGGAGAATCGGAATATTCTTTTTCGCCGCCGCGCGCGCGGCCAGCTTCATGGACTCGATGGTCCGTTCGTTGAGCGTTCCGATATTTATGACAAGCGCTTGCGCGATGGACGCGATCTCTGCCGCTTCGGCACGGTCGTCGGCCATCACGGGAGCGGCCCCGGCGGCGAGCAGGATGTTCGCGCAGTCGTTCACGGTAACGTAGTTGGTGATGCAGTGCACGAGCGGTCTGAGCGTTCTGATATCGTCGCAGAGAGACGCGATCGCTTGCGTTTCGCAGGTATTACAGGACATCGGAGGCCTCCCCGGAGATCACGCGGTTTACGTTGCGCACCGCGCAGAGCTTTCCGCACATGGTGCAGCTGTCCTTTTCGCTCGGCTCGGATTGAGAGCGGTAGAGGCGCGCTTTTTCAGGATCGACGGCAAGGGTGAACATCTGCTCCCAGTCGAGATTCTGCCTCGCCCTGCTCATGCGGTCGTCGCGATCCCGCGCACCGGGAACTCCCTTCGCTATGTCCGCCGAGTGGGCCGCGATGACCGAAGCGATTATTCCCTCCCGAACGTCTTCCAGCGTGGGAAGCCGCAGATGCTCGGCCGGCGTCACGTAGCAGAGGAATGCCGCTCCCGCCGCCGCCGCGACGGCCCCGCCGATAGCCGCGGTGATGTGGTCGTAGCCGGGAGCTATGTCCGTCGTCAACGGTCCGAGCACGTAGAAGGGAGCGTCGCCGCAGAGCCTCCGGGCTATCGCCATGTTCGCTTCGATTTCGTCCAGGGCCATGTGCCCCGGGCCTTCCACGATCGTTTGCACGCCCGCCTTCCGCGCCCGCTGTACCAGATCTCCGAGAACTATGAGCTCTCCGATCTGCGCTCCGTCGCTCGAGTCCGCCGTCGATCCCGGCCTGCACGAATCCCCGAGGCTCACCGTCACCTCATGCTCAGCGCAAATCGCTAGCACTTCGTCGAACCGCTCGTAGTAGGGATTTTCTTTTCCGGTTTCGGCCATCCACGCGAACAGGAGAGATCCTCCGCGCGATACAAGGCCGGTAAGGCGGGCGCCGGTTTTGCTTCTCTGGATGATTTCCTCCGCGAGGCGCTTCGTCAAACCGGCGTGAATCGTCTGGAAATCGACTCCGTCCTCGGCGTGGAGGCGTACCGATTCGATCCAGTCGTCCGAGGTGATTTCCCTCAATGGTTTGTTCGCCCGGGCGACGGTATCGTATGCGGGAACCGTTCCGATCATGAGCGGCGATGTTTCGATTATCGTTCTGCGGAGCCGCCGGGTGTCTCCGGCGGAGCTCAAATCCATGAGGGCATGGGCGCCGAGCTTTTCGGCGAGGCGCACTTTCTCGAGCTCTCCCTCTGCGTCCTCGATGTCCCGGGAGGTTCCCATGTTTACGTTGATTTTTGTTTTCAGCTTGCGGCCCACCGCGCGGGGCTCAAGCTTGAGATGCCGTCTGTTCGCCGGCAACGCCGCCGTTCCCGAGGCGATCATGTCGCGCAAAAGAGCGGGTTCGATTCCCTCGAACCGCGCGGCCTCGCGCACCTCGGCCGTGATCTCGCCCGAACGCGCCGCTTCCATCTGACTTTTGCAAGTCCTTCTCTGTTCCATCGATCCTTCCTTTCGGCATGCAGGAAGAAACCGGGAATAGCCTAGCTCCCCTGGAGGTATCCCGCCCGAAGGCGGGACCTCTCCTCGGGCCTGGAGGGAATAAAAAACCCCTCCGGCTTCGGAGGGGCAGTACGACGAACCTGTCCGGCCGCGGGCGGCTGATACAGTTCGAACGATCCGCTATGCTTCCCTACGCCAGTGTTAACTGTCAGGTTCCAAGGGTCAGGTTTTAACCTTCTCAACCGTGAGGTTCCCCCGCAAGCCGTATGCTTTTAGTGTCGATCCGCTTATATCATGCTTCGTCCCGTCGTGTACAGGGGGCTTCAGGACTTTCGCGTTTCCGCCGCCCTGCGCATCCGGTCAGGTCGTCCGTTCTTTGGTGATTTCTTCCACCTGCCGGTCGAACTCGGGATACCGGGTCCGGAGCACGTAGAAATCGTCCTTTTCAAGCCGATACCCGGTTCCGTAGTTCAGCGCGATGACGCTCGCGTTCCGGTACTGGTTCGTAACGAGGGCCATTTCCCCGAACGTCGATCCCGCCCCGAGCCGCGCGACCTCCGTCCCGTTTATTTGCACCAGCACTTCGCCGGCCGCGAGGAAATACATGCAGTCGGCGAATTCTCCCTGCCTGATGATGAACTCCCCCGGGAGGAATACCTGCGGCTTCATGAGGCGCACCGCCTCCCGCAGGAAGAGCTCCTCGGCGCTTTTGAAAATATGCACCTTGGAAAGCATGTCTTTGTTGAGGAACAGCCTGATTTCCTGCGAAAGCCCTCCGGGAATTCCGTCGAGGGCCGTCGTCATGTCGACGCCCTTCTGCTTCGTCCACAGGTACGAGTAGTAATCCTTCACCCGCTCCTGAAGATCCTTCGGATGTTCTGGGAGATCATGTACGCGTTGATTTCTTCCAGCTTCCGCTGCCAGTTGCTTCTGGATATATCGAGATTCGATATCAAGCTCGATACGTTCGCGACTACGTACGAAAACATGCCCACTCCGAAGAGCTCCACCAGCAGGGTGTAGAACACCTGGATGTTGCTGTCGTGGTCCGGTCCGTAGTCTCCGTACTCGATGGTGGAAACGGTCGTGATCGCCCAGTACAGGCCTCTCAGGTATTGATCTCCGGCGTTCCGGTGCGCTTCTCCGGCTCCTATGAGAAGCCATCCGATAACGATTCCGTGGACCGTCAGAGCGAGCCAGTACGCGAAATGGATAAGACGCCAGACCGAGGGGAGAATCGGTATCGTTTCGCCGAGTTCACGGAAAATGCGCGAAACCTTGCAGAGCTTTACGAGCGACAGCGCATGCAGGGCGAGCATCGCCGTTTGCGCCGGACTATCGGGCTGAATCCCCGCGCCGGCGGCGAGGAGAACATATTCTATCGGCGCTGCTGAAAAAAGGTCGATATAAAAATCCTTCTTCAGATATCTTCCGCGTATCTCGGCGAACGATTCGTATTTGATGTGTCCTATTTTCACTGTGGTGAAGAAGTTGAGGGCCGCGTCGACGATGAATACGCAAACGGCGCCGACGTATATTGCGTCGACCGAAAACGAGTCGAATACGATGCGGTAGAAGGTGTTGATGAAAAAAACGAGAATCGCCGTCAAGACGGACAAGTTCCAGATAACGCGGAACGGATGGTTGTAGGGTATCGGCCGGTCGGGCCGCGTATATTACAGTTTCGCCGTGAAGGCTTCCGAGCGGACGGTTATATTGTGCCTGCGGAGATCTTCCGCGCAACTGTCCATTTCTTCTTCCGTAAGGAGGCCGCGGTCGATGAAGTATCTGCCGATGGGGAGCTTCATGAGCCGTTGTCTGCCCATGACGACGGAGAATTCGCCGGGCTCGATGCTGCCCATCCGCAGGGCCGCCTGGCCGAACAGTTCTCCGGCCTTTCTCTGCGTCAGCGTTTTGTGTACCGCGTGTCTCGTCATATAGCCGAGCTCTACCGCGATGTCGCCGGTCCTCGGCCGGGACCGGTACTGCCAGCACAGCGCCCGTATCAGCGTATTCCAGTCGATCTTGCCCAGATAATACAAGTATTGCGCGAGCCTCAGTTCCGTTCTCGGCAGCGGTCCGGAATGGAATACCCCCGCTCCTGCCGTTTCAACCCTGCTCCGGGCGCAATCGGCCCCGCCGTCCGTGTTTTCGCTCCGGCTCTTGCGCGCATCGCGCGTTTCTGCGCTGTCTCGCCGATCGGCATGTGCGTGCGATCGGTTCCGGGCATGTCTGCGCGTTTGCGCGTCCGCGTTCTCCCGCGGGCGGTCTTCCTCCGCGGCGCGCGAGTCTGTTCGCGAATCGGTGCGCGAATCGGTGCTCGAGTCAGTTCGCGGGCGCCTGCGCGACTGCGCTCTCTCGTCCGAACCGGCGGCCTGTGCGGCTTGCCATGCCGGGCCGGCACTGTTTTTTCGGGCTGAGTTATCGCTTCGGGCTGAGTTATCGCTTCGGGCTGCGTCTTCGCCGCGAACCGGACTTTCGCTTCGGGTTGAATTATCCCTTCGGGCTGCGTCTTCGCCGCGAACCGGACTTTCGCTTCGGGCGGAATAGGCCCGGGGAGCTTCTGCCGCGCGCGCTTCAAGGTGATGGTAGGCGCCGCTGTTCCATGAATCCAGAACAAGCTCGTATGCGTCCTGCAGCGATCTGAAACGATTCGCCAGGTATTCCGGATCCTTGCCGAGAACCGCCGCCTTGTCCGGATGGTACTCGTGCGCGCGCCGGTAAAACGCTTTTTTGAGCGCCCTGGGATCGAGCCCCTGAAGGTCCGGGCTTCCGAGGCGCACCTGGCGGCCAAGCACTAAACTGAGATTCCGTTCCAGACTGATGCGCTCATGTACTTGATTCATCTGTTGAATGTATCGGCCTTCCCGGCTCTCTTTTTATTGTTTTCGTCCAGTTCTTTGATATGTTTTACCATTCGATGAGGATGGTTCGTTATTATCGTATCGACTCCCATCCGGTAGAGCTTCCGTACCTGAGCGTCCTTGTTGACCGTCCAGCAATTGACCTTCTTTCCGGCGGCATGAATCCCGCGGGTTTTCCGCGCGTTGATTTCGAATACGGAGGGATGCACCGCCTCGTGCGCGATCTCCTTCATAAGCGGCCGGGTGTCTCTCCGAACTTCTACGCAATACAAGAAACCCTGCGCGATTTCCGGCATTTCCGCGCGGAAAAACTCCAGGGCCGCCGGATCGAAGCTCGAGACGATGATGTTCTCGCGCAGATCGGGAAATTCGGGCAACAGTCCGCGCAGACAGTTCGCGGTCGTTTTCGCGGTTCGCAGCGCCTCTTTTTCCCTCGGGCTTTCTCTGTCCCGGGCAAGGGGAGGATAGAACCTCCAGAAATGGAGGATTTTGTCGAAGAAGGGGTCGAATTCCATTTCGGTTTTGATTTCGATGTTTACGATGCTTCCCTTGGGGCGCTCCCGGAGAACTTCTTCCAGGGTCGGTATGCGTTCTCCCTTCCATTCGCTTCCGAAATGCGAACCCGCGTCGAGTTTCTGCAGTTGTTCGAGCGTATAGCCGCGCACCGGTCCGGCGCCGTCGGTCAAATCGTCGAGTCGATCGTCATGGAAAACGACCGAGATTCCGTCCTTCGTGCATTGCACGTCCAGCTCGATGCCGTCCGCTCCGGATTCCCAGGCAAGCCGGAATGCCGGCATCGTATTTTGCGGTGCGAGAGCCATCGCTCCCCGGTGCGCGAGAACTTTCATAACGAGCGCTCCTCCCTTGAAGACTGCAGTTCGATGCGGAATATTACGGGGTCCAGCGACGTCAATTTCAGCGTTCCCCCGTGGCGTTCTTCGATTATCTCTTTGGACAGGCTCAGTCCGATTCCCGTGCCGTCGTCGCCTGAGCGCGTGGTGAAGAAGAGATCGAAAATTTTCCCCGAATCTTCAGCCTGAATCGGCGTTCCCGTATTCATGATTTCGCACCAGATCCGGTCCGGATCGCCTTCGCATGTTCCGGTCTTCACATGGATCATTCCCCGTCTTCCGATCGAGGCGAACTGCTCGCGGATGCCCTGCACGGCGTTCGTCAGGATATTGAATATTACCTGATTGATCGCGGCCTTCTGGACCCGCACCGCCTTCGTTTCTCCGTAGAGTTTGACTACGTCGGCGATTCCCCGGTATTCGGCCTTCATGATTTCCAGGGTTGAATCGAGGCAGTCTTCCAGTTTCACCGCTTCCCTGTTCGTTTCGGCCGAGCCCTGCCGCGTAAGGGACAGCAGGGATCTGACGGCCGCTTCGATGCGTTCGAGGCCCGAGTTGATTCCGTTCGCGAGCGAAAGGACTTCCCGTGTTTCCTCGGAATCGGGATCGGGGCATTTATCCTTGATGAGCCGGTCGAGAAGTTCGCTCAGGCAGCGCACGTCGCTTTTCAGATAACTCAGGGGATTGTTGATTTCATGGGCGAGTCCGGCGGTGAGCTTGCCGATCGACGCGAGCTTCGCGCGTTTAAGAAACTCTCCCTTGATGAATGCGTTTTCCGTCTGAAGCCTCACCCGCTCGGAAACGTCTTCCAGGACAACGATTATGCCGTTCGCCTCCGACCCCGCCGGCTGGACCGTCCAGCTCAGGTGGCGCTCGTTCAGGAATATCTGGCCGGTCGTTTTTTCTGCAACCCCGCTTTCCGGCGAGACCTCGGCTTCTTTAAGAAATCCGAGAATCAGCGGATACCTGGAGGTTTTCTGCCCGACGGCCACGGCATCGAGTCCGAGATAGCGGTCCGCGGCCGCGTTGTGGTCGGCGATCAGCCCTGTCCGGTCGAGAACCAGAATTCCAAGGTCTATTTGCTGGAGAAGAACGCCGCGCGAAACCGGCATTACCCAGAACAGGCGGTGCAGATACATGCCGAGCAGGAACGATATTCCCGAAAGCGCGTAGCCGAGCGGCGTGAAATCCTTCACGATGCCGTGCAGAGGGCTGGTGATCCGCAGCAGATTCGCCGCCGCCGGCATAAGGCATCCCGCCGCGATCCACACGGATTGCCGGTGGTACAAATTCTGTCCCGTTACATACGAGCGCAGCAATACCACGCATCCGATGAAGATCGCGCTCCATGAATAGCCGAAGGCGAGCCAGTACAGGGGCCCGTAGGTCGGCCGTATGATCGAGTATCCTTCATTGCTGATAATCTCGATTGTTCTCCAGAACAGATGATGGCTGTCGTTGGTGAAAACTACGATGGGAAGAATAACAGGGAATAGTATCGCGGAAACGATGAGCGCCGGAATCGTATGAGTGATCCATCCGGTGTATCGAAAGGAGAACGAGATCCACGCGATTGGAAGGTAGGCGAACGCAATGTATTGGAGCTTCGCAAAAAGGATCGTGTTTTCATCGGTGCGGGAGATCAGTTCGAGGGCGTTCGTCGCCATCAGCAAAAAGCACAGAAAGAGGTACCAGAGAAGAGACTGGGCCGCCGGTTCCTTTCGATACGGAAAGGCCGCCGCGAATGACGCAATAAGCGCCAGCTGGGCGAACGGCGCGAGATTGATGAAGAGGGTAAAGCCGGAAGTCATGTAGTCTGCCTGATAATATTGTCGATGGCGATCAGCGTTACGTCGTCGGTAAAATGGTTTTCCGGTATGAACATCCTGAAATCCTCGACGAGGGCCTCGGCGGTGCGATGCATGTTCTTCGAGACGATCGTGTTTTCAAGCTCTTCGCTGACGGTGAAAAAATGCGGAACCGATTCCACCAATCCGTCGGTATGGAGGAGAACCCTGTCTCCGGGGAGAAATACCCGTTCCGTCTTGTAGAACTCCGCTTTCGGAAAGGCTCCCAGCATGGGGTTCGGAGTCCTGAGCGCTTCAGGCTTTCCGTCGCGCAGGTGGATGAGAGCGGGCATGCCCGCCGTCGCGACTGCCAGGAGCTTTGTGGACGCGTTTACGTAGAGGGCCGTCAATCCGACCAGCGTTTCCGGGCTCGCTTCCAGCATTTTGCAGAAATGCGCGTTCATCGTGTTCATCAGCAGGTCGGGCTTCGTCATCAATTCCGGCTTCGCGGAAAAGAGCGCGTCTATTCCCGTTTTTATCATCCCGGCGATCATCGCAGATTTCGTCCCGTGTCCGGTTACGTCTCCCAAAAGGACGAGCAATCCTCCCTCCGCCGGAGTGCGGAAGTCGCAAAAATCGCCCCCGCATCCGTACTCCGCCATCGGCTGGTAGGCAAGGTCGATCTCGACTTCCGAGGTCATGGGAATATCGAAGGAGAAAAGCTTGGCCTGGAATTCGCCTGTTTCCCTCAGCATGTCCTCGATGCGCCGCGTCAGGGTGTTGTTCTGCTTTCTGATCGTCCAGATGTCCCGGGCCTTGGAAATTTCGGAGGCGAGAGCCTCCCTCGTCCATGGTTTGAACAGAAGACTTTGAATGGAGGCGGAGATGGCTTTTTGTATGTTTTCAATATCGGAATACGCGGTGAGCAGTATCGTCTGCACTTCAGGGGCGGATTCCCGCACCTTCGCGAGGAGCTCGCTTCCGCTCATGTGGGGCATGCGGAGATCGGAGATGACCAGAAAAAGATTGTCCGGAGGAGGGGCGGTATACGCCGCGGCCTCTTCCGGATTTTCAAAGCGCGTTATGCGGAATTCCTCTGATCCGAAGGCCATGCGTATTTCACGTTCCAGGGATTGCGTCACCCGATTTTCATCGTCAACAAGTACAATTTCCGGAATACCGCTCATATTCATGCCTCCAGGAGGAAAAAATGTCCAACTACATTTACATTATAGCATTTTTAGGTGCATTTACTATATCCGCAGGAAAAACAACTGACGCAGCCGTCCCGGAAGGAGAGGAGTTCGCCGCATTCCGGGCATTCCCTGTCGCTGGTGATCACCTCTTCTCCGTCCCTGATGTAGGTTTTCAGAACCCGCGCGATGCAGCGTTCCACATCGGTAAAGTTCGTATCCTTCTGGAGCTGGGAAATAATGAACTGCAGCGGCGTTCCGTGGCGGAGCGCCATCGAGATGAACCGCGCAAGCGAAGCGTCCGGTGAATTGAAGGCCGAGGTGAAGTCCTCAAGAACCGTCTCCTCCGAGCCGTTGACGAAGACCAGGTCGTAGCGGCCCTTCGCGGCCTTTCGCACCAGCGCCTTCCGGTCGTCGTCTATCCCAATCTTCCCGTCAGTATCGTCGAGAACGAAAATCTCATAGAGGGTTCCGTTGAGGAATCCCGGAATGACGACGTATTTCCGCTTTCCGCCGGCAACGCGGTGGATTTCGCACGGCAGGTCGCGGGGCCGCGCCGGAGCCACCCGCCGGTGAACCCCTTCTTCCTTTTTGCCGGAATATTCCAGAATGCCCTTCATGCTTCCTTCCGGATTGAAGGTGGTGAACCCTTTCAGGCCCTTTTCGTAGGCGTACATGAAGAGGTTTTTATACTCCTCGAAGCTCGTGCCCAGGGGAAGATTCAGCGTCTTCGAGATGCTGTGGTCGATGTATTTCTGGAACACCGCCTGCATGTCGATGGACTGGTACGGGTTGATGTCGAGCGTGGTGACGAAGGCCTCGGGGACGACGATGTTTTCCATCGGCTCGTTCTCTTTTCCGTTCAGGCTCTTCCACAGTTTCCATGCGTAGTCGCTCACTTCCTCCGTCCGCGTTTCGTCGCCGCGGCCGGTGCGTATGGTTCTTTTAAAGGAGAGGGCGAAAATCGGCTCGATTCCGGAGGAGCAGTTTTGTCCCATGGACAGGGAGGTGGTTCCGGTGGGCGCAACCGTGTTGAGCTGCACGTTCCTCATGCCCTGCGTTCTGATCTTCTCCCGGAGTTCGGGATCAAGAGTTTTGATGAAGTTCGCCTGCAGGTATTTTTCCGCGTCGAAGGCCGGGAAGGAGCCCTTTTCGGCGGCGAGGTCGCTGGAGGCCGAATACGAGGCGTCGCGGAGGGTTTTCGCGATCTGTTCCGCAAGGACCAGAGAGGCCTCTTCTCCGTATTTCATCCCCATCATGGCGAACACGTCTCCCAGTCCGGTGAAGCCCAGTCCTACCCGGCGCCAGTCGCGGGAGAAGGTTTTAATCCGCTCCAGCGGATAGTCGGTCGCGTCCAGCACGTTGTCCAGGAATCGGATGCCGATTCCGCAGGTCCGCTCGAAGGCGGCGAAGTCGAACGAAGCGTCCGCGCTGAACGGCTTCGCCACGAAGGAAGCGAGATTCACCGAGGAAAGACAGCACAGCGAGTACGCCGGCATCACGAGCTCTCCGCAGGGGTTCACCCGGTCCATCTTGAAGGCCCACCAGCCGTTGTTGTAGCGCTCTACCGTGTCCGCGTTGAAGATTCCCGGCTCGTTATGGATAAAGGCGTTTTTCGCCAACAGGTCGTAAAGGTGCTTCGCCTTAACGGTTTTAAACGTCCTTCCCTTCCAAACCAGATTCCAGTCCGCGTCTTCCTTCACCGCCTTGATGAAGTCGTCCGTGATTTTTACGGAGATATTGAACTGGGTCAGTTCCTTGTTCTGTTCGCCTTTTTTCGCGGTGATGAATTCTTCGATTTCCGGGTGTGATATATCGAGGAGGGCGATGTGCGCGCTTCTCCTCTGTCCCCCGGTCATGATCGTTTTAGCCGACTGGTCGAAAATCCTCAAAAAAGAAATGACTCCGGAGGATTCTCCTCCGTTCGAAAGCTTCGCCCCGATCGGCCTGAGCTTGGAAATGTCGAAGCCGACCCCGCCGCCCATCTTGCTGATAGTCGCGTCGTCCTTCAGCGCCTCGTAAATGCCCTCAAGGGAGTCTTCTATGTCGATGGTGAAGCAGTTGTTGTAGTTTTTCATCGGGCTGCCGGGCCGCGCGTTCGCGAGAATCCGCCCGGCGGGCTGGAGCCGCCCCGAGATGAGCTCTTGATAGAACACCCCTTCCCAGTGCCGGCGTTTTTCTTCTGTGGTTTCCGCGGATGCTATTTCGCTCGCCACTCCCGTAAACACCTCTTCCGCGCTCTGTTCGCCGTACAGGCAGTATTTCTGGCGGAATATTTCTTCGCATATTGGTTGTTCCCATATCCATCGGGTCTGTGTGTTATTCATGCACTATATATAGCGTTGAGCGGGAATAAAGTCAATCTCGACAGGAAAACAGAACCGGCGGGCCGGGGCCGGCCTCCAGGGCTAAAAAACCGCGCTTCTAGAGCACCGAAAGCTTGTTTTTGCCCATTTTTTTCGATTGGTAGAGCGCCGCGTCCGCCCGCAGAAAGAGTCCTTCAAAGGTGTCTTCGGGCCGCGTGCGCGAAAGGCCGATGCTGATCGTATACGAAATTTCCTCTCCGGTTTCGGTATAGAAGTGATCGTTCTGGATGGATTCCCTCAGTTTTTCCGCCACGCCCTTCGCAGCCGCGATATCCGCTCCGGGAAGGATCACCAGAAATTCGTCGCCGCCGTATCTGCAGGCAATATCGGACTTGCGGATATTCTGCGTGATGCGGTTTCCGAGCTTCGCCAGCAGCATGTCGCCGGTCAAATGGCCCCAGGTATCGTTCACATTCTTGAAATTGTCGAGATCGATGATGATGAGCGACATGTCCCCGAACGCCGAGCGCGCCTCCGCGTTCCGCACGATCTCGTCCTCGATGAACCGGCGGTTGTACAGCCCGGTGAGCGTATCCGTCCTGGCCAGTTCGCGGTAATGCTGCTCCCGGACGCTCATTACTTCTTTTTCGCGCAAATCAGCCCGGATTTTGTCGAAGATGGCGAGGGTGAACAGCAGGGCGTCCATCGTGGTGCCGAACATGAAAATGTAGTTGACCGTAACCTGCGACTCGATATACGCGGCGCTGGACCACACGAAGGTTCCTGCGAACATAGCGATGAGCGCGAGCAGATAATACCTGGCTTCCCGGAAACCTTTGACGTAGCTGAGGACGGCCGTTCCGATTATGGCTACCGGCACGACGGCTCCGGTAATATACGCGATCTGGTTTGCCAGGTATGAAAATCCCGCGACGCCGATTACGGTTTGCGCGAGAAACAGAACAATGCACGCGTTGAAAAAGAGGTTCAATTTCGGATAGACGACCTTCACGGAAAGAAAGCTTTTAGAGAAGAGAATCATGAAGACGCCGACTCCGCAGAGGCTGATCCAGAGTGCGGCTTCAAGGACGGCGAAGGGCATCGGGATGAAGTAAAGATATCCGTGCACTCTCAGGTTGTACGCGAGCAGGCTGATCAGATACGCCAGATATATGGCGAAATATCTTCTTTTCAGGATGAGAAACGAGAAAAAATTGATGATTATGACCGCGACAAGTATTCCGAAAAACAAGCCGAACGCGAGATCGTCGGCCTGAGCCTGTCTGATTACCCGGGACGTTGAGTATATTTCCACGGGAACCCGCATGATGGTGTTCGTTCGAACCCGCAGATAAATCGGTTCGCGCACGTCGTGGGTATCGGGTATGCGGATATTCCATAATCTGCTGCGAATTTCGTTCGAAGCGGCGGGCCGTTTTTTTCCCTCTGCCGCTGAGCTTCCGTCGGAGAACCAGACATCGATGAGCTCGAGGCTCGCGTTCGGTATATGAAGGAAGGCGTCCTCTCGGAGCGACAGGTTTCCGGCGAGAGCTATTTTAATCCACCAGGATGATGCGCTTCTCCGGACGTACAGCGATTTCTTATCCAGGGGGAGAAATCCCGGATTCGCTTTTTTCAGACTTTCAATATCTATGGCGTGGGAAGGGTCTTCGAATACTTCAATGCCTGCGATGAGGTCCGCTCCGCCGGCCTGTTTCGGGCCGGGAATATAGGCCAAGGCGACGGCGCAGATCAACAGAACCGCCGCTGGGGTGAAAATGTATATGTCTTTCGTTTTTTTTGTATGCATGGCTTTCGAAAAGATGATACCTCAGAATTTCCGGTTTAACAGCCTTATTTCTCCATTTCCTCTTTTATTTTAGTGTATGGGAATATGGATGGGAACTATTTTCCCGTACGCCGGGCAATAAATTCCCGTTTTCTATAAAAAACATGTCAAAACCCCTGAAATCAGCTTGGCACGGATTTTGCAGTATGTTAGTACCCCGTAAAAAACGTTCAAAAGGACGCAGACCAGGGGAAGGAGATCAAGCGTATGAAAAAGACAATTATCGCCGCTTTCGCGGCCCTCGTCATCGGATCGGCGGCATTCGCGGCCGGCGCCCGCGACACGGTTTCAGTCGAAGGCGTGCTCGCCGTCGCGGAAGGAATCCCGACCGTGCAGGCAAAGGATCAAACATGGGTTATTCCGGCAGGCCCCTTTTATCAGGTTGCCTGGGAAAACGGAATCAAGGTGGGCGACAAGCTGAAAATCGAAGGATTCTCTTTCGAAGGCCGCGGCGAGTGCGCGATCGAAAACGCTAAAATGATCATGCCCGCCAAGGTATGGGTCAACGGAAAGGAACTCGATCTTTCTGCCTACGCGGATTCCCGCGGCTTCGGAATGGGGCGCGGCGCAGGCTGCGGCGGGAATAGCGGAAGAGGCCCGAACGGCGGCCGCGGCTATGCCGGCGACGACGAAGATCGTCCGTTCAATCGAAACAGAAGGTGATTGTTGCGCCCCGCCTTTAGGCGGGGTACACTTCCGGTATGAAGAGAAAGCGGCTTCCCTTTGCAGGCCTCTATATACTTATTCCCGCGGCAGTGCTGCTGGCCTTCAGCTTCGCGCTGCTTTTGGTGCGCCAGGAGCATGAGCGGCGCATGGAAGAACTTGAATACCGTTCATTCCAGATACTGATGGGCCTTCTCGATCATCATCGGGATTCGGGGCGGCTCGATCCGCAGTCGTGGCCGGAGGTTCTTTCCTTCGCCCTGTACGATTCGTCCGGGGCGGCGGTATATCGCTTCGGAGACGCTCCTGCTGCCGTAGACTACCGGGCGGTTCCCGTCCGGGGCGCAACCATCCGCAAAAAAAACTCGATCGTTCTGCTGCGCAGGGCCGGCGCCGTTCCCGGTCATATGCCGGGGGAAATGCCCGGTCCCCGGCGGGGCATGATGGAGCGCAAATACGGATACATATACGCCGAACTCGATGTCTCCCAGTTCCTTTCCGAAGGCAGGCTTTTCTACCTTGTACTCTACGGCCTTCTTGCCGTTTTCATCGTGATCCTTGCCCTTCTCGCCGTTCTCGCACGCCGGCTGTCTCGCTACCGCGAACGCGAAGAATCTCTCAGCCGCCTCGTCCAGCTCGGGGAGGCCGCGCGCACCCTCGCGCACGAGATCAAGAATCCTCTCGGCGTAATCCGCATCCAGTGCGCGACCCTCAGAAAAACGCTCCCCGCCGAACGGCAGGGCAACGTCGGCGTCATCGAAGAGGAAACCGCCCGGCTCGCCCTGCTCGCGGACCGGGTGCGCGAATTCCTTCAGTCCGGCGAGGGCTCGGCGGAATCCCGGGATGCCCGATGGTATATCGACCGCTGCGGCGAACGATGGGCCGGACGAATTTCCGCGATCTGCGAGTCAGCCGATCCTCTTCCCGTTTTGATCGACGGCGATCGTTTATTGCAGGCTCTGGACAATCTGGTTTCCAATGCCCTCGAATCGGGGGGGGGAGGGGAAGAGCCGCCGGTCGTTCGCCTTTATTCCCGCGCCGGACAGGCCGTGTTCGAGGTTCTGGACCGCGGCGTCGGGATTCCGCCGGAGAACCGGAGCAGAATTTTCGAGCCGTTTTTCACCACGAAGGCCAAGGGCACGGGCATCGGCCTCGCCCTTTCGAAGAAATACGCGGAACAGGCCGGCGGATCGCTGACCTGGACCGAGCGGCCCGGCGGCGGTTCCGTGTTCTCGATAGCGTTGCCGCTTGCCGGCGCGCGGCGAAAGTCCGAATCCGGGGAGCGTTCTGAATGAATGATGCGCGCATACTGATAATAGACGACGAGCGGAACCTCAGAAATTCTCTGGCCGAATACCTTGCTCTCGAGGGATTCCGGTGCTCAGGCGCCGCGAACGGCGAAGAAGGCCTCGCTCTTTTGGAGCGCGAACTGTTTTCGGCTGTTCTGCTGGATCTTCGCATGCCCGGCATGGACGGTCTCGAGGTGCTCGACCGCATCCGCACCGGAGGACCCGGCCTTCCGGTGATCATCATGAGCGCCCACGGCGACATCAACGACGCGGTTTCCGCCATGAAAAAGGGCGCAGACGACTATGTGGTCAAACCCTTCGATCCGGGCGAGCTTGCGGTCAGGCTCGAAAAGGCTCTGGAAAAAAATCGCCTCCTCCGCCTTGCCGACGTCGGGCGCAGGCTGTACGACGAGCCGGCTTCGCTCGGCGGTGCGGACGGCTCGCGATGGCTCGGGGACGATCCGGCGATGCATTCCGTCGTTACTCTTGTCCGCAAGGCCACTCCGTCTTCCGCCACCGTTCTGGTTACCGGCGAAAGCGGCACCGGAAAGGAAGTGATCGCCCGGGAGCTTCATCGCCAGAGCCCCCGGTCCGAGGGTCCCTTCGTTCCGGTCAACGTCGGCGCCATTCCCGAAAGTTTGCAGGAAAGCGAGCTCTTCGGCTTCGAGAAGGGCTCCTTTACCGGCGCCGACCGGAGCAAACAGGGCTTGTTCGAGCTTGCCTCCGGCGGAACCTTGTTTCTCGACGAGCTGGGAGAGATGAGTCCTTCGCTTCAGGTGAAGCTCTTGCGCGTGCTCCAGGAGCGGGTCGTCGTCCGGGTCGGCGGCGCGCGACCCATTCCGGTGGATGTGCGCGTAGTCGCCGCGACCAACCGGGATCTGGAAGAGGCTGTCCGCGCGGGCGCCTTCCGCGAAGACCTGTATTTCAGGGTGAATGTGATCAGAATTCATATTCCGCCCTTGCGCGAGCGGCCTCTGGACATCGCTCCTCTCGCCGGCATGTTTCTCGCCCGGTTTTCCCGGGAAACCGGCAAAAAAATTTCCGGCATCAGTCCTGCGGCTCTGAAGCTGTTGACCGAGTATCCTTTTCCCGGAAACGTGCGCGAACTGGAAAACGCGATGGAGCGCGCGGTCATACTGGCGGAAGGAGACGAGCTCGGCCCCGCCGATTTTACCCTGTCGAGCCGCCTGCGCCCGCCGCCTGCCGGGTCCGCCGCCGCTGAGTCCGCGGCGGCATCTGCCGCGGCTTCTGCGCCTGCCGCCCCTGCATCCTTAGCAGCGCCTGCCGTGCAGAGCGAGGTCTTGAGCGTCCGTGAAGCCGAGCGGCAGGCGATAGTTTCCGCGCTGGCCGTAACCGGCGGGCATCGGGAAAAAACCGCGAGTGAACTGGGCATCTCCCGGCGCACGCTTCTCAATAAAATGCGAGAGTACGGGCTTCTCGGAAAAGACTAGCGACCTTCCCGCGCGCGCTCGAATCCGGTTGAAAATGAGTGCAAATTTCTTCGACCGGACGTACACTGATCGCATGGATCACACACGGATTTACGGAAATCCCGTACCTCATAGAGTCATTGTCAAAGCAGAAAAACGCTACCAGCGTTTCGCCCGGAAATTTTCCTTCGATCCCGAATCGAGCCCCGTGCTTGAAACCCGGGAAGAAGGATTCGCCTTCGAGGACTTCGGGATACGCACAGTGCGCGAAGCATCGAACATCCTTCCTGAGTCTTCCGGAGCGACTCGATCCCCGGACCCCGCATCGGCGGCGTCCCCCTTCGATTCTGCCGACGGCGTCGTGCTCGGCACCATCCGCATGGGCTTCGGCCATTGCCGCATGGCCATCGCTCTCGCTTCCGCGGCCAAATCCCTCGGTCTGACCCCCTATTGGCTCGACCTCATGTCCTTCCCTGATACCGCGGCCAGCAAAACCATACGCTATCTCGAGGATCTCTATAATCTCGGCTCCCGGATTTCGCAGCGGTCCCGGCTTTTCGACAAATACATCTGGGACTACGTGACCAGCACTGCCGCCCAGCGTCTTGCCTTCACGCTCGAAGAGGACTCCCTTTCGCGCATATTCGCTCCCCTCTACCGCGGCTTGCCCCGCGACATCCCCTTCCTGTCGACCCATCCGTGGACCGGCCACGCGGCGGTGAACGCAGGACTCGAAAACATCGTCACCATTATTCCGGACAACTTCCCTCTCGCCTTTCATATCGTGGAAGGTACCGTTCATGCGGTCCAGTCGCCGTCCACCTATATGGGCTACCGCACCCTCCACTCGATGGGCGTGGACATGCGCCTCGATCATTGCATGCCGGCCTCGGACATCTTTCTGGCAGGCCATTACGTCGACCACGAGATCGTTTCAGGCATCGAGGCGGATTGCGATTCCCGGCTCAGACGCATCAGGGACGGAGAAACCCGCCGCTTCCTGCTCACCATGGGCGGCGCGGGCGCCCAGGTGCTCCGTTTCGCGGACATAGCGCGCACCTGCAAAGACGCGATCGCCGGCGAAAAGGTGTCGCTGTTCATTAATATGGGAGACCATAAGGGCCGATGGGCCGATCTTGAAAAGATGTTTCGCGAGGACGGAATTTCCTGGACCATGCATTCTGACTGGAAAGAAACCCGCGCCTTCGTTCAAGAAGCTGCCGAACGCCCGGTCCGCGGCGTCCATGTCTTTCTGCATGACGAGTTCTGGTGCGCGGTGTACTCGACGAATCTTTTGATGCGGGTGTGCGACGTGATGATCACCAAGCCGAGCGAGTTGTCGTTTTATCCGGTGCCCAAACTCTTCATCCAGCGGGTCGGCCGGCACGAGGCCTGGGGCGCGATCCGCGGAGCGGAAATCGGCGACGGTACGATCGAAACTTCCTCGGTAACCGGTTTGCACCGGACGCTTAATCTACTGGTGAACGACCGGGATATGCCCGCCCTGTATTGCGACAGGATTCTGCGGAACGCAAAAAACGGGGTTTACAACGGCGCGTACGAGGCGGTAAAAAAGGTCAGGGACATACGGACCTCTCACTCCACCACGACTACGGAGGCTACTCGCCCGTCCCGCGTGTAGACGCGTTCGGGGTTCGTATTGTCCGGGAGGCGGTTCGAGCCTTCGTAGTACGAATAATACCAGGTGCCCTTCGGGAGCGGCACGGCCAGTTCGTATCTGCCGGGCGAGGTTTCCTCGAGCTCGTACATGAACGGATCCCAGTTGTTGAAGGTTCCGGCGACCCTTATCACCGCGCCGCTTTCGCCTTCATACACGAACCGGACCTTTCCGATATTCACATTCTGCGTCTGGAAGCTCTGGAAGAACTCCACGGGGAGCACCGAAACCTGGATGCCGTTGGGATAATCGTATTCGCTTGCCGCGTTCAGGGGGTCGGTCGACCAGAGTCCGTCGATGACCATCCGGTATCTGATTTGATGCACGCCCTCCGGAATTTCGGCGATGTAAAAAAGAATCGATTCCAGCGGTTTCCCGTTCGAGTCTTTCTGGGGCTTTCCGAACTCGTCCTTTCTGACGATGCGCTGCAGGGTGTGGATAGTCTGCCAGTTTTCATGTTCGAAGGCGACTCCTGCATGCCGGGCGCTTCCCTTCGCCGTGAAAACAGCGTATCTGCCGTCGACTACCGGAGCGCGGGCGCGGGAGATCCCCGAGACGAGTTTCGAATATGTTACCGCTTCGATGTCCGCGGCCGACGCCGCCAAACAGGCGCAGAGCGCGAGGCCTATTAATAGAAGTTTTCGTTGTTTCATAGTGCTTCTTTACAATTGTCGGAAAATGCTACAGAATCTTGAGATCTGTCTTCGCTAAAGTCGATCCGGGATATGGCCGAAAATCTGATATACGAGGTGCGTACAGGAAGACCATGCCGGGAATAAAACAACTCGAACAATTCAGACAAGTACTCAGCAATCTCGGCCATGAGCGCGAAATCGCCGCCGAACGGGGCGAAATTTACGACGAGTATCCCCGCCCTTCAGAAATTCTGGCCGCTCCGCCCCAGGTCGATGTAGACGATCTCCTTTCTTCGATCGGCCCCGACGTTCCTCCTTCCGCCCAAGAACCGCAATCCTTTTCTCCCGACTCAGAATTCGCATCGGAAACTGAAGTCGAAGCAACGCAAGCTTCAACCGACTATCAGGACGATTTCAACATGGACTCGTTTTTCAGCAACTCCTCGTTTTCCCCTCCGGAATCCGAACCTGAAACGCCTGTTCCTGAAGCTCCGGCCCTTGAAGAATTCGACGATTTTCTTTCATCTCTTCCGTTGGACAATTCCTCTCTGAGCGAAGGATCGGCGGAACCTGAACCGTCCGATTCGCCTGAAGATGTTTCATTCGACGATTTTTCCGTGCCGCAGGATCTCCTTGCCGGCTTCGCGAACGATATCGAGGCCGAGCGCGGCGCGGCAGACTCGCCGGACGATCTATCCGCAAATTCCTTCGAACTTCCGGACTTCGGCGCGGTTAATCCCGAGCCCCCCGACGCAGACTTCCCTTCCGGTTCCTTCGACATCCCCGGTCCGGAAGATCTTCCCGGCTCGCTGGATTCTATGACCCCAGAAACGGACCTCGACGATTTCGGCCTGGAGGACGCCGGCCTGGAAACTGTCGGACTTGAAGACCTTGGCGACGCCGGCCTTGAAGATCTCGGACTTGAATCTGCCGGCCTTGAGAACCTCGGCGACGCCGGCCTTGAAGATCTCGGACTTGAAGCTGCCGGCCTTGAAGACCTCGGCGACGCCGGCCTGGAAGATCTTGGGCTTGAAGCTGCCGGTCTTGAAGACCTCGGCGATTCGGCCCTTTCCGATTTTTCGCTTCCCCCCGCAGATCTTTCCGGCGATTTTATGGACGCCATGGATCTTTCCCCCGGATTGGAAGACGGCATTCCCGCTCCGGCCTCCTTCGAGCTTCCCGATTTAGGCGGCTCGGATTTCGGAAACCCCTTCGGCTCCGATGAACCTCCCCGTGGAGATTCCTCTCAAGACGACGTCGAAGCTCTCGATTTCTCTCCGGGATTCGAGGACGGCATTCCGGCCGCGAAGGATGTTGCCTTCCCGTCGATGGACGACGAACCGGCTCCCTTCACCCAGGAAGATGCTCCCGCCAATCCCTTCGGCGACGAATTCGCTGATTTTTCCATCCCCGACGACCTGCAGGTCGAGGAATCGTCCGATTCCTCCGCGGGAGACGCCGATCTGGACGGCTTCGACGGCTTCGTGCTCGACGAGAACTTTCTCCAGGACAGCATCGACAGCGCCCTGCCGGACGATGAGTTCCATATTCCCGGTTTCTCCGACTTTACCTCGTCTCCCGCCCGGACTTCGATTTCCGAGATTCCTGAATCCGCCATTTCCCGGAAAAACGCCAAAAAGGAAGTTCGCCTTGAGCTGACTGATTCCGAATTTGAAAAGTTTCTCGGTCTTCTTTCTGATTTTCCGCTTAATCTGCGGATGGCCGTCGAGGAATACCTTGCCGGATCGGCCGGGACCGACATCCATAAGATGGAAATGGTTCATTCCATTCTCGGGGGAACCTCGGTTCGCAAGATCGCCCGAACCCTCGAAGGCGCCCTCGACCGTTCCATCCCCATACCCAAGGATTTCGAAAAGAAAAGCGCGGAACAGCTGGAAGCCGAAAAAAGCTCGCTCCGCTATGTATTCTTCAACAAAATACTGCCGGTCGCCGTCATTTCTTTCATCGGATTGCTGCTGGCCGCCTGCACCTTTTATCTCTCGTGGCAATTCATTTACCGGCCTCTTGCGGCCGAAAGCCTGTACAAGCGCGGCTATCAGGCTATCGAGGACGAGCGCTATACGCAGGCGATCGATCTGTTCAATCAGGCCGTGGTTGTCTGGGAGAAGAAGGGCTGGTACTTTAAATACGCCCGCGCCTTCCGCGATAAACGGCAGTACATCTCGGCAGAACATATGTACGAAGGCCTGCTCGCCCGCTATCGGAACGATCTTCCCGCGGGGCTCGAATACGCCGAGATGCTGCGGTTGGACATGAGAAACTACGCGAAGGCCGTAGAAGTGCTCCGCCGGCGCGTCCTGGATCATCATGTCAATAATCGGGAGGGATTGCTGCTTCTCGGCGATACCTACCTCGATTGGGCCTGGGAGGATCCGTCCAAGTACGCGGACGCACGGCTCACGTACGCCTCTCTGATCGAGCTCTACGGCAAGGAAGACCCCTTTCTCGCTCGCATGATGCGGTACTTCATCCGCACCGACAACCTCGCGGAAGTGCTTCCCCTGAAGGAGCACTTCATGGAAAAGAAGCGCAAAATCGGCGCCTCCGATCTGGTCGAACTGAGCGGATACCTCGTAGACAAGCGCTATAATCCGAAGCCCGGCGATTCGGCGGCTCTCGTAAACAGGATCGAAGACGTTCTCAAGCTTCTTGAGCGTGCGGCGAAAGCCGATCCTTCCATCCCCGAAGCTCATTACAATCTGGGCCGCTACTACATATACAACTACCGCGCGAAGCCGGCTGAGCTTTCGCTGCAGCGTTCGCTGTCGGAATTTTCCCGGGTGCGGTCGATGTCGCCCCGCAGAGTTCTCGTGCAGGTGGACTGTTATCGACTTCTGGGCGAACTGCTGACCGAGGATCGGGAATATCTGGACGCGAGGCGCATGTTCACCGAAGGTATCACCCTTTACCGGGCTCACCGCGAAACGCGAACCGTCCGCCAGGACCCGCTGGTCGGGAGGCTGTATTCAGACTACGCGGACATCGATTATTTCATCTCGAACGATCTTGAGAACGCCCGTGATCATTACCGCCTCGCGATCGCGGAAGGCTACGATACTCCCTCTGTGCGCTACCGGATCGGCTATTCGTCCTATCGATTGAAGGATTACCCTGCCGCAATCGAGTCGTTCATCATGACTCACGCGGAACGCCCACAGGACCGGAATCTTCTGTTCAGCATGGGAAACGCCCTGCATAGAAGGGGCGATTACTTCGCCGCCCAGGGGTATTACGAGCGTTTGCAGGAAGTGCTTGAATCCGAGCGGATACGAAAGGGAATTCTCTTTCCGCAGGTGCGGACAGATCACGGGGACTTCGTCCAGTTGTATATGCAGACTTCCAATAACCTCGGGGTCACGCTCAACAGAATCGCGCAGCGGACGGGCAATATCGCTTTGAACGGGCGGGCTCTGGCGCTGATGGCCGAATCGTCCCGCGCCTGGGACGCGCTGACCCGAAACCCCGATACGCTGGTCCGCGCCCAGGGTTCGAACCTCGCGTATCTGAATATTCAGAACATCACGCGTCCGGCGGAACTCTTCGTTCCGGAAACCTATCCCGATATTCCGAAAACGCTTGAAAACGAGCGCATCCTTCAGCAGCGGGTCGACCAGTAATCTCCGGCCGGCCGGCTTGCGGAAAGAGTAACCGCGTTCTCAATACCGGTAGCGAATCCCCGAACCGAAGGTGAACCCGAGCCCCGGGTCGTTGGGGAACTCGCCGGTATAGCCGAATTGCAGGGGAATCGAGAAATGCTCGAAAAAGATCATTTCAATCCCGATGCCCAGACCCGCGACTCCGTTCGCCTTGTACGCGCCTTCCTCGTACACGTCGTCGTTGGTATCGTCTGTCATATATCCGTGGTGTCCGATCGAGGCCCAGCTGTACAGCCTTCCCGCCACCTGGTCCGAAAAGGTATTGCCGAATACGGTGTGCATGCCCTGAAACACAACCGAGTAGTCGAGGATATTGGCCCAGTCGTCTTCAGGCCGATAATATCCGCCGCCCGTTACGGTAAAACCGAAGGAGTTGAACCAGTGTTCGAACTGGAGTCCGTAGGCGCCCCCGTTCGGGATGGCCATGGCGAACATGCCGAGGGCGCTGCGGTAGTCGTCGAACCGAACCTCTTTTTTATCGGAGCTCTCCGCGAAAACTCCCGCGGCAGATATCATACAGAAGGCCAGGATTGCTAAGGTTGCGCGAACAGTTGATTTCATATCTTCCTCCAGTAGTCTAAAGGATATATCGCATTCTCCCAGGCTTGACAACAAGGCTCTTGCACAATGATCCCCTACCTGATATTATACTTTCTCGTATCGTACATCACTCGATTTACGCGCCTTCTTTTACATGCAGTTCTTTTTTTGGACGTTTAACTCAGCGGTAGGGTGACGCGGGCGCATGGTTCTGACATATAGTTCTTTTTTTGGACGTTTAACTCAGCGGTAGAGTGCTACCTTCACACGGTAGAAGTCACTGGTTCAAATCCAGTAACGTCCAAAGAAAGAACTTTTTTTTGTTTTTACGAAACCAACCGCTGCCTTATGTGTTATAGAAAGTGATATAACGCGAACCATGCAGGGAATATAATGGGAATAATCGCCGATTTCAGATACCGGAAGATATCGCATACTGCAACGGTAAATGATCTTCTGAAAGAGTTTTTCAGAAAGAGCATACATTTATGCGCTTCCCTTGTGCCCTTTATTGCGACTCTCAACTACAGTTTCACCCTGGTTTCGCTCTCGTCTGTGATTTGCCTGTACACCTTTTGCGAATACAGGCGCATAACCGGAAATCCCATACCGTTCATTTCCCGCGTAACCGCCTACGCTTCACGCAAGCGCGACGAAGGTCGTTTCGTTCTCGGTCCGGTAACGATGGCTCTTGGCGTTTTATTCGCCCTTATTCTGTTTCCGCCTCAGGCCGCCCGGGTCGCCGTGTACGCTCTGGCCTTCGGAGACGGAATCGCCAGTCTGGCGGGAAAGTTATATGGAAGAATCAAGATTCCCCGGGCGGGCGGAAAAACTCTCGAAGGCAGCACCGCCTGTTTCATCGCCGTTTATGTTTCCACCCTTGCAGCAACCCATGATCCGTTCAAGTCGTTTCTGGTTGCCCTGCTGGCAATGACGATAGAAGTTCTTCCCATCAAAGACTACGATAATCTCGTGATTCCCCTGGCCATCGGCGCCGTGATGACGCTACTGCCATAGATAGTAGCGGTGCATCCGGTCCATGTAGAGCCAGGTCCCGAAGTTCAGCAAAGCCGCGCCGCTGATCGCGTAGAGCCAGTTGTCGGCGAGAATCAGCAAAAAATAGCCCGGGATTAACAGAGCCAAGCCTCCGGCGCAGGAAAAGTATTCTTTTGTTGCCCTGGTTATGCCCAGAATAAGGTACGAAAGGATTGCCAGGGCTCCGATGCAGGCGAAAAACAGAGAGAGAATCGCCGGATATCCGGTCAATAGTATGAAATTCGACGTTGGTGCCATCGAATTGATGGGAATGGACTGAGAAAGACTGAAAGAAATAAAGCCGAGCAGAAAAATCGATGATCCGATCATTTGCGCAGTTTGAGCACTGTTGAACAGTCCGCTCGAAAGAATCGAAAGCAGAAAGAAAATGCGGGAAAAAAGGCTTACCCGGCTGATGACCGTAATCAGATAGCCGCCGTCGACTCCGGTCAAAGGAATGACGATTCGCAGCATTTCGAAGGAAACCGCGAACACGGAAGCGGCGAAAAAAATCATTTCGGAGCTTTGCGTCTTTTCGAATCCGCGGTAGATGTAGATAAGCCAGATCAGGGAAAAAAACGGAAAAGCCGCCAGGTGGATGAGCGAAGCGGCAGGGCTCCATTGCGAGAAGGGCAGGCCTCGCGGCGGCGAAAGCACGCGCACTCCCGGGATTTCGACAGGAAGCCTGCCTCCGGTAAGCGCCGTCACTGCGATGCCTATCGCCGCCGCGGAAAGAAGCGCGGAAACTGCGATGGCCAGCTTAAAAAAACGATTTCTGGTCGCTATGGTCATGCGTCATGATACCACTAAAAAAGCGTTTACGTGAATCTCAAGTGAAGCTGATTTTCTGCCGATTCTGTACAGCAGAGACTCATTCTGTATACAATGGAGCAGTACATGCGAAAAACAACTATCCTTTTCTTCATTTTCCTGATTATGGCCCACGGTTGGGCCGGGGATGTTGCCACCTTTGTGAATCTCGGCTTTTCTGCCGATGGAAAGCAGTTCGTTTTCGGACAATACGGCGTTACCGACAAAGACTATCAGGCCTATGCCGATATATTCGCGGTCGATGTGGCGAAAAACAGTTTCATTCGCGAAGGTTTGTTCTCCCGCAAGCCGTCTTCCGATACAGCCGCCCGGGATGCGAAAGGCGTGTTCGCTTCGCTTCAGAATACCGCGGCTCCCGCGATACAGAAACTGTCGGTAGACAGCGCGAATCAGGGACGCCCCCTCTATATCCAGGCCGTGGACGAACCCGGATTGCGGACCATCGCGTTCAGGGATTTTGAATCGTCTACAGATTACTCGGTCGAAACACATGTGCTCGTCGAGGGTTCAGGCAAGGACGTGAAGTCTTCGTTTTATCTGTCCGTATCGATTACGGGAAAAGACGGAAAGACGGCGAAAAAGACGGTGGGGCTTCCCGGCTTCAAGCGCGACGGCGTCAAGGGCTATCTTGTGCGCCGGGTGCAGATCGATCAAACCGGTTCGTCGCTGGTTTTCGTCGTAGAAAAAGAACAGGTCGACCGGAACGGTTCATCCATCCGATACATGGTCGAAACGCTTCGGTTATAACTGAACGTCGTTTTCTCCGGGAAGCACCTTTCTGAAAATCTGGAAAGCTGTTTTTCCGTCTTCCCGGAGAAGCCTTACGAACACCCGCGAATCCGCGAATTCCTTTTCCCTCCATAACGATTCAAGCCACACTTCTTCCGCTGCCTGCCGATAGAGGCTCTTCAACTCCGGAGCGAACAAATCGCGTCCTTCTTCAGCCCCGCACGTCCCTTGAGCGAACAGATAATAGCCCGAGGGGATCTCTGTCGCGGTTTCTCCGCCGGCCAGATGATCTTCCGTCTTCGGTTCCAGGTTGCCTTTTTCCACCAGCGAGGAAAAGGCGAGAATCGCGAACGTCCCGTCCGAATCGGGCGAATCGGTTCCCGGCGTGATGGTTTTATGCAATTCAAGCGAATGTATTCGATAGCTCATGCGTGAAAAATAGCATTTTTTACCGGTTTTGGGCGAGATCTTCGGGCAGAAGTTCGAATTGAAGGCGACGAGGCTCCGGAGGCTTATCTATGAAACGATGCATCCCGCTTATTCAATTCGTCCGCTTAGTCGCTTCGATGCTGCTTGCCGCCGTCTGTTCCTGCTGCTCGCTGGACGAAGAAATCGTCTCCCAGTGGGGGATGGATGTCTCCTGCCCGCATCTTGTTTCTCTCTCTCCCGCAGACGAAACTTGCGTAAAGGCCGATTTCACCCAACCTGTCCGCGTAGTCGCGAGCTCCCTGAGGACTGATATTGAAGACGGTCCCGATCTTCCTGTCTCGCCAGCCGATACTGCGCTGTCAACAGCTGTTTCTTTTCTGCTTCCCGCGGCTCCGGGGCCCGGGAAAAAAGCTCTTCTTTCGGCGACGGTGGAAGACGCGAGAGGGAACCGTCTTTCGTTCGCGGTTCCCTTCGTCGGCTGGAATTCCAGGGTTCCCCGGCTCGCGGTGAACGAAATCCGTTGCGTGTATTCCAAGCCGCGCGTAGAGTTCGTTGAATTGCTTGTATTGGAAGACGGGAACCTGGGCGGCGTCGCGATAGAAAATCCGGGAAACGCCGCGTCTCCGGTCTGGACTTTTCCTTCTGTAGAGGTTTCGCGCGGCGATTTCGTCGTATATCATCTGCGCTCGATAGAAGAAGGTCTTGTCGACGAAGTCTCTCCCGGCCTCGTTTCCGCTGGAACCGACGCCCGAGCCGACGCTGTCGACTTCTGGGACGATCAGACCAAGGCTCCCTTGAAAAAAACCGGAGGAATCCTTGTTCGCGAGCGCGTCGGCGGGAAAATCCTCGACGCGGCGTTCTGGGCCGAGGACGGAAAGGATTCCTGGCCGAATCCGGGCCTTGAGGCGGCGGCCGCGGAAGCCGTCTCTCAGGGTTCCTGGGGTCCCGATTCCGGGATAGGCTCGGCCGTTCCGTCGATGGGAACTACCGCGACGCGAACTCTCTGCCGCGACAGATTCAGCGGAGGCGTCGAAGATACGGATTCGGCCGCAGATTGGCGCGTGTGCGCGACGGGAAAAAGCTCGGCGGGAGCAGAAAACTTCCACTGGCAGTGAGCCTCCCCGAGGTTTGCATAATCCGCGAATACAGAGTACTATGCGGGTTAGAACGGAGGCATTATGGCAGAGTTATTGGCACCGGCAGGAAATCCTGAAGCCCTGGACGCAGCGATCGGGGAAGGGGCGGATGCCGTATATTTGGGGCTGAAAAGCTTCAACGCCCGCCTGCGGTCTTCTAATTTCGCGTGGTCTCAATTCGAGGCGACCGTAGAAGCCCTTCATAAACGGGCAAAGAAAGTTCTTGTCACGGTGAATACCGTCTTGCAGGAAAACGAAACCGAGCGGATGTACCGCTTTTTGGAATATCTCAACCGCATCGGTCCGGACGGATTGATCGTTCAGGACTTCGGCGTATTGAATCTTGCGCGCACGCATTTCCCGAATCTCAGGATCCACGCGTCCACCCAGATGAACATAGCCAGCGCGCGCGCGGCGAACGCGATGAGCCGCTCGGGCGTGTCCCGCGTAGTGCTCGCCCGCGAACTGGGCCTTCCGGAAGTGCGCGAGATCAGGGAGCGCACCTCGTGCGAGCTTGAAGTGTTCGTCCACGGAGCCCTGTGCGTAAGCGAATCGGGTCTCTGCCTGTTCTCGAGCTTCCTCGGCGGAAAGTCTGCGAACCGGGGCATGTGCGCCCAGGCGTGCAGGCGTTTGTATACCGCGGAAGTGAACGGCGGAACCCGCCAGGGGTACTTCTTCTCTCCGAACGACCTTCAGCTCATCGACCGGATTCCCGACCTTGTGCAGGCGGGCGTCAATTCCTTTAAAATCGAAGGACGGATGAAAAGCGCCGAATACGTGGGAACGGTCGTGTCCGCCTACCGGTACGTCCTCGACAACTGGGAGCGCGACCGCAAGGGCTCTCTAGAGACCGCCCGGCGCATTCTCGCGAACGATTTCGCGCGCGCGAAAACCAGATACTGGTACGATTCATCCCACGCCGAAAACGTCCTCAATCCCGATCAGGCCGGCGGAACCGGAATTTCTCTCGGCACCATCGACAAGGTGCGCGAAGCGGGCGAAACCCGCGAAGCTCTTTTGCGGGGCGGCTCCTACGATCCCGACGAGGGCGATTCTCTTCGCTTCCATAAAAAAGACGATTCCGCGCGCGAAAGCCACAAAATCCAGAAGGTCACGGTCGAACCGGCCGGACGCTGGCTGGACATACCCGAAGGCTTCGGCAAAGGCGATTCTGTCTATCTGATTCAGACGAAGGCCATGTCCCGCCGCTATCCCCGCGTGCTCGGAGATCTGTCCTCTTATAGAAGCCAGCCCGGAGGCGACCGTCTCCCTCCGCTCCAGCTTGAAAAGCCGCCCGTGCAGGCTCCCGTAACGGCCGCCGAGCGCGCCACGGCGGGAAAACCCGGAGCCGGAAAGCTTTCCGCCTTCCCGGAAGGCATCTATGTGCAGGTATCCACGATCGAAGATTTATACTCGATTCTGATGGATCGGCCGGTTCGGGCTATTCTTGAATTAACCGCCGAAACCCTGCCCGCTCTTCTCGGCGAAGCGTCCGTCTCACATTCCGGCGGAGCGGGGACTCTTCCGTTCTCGAAACGCGAGCTCATCATATCGCTGGATCCATTCCTTCCACAGGAAAAGGAGGACGGCCTTTCCACAGCCCTCGACCGTCTCGTGGAAAACGGATACGTCAATTTCATCGTCAACAATCCCGGCCATATCGGAATGCTGAGAAACCGGGGTCTCAGGCTGATCGCCGGACCCTATCTCTACACCTTCAACCGATGGTCGATAGACTGGCTCAATAAGCAGGGGTTGTGGCAGTGGATTACGCCGCTGGAGAATTCGCGCGATAATCTGGAAGCTTCCATCGATAATTCCTGTCGGGAACAGGCCTTCGTGACCGTGTACGCCTATCCTGCCCTGTTCAGGATGCGCTTCAGCTTGCCCAAGGATTACACCTTCACCTTTTTCTCCGATCGCCAGGGCGGATCGTTCAAGGCTCTTTCTACGCAGGAAGGCTCCTACGTCTTCCCTGAAATGCCTTTTTCGATAGCCGATAAAACCGCTGTGCTTCAAAAAGCCGGCTTCCGCAGATATGTCGTGGATTTTTCCAAGACGAAGGTCGACCGCCAGGAATACCGGGCCGTCATGGATTCCCTGCGCAAGGGGACTGCCCTGGAGGGCGTGTCGCGCTTCAACTGGAAGGACGGCTTTTACGATCCTGACCGCATCGAAGAGTACCGGCAGATGAATGAACGGGCTTCAGAGCGGTCATCCGCGGCATTGAAGGCAAAGGGCTACCGCGGTAAAGGCGGCGATTCTGCGGCTTCTGGCCCGGGCCGCGGCGGACGAAAGGGCGCCGGAAAGCCCGCCTCTGGCGGAGCTCGCGAAGGCGCCGCCGGCAGAGCGCGAGATTCCAATGCAGGCAGCGCGCGCAAACCGGCGCGTTCCGGGAAAACCGGGCAGTCCGACAGGCCGGGACCGTCGGGAAGATCCCGGCCGGCCGGAAAGCCGGGATCGGCAGGCCGATCCGGCGGACCGAAAAAACGCGGCTGAGAACCTGAATGAATGCTGTCCGGCGGGAAACCGCGGGACGGCTTTTTTTTTGCGAGATTGGTTCCGGTCGGCTCGCGCGCAAAAAAAAGTTTACGAGCGCGATGCGACGACCGCCGCGGAGCGGGAGGCGGTCAGCCCAAGCCGAGTATGAGTTTTACGATGTAGAGCCGTACGTAGGCGAGAAGGGCGTCCCTGTTTTTTATCTTCATCAGGCTGGGCGTATCGACGAGGGTTTCCGTGAGGTTGTCCACTCTGGCTCGGTCGAAGGTCGACGCCCTGATCGTTCTGATAATTCTGCGGATATAGTCGCGGATCAGCGAATTCACGTCTTCCGTAAGGTTGTCTTTCATCTTGGGGTCGAGATTGCGGTTCCACAGATCGAGCTGGGTCCGCAGTTCCCCTTCGAGTGTCGAGCCTTCGGGAACGAGTTTCCTTTCGATGTTTTTCGCGGCTTTCTTCAATTCTTCGCGTTTTTTCTCTTTCGCGTCGTGGGAGTCTCCGGGGGTCTGGATCGATTCTTCCGTTTTTTGCGTATTTTCCTGAGCCGCTGGTTTGGGCTTTTTAACCCGCGGACGATGGAAAAACGCGAGGAGCGACGATATGATGGGAACCGTGTACCAGAACGGCAGAAGGATTCTGGTATCGGTCAGCAGTTCCTGCCGGTTGAGCATCAGAAGGTCGCTCAGGGGGAGGAGCCTTCCGTGATCGAAGAGTTTGAATCCGTTCGGCGAGTCCGTGGTCGGCACTCCTTCCAGAGCGAGGAGCGGGACGAAGGACGCATTTAACAGGGCGTGGAGAACCGGCGACAGGGATTTGCAGAGGGTGTCGATTTTTTTCTCGAAAGCCTGCCCGTTTTTCATGGCGTCTTCCTGATCGTAGGACTTCATGATCTGATACCAGTCTTTGGTGATCGCGTCCTTGATTATGCGCCTGCTGTCGTTGCACAGCATGACGAGCAGGGGAATCACTTTTTCCTTGAGCAGAAAATAGCGGTTGTTGTTCACCCTGAAAACCAGGAGGACGGGAAGGGAGTTGAGTCCGGCTTCGGCCGTGCGTTCTTTGATGAAGTATTCCAGATCCGTATCGCGATACTGGCCCAGAAGGGGCACTCCCCGCGAGTCGCTGAACCGGGTAATGGTTTCCATGTCGAAGAAGAACGGCGGTTTCTGGAAGGCCAGCTCCAGATTTTTCAGGGCGGTTTCCCGCTGGAGATCCTGCTGAGCCTTCGATTTGTAATAGTTATTCATGAACTCGGCGATGAAAACGGCCTGGAGCAGGGCGGTTTCTTCGGGGGTTTTTTCGGTCTTCTTCACGTAGTCCTGGCGGATGAACGAACACAGATAGCTCCAGAAGGTGAACGTTTCTCCTGAATGCTTCATCGCGCTGAGGCTTTCGCTCGGCCTGGTCTGGAACTGCACCAGATGGTTTTTGATCGACAGTTCCTTGCCGGGATTCGCTATCATCAGCCTTTTCTGGACATAGTCGCGGGACTCGTCTTTTCTCAGGAAAAGGCGTATCTTTGAAAGCGCGAGATCCAGCAGTTTTTCAGGCGATACCGATCCGGGATATATCATCGGCGCGGTGTCGTCCGGGAAGATGAGCTGGTTGAGCCACGCGTTGCTGCGTTCGCCGCCGTCGATCTTGTCCGTGAAATCGGTCGCGATGTACACCTGATTCAGAAAGGCCGGCGGATAGTTCTGAGGGAGTTCTGAGGCAAGGGGAAAGGGTATTTCGATCCGTTCGTCCAGCTCCTTGTAGCGCTGGAGGATTCGGTCGATATAGAATTGCGGAACGAATACCAGCTTTCTGCCCTTTACATCGGTAGAAAGGGACAGTTTTGCGGCTTCCGCGAGCTTTTCCAGCTCTCTGAGCACGACGGCGAAGGTATCGTCGAGATACATGACGAGCTCCGGAGCTTCCTGGAGATAGTGCCGCGCGTATTTTTGCAGATAGTCGCAAAAATCCTGGAGGATGATCGTTGGAGAATTCAGCTTGGCGGTGTAGAGTCTCAGCAGGACTGACAGGTCTGTCGGAGTTGCCATGAAGCCATTCTACTATATAAGACTTCTTTTCACAATGATGTTTCTCTTTGCCGGCGCTTCGATGGCGGTTTCCGAGCCTCCGCGCGCTGTTTTGATCGAGGGAACCGTCGCCTCGGAGGGTCTTCCCGGTTTTTTGCCGAACCGCATATCGGCGCTGAGGGGAAGGTACCGGGTTTCCGGAGATATTCCGGTCGACGTGTACGCCACTGCCGAACCTCTGGTATTCAGCCCCCTCCTGTGGACGGAGGTCCGTCAAGGCGGACTGCAGGGACACGAATCAGTCCCCCGCCCGGACGATTCTGAAGATGCCGTCGTGTTCGCCTTTCCCCGCCGTCTCGCCATGCAGGAGCCGCTGGCCGACCTGCGCGATTGGCACTTCCTCTGCGTATTTCCCCGGACCGCCGACGAAGCCCTTCGTGCTGCTTTCGCCGCGGCTTTCGCTGAAAAGACGGCCGCGTTCTTTCAGCGCGCGAAGCGTCTCTCTGATCTCAGTTTCCCCGCGGTGTTCTGACCGGGAAACATCTGGTCAATGAGGAGAAAACGGTGTAGGCTGTGCCTATCCTGGATGCACGGAGTACCGAATGTTTGCCAAGCGTTTTGCGGGGCTCAAGCCCTATGTTCCCGGCGAGCAGCCGACCGATCGCGCGTACATCAAGTTGAACGCGAACGAAAATCCCTATCCGCCGTCGCCTGAAGTCGAGAAGGTTTTGAGGGATTTCGACCCGGCCCTTTTTCAGCGCTATCCCGATCCTGACGCGCGTGAGTTGCGGAGCGCCATCGCGGACATGCTCGGCGGCGGAGTCTCTCCGGAGATGATCTTCGCCGGAAACGGTTCGGACGAGGTGTTGTCTTTCGTGTTCTACGCCTTCTTCGATTCGGATTCCCCCCTCCGTTTCCCCGAGCATACCTACAGTTTTTATCCGGTGTACGCCGGCTACTACGATATTCCGGTGATCAAGACTCCTCTGTTAAGCGATTTTTCGATCGATACTGAGGCTCTATCTGAGGGTCCGGGAACGGGAGTGATTTTCGCGAATCCGAACGCTCCGACCGGCATCTATCTTCCGCTCGACAAAATCAGGAATCTCCTCGATTCTGTTCCCCGCGACCGGGTCGTCGTGGTAGACGAAGCCTACATCGATTTCGGCGGCGAGACCGCCGTGCCTCTTTTGGCCGAATACCCCAACCTCGCGATCGTTCGAACCTTCTCGAAGAGCTACTGCTTCGCCGGAGCCCGGCTCGGCTTCGTCGTCGCGAACCCCCCGCTGATACAGGCCCTCTTCACGACGAAAAACTCGTTCAACCACTTTCCGGTCGATGCGCTGACGCAGAAAATCGGGATTGCGAGCTGCCGCGACTCGCGGTATTATGCGGAAATAAACGGCCGGATCATAAAGACGCGGGATTCGTTCTCCGCCTCGCTGCGGAAAGCCGGATGGGACGTTCTCCCCTCGCTGGCGAATTTCGTGTTCGCCAGAAAGGCGGGCCTTTCCGGCCGCGGCGCATACGAGGCGATCAAGCGCGAAGGCATCCTGGTGCGGTACTTCGATATTCCCGGCATTACTGATTTCGTGCGCATTTCTATCGGCCTGCCCGCAGACATGGAAAAGCTGCTGGCAGTTATGAGTTCTTTGTAAGGGAGAGTGATATGTCCGTCATGAAAGTTTTGATTATCTCCGATGGACACGGTTCTTTGGAGATGCTCGACGCGATCGCGCCGGTTATGGAAGGCGTCGATATGGTTTTATACGGCGGAGACTTCGCCGCGGAGAATAAACCGGAAACCGGCCTTCCGTTTCTGGAGCGGCTCGCGAAGCTCCACGATCGCGTGTTCGCCGTTTCCGGCAACTGCGACGGCCCCGAGTTCCTTGAAACCCTGGAATCCTACGACGTGAGCGTCGAGGGATCTCTTTCGTATTTTTCCGGCCTTGTGCTGACCGGCTCGGGCGGCAGCTCCTATTTTAAACGGAATTCGCCGAACGAGCGGAGCGACGAAGAGCTGGTTTCCGATCTTCGCCTCGCCGAGCAGAGTTTGCGGGACGAATCCGCCGGCGACGGGGATTTCGCGGACGGTTCCGCGGCGCAGGAACCGGCGGCAACGGCCTCAAGCGAAGCCGAAGCAGGCGACGGTTGGAACAGCCTCGTAGCGATCGTTCACAACCCTCCGAAGGATACCGTCTGCGATCAGGTCGCCCCCGGAATTCACGTCGGCTCCCCCCTTATCCGATCCTTCATAGAACGCGTTCGCCCGCTTTTGGTCGTATGCGGCCACATTCACGAAGGCTTCGGCAAGGACACGATCGGCTCGACCGTTTTGGCGAATCCGGGCTCCCTCGCGGAAGGCCGGTACGCGATTGCGGAAATTTCAGGCGGCGGCAAGGTTCCCTTCTCCGTCAGCTCCCTCGAACTCCTGCAGCTTGCTCGATGACGCGGAGCAGCCGGTAGAGCGTTTCGTTTACCGGAACCTCGATGCCGTGCTTTTTGCCGAGCTCCATTACCGCGAGGGCGAACATCTCGACCTCTGTTTTGCGTCCAGCTTCCACGTCCTGGCACATCGACGTTTTCCCCTCCGGGGAGAGGGTGTCCAGGACGCGGTACATTTCCCGAACATCGCCGTCCGTCAGAACGACTCCCTCCGCAGCGGCCACCAGCGCGACCTCCCGCATCGCCGACTCGAAAAGCTCGGCGGCTTCCGGGATGCGCGTCGGAGTTTGGAGGATGCGGTAGGATTCGCGCAGCACCGCCGTCGTCTGATTCAAACCGACGTTCATCATGAACTTGTACCACAGGCGGTTTCTCATGTTCCTGGGAACCGTGTACGAGATGGCGCAGCGGTCGAACAGGGCGGCTATCGAGCGGACCGGGGCGGACCATTCGGCCGGGTTTTCGGCGTTTTCGTCGTCTCCGAAGAAGATGGTTCCCTCGTTTGAAAAAACCGTCGCGTTGCCCTCGCGGCCTGCGTCCGTGCCGATTATCATGGCGAGCGGAACCCGGGCGAGGGGAAAGCGCTTCCGCAACAGCTCCTCGCTCGAGACGCCGTTTAAAAGGGAGAGGATGATCGTATCCGGCCCGACATGGTTTTGAAGGTCGTCCATCACCTGCGGTAGATGATGGAATTTGCAGGCGACGACGACCAAATCCCATTGCCCGGGCTCGGCGGCGTCCGCGATTTCGAAACCGGCCTTTTCGCCGTTGAGGACGAATCCGTCTTTTCGGTAGCGTCCGAACCGCGGCCCGGCGGCGAGAATGGCTGTTTCTATTCCGTCTCCCCGCGACAGTTCCCGCGCAACCATCGAGCCGATGGCCCCGGCTCCCGCGATCAGCACCCGTTTTATTTCTTTCATTGCGTCTCCTGGCTCAGCGCGTCGCGCTTGTTATTTCGTTTCTTTTTGCATAGTATAACGCCATGCCCTCATACGCAATAATCATACCGGCCGCGGCCCTCTGTCTTCTTCCCGCGTGCGCCGCCGTCGTCCTGCTTCGTCTGCGCAAGGCCCTCCGCGCCGTCGGACCGGCCATAGAAAAGTTTTCCGGAAAAATCCGGTTGCAGTTCATCGGCGTGATTCTCGCGTCTCCCCTGCTTGTTTCGCTGTTGTTCATCCGCTCCTTCGATCCGCTTTCGACTTTCGCGATCGCAGGAACCGGCGTGATCGGTTTTTACATCGCGTGCCAGGATTTGTTTTTTTCCCGGTATTGCGGGGTGTATGCGCGCGGAATCGTGTGGAACGGCTCATGGATCGAGTTCGTCTCCGTCGAGTCCTGGCGCCGGCTGGATCCGTATTCCCTGTCTCTCCTGCTGACCGGCCGGGAGAAGCGTATTTTCGCCTTCCCCGATTCGGCTCTGCTCGACCGCGTTTCGGCCGTGCTTGCCCGGTTAATGCCTCCGGAGGAATACGCCGACGGCTTGTCCTGATGCCCGCCTTATGCGTATTATGGCCGCATGAAAACAATAGTAATAGGCTCCGGCGGCCGCGAGCACGCTATCGCCTGGGCTCTGTCCCGTTCCCTCAATATAACTGAAGTCCTGTGCATCCCCGGCAACGGCGGCACCGCCATGGAGCCGAAATGCCGCAATCTCCATATATCGGTCGGAGAAACCTCCCAGGTCGTAGAAGCCTGCGTTTCCGAGCTTTCCGGGCTTACGGACGGCTCCTTCGTCGTCGTCGGCCCCGAGGATCCGCTTGCCGCCGGCATCGCCGAGCGTCTTTTCGAAGCAGGTCTTCGGGTAGTCGGCCCCCATGCCGCCGGCGCCATGCTCGAAGCGAGCAAGGACGTCGCTAAAAAATTCATGCACAAATACGGCGTCGCCTGCGCCGCGAGCGTTACCTGCGAAACCGCGGCCGACGCTCTTGCCGAAATCGACCGGATCAACGGCCCCGTCGTCGTAAAAGCCGACGGACTCGCCGCCGGAAAGGGCGTCGTGGTGGCGCCTGACTCCGAAACCGCCTCCCGGGCCGTGCGCGACTTTATGGTCGACTCGACTCTCGGCAGCGCCGGAAGAAAGGTTGTCGTCGAGGAATACCTTGAAGGCGAGGAGATTTCGATTCTTGCCGCCGTGAGCGTCGCTCCCGGTCTGACCGCGGCGGGAAAGTCGCGGATACTGCCCTTCGTAACGGCGCGGGACCACAAGCGCCTGAAAGACGGAGCCCAGGGTCCGAACACCGGCGGAATGGGCGCGATAGCCCCAGCGCCGGGAGTGGATGCGGCGGTGCTCGAGCGCTTCCGGACCGATATACTCGAGCCGACTCTCCGCGGCCTGTGCGCGGAAGGCTACGACTACCGCGGCTTCATCTTCTTCGGCGTGATGGTCACCTCCTCCGGGCCGAAGCTTCTTGAATACAACGTGCGCCTGGGAGACCCCGAAACCCAGGCCGTGCTTCCCCTGATGGAATCGGACTTCGCCTCCCTCTGCGAAGCGATCATCGACGGAAAGCTCGATTCCTTTAACCTGTCCTGGAAGCCGGGCTACGTCTGCGCTCCGGTCGCCGTGTCCCGCGGATATCCGGGCTCGTATCCCAAGGGCTTGCCCATCGCCATCGACGAGCCGAGCGTATCGGCCGCCGGCGGTAAAATATTCATCGCGGGCGGAACGGTCAATGCCCGCGCGTCCGGCTCCCGTTCAGGGGAAGCGTCCGCCGAACCGGGCCAGTTGGTCACCTCGGGCGGGCGAGTGCTCGCTTCCTCGGCCTTCGGCTCCACGGTCGACGAGGCCCGCGAACGGGCGTACCGCGCCCTGGAATCGGTCGGCTTCGACGGGATGTTCTTCCGCCGCGACATCGGTCTGCCCGGCGCCGCCGTTTCCGGCCATCTGTCCTGATCGGAGAAAATCTGATAACATAGGTTTTCAGCAAATACGAAGGGGTGCATATGCTGAAAGGGCGACATCTCATCGAGCCCGGCGATCTGACGCTGGCGGAGCTCGATGATCTTTTTTGTTTGGCGGAGAAAATAATCGCCGAACCTCAGAACTGGTCGGAGGTATGCCGGGGAAAGATCCTGGCAACCCTGTTTTTCGAGCCGAGCACGAGAACGCGCCTTTCTTTCGAAGCGGCGATGCTCCGTTTGGGCGGCTCCACCCTCGGGTTCGCCGAGCCTAACGCGAGCTCCGCGGCGAAGGGCGAAAGCCTCGCCGACACCATCCGCACCGTTTCCAGCTACGCCGACGTCATCGCCATGCGCAACCCGAAAGAGGGCGCGGCCCTTCTGGCGAGCCGCTTCAGCGAGGTTCCCGTCATCAACGCCGGCGACGGCGGCCATCATCACCCCACGCAAACGCTCACCGACCTGCTGACCATCCGCCAGATCAAGGGAAAGGTGCAGGGCTTGACGATAGGACTCTGCGGCGACCTCAAATTCGGGCGCACGGTGCACAGCCTTGCGAAGGCGATGAGCCGCTACCCCGGCAACCGCTTCGTCCTCATCAGCCCTCCCGAACTTGAAATACCCGATTACATCATCAGCCGCGTCTTCAAGCCGGCCGGAGTTTCGTTCACCCGGACGAGGCGCCTCGAGGAAGCGATGGGCGATCTCGATATCCTGTACATGACCCGCGTTCAAAAAGAGCGTTTTTTCAACGAGCAGGACTATGTACGCCTGAAGGACAGCTACATCCTCGATGCCGAAAAGATGCGCCTTGCCCGTCCCGATTTGACGGTCCTCCATCCGCTGCCGAGGGTGAACGAAATATCGACGGAAGTCGACTCCGATCCCCGCGCCGCGTATTTCCCCCAGGTGAAATACGGCATGTATATCCGCATGGCGCTGATCGCCCGACTCCTCGGAGTCGCGGGAGCGGAGCCTGAACCGCTGAAGCAGCCGAAAGCGGGACAAAGCGTGAAGGGAGGGCGGCGGAAATGAACGTACAAAAAATCCGGGACGGACTGGTGATCGATCATATTCGCGCAGGCACGGGCTTGAGAATTTTCAACTGGCTCAAGCTTGACCGCGTCCCCTTCAGCGTAGCCCTCATCATGAACGTGCCCTCCAAACAGATGGGCACCAAGGACATCATCAAGATCGACAACCACCTCGACATCGATTATTCGGTGCTCGGCTTCATCGATCCGAACATTACCGTCAGCGTGATCGAGGGCGAGCACGTGATGCGCAAGATAACCCTCGCTCTCCCCGAACGGGTGGAAAACGTCATCCGCTGCCGGAACCCCCGCTGCATCACCAGCTCCGAAGCGGGCATCCCGCATGTGTTCCATCTCATCGACCGGAAGCGGGCAGAGTACGCCTGCGAATACTGCGACGAAGCGTATCGCGCCGGCATAGGGGAAGTGCTGTGAGTTCGACTCTTGTTTTGAACGCGCGATTGATCGATAAAAATACCGACTGCCCGGGCGCCGTGCTGATCCGGGGCGAACGCATAGCCGGGGTTTTCCGCAATGCCGACTCCTCTTCCGCGCGCCGTCTGGCGGCCGCCGCCCTTGCGGCGGATAGCGGAACCTCCGATTACGACGAATACGACGCGAAGGGAGCCGTTTTGATGCCGGCCTTCGTCGATCTGCACGCGCACTTCCGCGATCCGGGCTTTACGCATAAAGAAGACCTTTTATCCGCGTCCCGCGCCGCCGCGGCGGGCGGCTACGGCACCGTCGTCCTCATGGCGAACACCGATCCGGTAATCTCCGACGGCGCGGCCGCCGCTGCCGTGCGGGAGAGAGTCCGGGAAATCGGCCTGATCGACGCGTTCCAGGCCGTGAGCCTCACCCGGAACTTCGACGGCCGCGACGCTTCCGCCCTGTCCTCCCTGGACAGCCGGGAGGTCCCCGTCGCCACCGAAGACGGCCGCGAGGTCGCCTCTTCCGCCGTCATGCTCGACGCCATGCGCCGCTGCGCCGCCGCCGGCGTCGTGGTTTCCTGCCACTGCGAGGACCCCGAACTCGCCGCCGGGGCGAAGCCCTTCCGCGCGCAAGCCCTTGCTGAATCTGACTCCTCCAGGGTTAAAACCCTTCTCGGCGAAGCGGAATGCCGCCTCCGCCTCGCGGAAGACCTGATGACCGACCGCAATCTTTCCCTCGCCGCCGCTTCCGGCTGCAGGGTTCACATCGCCCACGCGAGCACCGCCGGCGTTCTCGAGTCGATTCGCCGCGCGAAAAAACAGCGCGCTCCGGTTGCAGTCTCCCGCGGCGGCGATACCGCGATCGTCAGCCCCGTAACCTGCGAGGCTACCCCGCATCACCTCGTCCTGACCGACGACTATCCGGCGATCGTGAATCCTCCGCTTCGACCGGCCGCCGACCGCGCCGCCCTCGTCGCCGCCCTGCTCGACGGCACCATCGACGCGATCGCGACCGACCACGCTCCCCACACCCCGGCGGACAAGGCCGCCGGAGCCCCGGGATTTTCCGGCATCCAGACGGCCTTCGCTGTCTGTTTTACCGAGCTGGTCGGAACCGGCCTCGTCGGACTTTCTCGCCTTTCCGCCCTCATGGCCGCGAACCCGGCTGAAATCCTGGGCCTCGAACGGGGCCTCCTGAAGGAAGGCTGGCGGGCGGATCTCGCCCTCGCCGATGTAGATTCCGCGCGGACGCTCGACCCCGACGACGAGTCGGCCTGGTTCTCGAAGGGAAAAAACACCCCGCTCGCCGGAACGCCTTTACGAGGCTGGATAACCGCGGTCTGGAACGCGGGGCGCAGGGTCTACCCGTTCAGCTGACGCTATTCCAAAAAAACCGCTCTTTGTGCTAGTATCCGGGGCATGAACACCGAATTCCATGCCATGCTCCGGCTTCAGGCCGCCTGCGCCGAGAAAGGCCCGCTTTGCGTCGGCCTCGATACAGATCCGTCGTATCTGCCTCCGGAAGTTCTCCGGATGTACGATTCTCCCGCCGAAGCCGTATTGGAGTACAACCGCGCCCTCATCGGCGCCACCGCTCCCCACGCGGCATGCTTCAAGGTTCAAATCGCCTACTACGAAGCCCTCGGCCTCCGCGGGCTCGCGGCTTACGCCGAAACCCTCTCACTGGTGCGAGCTGCGGGAATCCCCGTGATAGCAGACATCAAGCGCGGAGACATCGCCGACACGGCAAAGGCCTACGCCCGCGCCCACTTTTCCGGCGACTTCGAGGCGGACATCGTCACCCTTAATCCCTACATGGGCTTCGACACCCTTGAACCCTTCCTCGAATACGTCGGCAAGGCAGGAAAGGGCGCCTTCGTGCTGCTGAGGACCTCGAACCCCGGCATGAAGGACATCGAGTGGCTCGAGCTGTCTCAGTCCTCCGCCGAAGCCGCCGGCGCTTCCCATGCTTCCCCGGTCCGCGTGCTCGACGCCGTCGGCGCCGGCCTTTCGCGGATCGCCGACCGCTACGGCGACTTTTCGGCAAGCGGCTGCGCTCCCTTCGGAGCAGTCGTCGGCTGCACCGAGGAAGCGGACGCGAGAGCCCTCAGGGACAGATATCCGGGGCTCTTCTTCCTGATTCCCGGCTACGGAGCCCAGGGCGGAGCGGCCCGGATCGCCGCGACCCTTCTGGACCGTGCAGGCGGAACAGTGAACTCTTCGCGCGGAATCCTTACTGCCTGGATGAAGGATCCCTCCCTCGAACTCAAAAAAAGCTCGGGAAGCCTCTCAATGAAGGACATCGCGGAAGCCGCCGGACGGGCCGCCTTCAGCGCAACCGCTGAACTTTTAGGCGCGAAAAAAGCCCTTGCGGCATCTTCCCCGGCGGCAACCGGAGAGCGCCCCTGATGTGCGCCGGCCCGGAATATCCCCGCTTTGCCGGCAAGGCTGAAGTTACGGCTTCCCGCGAGATCGCTCCGGGAGTATATTCCCTGACCGTATCGCGGAGCGCGGGCGAACGCGAAGTTCCCGCCCCCGTCTCCGGCCAGTTTTTCATGCTCCGCGCCCGGCCCTCCGGCGTTCTTTTGGGACGGCCCATCAGCGTGTACCGCTCTTCCGGCTCCGGGATCGAATTTCTCATTCTGAAAAAGGGGAGGGGAACGGAGGAACTCTGCGCCCTCCGCTCCGGAGACAGCCTCGACCTCGTCGGACCGGTCGGAAACCGTTTCCTTCCGCCGGACGAAGCGTTCTCGTCAGCCGGCATCCCGAAGCCGGCCGCGCCCCGCAT
Source organism: Teretinema zuelzerae (assembly GCF_021021555.1). NCBI lineage: Bacteria > Pseudomonadati > Spirochaetota > Spirochaetia > Treponematales > Treponemataceae > Teretinema > Teretinema zuelzerae. Next base: position 1,353,563 of record NZ_JAINWA010000003.1, on the reverse strand, counting down.
CGCGGTCATCGGCGGCGGCATCGGTGTCGCTCCCGTCGCCGGCTTTGCTCTCTCCGAAACCGGAGAACTTCCCGCGCGCTCGTTCGACTTTTACGCCTCCTTCCGCTCGTCTCCCTACGGCCTCGAGGGAATCGCGGAGCGCGCGAAAAACCTGATAATCACCACGGAAGACGGCTCTTCCGGAACGAAGGGCATGCTTCCTTCCGTGTTCAATCCAGCCGATTACGACCTTGCGTACGCCTGCGGTCCGACCCCCATGCTGCGCTGGATCAAGGACGCCTGCGAAAAAGCGGGCGAAGCGGGGAAGGGCTCCCCTCTCGCCTTCCTCAGCCTCGAGGAGCGCATGGCCTGCGGCGCCGGCGCCTGCCTCGGCTGCACCGTGTCTACGATCCGCGGCAACAAACGCTGCTGCGTAGACGGCCCCGTCTTCGACTCCCGGGAGGTGATCTTTTGAAACCCGATATATCAGTAGTAATCGCGGGCGTCCGCTTCGCCAACCCGGTCATCGCCGCATCCGGAACCTTCGGCTACGGCACTGAATTCGGCGGCGTCATGGACGTCTCCTCTTTGGGGGGATCTGCTCGAAGGGCCTCACCCTCGCGCCCAAGCCGGGAAACACCGGCAGGCGGCTGTTGGAAACGCCGTCCGGCCTCATCAATTCCATCGGCCTAGAAAACCCGGGAATCCCGCATTTCATCGAACATGAACTGAAAACCATGATGGATCTCGGCCCCGTCGTCCTAGCGAACCTTTCCGGCGCCGGGCTTGAAACCTACGTAGAAGGCGCCGCCCTCCTCGACAAAACCGACGTCCCCATGATCGAACTCAATATTTCCTGCCCCAACGTGAAAGCCGGCGGCATGGCCTGGGGCTTGGATTGCCGGGCCGCGTCGGAGGTGGTGTCCGCCGTCAGGAAGGCGACGAGCAAACCGCTGATGGTCAAGCTTTCCCCGAACGCTCCCGATCTTTCGGGAGTGGCGCGCTCGGTAGTCGCGGCGGGGGCGGACGCGCTGAGTCTGGTGAATACGTTCCAGTCGTTCGCGGTCGACATCGAGAAGGGGCGGCCGTATTTCGACAACGTCACAGCGGGGCTCGCGGGCCCGGCGATCAAGCCGATCGCGCTCAGGATGCTCAGGGACGTGATGCTGAACGTGCCGGAGTGCAGGGACGGCCGGATCCCGGTGGCGGGTTTGGGCGGAATTTCGTGCTGGCAGGACGCGGTCGAGTTCATTATGACGGGCGCGAAGGCGGTGCAGGTGGGAACGGCTACGTTTGCGAATCCGCACGCGATGGAAGAAATCATCGCGGGATTGATAAGTTTTATGGAAAGAAAAGGGTATGGAGAAATAGAAGACATGAGAGGTATCGCGTTGTAAAGCCTGCTTTCTATACCGACCGGTAGGTATAGAAAGTTGCAGCTCGCTTCCCCTTCCCGGCGCCGTCTTTCTCTGGTTCCTTCTCCCAACTCTTGCGGGCATTGCACTTTCATGCTAAAATTGTTTCCATCTTCACTTTAGCAAGCCGGGAAAACACCCGTTTTCCCATGCCTCACAGGAGCCTTCCATGCCGACACCTTCATCAACCGTTTATTGGAGCGATCTTCGCACGAATCCGTCTCTCACCATCCTGAAGAAGCTCGACCGCCTTCTCCGCGCGGCCGGCATGGAAACTCTCGATCTAACCGACAAATACACCGCCTTCAAGATTCACTTCGGCGAGCCGGGCAACATGGCCTACATCAGGCCTCCCTATGTCGCCGTCGTTTCCGCTCTCGTTCGCGAACTCGGCGGAAAGCCCTTCCTTACCGACGCGAACACCCTGTATTCCGGCCGCCGCCACAACGCCTGGGACCACCTGCGTTCGGGCTTCGAGAACGGTTTTTCCCGCGACGCGACCGGCTGCGACCTCATCATCGCCGACGGCCTGAAAGGAAACGACTATGTGGAAATGCCCGTCCGCGGCGGAATCCACTGCACGACTGCCAAAATCGGATGCGCTGTCGCCGAGGCGGACGCCGTCGTCAGCCTCAACCATTTCAAGGGGCACGAGCTTACCGGCTTCGGCGGCGCTCTGAAGAACCTGGGCATGGGATGCGCGAGCCGCGCCGGCAAGAAATTCCTCCACGAAGTTTCCCATCCGGTCATCGACCGGAACAACTGCACCGGCTGCGGCCTGTGCGTAAAAAACTGCGCGCACCATGCGATTACGCTGGACGCCCAGCGCAAGGCCGTCATCGATCACGACCTGTGCACCGGCTGCTGCCAGTGCGTCGCGGTTTGCCAGTTCTCCGCCGCGCGGGCTTCGGAAGGCTCCGCGAGCCGGGTGTGCAGCGAGCGCATTTCCGAATACACCGAGGCGATTCTCAACGGCAAGCCCCACTTCCACGTCAACTTCGTCATGAACGTCTCTCCCAACTGCGACTGCTGGGCGAACAACGACGCTCCCGTCGTGGCCGACATCGGCATTTTCGCGAGCCTCGACCCCGTCGCTCTCGATCAGGCCTGCGTGGACGCGGTCAACGCCGCCCCCGCGATCAACGGCACCGCCCTTACCGACCGGAACTACGGCGGAACAGGCGAAAAGTTCGGCCACATCCATCCCGACACGGACTGGTCAGCCGGCCTCGACCACGCGGTCCGCCTGGGACTCGGAAACCGGAAGTACGATCTCGTAAAGGTCTAGCGCGGCGCGGAAGGCCGTTCGCCTCGGCGGGCGGACGGCGGAATCCGCCGCTTTTACGTCAACTTTACATTTTTCGTATTACTGTTATAATCAGGTACGATGTATACCCTGGTAGCGCTGTGCGCCATTGGAGCCGAAAAGGTTCTTTCAAACGAGCTGAAACAGCTCGGATTCGTTCTTCTCCCCGGCGGAGGAGATCCTTCCGCTCTTTCCCGTCCTCCCGTAGGGCGGGTTTCTTTCCGGCTTTCCGGGGAAGACGAAGCGCGCGGCGGGGCCGCCTGTCTGGCCGCCCTGTATCGGGCGAACCTCTGCCTTCGAACCGCCGACCGGGTGTACCTGCAGATGGCCCTCATCCCCTGCCGCGATTTCGACGCCCTCTTTACCGGAGTAGCCGCCGTCCGCTGGCACGACTGGTTCAAAAAGGATTTCAAGATCCTCGTGGACAAGGTCCGCGTGCATGCAAGCAAATTGTCCTCGGAAACCACCATCCAGAGCGTCGTACACAAAGGCATCTACGAATCCCTGGGGAAGGCCTGGAAAATGTCGTCCCTGCCTGAAACCGGATCTGAAGTCGCGATACGCGTATATATGGAGCACGACGCCGCGAGCATCCTCCTCGATCTTTCGGGAATGCCCCTGCATCGGCGCGGATACCGCACCGCCGGAGGCGAAGCCCCCATACGGGAAACCCTCGCCTCGGTTCTGATCCAAAGCCTAGCCTGGCGGAGAAAAACTCCGTTCCACGACGCGTTCTGCGGCTCGGGCACTATTCCCATCGAAGCCGTCCTTTACGCCCACAACATTGCACCCGGCCTCGGCCGCTCCTTCGCCCTCGAGCATCTCGTTCCGTTCACCACGGCAGAGGCGAAGGCCGCCCTCGAAGAGGAACGCGCCCGCGCGGCTTCGGCGATCCGCACGGATTGCCTGGTACGGGTTACCGGAAGCGACATCGACGAGAAGGTCCTGGTTTCTGCCCGCGGAAACGCCGAACGAGCCTGTTCCATCGCCGGACGCGCCCTTCAGACTATCGGAAAGGATTCCCGTATTCCCCGGCCGGATTTCGTCCGCGCCTCCTTCGAGGAACTCGCGGCGCCCTGGCCCGAAGGCTTGCTTCTTTCCAATCCGCCCTGGGGCGAACGGCTTGAAGACGCTGATTCCGCTCGGGCTCTGTATTCTTCGATGCACCGTCTTTTCAAGGATTTCGCAGGCTGGGATCTCGCCTTCATCACCAGCAACACTTCCTTCGAGGACGCAATCGGCAGGAAAGCCGACAAGCGGAAGAAGTTCAAGAGCGGAAATCTGGACACCGTGTTCTACCATTTCAGCAAGGAGAGGTGAGCTATGGCCATAGTTGTCGAACATGATAAGCGCCGGGCGGAGATCCTCGAAAAAGCCCTCGATATATTCGTCGAGGAAGGCTACGAGGACGCTACCTTTCAGAAAATCGCGGACCGCTGCGGCATCACTCGCACCACGCTGTATCTGTATTTCAAGAACAAGCGGGAAATCTTCATCTGGAGCATAAAACAGCTCACCGACAGCGTGGAGAAGGACTTGCGGGGCATGATAGACGAAGCGGGCGTTCCCTGGGCGACGCGGCTCGAGTCGGTTCTGCATACCATCGTCGACCGGTGCGCGGATAACCGGCGCCTGTTCAACGTCGTCCTCACCTATCTCCTGCAAGCTCAAAAAAGCGGCAAGGATCCCGATTCCCGCGTGAAGCGCAGAACCATCAGGCTGCGCCACCTCATGTCCCAGCTCATGATCGCCGGCAGAAACGCGGGCGAGTTCAAGATTCCGAACGTTAAAATCGCCAACGAGCTGCTCTACGGGCTGGTGGAATCAGCCATTTACCGGATCGCCATCCTCGACCGCTCCGAAGCCGAAGACGTTAAGGCCGCGATGAGCTTCGCCATCAGCCAGATGACGACCAGTTCATAGTCGGTGTTTTTTACACGGGTTCGTTTACTCATTTCGACATACTATTGACTTTTGTCATAAAAAAGGTACAATAACGCTGACTACAGTATGACGTAATTACAATTTATGTCAAAATGGAGGAAGCGTGGCTGTATTTCTTTTTCCCGGACAGGGATCGCAATTCACCGGCATGGGGATGGACCTTTTACGCGCGGACGCCGACGGCTCCGCAGGAGTCCGCTCCTTATTCGACGCGGCGAGCGCCCTTCGCGGATCTCCCGTCGAGGAGCTCCTTAACGCCGACGCTGAAATCCTCAAACGGACCGACTCGAGCCAGATTGCCATTACGGTGGTTTCGCTCGCCGCGGCCAGAGTCCTGAAAGCTCGCGGCCTTTCTCCCGCGGCCTGCGCCGGGTTCAGCCTCGGAGAATATCCCGCCCTCGCCGTTTCAGGCGTATTATCTGAAGAAGACTGCATAAAAATCATTCTTGAACGCGGACGCATCATGCAGGCCGCCGCCGACGAGATCGCCGCCCGAGCAGCTTCGGGCGCCGCTCCCGGCATGGCCGCCGTGCTCGGCCTTTCAAGCGACGTCGTCGACTCCGTCCTCGAGAGCCTTTCCTCCGCGAGCGCGGACGTGTTCGCCGCTAACTACAACAGCCCTCTGCAAACCGTGATCTCCGGAACCTCCGAAGGTCTTTCCCGTGCGGAAGCGGCTCTCAAGGAAGCCGGCACACGCCGCGTTCTCCGCCTGAAAGTGGCTGGCCCCTTCCATTCGCCCCTCATGGCATCCGCCGGCGAGGAGTTCGCGAAGGTTCTCGAAAACATCGAATTCCGCGATCCCGTCCTGCCCCTTTTCTCGAACGTGACCGGACAGCGGGTCGCTTCCGGAGCGGAAGCGCGGAAAAACGCCGTGCTGCATATTTCGAGCCCCGTCCGCTGGACGACAGAAGAATCATCGATTGCCGCTCTGATGGGCGGCCTTAACATCAACCGCCTCGTCGAGGCCGGTCCCGGAAAGGTTCTTTCCGGTTTGTGGGCGGATTCCGGAAACCCGGGAACCTGCGTACTCTACACTGACTTTATACCGGTTTCGGCTCAAAGCTGAAACGAGGAGAACGACATGCTGCTGAAAGGTAAAACAGCCCTGATCACGGGCGCGAGCCGGGGAATCGGCAAGGAAATGGCCCGCCGTTTCATAGAAGAAGGCGCCGCTGTCTGGGGTCTCGCCACTAAATCGTCGGAATCGGCCCGCGAGCTCGCCGAACTGGCCGCGCAAAACGGAACCGTGTACCACGAACTCATCGCGGATATCGGAAATCCCGACTCGGTCCGCCCGGTGATAGAAGCCGCGGTGAAGGAATCAGGCGGATTCTCGGTGCTGGTGAACAACGCCGGCATCACCCGGGACGGCCTTTCCTTCCGCATGAAGCTCGAAGACTGGGAAACCGTTCTCCGCGTGAATCTCACCGGCACCTTCCTCGTAACCCAGATCGTTTCTTCGGATATGATCCGCAAGCGCGCCGGCTCCATCATCAACCTTTCCAGCATCGTCGGCCTTCACGGCCAGGGCGGCCAGGTGAACTACGCGGCGAGCAAGGCCGGCCTCATCGGCTACACCAAGGCTCTCGCGAAGGAAACCGCCGGCCGCGGAGTGCGCGTGAACGCGATCGCCCCCGGCTTCATCCTCACCGAGATGACCGACGTCATCCCCGAGGACGCTAAGAAAACATGGCTTGAAACCATCCCCATGAAGCGGGCTGGAACCGTTCAGGAAGTCGCGAACGCCGCGGTCTTCCTCGCATCGGATTTATCTGAATACATTACTGCGCAGGTAATCGGCGTAGACGGAGGAATGGGAGCATGAAAAGACGCGTTGTAGTTACCGGCCTTGGAGCCGTTACCCCGATCGGAAACACCGTAGACGAAATGTGGGCATCGATCCGCGAGGGAAAATGCGGAGTCGGCCCCATCACCCAGTTCGACGCATCGGAATACGCTGTGAAAATCGCCGCGGAAGTGAAGAACTTCGATCCCACTCTCTGGATCGACCGCAAGGAAGCCCGCAAAATGGCCCGCTTCTGCCAGTTCATGACCGTCGCCGCGGCCCAGGCGATCAAGGACGCCGGTTTCGACAAGGAAACGATTTCCGCCGCCAAGTCCGGCGTAATGGTCGGAAACGGCATCGGCGGTTTCGAGGTCATCGAAGCTTCCATGAAAAAGTACTTTGAAGCCGGACCTTCCAGGGTTCCGCCCCTTTCGATCCCCATGCTCATTTCGAACGAGGGCGCGGGAAACATCAGCATGCTGTACGGCATCAAGGGCGTCTCCTGGACGCTCGCGACCGCCTGCGCCTCCAGCACCGACTCCCTCGGCGCCGCCCTTGATCTGGTGCGCTCCGGCCGCCTCGACGTGTGCGTCGCCGGCGGAAGCGAAGCGGCGATCACCGGTTTCGGCATCGGCGGCTTCAGCGTCCTGCAAACCCTCGCCTCGAGCTTCAACGATAATCCCGGAAAAGCGAGCCGTCCCTTCGACCGCGACCGCGAAGGATTCATCATGGGCGAAGGAGCGGGAATCCTGATTCTCGAAGAACTCGAGCACGCCCTCGCGCGCGGAGCTAAAATCTACGCGGAGTTCGCCGGCTACGGCGGATCGAGCGACGCCTACCACATTACCAGCCCGAATCCCGACGGCTCGGGCGGCGCCTTGGCCATCACCCGCGCCCTCGAAGACGCAGGCATACGGCCCGAAGACGTGCAGTACTACAACGCCCACGGAACCTCGACCCCGGTCAACGATCCGGCGGAAACCCTCATGATAAAGAGAGCTTTCGGAGACCACGCGTATAAGATGAAGGTTTCCAGCACCAAGAGCATGACCGGCCACTGCGTCGGAGCCGCCGGAGCCATCGAAGCCATCATCGGAATCAAGTCGATCGTCGACGGCTTTTATCCGCCGACCATCAATCTCGACAACCCCGACGTCGAACACGGCTGCGACCTCGATTACGTTCCGAACAAGGGCGTCGAGGGAAGCATCGACTGCATCGCTTCCGGTTCTCTCGGCTTCGGCGGACACAACGGCGTCGTCGTCATGAGGAAGTTCAAGAAATGAGCGACCCGATCAAACCGGTAGACCTTTCCTTCCCCGCCGTGCGCGCCGCGGAACGGGCGGAAATCGAGAAGCTGCTTCCCCACCGCGATCCCTTCCTCTTCGTCGATACGATCGACGTTTCGAACGAAGAAGAAATCGTCGCCCGCCACGTGTTCACGGAAGAGGAGTTTTTCTTCCGCGGACACTTCCCCGAATACCCCGTGGTTCCCGGAGTCATCCTCTGCGAAACCATGGCGCAGACCGGCGGCGCGGGCTTGGTGAAGCGCGGCGTCCTCGCCGACGATTCCCTCTTTTTCTTCGCGAGCCTGGACAAGGTGAAATTCCGCAGCCAGGTGCGCCCCGGCGACGAAGTCCGCATCGTAGTGAAAAACCTTCGGGTTTCCGCCCGCATGATCAAGCAGTCCGGCGTATGCTACGTCGGAGACCGCGTCGCTACGGAAGCCGAATGGATGTGCCTCGTCGGGAATTCGAGCCAAACCGGACAAGCGCAGGCTTGAGCCTGCAACAGGAGATACAGATGATCGTAAAACCGATGATTCGAAGCAATATTTGCATTAACGCCCACCCCGCCGGATGCGCGAAAGAAGTAGAAAACCAGATCGCCTATGTGCAATCGAAAAACTCGTCCCGCAAGCGCACTCCGGGAGCTCCTGTTTCAGGCGGAAGCTTCGCGTCTTCCCGCCCGCTGAAAGCCGTCCTCGTGCTCGGCTGCTCCACCGGATACGGTCTCGCGAGCCGCATCGCAGCCAGCTTCGGCTACGGAGCTGCGACTATCGGCGTGTCCTTCGAAAAAGAAGGCAGCGAAGCGACGAGCGGCACCCCCGGCTGGTACAACAACCTCGCCTTCGACCGTGCCGCGAAAAAGGCGAACATCCCCTCGGTCACTCTGAACGGCGACGCCTTCTCGGACGCCGTCCGCGCGCAGGTTATCGAAGAAGCGAAGAAAATGGGCGTTCAGTTCGATCTCGTCGTCTACAGCCTCGCAAGCCCGGTACGCACGGACCCCGACACCGGAGTCCTCTATAAATCCGTTCTCAAGCCCTTCGGCAAACCCTTTTCGGGCCTCACCATCGATACGATGACCGGAAAACTGTCCGTCATGAGCGCTGATCCCGCTTCCGAAGAGGAAGCCGCCGAGACCATCAAGGTTATGGGCGGAGAAGACTGGGCCCGCTGGATGAAGCAGCTTTCCGCCGCCGGAGTTCTCGCTTCCGGATGCACCACCGTCGCCTATTCCTACATCGGCCCTGCGGTGAGTCACGCGATCTACCGCGACGGCACCATCGGCGGAGCCAAAAAGCATCTTGAGAAAACCGCCCGCGACATGAACGCGGTTCTCGCGAAAGAAATCGGCGGAGCCGCCTACGTTTCGGTGAACAAGGGACTGGTGACCCGCTCGAGCGCCGTCATTCCGATCATCCCCCTCTATCTTTCGGTTCTCTTCAAAGTGATGAAGGAAAAGGGAAACCACGAAGGCTGCATCGAACAGATCGAACGGCTCTACGCGGAGCGCCTCTATGCGGGAACGGCTGTTCCCGTTGACGGAGAAGGACTCATCAGGATCGACGACTGGGAGATGGATCCGGCCGTGCAGGCCGAGGTGGACAAGGGCATGGCCGCTCTCTCCTCCGCAGGCTACGACGCCATCGACGACGAACACGGCGGAAATCTCTGCGACCTCGCAGGCTATCGCCACGACTTCCTCGCCGCGAACGGATTCGACGTAGCGGGCGTGGATTACTCCGCGGATGTTCCGCGCATGGACGTGATCTGAGATCAAGCTTCGCTTGACCATTTATAGGAGAAAATATATGGACGACAAGACACTGCTGGCCCTTTTTGACAAGTTCGACAAGTCGGACGCCGCCGAGCTTCGCTTCACCGGCAACGGATTTTCCTTCGAGCTTCGCCGCAAGGAAGCCTTCTCTGCCGCCGCGGTCCAGTTCGCCGCGCCTCCCGCACCGGCTCAGAACGCCGGAGCTCCTGCGGCCGCGCAGACATCCGCCCCGAAATCATCCTCTCCGGCGCCTCACGCGCCCGCCGGAGGCGGCGGCGCCGCCGCTCCCGGATTCGAGTACATCAAGTGCCCCATCGTGGGAACCTTCTACCGCGCCCCCAGCCCGGACGCGCCCGCCTACGCCGACGTCGGCAAGAAAATAACCAAGGGCCAGAAGCTGTGCATCATCGAAGCGATGAAGATGATGAACGCCCTGGAAGCCGAGTTCGATTGCGAAATCGTAAAGATCCTCGTCAACAACGGCGACATGGTCGAATACGACCAGCCCATCTTCGAGGTTCGCCCGGTATGATCAAAAGACTACTGATAGCGAACCGCGGCGAAATCGCGGTCCGCATCATCCGCACCTGCCGGGAGCTGGGAATCGAAACGGTCGCCGTGTACTCCACCGCCGACCGCGACGCCCTCCACACCCGGCTTGCGGACATCGCCGTTTGCATCGGGCCGCCCAAAAGCGCCCAGAGTTATCTGTCGGTCGGCGCGATAATCACCACTGCCGTGCGTACCGGCTGCGAAGCCGTCCACCCGGGAGTCGGCTTTTTATCCGAAAACTCCAACTTCGCCCGCGAGGTTCAGAAAGCCGGCCTTATCTGGATCGGCCCCGATCCTGAAACCATCGACCTTTTAGGCGACAAGGTGACCGCCCGGGAAACCGCCCTCAAGTACGGCCTCCCGGTCACGCCCGGCTCGCCCGGTCCCATCGCCACCAAGGACGAAGCGATTCCTGTCGCCCGCGCCTGCGGCTACCCTGTCATCATCAAGGCCGCCTCCGGCGGCGGCGGCAAGGGCATGCGCATCGTCTGGAAGGACGAAGAGCTCGAAGAAAACCTGAAAATCGCGAGCCGCGAAGCGGAAGCAAACTTCGCTGACGGCACCGTCTACATCGAAAAGTATCTGCAGAATCCCCGCCACGTCGAGCTCCAGGTGATCGCCGACGGAAAGGGCGGCGTCGCCATCCTCGGCGAGCGCGACTGCTCCGTGCAGAAAAACCACCAGAAACTCATCGAGGAAAGCCCGTCCCCCGGAGTTACTCCCGAGATGCGCAAACGCATGTCGGAGGGCGCGCGGAACCTCTTTTCCAGTTTGAAGTACCGGGGAGCGGGAACCATAGAATTCCTCGCGGTCGGAAACGAGTTCTTCTTCATGGAAGTGAACGCCCGCATCCAGGTCGAGCATCCGGTCAGCGAATTCGTAACCGGCACCGACCTCATCCGCGAACAGATCCTCGTCTGCTGCGGCGAACACTGGACAATCGATCCCGACAACATAACTCTCACCGGCTGGTCCATCGAAGCGCGCATCAACGCCCTTTCCCCCGGAAAAGTCACCCGCCTCGAAGTGCCCGGCGGCCCCGGCGTCCGCTTCGACTCCTTCCTGTACAACGGAGCGACCGTGTCCCCGCATTACGACTCGATGGTGGGCAAGCTCATCGTCCACGACAGCGACCGCCACCGGGCCCTCGAGCGGCTCCTGCGCGCCCTCGACGAACTCAAGATAGAAGGCGTGCCGGTGAACATCGTCACCCAGAAAAAGATTCTCTCGAACGCCGTATTCCGCTCCGGCCAATTCGGCACCGGAATATACGCCCAACTGGAGGCAAGCTTATGATCGAGAAAAAAATTCCCTGTCCCTCCTGCGGGACGGAATCCTCCGCGGCCGCCGTTGAAGCGAACCTCGCCGTATGCCCCGAATGCGGACACCACTTCCGCATGGAGCCGGCCGCCCGCATCCGCTACATCGCGGATGAAGGCAGCTTCTCCGAGTTCTGCCGCAACATGAAAAGCAAAAACCCCATCGACATGGAAGGCTACGAGGACAAGCTCACCGAGGCCCGCAAAAAGGCGAACCTTTCGGACGCCGTCGTCACCGGAACCTGCACCATCGAAGGAACCCCTGTCGTACTAGCCCTCATGTCGTTCAGCTTCATGGGCGGCTCCATGGGCTCGGTAGTCGGCGAGAAAATCGCCCGCGCCATGCTCAAGGGAGTCGAAACCCGCTCTCCCGTCATCATTTACGCGACCTCGGGAGGCGCCCGCATGCAGGAGGGAATTTTCTCCCTCATGCAGATGGCGAAAACCGCGAGCGCCGCGGCCGAGCTCGACCGGGCGGGAATCCCCCTGTTCATGGTCCTCTGCGACCCGACGACCGGAGGAGTCACCGCGAGCTTCGCCATGCTCGGCGACGTAACCATAGCGGAACCCAAAGCCCTCATCGGCTTCGCCGGACCGCGCGTCATCGAAGGAACCATCAAGCAAACCTTGCCGGAAGGATTTCAGCGGGCCGAGTTCCAGCAGGATAAGGGCTTCGTCGACATCATCTGTCCCCGCTCCGAACAGCGCGCCCTCTTCGTCTCCCTCCTCAAAGCCCACTGCCCGGTTTCCTGGAGGACATCGCTCGCCGCGACGAACGCGGCCCTGGAAGAATCCGCCGCGGGAGGCCTTAAATGAACGGAAATAAAAACGTGCTCGAGCGGGTGGAAGAACTCCAAAAACTCGCCTCCGAAGCCGGTATAGACATCTCTGAAGAACTCAAGAAAATCAGCGACAAGGTCGAGGAAAGCTCAAGCTCGGCGAAAGCCTGGCAGCGGGTGGAACTCGCGCGCAATCCCGACCGGCCGCGCGCCCTCGACGTCATCTCCGTCATCTGCGACGAATTCGTCGAACTCCACGGCGACCGGTACTACGGCGACGACCCCGCCCTCATCGGCGGCATCGGCTTCATCAACGGCATTCCCGTCACCATCATCGGAAACCAGAAAGGCCGCAACCTCAAGGAAACCCTCGCCCGCAACGGCGGCATGGCGAACCCCGAAGGCTACCGCAAAGCTCTCCGCCTCGCGAAACAGGCGGAAAAATTCGGCCGCCCGGTCATCACCCTCATCGACACCCAGGGAGCCTACCCCGGACTCGGCGCCGAAGAACGCGGCATCGGCGAAGCGATCGCCATGAACCTGCGCGAATTCAGCCAGCTGAAAACTCCTGTCATCTGCATCATCATCGGCGAAGGCGGCTCCGGCGGAGCGCTCGGAATCGGCGTCGGCGACAAGGTCTACATGCTGGAGAACGCCGTCTACTCGGTCATCTCGCCGGAAGGCTACGCCTCGATTTTGCTGCGAGACTCGAGCCAGGCGAAGCACGCCGCCGCTATGATGAAAATCACCTCGGGCGACCTCTTGTCCATGAAAATCTGCAACGGCGTCATCTCCGAACCCGCAGGCGGCGCCCACCTCGACCCGGCTGAATCGAGCCGGCGCATCAAGGACGTCATCGTCCGCGACCTCGCCGACCTCATGAACCGCAACCCCGCCGTCCTGGTCCGCTACCGCAACCAGAAAATCCGCAAGTTCGGCCACTTTGTGGAAGACTGCTCCGACGCTACCTGACGAGTCTCCTGTCCGGCAACGCGATTTTCGTTCACGCGAATCTCGATAACAGAAACCTCTATACCGAACGGTAGGTATAGAGGTTTTTTATTAACATCGAGGCAGGGAGTCCTTGCAGATGCGCCTTTCTACGCCGGGAGCCCCCCGGTCCGGACGTCCGTGCAGGGGCGCGGTCGTTTTCCGCCGCGGCAGTGAAGCAAACCGTGTATTTCTAAATGGTATGGGCAAGCTTGCATGCATAGGTAAAATTTTTGAACATGCGTTAATAAATACGTGTATGTGTATTACTATTATACGTGCGAGGTGAAATATGCTTACAAAGCTTACGCTGACTATAGACCAATCAGTAGTGGAACAGGCAAAGGAATATGCTCAAAAAAAGAATAGAAGCGTATCTCGAATTGTCGAAGAGTATCTCAAAAATATTGCTTTTGCCAATGAACCAGACGCATCTCTTTCTTCTCTGAAATCGCCGATAACCGATAGTATTTCCGGAATGTTTCGCGACGACGGAAACGCCTATGAGGATATGTTGGATGAAGCTTTACGGGAAAGATTCTTGTGATCAAAAAAGTTTTTATCGACTCGGATATAATTCTTGATGTTGCATTAGCTCGAGATCCTTTTTTTACAGCGAGCAGAATTGTATTAGCAATGGCAGAGAATAATCTGGTAATAGGACACGTATCTTCAAATTGCATTGCAAACATTTACTATATTTTGAGATAAACCGGCGGCGATGCTAATGCACGAAAATTCATTCTCAATATCGTGAAGTATATATCTGTAATTACAATTGATCATCAAAATGTGCTGGAAGCCTTAAAATCGAAATTTTCTGACTTCGAAGATGCATTGCAACTTTGCTCGGCTGTTGAAAATCAATGCGAATATATAATTACGAGAAATATCGAAGACTATAAAAACTCAAAAATAAAAGTTGTTTTACCGGAAGAGTTTATCAAAATGTATCAATAGATTCAAAAAGAAAACACGCGCCGCCTGCCCTGGCGCGTCCTGCCTCGGTCTTTCTTTTTTGGCTATCGGGTTTGGGTTTATTCCGCCTGGTTCCTCAGGGATTTGGGGAGGCGGTTGTTGCGGGGCATGCCTGCGGCTTCGGCCGTGTAGTCGGGGTCGGGGCTGCGGACGATGTAGCGCTCGCGGACGGGCGCTTTCGTGCGGATGAGGCAGGGGTGGCCGTGGCACACCCAGTCCCGCTTTTCGCGCGTTGCGGGGTCGAGAAGTTCGTATTCCGAGTCGGCCAGGGCGAGCTCGTCGGGGCCGATGTATTCGAGCGGGGTTCCCGCGGTGATTTTATTCATGGAAAAGAACTCGAATTCTTTCGAGCCGTCCGGGTGTTCGGCGGTTTGCTTTCCGATGGTGCCGGCGAGCTGCCAGGGAGAGGACGTTTCTCCGCGCGTTGTTTTGTTCGCGTCGTCCTTGGAAAAATAAAAGCCGGTCGCGAATTCGCGGTGGGATACTCGGTCGAGCTCGTCCGCGAAGGGTTTCGATTTTCCCGGCTGCAGGCGGCCTTCCAGCTCGTCGATTCGCTTGCGGTATGCGCGGGTTACGACGGCGGCGTAGTAGAGGCTTTTCATGCGGCCTTCGATTTTCAGGGCGTCGACTCCGGCGTCCTTCATGTCCCGCACGTAGTCGATCATGCAGAGATCTTTGGAGGAGAACAAGGCGGTGTAGTCCTCGCCTTCGACGACGGGGAAGATTTCTCCCGGCCGGGCTCTTTCCTCTACGGCGAACTCGCGCTCTCCGTCCTTGAGTTCGGAGGCGAGCAGGTTGTAGTCCCAGCGGCACGAGTGGCTGCAGTGCCCGCCGTTCGCGCTCCGTCCGGTGAGGTAGGCGCTGATGAGGCAGCGGCCTGAGTACGCGATGCACATTGCTCCGTGCCCGAAGCATTCGATCTCCATCTCCGGAACGGCGCTCTTGATCTCCCTGATGTCCGAAAGGCTCGCTTCCCGGCCGAGCACGACCCGCTTAAAGCCGAGGTCGCGGTACATTTTCACCGCTTCCGAATTGACGCAGTTCGCCTGCGTGCTCAGATGGAGGGGAATCTCTGGAAACTCTTTTTGCAGAAGGCGTACCATTCCGATGTCCTGCACGATGAATGCGTCGATGGGGTATGCCCGGAAAAAATCCTTTTCCGCGAGAAAGGCGCGGATGTCGGAATCGCGGAAGGAGATGTTGAGCGCGCACAGGAGGCGCTTGGACTTGCCCTTGCGCGCGTATTCTTCTTTCATCCTGCGGATTTCTTCGTGTTCGTCTCCGTGGAAGTTGTCCGCTTTAACGCGGAGCGAAAATTTCTTGAGTCCGATGTAGGCCGCGTCGGCGCCGTATTCCCAGGCGTATGCGAGCTTTTCAACGTTGCCGGCAGGAGATACCAGTTCCATCAGCGCAGCCCTCCGGCGCATCCCGATCTCGCCCACGCGCCGATGCGTTTTACCGCGAGGTGGGCTCGCGGAGTGAGGCGGTCGATCGCCTGGAAGAGGTGCCACATGCCGTCCTCGATGTCGAGAACCGTCGGTATGCCGACCGCGCGCGCTCTCTCCGCGAGGGCTCTCGAATCGTCCAGCAGTATTTCCTTCGAACCGCACTGGATGTAGAGCGGGGGAAAGAGGGAAAAGTCTCCGTGGATGGGAGACACTTGCGGATTTTTAAAGTTGCTCTGCCATGTGTACTGCAGGGCCAATGCTGAAAGAATTTCCTTCGTGTGGATAGGGTCGGGGTGTTTGCGCGCGAGGAAGGCCTGTCCCTCGCAGGCGAGGTCCGTCCAGGGAGAAAGCAGAATCGCCGCGGCGGGAAGGGGGCTTCCCTTGTCTGAAAGATAGTGGAGGAGCGAAAGCGCGAGGTTTCCTCCCGCGCCGTCCCCGGCTACGATGATGTCCGCCGGGTTGTTTCCCTGCTTTAAAAGCCATGCGTAAGCGTTGTAGAGGTCTTCCAGAGCGGTGGGGAAGGGGTATTCGGGCGAGAGCCGGTATTCGGGCAACAGGAGTCGCGCGGCGCATTCGGTCGCGAGGGAGGCGCAGAGGCTCCGGTAGGCTTTCCGGGAGCCGGAGATGAAGCCGCCGCCGTGGGCGTACAGGATGATGCGTTTACCGATCGCGAGCTCGGGGCTCAACAGATCCGCGGGAATGACGCCGGCGTCGACCGTCTGCAAATCCATGTTGTGCGGAAGAATCGCTTCTCCGAGCAGCGCGTCGAAATGAACGCGGAGCGTTTTTACCGGGATTTTCGGATTGTATATCGCTTTCCTGAATAATTTTCCCGCCTGCCGCAGCAAGCCTGTGTCTGAATTGCCCATATTTCCGGCAGTATATCACGCGGGGACGGGACTGAACAGAACCTCTCCAAAGCGGTTCTGCTCGGCTGTGCCCGGCGGACACCCGGGGGCGTCAGTTGAAACGGATATCCATGATGGTGATGTCGTCCGGGAGCATCGCTTCCGAAATCCAGCCGTCGATCTCTTTCTGGAAAACGTCCCGGGTATCGTTTTCGCTTTTCCCGTAGGTAGACGCGATGAGTTCGCGGGTTCTGTCGTCGTCGAAGCGGACTCCGTCGGGCGTCACCATATCGGTGAGTCCGTCTGTATACAGAGCGATTCTCAGCCCCTTGACGATGTTCAGCTTGTAGGACGTCGACTCTTCGCTCTGGAGAATTCCCATTCCCAGCGGCGGAAGGTTGGGGTTCATCGTTCTGCCGGCGATCTTCTTGTTTTCTCCGGGGATGAACAGGTAGATCGGCGTGTGCCCGCAGTTTTGTATAAGAACCGTGCCCTCGGCGAGGTCCACATAGCAGAGCGCCGCGGTGATGAACATGTCCGAGGGAGTGAGGTTTTCAATGTAATCGTCCATCAGCAGGGTCGTCGCCTCTCCGAACCGGTCTCCCAGGTCGAAGTGCTTGAGCGCGGTGAAGAACGAGCCGATCGCCATGGTGGAAAGGGAGGCCGCGACGTTTTTTCCGGACACGTCGAAACAGCCGATGATGTGCCGGTTTCCGTCCGGAAAGGCGAAGTCCTGATAAAAATCTCCGCCTACCTCGTTCGCCATGCGGTTCCAGGTAAGCACGCTGTAGCGCGGGTCCTTTTTCGCCGAGGAATGGTCGAGGAGGTTCTGCTGAACCATTCGCGCCTTTGCCATGTCGCGGCTTCTGAGGTCGGTGATCCGCATGAGCATTTCGCGCAAGCCGACGATTCCGAAAAAGCTTTTCCGGTAGAATACGGCGAAAAAGCGCGTGCCCTTTTCGTTGTTGAGTTCGGTGATGCGGTTGATGTTCTTTTCGATGTAATCGTCGGCCCTGAGGGAAAGGAGGGGTGACTGTATGTAGGCATCGAGGTCTTTCTGCCAGAACCGCGTCCATGCGGACTCGTTCATTTTTTCCACCGTGGTCCGCTCGAGTATGCCGATGAGCACTCCGTTCCGTTCTATCGGAAGGGCGCTGTGCGCCGGGTTGTCCCGGAAAAAATCCATTACGGTTTCAAGCGACGCGCTCACGTCGATCGGATCCACCTGCATGGTGATCGCCCCGATCTGGCGGTATGCGAATTCGTCCTGCAGATTGGGTTTTTCGTCAATACTTTCTATGCTGATCATGCAACCAGTATGCGGTCGTTTACCCTATCCGTCAATGAATGAAAACGGGGAAAATTTTGTCAAAAAAGGGTAATAACTCAATATACGGCAAGGAAATAGACGATCAGGAGGGTAAGAATTCGCGCTGTCTCTCCTGAAGCTTCCTCCCCGTCCGCGAATTCGTCGGCCTTCTCCGTCATCCAGGCGAACACCCCGAGCTTCTGGTCTATCCGGAACAGGAATTCCCTGTCTTTTCCGTCTTCCATCAGTTCTGCCCCGAAGAGGTCTCCCAGGAGCTTTTTGGAGAACACGACCGTCTCCTGCAGGGCTTCCCGGTTGCGGTCTTCTTCCAGGGCCGAACGGATCTTCGCGATGAGATCTGTTTTTATCCGGCTTTTCTTTTTTTGCTGCCGGGCGTACACGTTCTGCATGTTCTGTTGAAAGTCCGCGAGCAGCCGCTGCTGCCGCTTCTGCAACACCGAAGCGCTTCCGGAAACGTACTGATAAAACTCGCCGCTTTTCCCCAGAAGGTCGGCCATAGCGATCGCGTACTGGGTTCGCTGCGTCCTGGTTCTGGCGGTGATGATGCGGGGGTAAATATCCCATGCTGCCTCGAATATCCCGAGTCGGGCGGCCGCCGCCGAGCTGATCTGGCGGAGCCGTTCGCTCCTGTTTTCCCGGAGGAAGGACATCACCTGCGCTATCGATTCCTCGTCGCCGATGTCCGCCAGGGCTTCGATGCAGGCTTTTTGCAGCTCTTCTCCCGATTCCCACAGGCATCCCACCAGGGCCCTCACCGCCTTTTTGTCGCCGATGCGCCCGAGCGAACGGGCCGCTTCGATGCGGATGTCGGAGTCTTCGTCGAGCAGGCGGAGGATGAGGGCGTCGACTGCCTGGATCGATCTGATCCTGCCGAGGGCGCGGGCCGCTTCTTCCTGCACGCTGCCGTCCGGGTCGTCGAGCAGTTCGATGATGTCCTTCACGGCGAGTTCGGCCGATTCGTCGCGGAAGTTCCGGAGAATGGCCGCGTTCGCCCGCGGAGTTTCGCTGCGGTTCAGCGAATCGAGATACTGGAAGGTGCGGATTATCTGGGGGTTCGCTATTTGGCCGACCACGAAACCGAAGGGCTTCTCGTTTCCTTCGCGCACGCGCGAAATGAGGAAGGCGCAGAATATGCCGAGCACGATGGAAATGCTCTGCACGACATGGAAATTGGCGAATTCGAAGGGCCCGACCGGTATTGAAAGCCCGGCGAGCGTATCGCTCAAGACGCCTCCGGCAAGGGAGCCCGGAGCCGAGACGAGGCCGACTATCGCCAGGTACCAGGCGACGTACGACACCCGGTTCTTTTCCGGCGCGAGGGAGAGCATCATCTGGTTCGAGCCTTCCCAGAACGCGGGCGCGAGGACGCCGGAGAAGATGGCGATGAGGGGTAGGGCGATAAAGTAGTTTCCCGGCGTGAGGAACAGATATCCGATCCATCCGACGACGAGGAGGGTTCCCAGAATCACGACGGACTTGCGCCCCCAGCGATCCATTACCGTTCCCCAGAAGGGCGCGCAGATCACCCAGAGAAACTGTGTCAGCATGCTCATGATGCCGAGCCAGGTGTTCGGCGCGCCGATATGGTCCGGATTTACGACCCAGGGCGCCTGGAAGGGCCCGATCATGTTCATGGAAAAAACTGCAAGGCCGATCGCCGCCGCGTATCTGATGAAATCCTTGTTTTTCAAGGGCTCGAAGACGGTGGAAACATCGAAGTCCGGCTTCTTCTCCGGCAGCGGCTCAGGGGTTACTATCTGGCTTACGATATCCAGAAGTCCCGCCAGCGCTCCCACGGATATGAGAACTCCGAACACGATGAGCGTAGACTCTTTGGGGAAAATATCGAGAAGGGTGCTCGCGAGAAAGAACCAGACGATGTTTACGATCTGGATGATGGACGAGCGGCGCATGAAAAACTCGCCCCTCATGGATTCCGGGAAGATGTCGGCTATCCATCCCCACCAGCAGGCGCTGGAGGCGTTCGCGAAAATCCAGGAGATTCCCATCGCCGCGATGATGATGACGATTCCTCTCTGTGTAGAACCGCCCCGCGCCACGTTGAACGCGACGAAGGCGATGATCGCCGTAAGGGCGCGGTGAATTATGTGGCCGACCATGAAAATCGGCTTTTGCCGGCCGATGAGGCCGTAGAGCACGATGCCGGCGATCTGGAACACGGCAGTGAGCTGAATAATCGTCACCAGGAGGCCGAGCTGGGCCGCCGTCGCGCCGAGGTGGTTCTGGAAAAATACGTTGAAAAGCGGCTGGATCGCGCACACGAGCTGCCAGACTACGGAAGCTGCGCCGGAGAAAATGCTGATTCGCATCGCGCGGGTCATTTGAGCCTGGGTTAATTGTTTCGACATACAACTATTTGTAACACACGCGGATGCTCCGGGCAAGGGGCATCCGCTTATTCGGGCTCTTTGTCGATCGCGGAATGCGTTTCAAAGCGCCCGATGTCCTGAGTCGGGTTTAGAAAACCTTCCGGGAACCGGGTTTTACGGCGGGCGTATTCCCTTCCTTGCACAGTTCGCAGGCGTCCGCGTCCCAGAGAACGGCGGGCTGTCGGAGCGCGGCGTAGAGGGGCCAGGGGAAGGGTTCCTCCGCGTCGGCGGGGCGCCGGTCGACCACGCAGATCGAAGCGACGACGACTCCGCCCATCGCCTGAATCTGCTCGGCGGTTTCAAGCGTGCTTTTTCCGGTGGTCACCACGTCTTCCGCGATGATGATCTTCTCTCCCGGCTGAATCTCGAATCCGCGCCTCAGCGCCATGACTCCCTCGTCGTTCCGCTCGGTAAAAAACGCGGGCGTTCCCAGCTGTCTGCCGAGCTCGTACGCGACTACGATGCCGCCCATCGCCGGCCCGATGACCGAATCGACCGCGAGCTTGCCGGCTTTTACGTCCGCCTTGATTCGGTCGGCCACCGTCGCGACCACTTCAGCCGCCTTCTCCGGGTGCTGGAGCAGGCGCGCGCACTGAAAGTACTGGGATGAATGCTTTCCGCTCGAAAGCAGGAAGTGTCCGGTTAGCATAGCCTTGCAGCTGCTCAGAATCGCGGCGACGTCTGTCATGGTTGAACCTCGGTATTATAAATTTGCGAAAGTATATCCGAAGTCCGGGAAAGAATCCACAAAGGGAAGGTAATGGATGTGTTTTCAGGGAAATACGGGTCTGAGTTCCCTGCAGATAAGACCGATCGAGCCTGCGAGCGGAGCGGGGTTTTCTTCCGTGGCTTCGGCGGCTTCGCAGGCGGCTTCAAGATCGAGGCGAAGCCCTGAAATCGCTGTCGCGGGGATGATCGGGTTTCCCTCGCCGTTCAGCCAATCGTCCGCTTCCGTGTATTCCGCGGAGGCGGCGGCGGTGAACAACCGATAGGCTGAATCAGGGTTAGTTGGATTTGCGAGTTTTTGGGTTCCCGGGACATCTGCGCTTGCGAGCTCGTTCCATTTAATTCCGTCTGCTGTCCAGGAAAGTGTCCATCGGGCGCGGGAGGAAGCACTTCCCGCCGCGCTCGCGTCGAAACTCGCGTGTATCCACGAAATAACGGCCGGTTCAAAGAGTACTTCCCATCGGTACTGCGCGCTCGCCTCCTCCGGCACGATGACTGACGGCCGGGCATGTTGATGAGAGGAGTCCGCTGCTTCGTCTATGATTGCTGTCAGCGTTCCCCGATTCGGGTTGTAATCGAAATCGTCGCTCAAATTCGTGAAAACGAGGTCCGCCGGCACCGTTTCGCCGCCGGTTCCCGAGTCCTTCTCCAGTTCCTCCCCGGCTGTTT
Organism: Teretinema zuelzerae; assembly: GCF_021021555.1. Lineage (NCBI taxonomy): Bacteria > Pseudomonadati > Spirochaetota > Spirochaetia > Treponematales > Treponemataceae > Teretinema > Teretinema zuelzerae. The sequence goes on along the minus strand of NZ_JAINWA010000003.1, from coordinate 1,332,041 downwards.
CGCTGTACGGTTCGGCGGGCAGAAGGCTTTCCTGCTCGCAGGACGCGAACGCGAGAGTGAACGCGACGACGGCCGCGAAGGCGGTCGAATAAGTGGCTTTGCGCGGCGAGCGTGAAAAAACCTTTTTCAGGCGGAGACAATCGGACGTTTTCATGGAAATCAGTGTATCACGGTTTGAGCCGTATCCAAGTCAGTTCGTTTTTGTTCGCCGTTAAATGCACGATCGCGCTTCCGGGGATTCGGGAAAAGGCGAGCGTCGTTTCGTGGTCGGCCTTGCCCTGCATCTTGATGGTGCAGATGAAATTTCCGCAGAGGCCGGAGTCGAGCCATTCGTTCACCCATTCGAGCAGGCGGGGAGGATAGCAGATGACGTCAGAACATACCCAGTCTTGCTGTCCGTAATCGGCCGGTTTGAGCGTAAAGGCGTCGTGTTTGATGAACGTGATATTCGGTTTGGCCATAAGGCGCGGATCGAGTTCGCTCCGGTCTATCGCGGTGATTTCCGCTCCCAGGCGGTCGAGAGCCCAGGTCCATCCTCCGGGGCAGGCGCCCGCGTCGATGCATTTTGATCCGGTTCCCGGCAATCGCGAGCCTTCCGGAATTCCGCGGTCGGCGGAGAGCTTATCCACCCAGGCGAGCGCTTCGTACATTTTAAGATAGGCCCGGCTCGGCGGGTTCACGTGGTCTTCTTCGAAGCGGAGAATGCCCCGGGGAAAAGGGCTCGATGTTTCCGCGGAGGCAAAGAGGGTGTGTTCGTCGAGAAGGCTCCATACGCCCATCGGGCTCGCCGGGACGGAGTAGGGGAATGCCCGCGGTTTATCCTGCACGAAGGGAAGTTTTTCTTCGATGAGGCGGGCGCGGCGGAAGCAGGCGACCGGTTCGTGTGCCCAGTTCCGCTGGATTCCGCGCAAGATGTCAGAGGCTTCTTTTATAGAAGAAAAGGTCGCTATGAACGGTTTTTCAAGGCGCGTGCGGTGCCACCATGCTTGGGGCGCGGGACCTTCCCGGTACACGAGGTCTCCGGCGATGCGGACAGTGGACGGGGGATTGTTCGGATTGATCGATAATTCGTCGAACAGGTTGTCCCGCCAGTCGGAAACGGCGAGCCATGCTTTCCCCGGAAGATAGTCGACGCTCATGCTTCCTGGAGTTCTTCTTCGCCCTGTTCAGCGAGTATGTCTACGTAGCGGGCATAGTGGCGGATTCCCGGGGAGTGCAGAACCTGAAAGCCTATTTCGCAGGAATCGGCTCCGTTTTCCACCCATTGCGGGCAAACGGTCAGCTCGAACTCTTTTATTCCCGAACGGAAGCCCGGAAGGATGGTGAGGGTGTATTCGTTTTCAAGGTCGATGCCGAAGTCCTGCGCAAAGCGCACCTTGCATCCTGTTTTGCTCACGTCTTCAAGATAACCGGGAAACTCGCAGTGTCCCTTGAGGCACGCCCGGGCAAAATCGGGGTAGCGCGGCATTCGCCTTTCGTTGATACTCATACTTGGGCATCAGAATACCCGATTTTTCCCCTTTGTCAAGCCTCGTCCGATGCGGTATACTGAAACAAGAGGCGCCATGAAACGGTTACACCTGTTTTCAATCAGTATTTCCGCTTGTCTGTCCGCGTTTTGCGCGGTTTCGGCTTCCTTGTTCCTTTTTTCCTCCTGCGATTTGTTTACCTACAAACGCAGTTTTTCCGACGAATACTACGGCGAAGCCAACTTCATCGAATCGATCGGGTTCGACGCCATGGTTCCGGTCACAGATCCCGTCGCCGATCCTGAAGACCCTGTTACCGGCCAATGGGACTTCGCCTGGCGCTACGCCACCGACTGGGCCGGCGGGAACCCGTACCCCTACATGACCCTGACTCCTGTAGCAGACGCTAACTACAAAACCGCCGGAGCCTCAGGCTACGGCTCAGCCCTCCCCGACGGCCTCTCCGCAAACGCCCCCGTCTACCGCCTCGAACTCGCCAACCTTGTTACCGGCGGCGATTTCGAGGGAACTACAGACGATACCTATCCGCCCGCTGGATGGGTTACCACTATTTCAGTAACCTCGTTCCGGACCTTCGAGGGAAGCGGAAACATCCATGGACGTTCGCTATCTATTTATAGTGGAAACACGGGAGAGACAGCGATATGGAATCTTTCTCTCGCGGACGGAATAGTAGACCCGACCGCCTCTTACGACTTGTTTTTTGCATGGATTAAAAATGAGCCGATAAGTGATGCTTCTAAATCTTTTTTCATCAATGAGACGCCAATCGGTTTGACTGCAAATGTTGAAACGTATGGAACCGAAAAAGTGAACTTTTCCGCGGCTGATCCGAATCAGTTTACAATTCAGAATAATAGCGGTTTGATTTCTATGGTTATCGACGATTTTCGGATTCGGCGGAGTCTCCAACAACCTCGATTGAGGCTTCTTCTCGCACCGAATCAAACAAATCCTCCTCTAATGAATATGCTGTATCGCTTTTCAGTGTGGATACGGGAAGATCCCCTGGTTGACGCGATACCGGCGCCCTATCATCTCGATACTCTTAGAGTGACTTTCAAGCAATTGCAGACTACACAACAGGACACGCTCGTTGTTCAGGATGGAAAGTATCTGTATTCCTCCGGTTCCGGATGGAGAAAAATTGTAGCCTGGGTTTCATCAGAAGGTAATCCACAATTTACCGAAGAATATCCAGATGAAGTTCTCGAACTTATCCTCGACCTAACTGATTCCAGCCCCGGGCGCGTTCTGTTGGCGCAACCGGAGTTGCGGGCGTATGCGGACGGGTATTGAAAAACGCCCGGGATTTCGCGTTTTTGCCCGGACGTCTTGGCTGTAAACCGGCAAGAAAGAGATGCGAGTGTCTTCGCGTATTAGTTCGCATATTTCGGCAAGGCAAAATATCGATCCCTCTTGTATCGAATAACGGGCGTAGCCTGATGAGTGTTCATGCGATTGCCGGGTAAAAAAAAGTGCGAACGGGTGCCTAAAAAATAAATTTTTCGGTTTCAACGATAATAAACCGCGTGTATACTAGCCGACATGAAAACATACAGAACACGCGGAAACCCCTATCTTCCTTCCTGGGAATACGTACCGGACGGAGAGCCGCACGTTTTCGGCGACCGCGTGTACGTGTACGGATCCCATGACTATTTCAACGGCCATGTTTTCTGCCTCGGCGATTATGTATGCTGGTCGGCTCCGGTGAATGATCTTACGCTCTGGACCTTCGAAGGCGTCATCTACAAAAAAACCGACGATCCTCTGAACCCCGCGGGCGCGATGTGCCTCTACGCTCCCGACGCGACTCAGGGGCCTGACGGCCGCTATTACCTGTACTACGTTCTGGACAAGGTTTCTGTCGTGTCGGTGGCCGTGTCCGACCGGCCCGCCGGCCCCTTTTCGTTTTACGGATACGTCCGCCGTCCCGACGGAGGCCTTCTCGGCGCCGTTCCGGGAGACGAACCCCAATTCGACCCCGGCGTGCTTACAGAAGGGGATCAGACCTATCTCTATACCGGCTTTTGCGCCCGCGGCGACGCCTCCCGCACCGGACCGATGGCGAGCGTGATCGGTCCCGACATGCTCACCCTTATCAGGGGACCGGAAAATCTGCTTCCGAGCGAACCTTTTTCGAAGGGTTCGGGGTTCGAGGGCCATGAGTACTTCGAGGCGGCGAGCATCAGGAAATTCGGCGATATCTACTATTTCATCTACTCGTCCATCGTCATGCACGAGCTTTGCTACGCGACGAGCGATCGGCCCGACGGAGGCTTCCGGTACGGAGGCGTACTCGTCAGCAACAACGACCTTCACATCGGGGGATATAAGGAGTCGGAGACTCCCGCGTACTACGGCGGAAACAACCACGGCAGCCTCGTCGAGATAGGCGGGCGTTTCTACGTCTTCTACCACCGACATACCCACGGCACGACCTTCTGCCGGCAGGGCTGCGCGGAACCGATCGCCCGTCTCGCGGACGGATCGTTCGTCCAGGCAGAGATGACGTCGCAGGGCTTATCCGGAAAGCCTCTTGCCGGCCGCGGCGAATATCCCGCGTACATGGCCTGCAATCTCTGGTGCGCAGTTCCGTCCCTCTATACCGCGCAGGCCGCCGTCGCGGACAATCGCTTCCCTCATATCACTCAGGAAGGCAGGGACGGGGACGAGGTTGACGGATATATCGCCAACATGATGGACGGAGCCGTCGCGGGATTTAAATACTTCGACTTCGCGGGCGCTCGTTCGATCCGCATGAGCGTCCGGGGCTACTGCCGCGGCTCCTTCGTAGTTTCAACGTCGCCCGGCGGTCCTGCGGCCGCGCTACTCGCAGTCGACTTTACGAACGTATGGACCGAATACCGTTCGGAACTCTCAGTTCCCGACGGAACTCATCCTCTCTATTTCCGCTACGAAGGAGAAGGTCGGGCCGAGTTCGCGTCCTTCTCTCTCGAGTGAGCGCCGGAGTTTAATTGTTCTTTATGACGAGGAGAGTTTCCGTGAAAAATCCCTATGATGAATGCCCTGTTTTTGAAACAGACAGCTTTTTGTTAAGACTCGTATCTGAATCCGATTCAGAAGATCTGCTTAAATGCTATTCGGACGGCAAGGCGCAACCGCTGTTTAATACCGACAGGTGTTCCGGCGATTTTTGCATGTATCGAATCGAGGACATGGTTCAATGCATTAAAGCCTGGCTCTTTGCTTATTCCGAACAAGAGTTTATACGCTTTGCGATTGTGGATAGATCCTTGTCCAAAGCTGTCGGAACAGTGGAAATGTTCGGGTATGTAGGAACATACAAAGTTACAACAGGAATTCTTCGTGTCGATATTTTGTCCGGATATGAAAACGCCCGTTATTTAGCCGAACTATTTAACGTATGCGGCGAAAACTTTTTTGATCTGTTCGGGGTTGATGCGATTGCCACCAAGGCAATGCCCCAAGCCGTTGAAAGGCGCAAAGCGTTAGCGGAAACAGGCTTCCATGAAGGCTCTGCATACGAGGGCGAGCATTATTTTTTGCGTACGAAAAAAAATTGATTTAATGCATGAGGCTATTTCACGGCATTCAGGAGTTAACGTGTATTCATTAGTTGTATGGGATTGGAACGGCACCTTGCTGAACGATGTCGACGAGAATATCTCCATTGTGAACGAGTTGTTGAAAAAGCGGTCTCTGCCGGTTATCGGCAAAGAGACGTATAAACGGTTCTTCCGAATGCCGATCAAGAGCTTTTATATGGATATCGGATTCGATTTTTCGGAAGAATCGTTTGAATCGATCGCGAAAGAGTACAACCATCTCTATAAGCAAAGATTCAGCTCCATGCTGTTGACGAATGAAATAGAAGGCATCCTGGAATATATCGACGGATGCAACATTGACCAATACATCGTTTCCGCTTCCGAACAGAAAAGTTTGGACGTACAGGTTTCCGAAAAGAACATTTCCCGGTATTTCAAAAAGATAGTCGGCAACGACGATTTTTCCGTTGTGAGTAAAATTGAGAAGGCGAAAGAATTGAGAACGGAATTCGGCAAAGAAGATAAAATTCTTTTCATCGGGGATATGTTTCATGATTACGAAGCAGCGCAGGCAATCGGAGCCGATTGCGTTATATACAGAAACGGACATCAGGAAACAAAAGAGAACGCCGACTATAGAATAATCGATTCGATGGCAGAGTTAAAAGAAGTTGTAAAGCGATGCAGCGCCTAACGCCCGGAGCTGTTTGATCAGGGTTGGATCATTCGTGAAATAAAGAGGATTGCATGGACATCAAACTGCGTTTGGAAGAACCGCGAGATTATCTGGAAGTAGAAAAAATGACGCGAGAAGCTTTTTGGAATCTCTATGGTCCCGGATGCGACGAGCACTATTTATGCCATATCTTGCGCGGTCATAAGGATTTTATTGCGGAACTCGATTATATCGCCGAAGCAGACGGAAAAATAGTCGGATCGATCATGTATACCGAATCGTATTTGCACGGCGAAGACGGAGAAAAGGTCGAGACCGTTTCTTTCGGCCCCTTATG